>CAWGGI010000009.1:0-190223 GCA_963822135.1 uncultured Actinomycetota bacterium | reverse complement strand
CCTGCCCGAGCACATGCGCGAGATGGCCTTGGACTACAAGGCACGCGGCCGGGAACTGGGGGTGCGCTTCACGGACGACCCCTTCCGCCAGGTCGTTGGCCTGCATCCGCAAGGTGCTCAGCTCCTGGGACTCGCCCGAGGCCAAGCTGTACCGACAGTACATCGGGTTGGCGGCGGAGTGGGGCACGGCCGTGGTGGTGCAGCGGATGGTCTTCGGCAACCTGAGCCGGGAGTCGGGTTCGGGGGTCACCTTCACGCGCAACCCGCTGGAGCCGTACAGCAGCCAGGTGCGGCTGTTCGGCGACTTCACCGCCCGCAGCCAGGGCGAGGACCTGGTGGGCGGCCTGGTCTTCCCCTGGCCGATCTCCGAGGCCCAGCGGTTGGGCAGCCCCACCTACCGAGGGCATCGAGCATTCTCTGGAGAAGGACTACCCCGAGGTCTACCAGGCCCTGCTCGACGTCGCCAGCGACCTGGTGGGCCTGCAGCGAGCACGACCCGCAGGAGATCGAGTTCACGTTCGAGTCGGCGTCGGGCGAAGGACCTCTACATCCTGCAGAAGCGGGCCATGGTGCACGAGCAGACGCGAGGACGCCCCTACTTCGACACCTCTTCGCCGCTGTTTCGGCCCTCCCTCGCCGTGGGCATGGGCGTGGCGGGCGGCGCGTACTCGGGACGGGTGGCCATCAACTGCGACCAGATCGACAAGCTGATCGCCAAGAGCGCCCGGAGACCCATCCTGCTGCTGCGCCCGGATACCGTGCCCGAGGACATCGCCATGATCACCCGGGTCGCGGGTCTGCTGACGGCCCGCGGAGGGGCTACCTCTCATGCTGCCGTCACGGCCAAGCGCCTGGGCAAGACCGCGGTGGTCGACTGCCGGGCGCTGGAGGTGATCGAGCACCAGGGTGTCGCCCGCCTGGCCGGCGATGGAACTGAAGACGCAGGCGACTGGCTCTCCATAGACGGCCGAACGGGTAACATCTTCCTGGGGCGCGTCCCGCCTTGCCCGCGAAGCAGCAGCCTCGAGTGAACGCTGGATTGAGGCGCGAAGCTACGTCCCTGGCAGATAGACGATCCACGTCCGGCGCCGAACGACCAGCACCGCTGGAGCGTCGGGCGGAGTCGTAAGCCAAAGACAGGAGGACTCGTGATGAGTGCTCCGCGGACGCTGGGGATCAACGGGCTTGGGTCGCATCGGCAAGCTGACCCTCTGGTACCACCTGGCTCACGACGACTTCGACCGCTTCGTGGTCAACGTGGGCCGGCCCGTGGGGACCTCGCTGCAGTCCGTCGTCGAGTACCTCGGCAAGGACAGCACCTACGGTCCTCTGCACCGCTATCTCGGCGGCCACAAGGGCAAGCCCGACATCACAGGTGGTCGACGAGGCAGCAGGGGCTCATCAGAGCCCACGGCAAGGAGATCGTGATTCTGCGGGAGGCCCGCAATCCCAAGGACATCCCCTGGCGGGAGAACGGGGTGAGCTTGGTGGTGGACTGCACCGGCAAGTTCCACGACCCGCACGCCGACGCCGACGACCCCAAGGGCTCGCTCCGGGGCCACCTGGCCGCCGGAGCGCGCGCGGTGGTGCAGAGCTCCCCGTTCAAGAGCAAGCTGAAGGGAGTCCCGCTGCCCGATGACTCGGCCATCCTGATCTACGGCATCAACCACCTCGACTACGACCCGGGCAAGCACAAGCTGGTCTCGGCGGCCTCCTGCACCACGACCGCTCTGGCCCACATGATGCGGCCGCTCCTGGTCCGCGACCTCACCCGGAGCATGATCACCGCCGGCATGAGCACCGTCCACGCCGTCACCAACAGCCAGCCGGTCCTCGACGCGGTCCCGGGGTCCGGACGCCAACGACCTGCGCAAGACCCGGGCGGCCATGAACAACATCGTCCTCACCTCCACCAACGCCGCCAAGGCGCTGGAGCAGGTCATGCCCGAGATCGCCCGCATCGGCTTCATGGCCGACTCGGTGCGTATCCCCACCGCCAGCGCCAGCCTCATCATCCTCAACGTCACCTTCCAGACCGAGAGCTGCCCGACGGCACGGTGTACGTAGACCGCGAGGCCATCAACGCCATCTACCGGGAGGCCTCCGAGGGCGAGGCCAGTGGTCTGCTCAAGTACAGCGAAGAGCAGAACGTCTCCGCCGACATGTTGGGCGAGGACGCGGCAGTGGTCATCGAGGCGGTCGAGACCCACACCCGCACCGGCTTCGTCGACCTGCAGCCTCAGCCGGGCGTGCGACGCACCGGATCCCCCTGACGCACGTCAAGGTGTTCGGCTGGTACGACAACGAGATGGGCAGCTACACCCACCGGCTGGGCGAACTGACCAGCCACGTGGCCAAGAGCCTGTAGGCAGGCCCGCCGGAGGGCCGCCGAGTACGGCCGACAGCTCGACGCCCAGCCGGTGCGCCAGCGCGGGCTCCGCCTGCGCGGGTCGAGCGTTACTCCTCGGCCGCGACGATCTCCGCGGTGGCACGCAGTGCTCTCGGGTCCGTCAGCGGCCGGCATGCGGATCTCGAGCCGGGCGATAGTCCGCGGCCGGCCGAACCGCCGCGGCCCCGCCGAACCGGGATTGAGGACACAGCGTCGCCTCCGCGCTCTCCACGGCGGCCACTGGTGTGGCCGGACACGACCCGGACGACCAGGGCGTCTGCGCTCACGCGCCAGCGTCTCGCGCAGCCGGCCGCGATGTGGCCGACCAGGATGCGCACCCCGCCGAGCTCCACCTCGGCTTGCACCGGCAGGCTCGCTGCCCAGGCCTCGAGGTCGCAGTTGCCGCGCACCGCCGTGACCGGGGCGATCGCCCGCAGGGCGGCCAGCACCTGCGGGGAAGCCCATATCGCCCGCGTGGATGATGTGGTCGACACCCCGGAGCAGCTGGACCACCCGGGATAGAGGTGCCCGTGGGTGTCGGAGAGCACGCCCACCATGAGTATCGGGGCGGATCGCGGGGTCCGCGGGTCTCGTGGCGGGCCATCGCGAGCGCGAGGCTTCGCTCGCCTAGAGGTCGTCGTCGCAGAGGTCGTCAGTCGACAGATCGTCGGCGAACAAGTCGTCGCCCAGGTCGTTGCCGGCGGGAAGGTGCCCGTGCTCGCTGGGCGTACCGGGCCAGCAACTCGCTCTCACGCTGCGTGTAAAGCGGCGCCGACCTCGAAGCGGAAACAGGCAGCGCATCGGCGCAGGCCGGCTCGGCCAGGGCCCGAGCGACACCCTGCCGCAGGTCGGCCACGCCTCCGATGCGGAGCACCCTGCCCGTCGCGTCCACCAGCAGGAACACGCCCGGCCGCCGGGGCACAGCGCTCCAGTTCCGTCTGCGCTCCACAGTCCGCCGTTCATCGGCGGGTAGCACCGGTGTCTGCCAGGTCCGACTCGCTGCCGGCGGCCGCCAACCACCGCGCGCCCGCTCGCCCGGGCGCGGTCAGGGCGCCGGTGGGGCAGACCAGCACGCACTGCCCGCAGAAGGTGCAGCCCGAGCTCGCAGCGTCTCCTGCTTCGGCTGCGCCCGCAGACGCCCGTCGCTCATCGACCAGGTGCAGCGACCTGCCTCGCACGCGGCGAGACGCTGACAGACCCGCACGCACCGGCCGCAGCCCACGCACAGTCCAGGTTCGCGCCGGATGCGTCCCTTCGCCGATCGCCTCGCGCACTGCGCCGACCGCTCGCCGGGGTAGCGTCCACCGCGGTCCACGATGGCCACCAGCCTGCCCAGCTCGCAGCGCCCGAGCTCGTCGCAGCACCGCGCCTCGGGCGGGATGGCCGTATGTGCACTGGTCTCGGCTGCAGCCGTCCCGGTCGGGGCAGCTCAGGCAGACGTGGGGGTGCCGCGCGAGGATCGTGGCCAGCCGTTCGAGCCGCGCAGCACTCGCAGCTCCGGGTCATCGGTGGTCACCACCATGCCCGGCGTCGCCGGTGTGGACAGGCAGGCCAGGTGCCACCGTAGCGCCCTCTTGGCTAGCCCGCACCGGACGCACACAGCCCGCACTCGGCGACATCGCACCAGCGGCGCGATCCCCGCCCATAGCGCAGGCACCGCAGCCGAGCGCCGGGTAGTGAGCACAGACCGGGGAACGTATCGCCGGCCGGTCGCAGGCCTCGAGGAGGGTCGGCCGCGCTTCGACGCTGACACGCCAGCGCCGTCCACGTACGCGACGTCACCAGTGCCTGCCATCACCAGCTGTGGCGCAGCGCGCCCGCCGGGCAGGCGTCGGTGCACGGCAGCCGCTGGCTCGGCGCCGCCGCCCGCCGTTCTGCCCCTTGCAGGTGGAGCAGAGCTCGCGCAGCCGCTTGCGGGCACCTCCGACCACCACGGCCACGATAGTCATCGTAGTCGTCCATCTCGATCAGCATATACCCCTGCGGGCAGGCGCGTCACGCAACCGTGCTCGCTGCACGGCGCGCAGATGTCGCCATCGATGGTGATGTAGTAGAAGCCGGAGCCGTCTTCGTAGCCGTAGTTGGCTATCATCGACGGCCGCTTCTCCTTCTCGCCTTGCGGTGGAGCGAGTGGGCGAAGAGCGCCGCGCCCAGCGCGCCGGCGATCTGCGGGTCGAGCACCGAGTCCGCCGGCAGCTTGACGGCCTCCACCCCGATCAGCCGCTCGATGCGCCTGGTCACCCCGATGTTCTTGCCGATGCCGCCGGTGATGAAGAACTCCCGCTCCACCTGCATGCGCTCGATCAGGCCGGCCACCCGCTGCGCCATGGCCGCGCAGTAGGCGGCGAGCACCCGGTCGACGCTCCAGCCGGCCCGCAGCAGCGATGGTGGCCTCCGACTTGGCGAAGACGGTGCAGACGTTGCTGACCGGCGGCGGCTCCTCGTCGATCTCGAACGAGCGCCGCGCCGATGTCCTCGATGGGCACCGACAGCACGTCGGCGATGACTTCCATGCCCCGGCCCGTCCCGGCGGCGCACTTGTCGTTCATGATGAAGTTCAGCACCTTGCCGCGCTCGTCGCAGCGGATGACCTTGCAGTCCTGGCCGCCCATGTCCAGGATGGTGCGCACGCTCGGGCCCGGCCATGAAGTTCGCGCCCCGGGCGTGACAGGCGATCTCGGTGATGGTGCGCTCGGCGAAGGGGACGTTCACCCGGCCGTAGCCCGTGCCCACCGCAGTAGCTCACGTCGTCCAGCGTGAGCGCCGACCGGCTCGCCGGCCCCTCTGAAGACGCGCAGCGCGCTGTCGGGGCTCGAAGAGCCGGTGCGGGTGGAGTAGAAGGAGAGCAGCCTGCCGTCGGCCAGCAGCACGGCCTGAGAGCTCACCGAACCTACGTCGATGCCGACCGTGACCGCTGAGGCCGCCCGCCAGTCGAGGTCCGGAGCCTGCCAGCTCTTCTCGCTCCATCTCCAAAAATGCTGCGTCTCTTCGGGGGATGCCTGAGTCTGTTCCATAGCCGGGCTAGTGTACTACAGGGGGTCCAGGCTCGGACCAAAGACGGAGGGTGCACGGCCCTGCGACCGGCGAGCATTCGCCTGCCGCCCCTCGCCTACGGTGAACGGGTAATGTGGTAACGTGCGTAAGGGTTGCATTACTCCCTTACGCACAGGAGAGAAGCCTTTATGGGAACGGCGGTGAGCAAACTGACGAGCAAGAACCAGACGACGATCCCGGCCCCCGTGCGCGAGACGCTCGACCTGTCGGCGGGAGACATGCTCGCCTTCGAGGTCAGCGACAGCGGAGCCGTGACTCTGAGGAAGTGGACTCCGATCGACATGGAGTTCGCCCGCGCCCTCGAGCCGACTCTCGCGGAGTGGGCCAGTGACGAGGACGACGAGGCCTACCGTGAGCTTTGATCGGTGGGCGGTGGTGGTCGTCCCTTTCCCCTTCACCGATCGGGACAGACAGAAGCGGCGCCCGGCCGTGGTCCTCTCCCAGCGCGAAGAATTCGGGGTTCCCGCGGGGCACAGCGTGCTGGCGATGGTGACAAGCGCCTCTCATGCACCCTGGCCCCTCGACGTGCTGCTGACCGACCGCGAGACGGCAGGATTGCCCGCCCCATCGCTCGTGCGGATGAAGCTCTTCACCCTCGACGACCGGCTCATCCAGAGACAGGTGGGCACCCTGGGTGCGGCCGACCGAGATGCCCTCAGCGGCGCTCTGGCCAAGCTCTTGGGCTAGCGTCCCCTCTACGCGGTGCCGGCGGCATCCCAGGCGATCAGCGCCGCCCCGTGGGCACCCAGATATTCCGCATCGGGAAGCACCTGGACCTCCACCCCTCCCAGCGCTTCAGACAGTGACTTGACGAATCCCACGTTGAGAGCGGCCCCGCCTCCCAGCACCACCGGGTCTTCGACGCCGATGCGCCGCACCATGGCCGACACCCGGCTGGCCATGGCGTCGTGCACCGCGCGGGCGATGTCGGCAGGGGCGGTGTTGGCGTGGATGAGGCTCACCACCTCCGACTCGGCGAACACCGTGCACTGGGCGTTCATGGGGATGGTCTGGGTGGAATCCAGCGAGGCCCGGGCGAAGTCGTCGAGCGCCATCTCGAGCGCGCGGCTCATGGCCTCCACGAAGGCGCCCGCCCCGGCGGCGCACTTCTCGTTGATGGCGAAGTCGACCACCTTGCCCCCGGCGTCCAGCCGGATGGCCCGGGCCTCGTCGGCACCGACGTCGATGACCGTGCGGGCGCCGGGCTAGAGGGCCGCGGCGCCCCGGCCATCGGCCGCCACCTCGGTAGGCTGCTCGGCCTGCGGACGGCAGCGCCTTCCGCCCCGCGCCGGTCGCGGCGATCGCGCCGATCGCAGTCCGCTCGACTCGCTGCCAGCCGGGCGGCCTCCGCCAGGCCACGCTCGGCCGATTCCTCGTGGTCGAAGCCCGAGGCCACCGCCGCCTTGCGATGACACTGGCCCTCCTCGATCAAGACGACGTGGACGTTCTTCGCCCCGACATCGATACCGGCAACGATCACGATGTCTCCCTTCGCGGGTCGGCGACGTCACACCATTCGGCGGCGTCGAGCGCCAGTCCGCGGGCGAGCGCCTTGGTGTTCACCTCCTCGGTGCCGGCAGGCACCATCGCCAGCACCGCCTTGCGCAGCGATCCCGTGGTGACCACTCCGGTGATGCCAGCCACCGCGCCCAGCGTCAGGATGTTGGCCGTCTGCGCTCGTCCCGTCTCCTCCGCTGCCAGCCGGGTGAAAGGTATGCCGAAGCTGCGGCCCGCGAACGGCGGCAGGGTCCCTCACGTTCTCGGAGTCGTAGACGAGAACGCCGTCGGACGGAGCACCTCTACGTATTCGTCGGCCGCTGCTTGGGAGAGCGCCACGAGAAGGTCGGCCTCTTCGAGCTCAGGGTAGTCGACAGGCTTGTCGCGAGATGATCACGTCGCTGCGGCTGTAGCCGCCTCGGGCCTCGGGACCGTAGGACTGGGTCTGCACCACGTACCGGTGATCGCGCGTTGCCGCCATGGCCAGGATGACGCCCATCAGGATGACCCCCTGGCCGCCACTGCCGCCGAAGCGCACCTCCACCAGGTCGCGATCGGCGAGAAGACCTGCACGCCCCGTGCCCGAGTTCATTCTCCGCCCTCGCACGGGAGCCCGACCGTGTCAGGGGGCTCGACATCCCGCGCAGGCAGGCCTCGACCTTTCGGAGAGCGCCTCTCGGCGGATCGCGCGGACGAGCCGGCCCGCTCGACCGATGTATCGTCCTTAGCTTCGCCCTGGTCCGGTCCGCCGGCCGTCAGGATCGGCTGCACTGACGCGGCCAGGTCGGCCGGCAGACCGCATGCGGCCGCCGGCTCATCGGTGGGCACTGCCGCCACCCGGCGACGCCGCGGCTTCGCTGCGCGGCCTCCTGTGCCTGCGCGGCGACAGCCGCGTAGGTCGCTTGAAACTCCGGCGCAGTCCGGGTCGTGGTGCAGCACTCCGGTCACGATCTTGCCCTCGAGCTCCTCGGGAGACAGCTTCGCGCCGCTTTGGTCACCGAGACCGAGCGAGCCCGCTCGTCGTCCAGCATGGCGACACGCGCCGGCGGGCGGATTCCGCTTGCCGTACTCGGTCGGGCAGGGCACCACCGCCTCGATGAAGGAGAACCCGTGGTGCTGGATCCCCTGCTTGATCAGCCTCTCCAGCGGGCTGATGTTGGCCGCGGTGCCCTCGGCCACGAAGCTCGCTCCCGCCGCCTCGGCCAGCCGGCAGAGATCGAAGGGCGGCTCCACCTGGCCGTAGGGCGCGGTGGTCGCCCGATCGCCGACATCCATCAAGGGGGAGATCTGTCCGCCGGTCATGCCGTAGATCTGGTTGTTGAAGAGGATGCAGGTGAGGTCGATGTTCCGCCGGCAGGCGTGGATGAGGTGGTTACCCGCCGATGGCGGCGCCGTCGCCGTCGCCGGTCAGCACCACCACGGTGAAGTCGGGCCGGGCCATCTTGATGCCCGTGGCGAAGGCCAGCGCCCGCCCGTGGATGGCGTGGACGGTGCCCAGGTCGATGTAGCCCGCGGCCCGGCTGGAGCAGCCGATGCCGCCCACCACCACGGTCCTCTCGCGCTTAAGCCCGAGGTCGACCACGGCCCGCAGGAAGGCACCGGTCACGATGCCGATGCCGCAGCCCGGGCACCAGATGTGCGGCAGCCGCTCGGTGTGGAGGAACTGTTCTATCGCGCAGGGCCGTCAGCACACGCTCTCGTACTTGCCGACCAGCTCGGTGACCCGGTCGAGGATCTCACGCGGCGTGATCAGGGTGCCGTCGATCTTGCCCATGCTGATGACGGTGGTCCAGTTCTCGGCCATCTTGCGCACCTCGCGCGCGTACTGCCCCAGGTTCAGCTCCGGGATGAGCATGAACTCCACCCGCCGGGCCACCGTCTGGATGATCTCCACGGGCAGGGGGAAAAGGGTGTAGAGATGGAGCACCTCCACCTGCAAGCCCTTCCTTCTCGGCCAGCTTCCAGGCCGCCCGGGCGCTGCGGGCGCACGACCCGTAGGCGACGATGCACACCCGGCCCTTGCCCTCGTTCTTGACGTCGTACAGGCACAGCTCGTCCCGGTGGTTGGCCACCTTGTCGTAGAGCTCGCGCAGGAACTCCTCGCTCTTCTCGGGTCGTTGGTGGGGAACCCGGTCTCGTCGTGGATGAGCCCCGTCACGTGGGGATGGCTTCTCCGAGCCCAGCACGTGCGGGGGATGCACCTCGCGCACAAGATCGGGATGGAGTAGCCCGGGGTGAAGTCGAAGTCGCCGCTCGTCAGACGGTAGCGGCCGACGAGCTCGGGGGAGAAGCTCTCGCGCATGTGACCCACCACCTCGTCGGCCAGCAGGATGACCGGCGTGCGGAAGCGCTGAGCGAAGCGGACCGCCGCCATGGTCAGCCGGTACATGTCGGCCACGTTGGAGGCGGCGAGCACGATGGCCGGATGATCCCCATGGGTGCCCCAGCGGGCCTGCATCACGTCGCCCTGCGACGGAGCGGTCGGGCGGCCCGGTCGATGGCCCCGCCCGCATGACGTTGACGACCACCAGCGGCGCCTCCACCATGATCGCGTAGCCGATGGCCTCCTGCATGAGGGAGAAGCCGGGGCCCGAGGTGGCGGTCATCGCCAGCTGCCCGGCCAGCGACGCCCCGATGCAGGCGCAGATAGAGCCGATCTCGTCCTCCATCTGAACGAACACCCCGCCCGCGCGAGGCAGCTCGTACGGCCATGGCCTCCATGATCTCGGAACTGGGGGTGATGGGATACCCGGCGAAGAAGCGGACTCCGGCGTCGAGAGCGCCCAGGGCGCAGGCGCGGTTGCCCTGGATGCAGCATGCTGCTCGGGTCGATCGTCTCCCGCAGCAGGTGTGTGCGCCAGCGTTCCATCTCAGTCGAAGTGTAACACCACTCGAGCGGCCAGCCGGAGGGACATGGGCGACCGGCCAGGATGGTCAACAGAGGCAGACGCCGCCGGCTGCTACGCGACGGGCTGGGTACTCTTCAGATAGGCGATGATCACGTCGGCCAACCGCTGCAGACAGCAGGTCCGGCGAGGCCGCGGTCGGCAGAGACACCCCGGAGAGCGACCGCTGCACGTATCTCTTCCTGGGCCGCCTGGCCAAGCCGGGAAGCCACCCGGGCGGCGCCGCTCGGGGTCCGAATGGCCGATCTGGCCGGCGTGGCCGCATCAGGATCTCGATCTCGAGGCCCTCGACCTGCGCCTTGTGGCTGTAGCCCTGCTGCGCGCACCACGGGATCGGTAGCCCCGTGGACCACAAAGGCCTCGAACAGACTATCGTCGCCCTCGGTGGCGATCCTGCTTGATCTCGACCAGCCTGTCGCACCGTCTCCTCGAGCGAGAGCGCGTCCCAGTCGACCTTCGCCAGCCTGGCGCGCATGATCGCCTCTTCGCGGGCCTGGACCCGCTCCTGCACGGCGTGAAGAAGGGCGGTCTTGTCCCCGAAGCGGGCGTAGAGGGTCCCGATGGACGTGTGCGAGCGGCGCACTACCTCGGCCGCGGTCAGCGCTTCGTACCCCTTGCTCTTGATCAGCGCCTCGGCGGCTCTCAGGATCCGCTCCAGAGAGTCGGGCTGCGCTGCTGGCACGGAGCGTCTTGACGGCATGTACGGTCTCGGCCACGCCTCGATTCTAGCACCAGGAAAGGCCCATCGAGGAGCACTTGACCATAGAATCTAGATTCTATATTCTACGGACGGCGGCCCCGACGAGAGCCCTTCCCGCAAGCCGAGGACCACGGGCAGACTCCCCAGGTGGCACAATGCTTCTGACCAGCACCACGTGTGACCGAGCCGGGGGTGACGGTATGAAAGCCGCCGATCTTTTCGTTCGTTGTCTGGAGAACGAGGGCGTCGAGTACGTTTCGGAGTGCCCGGGGAAGAGACCCTCCAGTTGGTCGATTCGCTCTCGTCCAGCAAGCATCCGCTTTGTCACCAGCCGCCACGAGCAGGGCGCGGCCTTCATGGCCGACGTCTACGGCCGTCTGACGGGCCGGGCCGGTGTCTGCCTCTCGACCCTGGGACCGGGCGCGACCAATCTGGTCACCGGCGTGGCCGACGCCAACATGGACATGGCTCCCCTCGTGGCCATCTCCGGCCAGGCGCCCACCACCCGGCTCCACAAGAAGAGCCACCAGGTGATCGACCTCGTGGATCTCTTCGAGCCCATCACCAAGTACAGCGCCCAGGTCCGCACCCCGGAGACCATCCCGGAGATCGTGCGCAAGGCCTTCAAGCTCGCCGAGGCGGAGACCCCGGGCGCCTGTTTCATCGAGTTGCCGCAGAACGTGGCCGAGATGGAGGTCTGCCCGAGCGCCTGCCGCTGCGCAGGCAGAGCCCGCTGCCTCCCGTACCCGAATCCTGTCGCGCTGCAGGTATGACGCGAGCTGATCGACGCCGTCCCAGCGCCCGCTCGTCATGGCGGGACACGGGGTCATCCGCGCGGGGGCTGCCGACCAACTGGTGAACTTCGCCGAGACCCTCAACATCCCCGTAGTGACCACGTTCATGGCCAAGGGAGTCATGCCGGCGTCGCACCGGTTGTTGCTGGGCACTGCGGGGCTGCAGTCCAACGACTACAACTACTGTGGCTTCAAGCAGGCCGACCTGGTCATATGCGTCGGCTACGACATGGTCGAGTACCACCCCTACCTGTGGCGCCGCGAGTCTCAGCAAGTCGCGCACATCCACTTCCGCACCGCGGCCGAGGTGGACGAGCACTACATCGTCGCCGGAGGACTCGTCGGGCACATCGGGGCCGGCATCGCCGGGCTGACGGTGCGCTCTGCCGTCACCGCCACCGCCCCTCCGGCACCCCCCGCCGCCACCTGCTGGCGGAGATCGGGCCGCGCCGACGACGAGGGCTTTCCGGTCAAACCGCAGAAGATCGTCCACGACCTGCGCCGGCGCTTGGGCCGGACGACATCGTCATCAGCGACGTGGGGGCCCACAAGATGTGGCTGGCCCGCCTGTACCAGGCCGAGCGGCCAAACACCTGCATCGTCTCCAACGGCTTTGCAGCCATGGGGATCGCCCTTCCCGGGGCGCTGGCGGCCGCCTCGTGCATCCCCACCAGGCCGTCGTGGCCGTCACCGGAGACGGCGGCTTCATGCTGAACTCCCAGGAGCTCGAGACGGCTGTGCGGCTCGGCCTGCACTTCGTCGTGCTCATCTGGAACGATTCCTCCTACGGGCTGATCGAGTGGAAGCAGGTCTGCCAGCTGGGCCGCACGAGCTGTGTACATTTCGATAATCCCGATTTCGCGCTGTATGCGAGGAGCTTTGGAGCTAACGCTACCGGATCGAGAAAGCCGCGGACCTGCTACCTGACCTTGCGCGCGGCGATAGCGAGGCACGGGCATGACGGTGATCGATTGCCCGGTCGACTATCGAGAGAACCTGTTCCTGACCGAGCGCCTGGGCGCGCTCGTCTGCAGGGACTGAGCACGGCCCAGTAGGCTGTGGGAGACGAGGAAGGTACTGCAGTGCATGACAGACACCGCCAGACTCATCATCGAGGGCGCGGCCCACGATCTCCCTGTTGTCGTGGGGACCGAGGGCGAACGGGCCCTCGATATCTCTAAGCTTGAGGGATGCCACCGGACACATCACGCTCGACGAGGGCTACATCAACACGGGCTCCTGCTCATCGGCCATCACCTTCGTCGACGGCGAGAGGGGCATCCTGCGCTACCGCGGCATCCCCATCGAGCAACTGGCCGCCAAGAAGCACGTTCGTGGAGACCTGCTGGCTGCTCATCTACGGCGAGCTCCCCACCCGCGAGCAGCTCAAGGCTGGAGCGGCCTCTTCACCAAGTACGAGATGATCCACGAGGGGCTCTACCACCACTTCGACGGCTTCCCCTCCACCGGCCACCCCATGGCCATCCTGTCCGCCATGATCAACGCGATGAGCTGCTACGAGCCCGAGCCTGATGGAGATGGAGAGCCCCGCCACCTTCCAGATCTGGCGGCGGCCCGCCTCATCAGCAAGCTGCGGACCATCGCCGCCGCGGCCTACAAGGCCTCCATCGGCCAGCCCATCGTCTACCCCAAGCCGCACCTCGACTACTGCACGAACTTCCTGCACATGATGTTCTCGATCCCCTTCGGGGACTACGAGCCCGACCCGGAGACCGTCGCCGCGCTGCAACTGATCCTCATCCTGCACGCCGACCACGAGCAGAACTGCTCGTCGAGCACGGTGCGCATGGTGGCGTCGTCGGGAGCCAACCTGTTCGCCAGTTGCGCGGCCGGGGTCTGCGCCCTCTGGGGCCCGCTCCACGGCGGCGCCAACGCTGCGGTGGTGGAGATGCTGCAGTGACCTGCACGACAACAATGTGGACCTCAAGGACTACATCGCGCGGGTCAAGGACAAGAACTCCCCACTCCGCCTGATGGGCTTCGGCCACCGGGTCTACAAGAGCTACGACCCTCGGGCCAGCATCATGAAGGAGACGGCCGACAAGCTGCTCGCGCAAGGTCAAGGAGCACCGACCCCCTGCTCGAGATCGCCAAGCGGCTCGAAGACGTGGCCCTGAGCGACCCCTACTTCATCGAACGCCGCCTGTATCCCAACGTGGACTTCTACTCCGGCGTGATCCTGCGGGCCATGGGCATCCCGGTGAACATGTTCACGGTGATGTTCGCCATGGGCCGCATGCCGGGCTGGATCGCCAACTGGAAAGAGGTGCACGACTCCGGCAGTGCGCTTTACCGCCCACGCCAGGTCTACATGGGCCAGGGCGAGCGTCCCTACATGCCGATCGAAGAGCGCGGAAGAGCCGAGTGCTTGGCCCCCGCCACCTCGGCCGACGGCCGGCCGCGCTGCACGTAGTCAGAAGGCGCGCATAGACGTGGAGCCGCGCCGGGCCCCTAGAAGTGGGCGATCGCCCGTGACTCCTGGACCAGTCGGTCTTTGATGACAGGCAGGTATTTCAGGAAGTAGCTGGTGCCAGCTGCCCGCGCGGTCACCTCATACCACTGCGTGGTTCCTTTGTGGTAGCTCACGTCCACCAGTTCCACCCCGGCATCCACGGCCAGCACCTGGATAGCCGCCTGCACGGCGACTTCACTGCCCCCGGTGTCTTTGTAGGCCTGCACGGCCCGCTGGGCCGCGTCGGCCGTGAAGTCGGCCGCGGCCTGGTGAGCTCCATACATGCCGATCCCGTCGGCGATGAGGAAAGCTGCCAATCCCAGGAGGAAGAATATGAATATGGCTACTCTCATACGACCTTTAACGAAGAGGGGACCAGAAAGTTACGGGCTGCGCCTACAGTCGCGCTACCGGAGATCACGCGGGACGCCGACGCCTCCGCTGCCGCCTGTACAGCAGGGCGAGGACGACACCCCCTATGACCGCTATCGCCAGGATCGTCCACGGTAGGACGTTCGCCAGGGTGACAAAGCGCAGCCGACCTACGGCCTCTCCGAGCACGGTATCGCCGGCGAGCAGCGCCGCCCTGACCTCGGAGGATCCCTCGCCCCTGACGGGCACCGCTATCTCGTTGCCCCCCGGGGCCAACTCCACGTGCACGACCTCGCCCTGCGGGAAGTCCAGACCTTCCCCACTCAGCCGCAGTTCGGCCGTCACGTCGTAGTCGGTCCCGTTCTCGGCTACCACCTTCAGCTCGCCCTCCCGGCCGAGGATCAACCCGTCGGCCACCCGCGGCAGATCGATCTTCTCCAGTTCGCCCTCCGCGATCGCCCCAGCATCCACGGCATATCCCAGACCGGCGCTCGCCTCCTTGGGGCTGACCCCGCTCCGCGACCACCAGCGACTTTCGGCCACGAACAACGAGCGGCGGGCCGCTTCAAGCGGAAGGCTTACCGGCTCGGCCGCCGCGGCCAAGTCGTCCACGAGCGCATGAGCTTCCTTCACCGCCGCGAAGATCGTCTCGGCGATGTACCCGGTTGGGGGTGCGGTCTCCCTGCTGAGAAGCACCGGACGGGAATCGGGAGGATGTGATGCGAGCAGGTCGCTCATGGTCTGGGTCCGGACCCACGGGTACTTGCGTAGCTCTTCTCCGATGGCTTCGACGTACGCCGACGGAGGCAGCGTGAACTCCGGGTCTTGGGTGAGCACGAGAGCGCCGCGATCGGCCGACGCGAGCACGTTGGCGATGCCGGCGAAGAGGACGGCCGGGTCCCAGGGGGCGGCTATGAGCTCGCGGAGCGTGCTGTCAGCCAAGACCAGCGTGACCCGATCGCTCTGGTCGTTGCGGGCCCGCACCGCGACCGCGTCCTCGCTCGGCGGCTCGGCGAGCGACGTCGCCACCTCGGCATCGACCAGCACGTGGTCGATGGAAGCCTTGCCGTAGTCACCCAGACCGCTGCTGCTCAGGTCCAGTCCGGGAGACCATGCACCTGCCGGCGGTAACCCCAAGCGCATCGTCTGGATCAGTTCCTGCTTGCCCAGTTGGATCTGCTCGAAGCCGTCTCGCCAGCCCTGGGTGGCCAGGATATCCAGGTCAGGCCCGGCAAAGGGACTCACCCCCACCTCTACGGCGTCGTTCGCGCCCACCTCCACGAGTCCGGCCAGTACGGAGGCCGCGCTCTGCGCCGCCGGATCGTCCGACCCCACCGCGGCCACGGCGCCCGCGCCGTCGGCGCGGTCGTAGCCGTCGGCCATGTCCCGCAGTTGAGCCAGCAGCACCGGCTCGATAGCGAGACCGAAACGCCACTGCGGGAATCGCCCTGCCAGACCGACCAGGGCCGACAGGCCGCCGGGAGCGGTGGAGGAGCAGGCCTGTTCGAGCACCCGGTCGAAGAACACCCCTTCCCGGTCGCGATGCACCCCCAGTTCCGCCCGCCAGACGAACGCCAGATCCAGGGGGTCCTCTCGAGGCGCCACCCTACCCATCCATGTGCTGCCGGTCGCAAGGAGGACGTACCCCGATCGTGCGTAGACCGTGACGCGATATGCTCCGGGAGTCCTCGGAAGACTGGTGAGGGGAAGGGGTAGATGGATCTCCGTGGGAAGAGGCCGTGCTACATCGGGCAACGAATCGGCGGCGACACTGAAGCTACCCACCTCCGACAAGGCGGGCACGGCCTGCTGTAGTTGGGCAAGAGTCGCCGGTCCGGAGATGCGGACGGCCAGTGTGGTGCCCGCGCCCACTTCCGCCAGAGCCTCACCGGAAACCACCATCCCGGTGGTCTCGCCGAGAAGGGTGAGGGCGCGATCCATGGTCACCGAGAGTGCGCCGACCTCTGCCTCCGCGGCACCCGCAGCCCCCGCCGCCACACCCGCGGCCCCGCCGTCCGTGGACAAGAGCACCGCCAGGAAGATGGCGAGTGCCGCGGCCAAGGTGAACCCCCTCGCCGCGAACCGTCTTCTTCGAGGATCGGCCGGGCTCATGGCCGTTCAGTGTAGCATGGTGCCCTTTGGCGCCGGCCCCGGCGCGCCCCGCAGAACTACGCGGGTAGCCGCTTGGTCAGACGAGAGCACCGTGCCGTCGGGTCCGGCGTCCATTTCGACCATCTCATCCGCCAGGGCACGCATGATCGTAAGCCCGATACCGGCCTCGCTGGTGGGGGGACAGGTCTTCGAGCCACGAGATGAGGTCGCCTCGCTGAGAGGAGAAGACACGTTGATGACGAACGTGTCGGGACGGGATCGAAGTCCATCCGTATGGAGCCCGCGGGTCCCGCAGACGACCCGCCTTCGCGCGCGCCGCTGCAGTCGTCTCTTGCCAGCAGGCAGTTGCAGGCCTCGGTCACCATGACCTTGAGGTCGGCGACGACCTCCCCGTCCAGGGAATCCCGCGTGCCGAGCGCGCCGGCCACCAGGCGGCAGAGGGCGACGTATTCCGGCCGCCCGGGAATGACCAGGGAGAGCACAGACGAACGTGGGGTTTGCTGCTGAGCGGTCATGGACCCTCGCATCATATCTTCTTCACTCCCACCCATCTACCACATTGAGGTCTTCCCCACACGCGGCACAGCGACCATCCTTCACCAGTACGTTCTGGGCCCGCTGCTCATCCCTCTCGATGACGGTCCGACCGCACGACGGGACAGATGGTATCCCTGCCCGGATGTCCGGGGACGTTCCCCACATACACGAACTGCAGACCCTCGCGCCTTGCCGAGGACGACCGCGCGCTCGAGGGTCTTGATGGGCGTCGGCGGGAGGTAGGACAGCTCGAACTCGGGCAAGAAGCGGGTGACGTGCCAGGGTGTCTTGGGCCCAAGAGCGTCGAAGCACCCACCCTGCCATGGCCTTGATGCTCGCGTCGTCGTCGTTGAGCCCAGGCACGAGATTGGACACCACCTCCACGTGGCAGCCGTGCTCCTCTTGGGCACGCACCGCCGCGGCCAGCGCCGGTGAGGGGTCCTTGACCTTGGTGAACCTGGCCCATCCCTCGCGCCGTCGGGAGCCTTGAGATCGAACTTGAAGGCCTCTACCACCGGAGCGACGTAGTCCAGGGCCGCTTCGGTCATGTAGCCGGCGGTGATGAAGGCGGTGTACAGCCCCGCCTGCTTGAACGCCGCACAAACGTCGTGCACGTACTCGATCCACACTACCGGGTCGTTGTAGGTGAAGGCCACACCCGAGAGCTTGTGCTTCTTGGCCAGAGCCACGGCGGCCTCGGGGAGAGTTCCGAGAGGCGGGCCGTCTCGTTGCGCGCGTTGGCGTGCGAGATCTGCCAGTTCTGACACCCAGAGCAGAGCACGTTGCAGCCGTAGCACCCCAGCGACAGCGCCCGGGTACCAGGGTGAAAATGGAACAGCGGCTTCTTCTCGATCTCGTCGCTGATCACGCTTGCCGGACGACCGTAGGTGAGACTGACAATTCGGCCGTCGCGCACCCCTCGCGCCCTGCATAATCCCTCTGCGTTCTCCGCGATCATGCAGAAGTGGGGGCACAACGTGCAGCGCACGACTCCTCCCTCGGGCTCCTGGAAAAGGCCGGAGTCGCAGGGCAGGGAACCGACGGATATCGAATCGCTGTTGGGGCTCATCGCGTGCTCCGCATCGTCAACACCCGGGGTCAGTTCCCCCGGGACCAAGGGGGGAAGTATACCTTTGCAGCCTTTGCAGCCGCATATCGTTAGACACAAGGGGGCCGTCGTGGTATGAATTCATTGTGCAGTATGACCATACGGGGCCGGGGCCCGGCAAGGAAGGCAACCGCGGCTGGGCGAAACACCCGGGAGAATCCAGGAGGTGGGGTACTTGAAGAAGAATCATGTCCTATTGATCGTCGTGATGATGTTGGCCCTGATACTCATCCCAATCGTCACGGCTTGCGGTGACGAGGAGACCACGGCCGGGGATTACGACATCAACAAGATCGTCGCCGATATCGAGGTCGACGAAGAACTCGCTGGGATGCTGCCAGACAAGTATAAGGGTGGTGTCATCAAGGTGGCGAGTGACGCTCCTTACCCGCCGTGGGAGATGTTCGTAGGCGAGACTGAACAGTTCACCGGCTTCGACTACGATCTCGCGCAGGCCATGGGAGCCAAGCTGGGCGTCAAGTTCGAGTTCATCATGGCCTCGTTCGACGGCATCCTCGTGGGGATCCAGGCGGGCAACTACGACGTCGCGATGTCGGCCATGTACGACAACGCGGAGCGGCAGGAGCTCGTCGACTTTGTCAACTACGCCCAGGACGGGACGGCGATGCTCGTCAAGAAGGGCAACCCAGAGAAGTTGAAGACCTTCGCGGATCTCTCTGGCAAGGCCGTCGCCGCTGAGGCGGGAACCACGCAGGCGGCCGCGCTCGCGGCACTGAACGAGCAGTTCAAGGCTGAGGGCAAACCCGAGATAACCATCAGCGAGTTCCCGGATCAGCCGGCCGCGCTGTTGGCGGTTCAAAGCGGCAAGGTCGTCTGCGACCTCACCGACGCCTCGACGGGGGCCTACATCGCGATGACCACTGACGACGGCGCGACGTTCGAGATAGTGGTCGACCCTAACCCGCCCGTTGCGGACTGGAAGCCTCAACTGGACGGCATCGGAGTCCTGAAAGGCAATGACGGTCTGCGTGACGCCATCCAGAAGGCCCTCCAAGCGCTGATGGATGACGGCACCTACAAGACAATCATCGACCACTACGGCATCGTGCCGATCGAGAAAGCCACCATCAACGCGGGCCCAGACTTTGGAATGTGATAGATAGGCCACGTGGCATCCGCTGATAGAGAATTCTTAGATGCGCCGCAAGTAGTCAACCACGACCGCGGCTCCGGCGGGCATCACGAGCGACCCGAGGCGATCAAAGCGGTCCCAATCCGACATTGGGGCCGCTGGATCGCCTCGGTCGTCATCGTCTACATCTTCGTCGCGCTCATCTATTCGCTGGCGAAGAACGAAGCGATCCAGTGGGACACCATCGGCGATTACCTGTTCCGGCCGATCATCCTGGAGGGTGCCCTCAGGACTCTAGAGCTCACGTTCGTGGCCATGGTCATCGGCATCATCGGCGGGACGATCCTTGCCGTGATGCGGCTGTCCGACAACTACGTGCTCTCGGGACTTTCCTGGCTATACATCTGGTTCTTTCGTGGGACCCCGGTGTTCGTGCAGATCCTCATCTGGGGGTACTTCGGGATCCTCTATCCAAATCTGTTCCTGGGTCTGCCCTTTACCGGACTGGCTTTCGGCGGTATGGAAACCAACCGCCTCATCGGGGGTTTCGTGGCCGCCATCCTCGCACTTGGCCTGAACGAGGCCGCCTACGCTGCCGAATTGGTACGCGCCGGCATCATCTCCGTGGACAGGGGCCAGAACGAAGCCGCCCAATCCCTGGGGATGTCTCCGGGGCTCACCATGCGCCGCGTGATCCTGCCCCAGGCTATGCGGGTGATCATCCCGCCGATGGGCAATGAAACCATTTCGATGCTCAAGACGACCTCGCTCGTCGCGGTGATCTCCGGGCGCGAGCTCTTGACGAACGTCCAGACCATCTACTCGCAGAACTTCAAGATCATGCCGCTGCTCTTCGTGGCCTGCATCTGGTACATCTTCTTCACCACCCTCCTCACGATCGGGCAGTATTTCCTCGAGCGTCACTTCGGCAAGGGTTTCGGGGAGAAGGAGGCCGAGTCAGCGGAGAAGAGGGCGCTCAAGCGACTGAAGCAGAAGGGGGGCGATGTCAACGAGCCCGGGAACTTCTGAGTACGCGTCACACCACCTCGCCCTCGGCGACACCGCTGCCACCTCGGGGCAGCCCATGGTCAAGGCCGAGCAGGTATGGAAATCCTTCGGCAGGCTCGATGTGCTCAAGGGGATCGACATCGAGGTCAAACCACGAGAGACCTTCGTCCTTCTCGGGCCCTCGGGCGGTGGCAAGTCCACCCTGCTGCGCTGCATCAACCATCTGGAAAAGATCGACGCCGGCCGGCTGTGGGTCGACGGTGAGTTGATGGGATACAAGGAGAAGGGCAACGTCCTTCACGAGATGCATCCCCGCGATGTCTCCCGCCAGCGCGCCAAGATCGGCATGGTGTTCCAGCGCTTCAACCTCTTCCCGCATCTCACCGCCATCGAGAACGTGATGGAAGCCCCCATCAGGGTCAGGAAGACCGACAAGAAGCAGGCGGAGGCCGAAGCGGAGATACTGTTGACCGAGGTAGGCCTCAAGGAGAAGCTCGATGTCTACCCGGCGCAGCTGTCCGGCGGCCAGCAGCAGAGGGTGGCGATCGCCCGGGCGCTCGCGATGAAGCCCAAACTGATGCTGTTCGACGAACCGACGTCTGCACTGGACCCGGAGTTGGTGGGCGAAGTCCTGGATGTGATGAAACGCCTCGCCCATGAAGGGATGACCATGGTGGTCGTCACCCACGAGATCGGCTTCGCAAAGGAGGCCGCCGACGGGGTTGCCCTCATGGACGGGGGGGTCATCGTGGAGATGGGTCCGCCGGAACAGGTCCTCGTGGATCCCAAGGAAGAGCGGACCAAGCTCTTCCTCTCCAAAGTCCTGAGCTAGGACCGCTCGAGACTAGGAATCGGCCGGACCCTCGGGCTCGGTCGCAGACCCCGACGCCGGTCCGTCAAGTTCCTCGTGCCCCACCGACTCTCCGTCCTCGCTCGTCCTGCCGGAAGAACTGCCGCGGCGGCTGCGCCAACGCCACACCCCCCAGGCCACCAGTGCCACGACGACAACGCCCACCACGATGTAGAAGATGTGGTTGTAGCGGCTGAACTTCTCTTGCAGCGTCGCCCAGGCGTCCTCGCCGACCGCCATGCCCGCTGCGTAACCGAGCCAGGCCAGAGCGGCGTTCCAGATGACCGAACCGAAGGCTGAATAGAGAAGGAACTTGCCCACCGGCATGCGGGCTATCCCCGCAGGCAGAGAGATGAAAGTCCGGACGCCCGGCATCATGCGGGTGAAGAACACGGTCGCCTCCCCGTGCCGGTCGAACCAGCGCTCGGCCTTCTCCAGGTGGTGCGGCCGCACCAGCACGTACCGTCCGTACCTGAGGAAGAGAGCCCGTCCGCCGTAGCGACCGACTGCGTAGGCGATCATCGAGCCGACGAGGTTCGCTGCGGTGGCGACGACGATCACCATCCACAGTTCGGTGTGACCCTGCGCGGCCAGGAAGCCGCCGTACGGGACCACGATCTCGCTGGGGATGGGGATGCAGGCGCTCTCCGCCGTCATCGTGAGGAAGACGATGAGCAGGCCGTAGTTCTCCAGCAGCGGGATCAGCCAATCCTGGAAGAAGCTCGTCATAGGCGGGGATTCTACCGTATAGAGCGCATGCGGCGCGTCAGCCGCCCGGCTCCGCGGGTTCGGCGAAGCCGGCTTCGACCAGCCGCCGCCGCATGTCGTCCCAGTGCGTGCCAGGCCACGTGATCCGGTCGCAGACCGGGCAATAGGTGAAGACGGGCTGCGTAGCCGCCACATACGGCGGCACGCGCGCGTGCACCTCATCCGGGGTCATGGGCAGGAGCCCGCTCCCGCAGACCAGGCAGCGAGGCGGCCCCACCCGGTGCAGCCCTTCCTCGGTCCGAAGCTGTTCGAGTTGGGCCGCGAGGAGGTCGCCGCGTACGAGCACAGCTCGCACGGGGCCGCGGCGCACGGCCCGGCGTTCCACCAGAAGAGTGTCGCGGGTCAGGAGGACGCGGCCCTCCTGCTCAGCCCGGACCAGCAGCTCAGCTGGGCCGGCGTGCGGGTCCCAGACCGCGTCGTAGCCAAGCAGCCGGAGCCACCGGACCAACCGGCCGAGAGTCCGATCGACGAGCAGTATCACGGTCTGGGCAGTTGCGACAGCCCGTACTCGAAGCACTCCCGCAGCCGGTCTTCGATCTCGTCAAATCCAGGCTGCTCGCCCCGGCCGGCGAAGCGATGCCGGAGATCCTGGTCGACCTGTCCGGCCAGAGTGGTGGTCTCGTCGTCGAGCCGGTACATGAACTCCTTCTCACCCAGCTGCTGCTTCAGGGCGGCGAGGTAGACGTGCGCGGCCGTGAACGCCTCGGTGGGATCGGCGATTCCAGGCGACTGGATCTCCAGGAAATATCCGGTGAAGGACCGTTTGAAGGCCAGACGCAGGGCCTGTAGCGAGGCGACGGGCATCCCGGGAATCAGCGAGTGTACGCTACCTCTTGCCAGGAAGGATGAGGCGGCGGTCCGATGCGTCTGGACCTGTGTCCCGTGGGGAAGTACACGAACGATCCGGTCTCGTCGTCGAACGCGACTTCGAGCTGGCCCTCGATGAGTCTCAAGTCGAGCCAGGCGCTGCGGAACACCAACTCGCGCAGCCAGTAGACCAGACACTCTCCGTGAAGAGTGAGCACATCTTCACCTCGCTCGAGCAGATACTCGCCCAGCGAGCTGACCGGGAACTCGATGGCGCCGCCGGCCACCAACTGCACCAGGTCGGCGCACTCATCGTGACGCAGCAGTCCCGGTTGGACCAGACCCAACTCCACCGCTGCCATCTCCACCCGCTGGGCGAAATCGATGCTGTTGAAACCGTATCTGAAGCTGCGGAACTCCAGGATGTAGTCTTCGCCCGAGGAGTAGTTGGGGTGAGTGTGCCTGTTCTCTGCTGCCATCAAGATCCTCTGTGGACGGCAAGGACGCTACGCGACAATTGTAGCAGGCGCGGCGCGCGGCCTACCTCCAAGGCTCCTGGACGCTTGTGCGGGTCGTTACCAGGCCGCATAATGAGGCCATGAGACGCGTCCACCTCCGCCCGTTCATCGTCTTGTCCGCCCTTCTCCTGGGGCTGGCTATCGTCATGCTGCCGGCCTGCGGGGGGAGCAGCGAGAACGTCGACCCCCAAGCTGTGCTGAAGGCCTCGTCCGCTGCCATGAAGCAGATCCAGGGCTTTCACTTCGTCTACGAGGTCCACACGCCCTCCAACGCCAAGCCGGGCAGCGGACTGGAGATCTCGCGTATCACCGGGGATGTGAACGCCGAGGGGGACATGCAGGCGACCATCGACGTGACCCAGGGCGGCATCCCTTTGACTCTCGACTTCGTGCAGGTCGGCGAAACGCAGTACCTGAAGATACTGGGCAAGTGGCAGACGATCCCCGTCGAATCCAGCCCTGTCGGCAAGTTGAGTCTATCCGCGGGCACCATCCAGATACTCGACCGGATCGCCGACGCCACGTATGAGGGCACAGGATTCCAAGGGGGGCGTCGACTGTTACCACATCTCCGGCAAGGTGGCGGCCGCCGAGGTCGAAGCGATCGCTGGGGCTGTTGACACCACCGACACGTTCCCCACCGACCTCTGGATCGGTATCGAAGACAGCTTCGTGTACGAGGTCGATGTGCACGGACCGGCCACCCCGAGCGAGCCTGAGGGTATCTGGCGCAGCATCGTTCTCTCGAACCTCGACGTCTACGTAGACATCCAGCCCCCCATCTAGCCGTGACCTCCCGGACCGCCGACCCGAAGCCGGCCGACCCGAACAAGCTCTCACGGGGAGCGGTGCTCGCGATGGTGGCGCTATGCGCCGCTGTCTTCGTGGCAGCCCTTGATCAGACGATGGTCCTCACTGTCATGCGCCCGATCATGGTCTCGCTCCACGTCAGCGTCGAGCGCCTCAACGACGTCGGCTGGATCATCACCGCCTACCTCCTCGGCTACGCCATCGCCATGCCCCTCTTCGGGAGGCTGGCGGACGTCTGGGGCCGACGACCCACGACCATGGTCGCGCTGGGTCTGTTCATGCTGGGGAGCGCTCTCTGCGTGTTTCTTGCAAGACTGGACCTCTTCGTGGCGGCCCGCGTTATCCAGGCGGCCGGGGGCGGGGCGCTGGTGCCGATAGCGATGGGCGCGGCGGCCGACATGTTCCCTCTCGCGCGACGCGGTCTGGTGCTCGGGATAGTCGGCGGAGCGGCGGAGGCAGGAGGGGTCGTGGGCCCGCTGTACGGGGCGGCATTGTCCATGGCCTGGAGTTGGCGCCTCATCTTCCTGATCAATATCCCCTTGTGTCTGATACTGGCGCCCCTCTGCTGGCGGCTGCTCGGACCAGGAAGAACCCCCTCGTATCAAGACGCCGAGGCCGCCCCGGAGAGCCCGGTCGCGGCGGCCGCGCGCCGACACTGGTGGGAGCGGGGCCGCGTGGACTACGTCGGTGCAGCCCTGATGGCTCTGTCCCTTGCCGGGGTCACCATCGGGCTGGGCACAGGCACGCAGATGGTGGGCGACTCATCGCAGCCTCCCTCCCCTGTCAACTGGCCCTGGCTCGTGGTCGCGGCCGTGGCGTTCACCGGATTCATCTTGTACGAACGGCGTGTGGAGCGCCCGCTCATCCGGCTGGACCTCTTTCGCAAGCCGCCCTTCGCCGCGGCCAACATCGCTCATTTCCTCGTGGGAGCGGCGCTCATCATCGGCATGGTGGAGATCCCGCTCTACGCCAACATCATTTTTGGCTTCAACGAACTCGGCAGCGGGTTCCTCCTCATCCGTCTGACACTCGCGATCCCTGTGGGGGCAGTGATCGGCGGTTGGCTGGCAGACTTCATCGGCTATCGAGCCACCGCGGTCATCGGCTTTTTGGTGACCTGCGGCGGCTACCTCTTGGTCAGCCGCTGGCCTATTGACCCGACGAATCTTCAGATGACCGTGGACCTGCTCATCAGTGGGCTCGGCTTCGGCTTGGTGGTGGGACCGATCGGGGCAACGGTGACAGCGGCCGCCGGAGCCAGGTGGATGGCCACGGGTTCCGCCATCGTGACGGTGTCCCGCGTGGTCGGCATGGTCATCGGCCTGTCGGTGCTCAGTTCCTGGGCAGTGCGGCGCTTCAACTCGTTGGCCCTGGGGTTGGACCTCAGCATCGTGCGCCCCCCAGGTCTTTCCGATGCAGAGTGGAATGCGAAGTGGGCAGCCATCGAGCAGGCTCTCCTCAGTGTTTTCAGCGAGTTCTTCCTCATCGCCGCCGTCATCATCGGGTCGGCCGTCATACCGGCGCTCTTCTTCTACAACAAGAAGGCGCGCGGGGCGAGCCACCTGCCGTTCCTTCCGCACTGAGCCGAAACTGGGCGACCCGCCGTGCCGGTTCGGCGAGGCTCCTCCAGCGTCCTCCCGCTCAGCTAGAATGAGGGACGGAGGACCACCGATCGAGGACGGGTATGAACGAAGAGCAACTTGACCTGGGCGCATCCGTCGGCAGCCGCCCGACCGACGAGAGATCGCGACCGCCCGAAACCCACCTGGCCGTGTGCGACCTGCTCCCGGGCACCAGCGTCGAGGGCATCTACCTGCTTTCCGCGAAGGAGACCCGGCAGACCCGGCAGGGCAAGCCGTTCTTCAAGCTACGGGTGGGCGATCGCACGGGCACGGTCGATTGCACGGTCTGGGAGGTGGATTCGGTCGAGTCCCGGGTGAAAGTGGGCGACCTGGTGACCGTGTTCGCCCGGGTGACGGAATACCAGGGCAAGCCCCAGCTCGAGGCCACCAGGGTGACCGCAGCGCCTGTCGGCGCCGCTCAACCCCAGGACTTCCTCCCATCCACCTACCGCGACGTCGACGAGCTCAAGGGCTTCCTTCGGTTCCATATTGGGTCGGTGTACGACCACGACTACAGCGCTCTGCTCGAGCTGATTTTCGGTGACGAGGCGTTCTTGCAGGTATTCAGCACCGCGCCCGCCGCCAAGCTCTATCACCATGCCTATCTGGGAGGGCTGGTGGAGCACACTGTGGCGGTGGCCGAGATGTGCGAATTCGTGGCCCAACAGTATGGGCGGGTGGACCGCGACCTGCTTCTCACGGCGGCGCTTCTGCACGACATCGGCAAGACCCGCGAGCTTGCGTTCACAACCACCATCGACTTCACGGATGCCGGCAAGTTCCTGGGCCACGTCATCCAGGGCGTCATGCTGGTTTCCGAGAAGGCGGCAGAGCTGCCGTCCTTCCCCGAAGTCAAGCTTCAGCAGTTGCTCCACTGCATCGTCAGCCATCACGGAGAGCTCGAGTGGGGCTCACCCAAGCGTCCCAAGACCATCGAGGCCTTGATCCTTCACCACGTCGACAATCTCGACGCCAAGGTCAAGGGCTTTCTCGAGATCGTCGAAGGGTCGCGCGACGCCCCTTGGACCGACCTCCGCAACCTCTTCCGCCGGCCGCTGCACGTCCCGAGGGCGACCCATCAGGAAGACGACTTCCTGCCCCCGGGCGAAGACGACCAAGGGGTCGGCGGCGGCTAGATTCTGAGCGTAGTCGGAGCGGGCATGCCATCCCCGCCCAGACCCGGCAGCGGATCGAGCTAGGAGTTGCTCCAGCCCGCAGTCTCGGTCAGTCGTCTTCCTCGCGGAGCGTGCTCTCGACCGTCTGCTCGATCTCGTTGTCCACGGTGACCGATTTCCGCGGTGTGGCGGTACCTTCAGGGTCACGCCGCAGCAGAGACGACTCCCCAGCCATCATGGCGTCGAAAGCCTTGGCCTTCAGCCGGCTTCTTGTCAGTTCGATCCGAGCCCGCATCGCGTCGTAATCGGAGCCGTTCCCGTTCGGAGCGCTCGTGTCGGTCGCTTCCGGCTCGGCGGTCGCCTCGGTCGCTCCCGCGTTCACATACATCGGTTCCCCGATGACGGGCGTAGGCGCAACGTCCGATTCGGGCGCGACATATTCAGCAGCGGCGTACGCAGAGGTCGCGGCGACACCGAGGTCTCCCGCTTCCGCAGGACCCTCGTCTTGATCGACGACCGCGAATGGCCTCTCCAGTTCCTCGCGGATGCGCCGCCTGGTCTCTTCGATCCGTGACTTCAGATCCTCACCAAGTGGCTCCTCAGCAGCCGGCGCTTCAGCCTCTGCGGCCTCGGGCGCGACGTCCTCGGGTGTGACCACGACTTCGTCGGCCGCCGCGACTCCTCGGTTACCCGACTCTCGACACGGCCGCGACCTCCTCGACCGTGGACTCCTCCACGGGAGGCTCGAGCGGCTCAGCCACCGGCACAACGACGGCCTCCGCGGCCAACGGCGTCCAATCCTCTTCCAGCACGGGCTCGTGCGACGCCACCTCAGGTCCCTCGTAAGGACGGACATCGTCGGCGATCACCGGCAGCAATTCCTCGAGTTCCATCTCTCCTTCAACGAACACGGCGGACGTCTCCCAACCGGAGCCGGGCAGTGGCTCATCCAGCACTTGGGGAGTCAGCACCACTTCCGACCCGGACGTCTCTACAGCAGCGGAGAAGGCTACTTCGACATCGCCCTCGGGCGCCGCCTCGGGCGCTTCCGGTTCCGCGACGACCTGAGCAAGTTCCCCGGCGGCGACGCCGGCTACTGCCCACGCGGCGGCGTGACTCTCGTCGACGATCGGCTCCGGCGCTGTGACGACCGGTTCCGGCGCGACGACCGCTTGCGGCACTACGACGACGGGTTCCGGTGCGGGCACTTCCACCGTTGGGGTGGGTTCGGCGACCACAACAGGCTCGGCCCACGCCGGGGCCGCAGGGGCGACCGGCGGCGGGGGAGCCATATCCACAACCGGAGCAGCCACAGGCTCCATCACCGGCTCGACGGCAGGTGGGGCGACAGGCTCGGGCTCGGTCCACACTGGGACCGTAGCCACGACCGGCTCAGGCTCGGCCCACACTGGGACCGCAGCCACGACAGGCTCAGGTGGCACGACCGGCTCAGGTGGCACGACCGTTTCTGGGACTACGACAACCGGGGCGGGGGCCGCCACGGGGGCCGGTTCGGGCGCCATCGGCTCGACGGCGGGTGGAGCGACTGCTGCCGGGGCAGCCTCGACCACCGGTGCGGCCACGGGCGTCACGACCGGAACTGCCTCGAACACCGGTGCGGCGGCCGGCACGATCGGTTCCGGCGCCGCGGCCACCGGGACTGCGGCCGGCGGGGCCGGCGGGACCTCCGGAGCCATGACCGGTTTGACCAACGACTGTTTCCTAATGAAAAGTATCCCCAGGACGGCGCCGAGCGCGCCTCCCAGAAGGAATCTTGAGAACCCGCCCATCGTGCGCCCCTTCCTCAGCACCAAGCGATTCGAGCCGTCACCTTTTGACGGCACCAATTCTACTCTTAGCAGCAACCTCTTCCCGCCTTTTCGTGTGACGGCGTTCGCTTTGAGGACCATCCTTCCTATCGGCGCAGATCGGGAGAACCTTGACCGCAGGCTCAGGATTTGGGGCCCTTCTGTCCCTCTTTCCTGAGAGTACGAAGGCGATCCAGGAATTCCTTGATTCGAGCCTCCAGCCCATTCTCGGTGGGCCGGTAGAACTCTCGGCCTTCCAGGCCCGTGGGCAGGTACTGCTGTGCGTTGTATCCCCCGTCATCGTGGGGATAGTGGTAGCCCACTCCATGCCCGAGGTTCTTGGCCCCTGAGTACCCGGTGCTGCGCAGCAAGGCCGGGGGCATCTGGGCGCCATGCTCCTCGACCTCCCGCAGCGCCGCCTCGACCCCCAGATAGGAAGCGTTGGACTTGGGGGCGCAGCTCAGGTACGTGACCCCATGGGCGAGATTGATGCGGCATTCCGGCAGGCCGACGAACTCAACCGCCCTCGAGACCGCCACGGCCACTTCCAGGGCGCGGGGGTCGGCGTTGCCGATGTCCTCAGACGCGAAGATGACCATGCGGCGGGCGATGAACTTGGGGTCCTCGCCCCCGGTGAGCATGACTGCCAGGTAGTAGAGGGCGGCGTCGGGATCGGACCCCCGCAGACTCTTGATGAACGCAGAGATGACATCGTAGTGGGCGTCGGCGCCCTTGTCGTAGAGGACCAGCTTCCGCTGAGCGGCCTCTTCCACGGTCCCCTCGTCCAGGGACTCGAGTCCCTTGGCACGGGCCAGGACCAGAGAGCGCTCCAGCAGAGTGAAGGCCCGGCGGGCGTCGCCCAGCGCAGCCTCGGCGATGAGGTCGCAGCGCCGGATCGCCCACGGCCGGGGTCTTGCCTGATCCCGACCGGCTGACGGCCAGAGCTCGGGCCGAGGAGAGCGCGGATGTCGGCCGCTGCCAGCGGCTCGAACTGGTAGAGCTCGCAGCGGGAGATGAGGGCCGGGATGACCTCGAAATACGGATTCTCGGTCGACGCGCCGATCAGAGTCACGATGCCGTCTTCGACCGCGTGAAGCAGCGCGTCCTGCTGCGCTTTCGAGAAGCGGTGGATCTCGTCGATGAAGAGGACGGTGCGCCGGCCCGTCTGCGCCCGCCGGTCCCGCGCCCTGTCGATGACCTTGCGCACCTCGGCCACCCCGGAACTTACCGCCGACAGTTCTTCGTAGACGGCGCCGGTCTTCGTCGGCCACCAGACGCGCGACCGTGGTCTTGCCCGTCCCGGGCGGACCGAAGAAGATCATGGAACCCACCGTGCCGGTCTCCATGGCCACGCGCAGCGATGAACCCTCCGCCAGCAGATGGGGCTGGCCGACGACCTCTTCGAGAGCGCGTGGCCGCATACGGGCGGCGAGCGGAGCGTTCTGCGAGAGATCGGCGCTCAGGCGGGCGCTGAAAAGGTCCTCGTCCTTCATGCCCGGATTCTATCAGTGCACGACGGCCCGATTGGCTAGAATGGCACCAGGCGCTTGCCGGAAGGGGAGGGGAGAGCGTGTCCCGACAGGTCCTGGTGCTGAACTCCACCTACGAGCCGATGAATGTCTGCTCCATCCACCGCGCGATCGTGCTGCTCCTCAAAGGCAAGGCCGAGGCCGTCGAGACGGGCACGAGCCTCATCCGCTCGGAGCGGAGCGCGTTCGTCACTCCCCTGGTCATCCGGCTGCTTCACTACGTCCGCATCCCCCGCGCCGACAGCCGCAGGCTGTCGCGGCGGGCCATCCTCGCCCGCGACGGCTTCCGCTGCCAGTACTGCGGCAACACGCGGCATCTGACCATCGACCACGTCATCCCCCGGAGCCGAGGCGGCGTGAGCTCCTGGGATAACGTGGTGACCTCGTGCGCGCCCTGCAACGTGAGAAAGGGAGCCTACCTGCCCTCGGAAGTGGGGATGTCGCCCTCACGGAAGCCGCGCCCGCCGGTACCCGGCGATTTCGTGCTCGCAGTCCAGCGGGTGATCCCGGACGCCTGGCTGCCCTATCTGGAGTCGGTAGCGTAGGCAGCGCGGCGCGGCCCTTGGCGCCGCGACCCGCGGCCGGCACGGCGTTACCCGCGGCCGCGCGACACAGGCGCTCGGCGCGACGCGCGCCGCAACTACTCGGTGTTGTAGCGGCCCATCCGCAGGTACTTCTCGTGGCGGCGGCGGAGCCGCTCGTCGGGGTCGAGTCTCTCGAGCTCGCCGATGGCCAGCTGGACCTGGCGCATGACCCGCTTCGCTGTAGCCTTGGGATTGGTATGGGCCCCGCCGGTAGGCTCGGGGATCACGCCGTCGATGAGGCCGAGCTCGAACAGATCCATGGCGATGAGGTGAAGGGCCTCGGCTGCCTTCGGCCCCTCGGCCGAGTCCCGCCAGAGCAGCGCCGCGCAGCCTTCGGGCGAGATGACCGAGTATATGGAGTTCTCCAGCATGAGCACCCGGTCGCAGACCGCCAGGGCCAGTGCTCCCCCCGACCCGCCTTCGCCGATGATCACGGTGACCGTGGGGACCTTGAGTCCGGCGAAGACCACGATGCTGGACGCTATCGCTCCTGCCTGCCCGCCCTCCTCGGCGTCCTTGCCGGGATAGGCCCCGCCGGTGTCCACCAGCGTGACCACCGGGAGTCCGAACTTCTCGGCCAGCCGGGCAAGACGCATGGCCTTGCGGTAGCCCTCCGGCCTCGCCATGCCGAAGCTGCGCTCCTGGCGTTCCTCGAGCGTGTGTCCCTTCTGGTGGCCGATGAGCACGATGCGCCGCGTGCCCAGAGTCCCCAGTCCTCCCACGATGGCCGCGTCGTCGCCGCGCAGCCGGTCGCCGCTCAGCTCCATGAAATCGGGCAGCATCTGGGCGATGTAGTCGAGCGTCTGCGGCCGGTCCTGGTGCCGCGCGATCTGAACCACGTCCCAGGCCGAAGACTGCACCTCGGCGCCGAAGAGAATCGAGCCGCTCCTGGATCTTCTTGATCTCCTCGGAGTAGCCGTCCGGGAAGGCCGGCAGGCTGCGCAGCTCCTGCAGCCGTTGCACCAGCTTGAGGGCCTCGGACGCGTGATAGGGCCTGGTCTTCTCGGACGACTTAGCCGGCTCGGCCACTGCCGTCACCCCCTCCCAGGAACTCCAGGCAGCGCGTCAGGCGATCCTTCAGTTCCCTGCGGTCCACCACCATGTCCACCTGGCCGTGCGCCAGCTGCTACTCCGACGAGCCGAAGTCCGGGGGCAGCTTCTCGCGGGTGGTCTGCTCGATGACGCGCGCGCCGGCGAACTCATCACCGCGCCGGGCTCGGCCATGATGATGTCGGCCACGGTGGAGAAGCTGGCAAAGACGCCGCCCGTGGTGGGATGGGTGAGAATGGTGATGTAGGGCAGACCCGCCTCGCCGACGATGCGGACCGAGGTGACCGTCTTCGCCATCTGCATCAGCGAGAACAGACCTTCCTGCATGCGCGCCCCCCCGGAGGCGGCCACGACGATCAGCGGCCGGCGGTGGTCCACCGCCGCCTGGGCCAGCCGGTAGAACCGCTCACCCACCACGGAGCCCATGGAACCGCCCATGAAGCGGAAGTCCATCACCCCCAGCGCCGCCGGATGGCCGGACACCGTGCAGAGAGCCGCCAACAAGGCTTCGGTCAGCCCCGTCTCCCGCTGGGCCTCGGTATAGCGCTCGGGGTAGGGACGCAGGTCGAAGAACCCGAGCGGATCGGCGGGCCGAAGCTCTTCGGCGATGAAGGTCGCGCTGCCCGCGTCCGCGAGCAGGGCGATGCGCTCGTGCGCCGGCAGGGGGTAGTGGTAGGCGCAGTGCGGACAGACGCGGAGATTCCGCTCCAGTTCTCCCTCCTCGAGGGCAGGTGGCACTTCTTGCACTGTCGCCCTGTAGGGTCAGCCGGAGGCGGGGGTTCCCTCCGCGTGACCTGTACTGTCACATACTTAGCCATGGACTCCACTTGGCTGCCGGTCATCAGCCTAAACCTGCGCAACACTATGGCCGCGTTGTGCCCGCCAAAACCGAAGCTGTTGGACATGGCCACGTCCACCTCGGCGTCCCGGGCCACGTTGGGCACGTAGTCGAGATCGCACTCCGGATCGGGCACCTCCAGGTTGATGGTGGGAGGTACCTTACCAGCTTCCATGGAAAGGACCGTAGCCGCCGCCTCGAGCGCCCCGGCCGCGCCCAGGCAGTGGCCGAAGATGCTCTTGTTCGAGCTGATCATCACCGTGCCCGCATGCTCGCCCAGAGCAAGCTTGATGGCCTTGGTCTCCATGGCGTCGCCAAGCGGGGTCGAGGTACCGTGAGCGTTGATGTAGTCCACCTCGGCCGGGTCGATGCCGGCATCGCGGAGAGCTCTGGTCATGGCCAGTCCGGCCGGCTCCCCGGTCTCGACGGCTCGGTCAGATGGAAGGCGTCGCCGGTCATGCCGTAGCCGACGATCTCGGCGTAGATGTGCGCTCCACGGGCGAGAGCGTGCTCCAAGCTCCTCGAGCACCAGCACCCCGCCGCCCTCGCCCATGACGAACCCGTCACGACCGGCATCGAACGGCCGGCTGGCTCTCTCGGGCTCGTCGTTGCGGGTGGAAAGGGCGCGCAGCGCGGCGAAGGCCGACATGCCCACCTCGTTCACCGCGGCCTCGGCTCCGCCGGCCAACATGGCCGTGGCGTCACCGCGCCGGATGATGCTGAACGCGTCGCCCAGAGCGTTGGTGCCGGCGGCGCAGGCCGTACAGGTGGCGTTCACCGGGCCCTGCAACCCCAGGATGATGGAGCTGAGCAGGCCGAAGCCATGTTGGGGATCATCATGGGGATGAAGAAGGGACTCACCCGCGTCGGGCCCTTTTCCAAGCAGGATCCCGATCTGCTCGAAGAAGGTGTCGAGCCCGCCGACCCCGGAGCCGATGAGCGCACCGACGGCGTACGGGTCCTCGGCCACCGGATAGCCGGAGTCCTCCAGAGCCATGACGGCCGCCGCCGCCCCGTACTGGGCGTACCGGTCCATGCGCTTGGCCATCTTCTTGTCGATGAAGTCCTGAGGATCGAAGTCGCGCACCTCGGCGGCGATCTTCACCGGGTAGTCGGTGGTGTCGAACCGCTCGATGCTGCCGCACGCCCGATCGGCCGGCGAGCAGGGCTTCGAGGAAAGGCTCCTTGCCGATCCCGATGGCCGACACCACCCCGATGCCGGTCACGACGACCCGCTTGTATTCGACTGTCCTGGTCATCCCCGTCATATGCGTCACCTCCTCCGTACCCTAGATACCCAGCCCGCCGTCGACCGCAAGCACGGCCCCGGTTATGAACGAAGCCGAGTCGCCGGCCAGGAAGGCCACCGCCTCCGCCACCGTTTCGGGCGTGCCGATGCGACCCAGCGGGATCTGGCTGATGAGGGCCGTTCCGCGCGGCCTCGGCAGCGCGGCGGTCATCTCGGTCTCGATGTAGCCGGGGGCGACCGCGTTCACCCGCACGTTGCGCGACGCCACTTCCCGCGCCAGGGACTTGGTCAAGCCGATCAGTCCCGCCTTGGCCGCCGAGTAGTTGGCCTGGCCGGCGTTGCCGCGCCGGCCCACCACGCTGGAGATGCTGACGATAGAGCCCCGCCGCCGCTTGATCATGCCGCGCAGCACGGCCTTGCTCATGAGGAAGGCGCCTTTGAGGTTCACGGCCAGCACGGCGTCCCAGTCGTTCTCGCTCATGACCAGCAGCAGCCCGTCCCGGGTGATACCGGCGTTGTTGACCAGGATGTCCACCGGGCCCAGAGCCGGCTCCACGGCGGCCACGGCCGCTTGGGCTTCGGTCTCCTTGGAGATGTCGGCCTTGAGAAGGTCGTCGCCCGACCGGTCGCCTGCTCGATCTCGCGAGCCGTCTCGGCGCCGGTCTCGGCCATGTCGACGATGGCTACCTTGGCGCCGTCCTCGGCCAGCCGCAGGGCGATGGCCTTGCCGATGCCCCTCGCGCCACCGGTGACCAGCGCCACCCTGCCTTCGAATGACCCGGCGCCGGTCATCGCTCATCCATCGCGCGCCTCCCGTGTCGTTAGGTCTCGATCGCGCGCGAAGCGACTCAGCGTCCCCGTGGAAGCCGACCGGAGATCGCGGGCGATCCGCTTCATCAGTCCGGCGAGCACGCTGCCCGGGCCCACCTCCAGACCCGCGGTCGGGGGCGTCGGCGCCAGCCAGTAGCGCTCCATGCTCTGACTGAACTTCACCGGAGACATGAGCTGCCGGGCCAGGACTTCGGCCATTTCGCTCGGGCTTCGGGAACCCGCACCTCGGTGGTGGAGAAGAACCGCCCCGACCCGGCCGGAACTCACCTCGCCAGGCCCGGCGAGAGCGTCTCGGCGGCGCCGGCCATGAAAGGCGTGTGGAAGGCCCCGGAGACCGGGAGGGGCACCACCCGCTTGGCCCCGGCGGCTGTCGCCGCCTCGCCGGCCTCGCGCACCGCTTCGACCGAGCCTGAGATGACCACTTGACCCGGGCGAATTGTAGTTGGCCAGCCAGACTTCTTCGACGACGCGCAGCATCTTCTCGACCACTTCGGTCTCCAGGCCGATGACGGCCGCCATCGTGCCCCCGCGCTCCTCGGCGCAGGCCTGCATGGCCAGGCCCCGCACCTCCACCACCTGCAGCGCGTCCGCGAAGCTCATGTTACCCGCGGCCACCAGAGCCGAGTACTCGCCCAGCGAGTGCCCGACGGCCGCGACGAAACTCAGGCCCGCCTCTCTCCAGCACCTCCAGGTGGCCACGCTGCAGGTGAGCATGGCGAGCTGCGTGCGGTCGGTCCGGGTGAGCTCCTCCATGGAGCCGTGCCGGCACAGTTCCCCGATATCCCAGCCCAGGACGTCTCGCCGCCTCGGCGAACGCGGCCCGGGCCGCCGGATACTCCCACAGGTGCTCCGCCATACCCGCGGCCTGGCTTCCCTGGCCGGGAAAGAGGATCAGCGTACCCGCCATGTCAGCCTCCTCTCGTCGTTGTCACACCGGCCGCCGGCGTCCATGCCCCATTGCAGCAGGCAGGCGCCCCAGCTCAGACCGGCACCGAAACCCATGAGCAAGACCAGGTCGCCCTCCCGCAGCCGTCCCTCCGCCCGCGCCTCGTACAGACAGAGGGGATCGAGGCCCACGAGGTGTTGCCGTACTTCTGCAGATTCGTGTAGACCTTGTCTCGGGAAGACCCAGCTTGGCCGCCGCCCCTCGATGATGCGCAGATTGGCCTGATGAGGCACGAAGAGGTCGATGTCGCCCACCTCTTGCCGCAGCGGTCGAGCACCCGCCTGGCGGAGTGCGCCACCACCCGCGTGGCGAACTTGTACACCTCTCTGCCGTTCATCTTCATGTAGTGCTGACGCTCCTCCACCGTCGCTGCGAAGCGGGCAGGCGGGAGCCGCCCGCGGGGATCGACAGCAAGTCGGCGCCCGACCGTCGCCGCCCAGGTCGAAACCCAGGATGCCCGGCGGGCCGCCGGCGCGCCGTCCGGCGCCCGCTGCGCGACCGGCCCGGCAGCACCGGCGAGACGACGGCCGCGCCCGCGCCGTCGCCGAACAGCATGGCGGTCGACCGGTCCTCCCAGTCGAGGATGCGCGAGATCGTCTCGGCGCCCACCACCAGCACGTTGTCGTGCAGACCGCTGGCCACCGCTCCGGCCGCCATGGCCAGCGCGTAGACGAAGCCGGTGCAGCCGGCGGACACGTCGAAGGCGCCGGCGTTGCACGCAGCCGCACCGTAGGCGACGCGCGCAGCCGTCGCCGGCATGAGCTGGTCGGGCGAGATGGTGGCGGTGATCACCAGGTCGACGTTCTCCGGATCAGCCCGGCGTCGGCCAGCGCCGCCTGTCGCGCCGCGACCCCCAGGTCGGACGAACTGAGGCCCGGCTCGGCGACCCGCCGCTCCACGATGCCGGTGCGCTGTCGGATCCACTCGTCCGACGTGTCCAGAGTGGCGGCGAGATCGTCGTTGGTGACGACCTTGGCAGGAACGTGCGCACCAAGCCCGGTGATGGTCACAGGTCTCCCCAGAAGGGGAGATGCGGCGCTATGAGACATGGGCTAGCGCTCTGCGACCGCGAAGGTCAGCAGCGCGCTGCAGGCGAGTTCGGAGCCGACGAAGGCCTTGCCCTCACCTTTGCCCACCGGTCCCCGGCTCCTGGTGAGCCGCATCTCCAGACGCAACGTGTCGCCGGGCACGACCGCCCGGCGGAAGCGCACCTCGTCGGCCCGGCCGAAAAGGATGATCTTGCCGCGCGACTCCGGCTGGGAGAGCACGGCGACCGCTCCGGTCTGGGCCAGAGCCTCGAGCTGCAGCACTCCCGGGAACACCGGGTGACCGGGGAAATGCCCGCGAAACACGTCTTCCGTGGGGAGGATGTCCTTTTCGGCTACGGCGTACTCGCCGGGCACCAGTTCGATCACTCGGTCGAGGAGCAGGAAGGGATCCCGATGAGGGAGTATCGCTTCGATCTGCGTTCTGTCCAGCATGGTGCACCTACTATGCCGGCAGCCACGTCTTCCTGGGCTGCGCCCTCCAGGGTGCTAGTATTGTCCAGGATGAGTCTGGCCTTTTCAAGGAATCCTTCCTCTTACAGGATGTAGCTGGCCGCCCGATGCAGTTGCAGCTCTCGCTGCGGTCGCCGACAGGCTCCACGAGACCTGCTGGTCCGTGGAGAGCCCCTTGAGCCGTGGAAGCCGCCCGCCTGCTGCTCGCCTCTCCGCGCCCCAGAGCCCTCTGCCGCGAGGTGCTGGACGTGCTCGTGCCGCACGACCAGCGCTTCTGCTGGGCAGCGGCCGGCGACCTGCTTCGCTCCAGCACTGGGAAATGCCCCGACCCCGATCTGGCCGACGTCCCCTTCGTCGCGCTCGACCTCGAGACCACCGGGGCCCGGCCGGGCGCCAGCAAGATCACCGAGATCGGGCGCGGTGCGCATCGAGGGCTTCCGGAGGTCGGGCACTTCCACACGCTGGTCAACCCCCAGCGACCCATCCCTCCCATGATCACCCATATCACCGGCATCACCCAGGAGATGGTGGCGGACGCCCCGCGCATCGAAGAGGTCATCCCCGAGCTGCTGGAGTTCCTCGAGGGGGCGGTCGTCGTGGCGCACAACGCCGCCGTTCGACGTCGGCTTTCTCAACTACGAGCTGCACCGCCTCAAGGGGCGGCGGCTCGGGGAGGGGGCCATCGACACCCTGCCTCTCGCTCGGCTGCTGGCTCCCGGGCCTGCCCAACTACCGGCTGGGCACGGTGGCCGAGGCCCTCGGCGCCCCGGTAGCGGCCTGCCATCGCGCCCTGGCCGACGCACAGGCGGCGGGCCATGTCTTCGTCACCTTGGCCGGCCGTCTGCAGGAGCGGGGCATCACCCGGCTGGGCGAGGCCCGCGCCTTCCTGAGCCCCGTCGTCCCGTTCGCGCATCGAGAAGCTGCGCCTCACCCGGGACGTCCCCCGCAGCCCCGGCACCTACCGCTTCGTCGACAAGCACGGCACCGTCCTCTACGTGGGCAAGGCCGACCGCCTGCGGGAGCGGGTCCGCTCCTATTTCGTGCCCGGCGGCGGTCACTCCCGCAAGGTGCGGCAGGCCATCCACCTGGTCGAGCACATCGACTGGGACGAGACCCGCACCCCGCTCGAAGCGGTCGTGCGAGAACAGGAGCTCATCCTCGAGCACCGGCCCCCGTGCAACCTCCACGGCAGCCGGCCCGAGAACTACGTCGTATCTCAAAGTCGCGAGGCGCCGGTCCCGGGCTTCACCTGTACCATCAGCAGCCGCCAGCCCCGCGTGGCTGGACGGCCGAGGTAGGCTCCGGTGCCCGGCCTCCGCGCACTCCGCTGGTCCTCGGCCCCTTCCGCGGCCGCGCGCGCATGGGCGCAGGCGCTCGACCTGCTTCACCGCTGCTATCCCGATCCGCCGCTGCCCCGCGGCGCCGCCGACTCGACTCCCTGCGTACGGCAGGAATGCGGGGACTGTCTGGCCCCTGCACCGGCGACCGGCAGATCGTGCGAAGCCCACGACGCGCTGGTCATGGGCATCGTCGGCTGGCTCGACCGGGCACGAGGACCCGACGGCTTCACCGACCCGCTCGAGCGCGCCGACGACCTGGTCCACTCCCTGTCCCGGCAGAGACGGTTCGAGGAGGCACAGCGCATGCGGGAGGCGCGCGGACGCACCTGCTCAGCGTCCGCCGCTCGTACCAGTCGCTGGTCGAAGCGCTGTCCTGCGCTTCGCCGCCCTGTGGCCGGTCGTCGGGATACGACGACGGCGCCCGCGGTGCGGCTGAACCTCGTCTGGGACGGCACGGCTCCGCGAGACCGTCTCGCTCTCGATCCGGGCATAGCGGAAGAGATCGAGAAGAGGCTCGATGCTCTCTGTGCCGGCCCCACCGGCGGCCAGCCGCCGGCGGCCGCGACCGACCCGGCCGTGGCGGTGCCGCAGAGAGATCTCGACACACTGCTGGCTGTACGGCGCTGGTTCAACGAGAGTGAGGCGACGGGGGTGGTGATCCTTCCCGGGCGCGGGCGCCACCCGTGAAGAGCACGAAGAGGCGAGGTCGACTTGCTCGCTCAGGCCTGGCAGGCACTGACGGTGCGGCCCGCCGAGCGCACGGCCGGCTCGGCGCGGTAGAGATCCCGGCCTCGCCGCCCCGCGGGAGTGGGCGGCTCCGGCTGCTGTGGCGCGCGCATGGCTAGGCCGTGGCTACCTCGGTCTTGGGAAGCTGGATGCCCTTGGTCCTCATCACCGCCGTCAGGAGGCTGCGGTCGATCTTCCCCTTGTAGATGGGGATGCCTTCCTTGACGCACAGCTGGATCACGTCACGAGTCCCCGTGCCCAGCTCCGCCGCCAGTTCCTCGGGGGTGAAGTGGTTGGCCATGAGATCTCCTTTCCAGACTACCGAGCCAAGAACCAGTACAAACAAAAAAGCCCAGCAGCACCAGCTGCCAGGCCTCTCTTAGCCGGTCATCTGCACCGCACGGGTGAGCATCTTGATCAGCTCCCCCGAGCCGTTGTCGAATTACTCCCTCATCGCCCCCATTGTATCCCCGACCGGCCCCTTGAAGCAACCGCGAGGCGCGACCAGGCGTAGTCAGGCTACTATCAGGGTTCTTCGCAGGTCCTCGCGGAGGAGGAGGAACTCCACCTCTTCGCCGGCCCGCACGCCCTCGGGACCCCCCGGGACGAAGGCCAGGCCGTTGGCCCCCACCATCGAGCGCAGGATGCCCGATCCCTGGGCGCCGGTGGAGCTGACGTGCCAGGCACCGTCCTCACGCCAGGCCCGCACGCGCACCACGTACGTCCGTCCGTCGGGATTGGCCACATCCTCAGCGATGATGGCGCTGATAGGGAGGCCGGGTGGTCTTGCGATAGCCCATGAGACGCAGGAGCGCCGGCCGCACGAACAGCTCGAACGACACCATGGCCGACACCGGGTTGCCGGGAAGCCCGAAGACCAGCGTGCCTACCCCGTACCCCGAACGCCAGGGGCTTGCCCGGCTTCATGGCCACGCCCCACAGGCGGCGCTCCACCCCGAGCTCGTCCTGGACTTCCTTGACGAAGTCGAACTGCCCTACCGACACCCCCCCGGAGGTGAGCAGCACGTCGTACTCCAGACCTGGCTCGATCGGCCTGCGGGTGGCCTCGTAGTCATCGGGGACGATGCCGAACGCTTCGGCGCGCGACCCCGAGTTGCTGGCACTGGGCCCGCAGCGAGTAGCTGTTGGAGTTGCGTATCTGCCCGGGGCCGAGCGGCTGGTCGACCTCGACCAGTTCGCTCCCCGTGGAGATGATGGCCACCCGCGGCCGCCGATGGACCTGGACGATGCGGAGCACCCAGGCTGGCGAGCACCCCTATCTCCGCGGGGCCGAGCGGCACTCCCGGCAGCCAGCACCCTGTCGCCTCGAGCCACGTCCTCGCCGGCCCGGCGGATGTTCTTGCCCGGCTTCACCGGCTCAAGACGAGAACGCAGCCGTCCTCCTCGTGGTCGACTCCGACTGCACCACCGTGTCCGCGCCGTCCGGAAGCGGAGCGCCCGTCATGATGCTTGGCCGCCTCGCCCGGACCCAGCCGATGGGCTGCCACATGACCCGCGGGGATGGTCTCCGAGATGAGCAGCCGTCACCGGAGAATCCGCGGTCGCCTCGACGATGTCCGCGGCCCCACGGCGAACCCGTCCATGCCGGAGTTGTCGAACGGGGGAACGTTGTGCGAGGCGATGATGTCTTCGGCCAGCACCGCGCCGAGAGCCTCGGAGAGTGCGTGGTCTCGAGCGGCAGCGCTGCAGCCTCGGCCAGGACCCGGGCCCGCGCCTCTTCTATGCTGATCAGCTTGGCTGGCATGGATCACCCCTCCGGCACGGCAGCCGTCCGAAGAATAGCACGGGGCCCGATGCGATTTGCCACGCGGCGCTCCGAGCATAGAATTCACGCTCCTCAAGAGAACGGGAGTCATGCATGCCGCTCACCATACGCCGGCGCCTGGTGGACCGCGTCCGACAATTGAGGAAGATAGCCTACGCGGTATGCGGGGTCCTCGTCGCTCCTCGCCGGCGCCGTGGTCTTCCTCTCCGTCTCCTCTCCGGCTTCCAGCGTGGAACTGGCGATCGGTCCCACCTTCTTCGACGCCAACCGCGCCTTCCGCCTGGCCGAAGAGATGTGGCGATCTTCCCCGAGCGAACCCTGGGCTCCGAAGACGCGGCCGGGCGTCAACAGCTGGCTGGACGAGCAAGTTGTCGCGACCTTCGGCATACCCGCGAGTGTCAGACACGTTCCAGCCCCGCTTGGGCGACGAGAAGTCACGTTCGCAATGTGACCTCGTGCTGCAGGGCGCAAGCAATGAGACCGATCGTCGTCACGGCGCCGCGGGACACTCCCACGGTCGTCAAGGTCGACCCCCTCGCCTACACGAGCGGCACCGCCATGCTGATCGAGCTGGCGCAGGTCTTCGCGTCCCGCCCCCACCAGAAGACCCTGGTCTTCCTTTCCACCGAGGATGGAACAGTGGGGGCCTGGGCATGACCAGTTCCTGGATACGCTACGATGGGCCGCCAGACGTCACCACCATCCTTTCCTTCCAGGGCTTGGGCAAGGAGACGGACCGCGCGCACTGCAGGCCGGAGTGACCGCACCGCAGAACACCACTCCCGGGCTGGTACGTGCAACTGACGGAGCCGCGTCCTGGCCAAGGCCGGCGCTCGGCCTTCAGGTGCCAGGGCTATGCTCAGCCAGGCCGCCGACCATGCCCTGGCCCTTTCGCGCGGGGACCAGGTGGCAGGCCTCAGCCGAGGCATCGCCTCGCTGATGCTCTATGACGAGACCTCGGCAACCCCACCGCCGCCGGGCTCTCCAACCAGGGCGCCGCGATCGAGCGTCTGATCCTCTCGCTTGACGCCGGGGCACGAGATGCCATCGGACCCCGGCACCGCCCTGCTGCTCAGCTCCGGCCGCTACCTTACCGGCCGAGCCGTCGACCCTGCTTGCCATCCTGATGCTGCTGCCCACCATCGCCGCACTACTCATCTGGGTGTTCTCCTCCCGCATCACCGGCCGCGGCGCGCTGCATGCACCTGCGCAACCTGCTCTCGTTCGCCATACCGCTGGGGTCTCGTATTCTTGCTCGCCTACGTGCTTGTCGCTGTTCGGGCTGATGCCCCGCTATCACTCTCCAGGTGCCCACGACGCGCCGGCCCTGCGACCGATCCCAGTCTGGGCCCCACTCTCATCCTCATCGCTGCTCGGGCTGGCCGCCTTCGTGCTCTCCCGACATTTCCTGGGTTATCTGCGGCCCCGGGAATAGCGGGCGGCCACGGAGATGGCCCGACTCTGCGCCGGCTTCCTCAGCCTGCTCTTCGGCCTGGCGCTCATGCTGTCCCGTTCGCCGTTCCTGCTGCTGCCCTGTCTCGCCGCGGCCTGGGCCTGGCCGCTCGCCACCTGCTTCGCCGAACCCGTGTATCACGGGGCCGTCTGGCGGCACCGCTTCACTCACCAACGCGCCCCTGCTTCTTCTCGGCTGATCGCGCCCTTCCTCCTCTACGCGTACGTGGCCGTCGGCCGACGGTGTCGGCTGGTGCGGGGCCTGGTGGTTCCTGCTGGTGCAGACGGTCTCCGGCGCCTACGGCGTTCAGTGGCCCGGCCGGCGATGGTGTTCATCACCGCCGCCTTCATGGTCTTGCTCGGGGTCAAGCGGATGCGCGTGGTCCCGATCGAGACCCTGGAGGTCACGGACGAACTGAGCCTGCTCGAGCTTCCGGCACCCCGCGACGCGCCGCCGCAGACCCCGGTCGCCCTGATCGTCCCGCGCCGCTGTCTCGCCCGGAGGTCAGGCGAAGGCCGCAGCGCAGGTCCCCTGCCGAGCTGCGTCGCGAAGGAGCTCGACTCGGCGTCCTTAGAAGTACTTCCTCCTCCAGAAGACCAGAGCGAACGCCAGACACAGGACGAACGCGATCGACGATCACGAGGGTGAACGCGTGAGTGTATTGCTGAAAGGCAGCGCCACGTTCATCCCGTAGAAGGACGACACGATGACCGGGTATCGGACAGGATGATGGTGAGCGAGGTCAGCAGCTTCATCACCCGGTTGAGGTTGTTCGAGATCACCGAGGTGAAGGCGTCCATCATGCCCGTGAGGATGTCGGTGTAGATCCTGGCCATCTCCGAGGCCTGTTTGTTCTCGACGATCACGTCCTCGAGCAGTTCCTCGTCCTCTTCGTACATCTTCACCGTCTTGGTGCGCAGAGCTTCTGCAGCACGGCCTCGTTCGAGCGCAGCGAGGTGGTGAAGTAGACCAGGGCCTTCTGCAGGTTGAGGAGGTCGAAGATCTCGGCGTTCTTCATGGAGGCGCGCAGCTCGCGCTCCAACTTGTCGGTCTCGCGGTCGATGCGGCCCCAGGTAGCGCAGATAGAAGGCCGCTATCCGCTGCAGGATCTGCAAGAGGAAGCGGGTCTTCTTGAAGGTGGCGAAGCCCCGGACGATTCCGCGCTCGAACTCGCCCAGGATGGGATTGGGGCGCAGGCAGGTGGTGATGAAGTAGTCGGGGTGCACGAGCATCCCGAGCGGGATGGTGGCGTAGCCCTGCTCGTCGTCCTCGCGGACCAGCACGGGGATGTCCACGATGACGTGAGTCAGCCCATCCTCCATGTCTATCCGCGATTTCTCTTCCTCGTCCAGCGGACCCTTGAGCAGATCGAGCGGGATGCACAGCTCCGCGCTGACCCGTCGCAGCTCCTCCTCGGTGGGGCTGACCAGATCGATCCAGGAGCCGGGTTCGAACTCCTCCAATCGCTCCAGACCCGTAGAGGTCGTCTTGAGAATGGCAAGCATGACTCACCCCCTTCACCGGACAGGCGGACGCACCGCGTTCCATGACTGTTGGTCCCCTCGCACAATGTCGATGGCAGGCCGCGCCGGATCCGGCGGGGCCTCGCAGATTCTGCACGAAGCAGGCGACTGCGCTATCGTGGGCGTGCGGGCGGCTGTCCGACTCGTCGCCCCAGGGAGAGCTCGAGGAAGGGCCGAGGTGGCCCTGAAGAACAGCGTACGAGAACATGATCCAGGAACGCGACGTTATGGTGAGGATGCGCGACGGCGTCCCCTCAGCGCAGACGGTGACGCACAGCGTCTATCACATCGCTGAATTCTCGTCGCACCTCCTGCTGCCGGTGATCCTTCTGACGTGAGCACCCCTGACATGACGCGCCGCACCCCGCTCTCACCCGAAGCCGTCGCGCGCGACCTTCGCTCGATGATTCGGGCGACGTGAGTTCGACGCCATCTCTCGCTTCTCTACGCAACCGACGCCGGCCTCAACCAGGTCAGCCACTGGGCGTGGTCTCGCCGCGAGACACCGAGGACGTGATCCGCCTGGTCGCCTACGCGGCGGAGCACGGCCTCTCCCTGGTCCCTCGGGGCATGGGCTCAGGATCTGGCCGGAGGCGCGGTGGGCGCCGGCATCCAGGTGGACTTCACCCGTTACATGAATCCGTATCCTCGAGGTCGCCCCGGACGGCTCCTGGGCCCGCGTGCAGCCTGGGCTCGTGATGGCCGTCCTCAACCAGCACGTGCAGACGTAGGGACCGTTCTTCGCTCCCGATCCCTCCAGCGAGAACTACTGCAGCCTGGGCGGCATGATCGGGACCAACTCCTCCGGCGCCCGCACCGTGGCCTACGGGGGTACCAAGGACCACGTGCTGGCGCTGGAGGTGGTGCTGGCGGACGGCAGTGTCTTCCAGGCGTCGCCGGTCGCGGAGGGAGGCCCCGAAGCAGGCCGCGCTCCTGGCCGCGGATACCCTTGCCGGAAGGTCGTTCGCCTCCATCCTGCCTCGGCTCCGCACCGACCGCGACACGATCACCGCAGCGGCATGCCCCGGGTGGTCAAGAACTGCTCCGGCTACCGCCTGGAAGCGCATCCTGGAGGGACGGCGCTGCTCACCTGCAGAAGCTTTTCGTGGGAGCCGAGGGCACTCTCGGATTGGTGACCGAGGCCGTTCTCAACCTTGTGCCGCTGCCCGCCTCCCGCGGCGTGGCCATGGCCTACTTCCCCTCCGTGTTCGCTGCGGGAGAGGCCGTGCCGGGCATCCTCGCTCCACGCCCCACTGCGGTCGAGATCATGGATTCCCGTTTCCTCGCCCTGGTGCGACGGCATGATTCGCGCGTGGACGCCATGCTCCCACCAAAGACTGATACCGCACTCCTCGTCGAGTTCGAAGGCTCGGAGGACGCGGAGGTGCGACGAGAAGTTCGCAGCGCTCGAGCACTACCTGTCCGGCACCGCCGCCCTGCAGATTGGTTCGCGCCGCGAGTCCCGAGGAGACTGCCCGCCTCTGGACCGTACGCAAGTCGGCCGTGGCTCTGGCCCTGCGCATGCCCGGGCCGCGCCGCGCCCTCCCCTTCATCGAGGACGTCACCGTGCACCCGACCGAAGTCCCGGGGTACGTGGACTTCCTTCAGAAGCTCTTCGACCGGACCGGTGTGGAGGCGGTCATGTACGGGCACGTGGGAGACGGCAACATCCACACCCGTCCGCTCCTCGACCCCAAGGACGCCCGCGACCTCCGTACCATGCAGGCACTCTACGACGAGGTCTCGCACTACGTGCTCGGCGTCCGCGGAACCATGTCGGGTGAGCACGGGGACGGCCTTCTCCGCACCCCGTATCTCCGGGAGATGTACGGGGACGAGATCTACACCCTCTTTTCGGTGGTCAAGAATGCGTTCGATCCTCAGGGCGTGATGAACCCGGGGAAGAAGGTCGCGCCTCAGGAGCCGGGCGGTCTCCTGCTCGACACAGACGGTCCGCTGCTGCGCGACCTGCGCTACGGCTCACGCTACAGCACGCTCCCCCAGAGTCCTCTCCTTCACTTCCCGGGCAGCGAATACGAGCGTGAGATCGAGAAGTGCCACGGCTGCGGGCAGTGCAAGAGCCTGTGACCACCACCATGTGTCCCACCTACAAGGCCACCCGTCGCGAGCACGCCTCCCCGCGGGCGAAGGCCAACCTGCTGCGGGCCGTCATCACCGGCGCTCTCGACCCGGAGAGCACCTACGGGCGGGCCGCCACCAAGACCGTCACCGACTACTGCATCGTCTGCGGCATGTGCGCGGTGGAGTGCCCTTCCAACGTCAACATCCCCAAGCTCATGCTGGAAGCCAAGAGCCAAGTACCGGACGGTCCATCGCGGAGCTCCGGTAGAGCGAGTCCTGGGCCACGCGGAGACGGTATCCCGGCTCGGGCACGCCTCGGCACCGCTGGCCAACGTCTGCTGCGCCACCGTGTCCCTCGCCGTCTCGGCGAAGCCGTGTTGGGCGTGGATCGACGCCGCGCCATGGCGTCCTTCGCCGCGCGCACGTTCGCCGAGATGCTCGAGCCACGCCGGGACCGCGACTGTGGTGGCGGCTGCTTCGCGGCGTACTCAGGCCGCCCCGGAGGCGGCCTGCCGGCGGCCGTCGGCGGCGCTGCCGGACCTACGGCCGCTCCCTCCGGCGCTTCTGGTGCCGCCCGGCCCACAGTCGCCTACATCTACGACCTGTTCGCCAACTACAACGATCCCGAACTCAGCCTCACGGTCGTGAGGCTGCTGGAGGCCCACGGCATCCGCGTTATCGTGCCGCGCCAGAAAGCGGTGGGGATCCCCGAGATGCTGTACGGCTACGCCCGGGAGGCCCGGGAGATCGCTCGCTTCAACCTCGACGGCGTGCTGCCGGCAGTCGGGTCGGGGGCGGTGCCGGTGAGCGCCGAGCCGACCGCCACCTTCGCCCTCAAAGTCCACTATCCCGACTACGTTCCCGGTCGGGACTGCTCTCTGGTGGCGGACGCGACTCGCGACTTGGGGGAGCTGCTGGTCCGGTACCGAGCGGACCATCCGGAAACCTCTCCGGCCGCCGGGCCCCTGCGGGGCCGCGGCGCCGCGCATGCTCTCCATATCGCCTATCACCAGCCCTGCCACCTCAAGGCCCAGCAGATCGGCAACCCGGGGCTGGAACTCCTGCGCGAGATCCCCGGACGTGGAAGTCACCGACTTGGCGGCCGGCTGCTGCGGCATGGCCGGGACGTTCGGCATGAAGGCCGGGACCTACGACTTCTCGATGCAGGTGGGCGAACCCCTGTTCCGACGCATCGCGGAGCTGGCGCCGGACTTGGTGGCGACCGAGTGCAGCACCTGCCGCATGCAGATCATCCAGGCCACCGGCCTCCAGACCGTGCACCCGGTCACGCTGCTGGCCGAAGCCTACGGAGTATGACTCAGGCCTTACTTGTCCGAGAAGAGGATACCCGCCTTGGCCCAGTTCTCTCGGGGGTAATCCTCGATGATCACGTCCACCTGGTCTTCGGCGGCCCCGGTGTACTTGACCACGACTTCCGTCATCGCCTTTGCGAGGCGACGTTTCTGTTCGACACTCCGGCCTTCAAGCATCTTGACTATCACGAGTGGCAATTCGGCCTCCTGGCGCAACACGCTGAGGTAGCGCGGTCCTACCCAGGCTCTCCTGGGTCTCCAGGCAATCTACCACCTTCCGCTGCGCCCCGCGCCCTGTACTATTTGAGCCGGCCGAACAGCCTCCGCCGCACCGCCGCCTTCTTGAGCCACTGGATGCCCTCAGTGGGGCTGAGCTCCTTGGGACAGGCTTCCTGGCAGTTCATGATGGTGTGGCAGCGATACACCCCGCGTTCGTTGTCGAACAGCGGCAGCCGCTCCTTGCGGGCCTCGTCGCGGGAATCCACCTCGAAACGGTAGGCCTTCAGCAGCGCAGCCGGGCCGAGGTAGTTCTCCTCACCCCATACCGAGGGACAGCTCGAATAGCAGCAGCCGCACAGGATGCAGTCGACAGGCATGTCCAGCTTCTTGCGGTCCTTGGGCGACTGGGCGATCTCTTTCTCGGGGTCGGGCGAATTGCGGACGAGCCAGGGCTTGATGTACTCGTACTTGGCGAAGAAGTCGTCCATGTCGCACACCAGGTCCTTGACCAGAGGCACATGGGGCATGGGCGCGACGGTAACCACCGGGTTGTCGGAGCGGATGACGTCGAGGTGCTTGACGTTGGTCTGGCAGGCGAGCCGATACGCCCCGTTGATGTACATGGCGCAACTGCCGCAGATCGAGGCGCGGCAACAGTAGCGGAAGGAGAGGCCGCCATCGTACTTCTCTTGGATCTGGAACAGGCCCTCGAGCACGGTGAGGTTGCCCTCGTAGGCGACCTTGTACTCCTCCCAGTGCGCCTCGGTATTCGTCTTGCTGGTGGGATCCTGCCGCTTGATGCGAAACGTTATCTCTGCCATCAGTACACCCGCTCCTGTGGCTCGAAGGTGCCGAGGGTGACCGGCTTGTAGTCGAGCCGGGGACCGGCCTCGTCAGGACGGTAGTAGGCCAGCGTGTGCTTGAGCCAGTTGGGATCGTCCCTCTTGTTGTGATCGGTGCGGAAGTGGGCCCCTCGGGATTCGGTGCGATTGACCGCGCCGGCAGCCATGGCCAGGGCCACGTCGATCATGCTCTCCAGATCCACGGTGCGGATCATGTCCAGGTTGAAGACACCGCCCGGGTTGCGCAGTCCCACGTTCTTGGAGCGGGCCTTGATATCGAGCAGCTTGTCGAGCCCGGCCTTCATGGTGGCCTCGTCCCGGAACACACCGAAGTGGTCGCGGCTGACATCGGCCATCTCGTTGCGGAGCGTATAGGCGTTCTCGGTGGCGCTCGCGCCGGCCAGAGCGTCGACCTTCTCTTCCATGGCCTGCACCGCCGCGAAGGCCGACCGCGGGTTCGGCGGCCGCGTCTCGACGCGTCCCTCCAGGAACCGGACCACGTCCGCCCCGGAACGGCGCCCGAAGACGATGGTCTCGAGCAGGGAGTTGCCGCCCAGCCGGTTGGCGCCGTGCACGCTCACGCAGGCGCACTCGCCGGCGGCCCAGAGACCGGGCATGGGGGTGGCCCCGTCGACGTCGGTGTCGATGCCGCCCATAGTGTAGTGCTGACTGGGCACCACCGGCACCGGCTCCTCGATGGGGTCCACGCCCTCGAAGTGGATGGCCAGGTCGCGGATGCCGGGCAGGCGCTCGAGGATCTTCTCCGCGCCCAGGTGGCGCAGGTCAAGCCAGACATAGGGCTGGCCGTTGATCCCGCGGCCTTCGTTGATCTCGGTCTGACCGGCGCGGGCCACGATGTCCCGCGGTGCGAGTTCCATGAACTTGGGCGCGTACTTCTCCATGTAGCGTTCGCCCAGGCCGTTGAGCAGGTAGCCGCCCTCGCCCCGGGCCCCCTCGGTCATGAGAATGTTGGTGGAGTAGAGGCCGGTGGGATGGAACTGGATGAACTCCATGTCCTTGAGCGGTACCCCGGCCTGGTAGGCGATGGCCATGCCGCCGCCGGTGTTGATCAGCGCGTTGGTGGAGTTCGAGTAGATGCGCCCCGACCCGCCCGTGGCGATGACCACAGCTCCGGCAGTGAAGGCCTCGAAGCCACCGCGGATCATGTCGTAGGCGACCACGCCTTGGCAGACGCCCTCATGCACGATCAGCCTGCACACGTACTGCTCGACGTAGAACCTCACCCCGAACCGGTACGCCTGCTCGACCAGGGTATGCAGCAGATACTGCCCGGTCTTGTCCGCGCCGTAACAGCAGCGTGGAAAGCCGGCGCCCCCGAACGGACGTTGGGTTATGCGCCCGTCCTCGTAGCGGCTGAACGGGCAACCCCAGTGGTCCATCTCGTAGATGACACCGATGGCGTCCTTGGTCATCTGCATGATGGCGTCCTGGTCGCCCAGGTAGTCGCCACCCTTGGTGGTATCGAACGCGTGCTTCTCCCAGGTGTCATCGTGGCCGTCCGGGTGGTTACCCAGAGCGGCGTTGATGCCCCCCTGCGCCGCGCCCGAGTGGCTGCGGGCAGGGTGGACCTGCGACAGTACGGCGACGTCCACGCCGGCGCGTTTGGCTTCGATCGCGGCCCGCAGTCCGGAGAGACCGCCGCCGACAACGATCACGTCATGATGGATCATTACCGCCTCACCCCTCTAGCTGATCCAGGGCCAGAGGGCCCAGATACCGTATCCAAGGGCCGCCAATCCAATCACCCACAGGACGATGGTGAGGATCAGAGCCCGCTTGCGCGATGTGAACCAGTAGTCCATCAGCACCATGCGCAACCCGTTGAGAGCATGGAACGTGCCGGCCGCCAGCAGGATGATGTCGACAGCTATGAAGCCGGCGTGGGCAAGCCGGTCGCCGATGGTGTCGTAGTTGATATCCCCGATGCCCACGATGTGCGTGAAGATCAGATGGATGGCCAAGCAGACGATGAGCAGGACGGCCGTGATCCGCTGGAAGAGCCAGGACCACATACCTCCCCTGTGGGTCGAGACGGTCTCCGCTCTCATCCCGTCACCCCTTCACCCGTGATGATGAAGGAGAAGGCCACGTAGGCGAAGATGGCGAAGAGGATGACAACCACTCCCATGCAGACCCAGTAGACGATCTTGTGCCTCTTGATGCCGATCCCGAAGTCCATGAGGATGATCCGCACGCCATTGAGAGCGTGATAGAGCACGGCGACCACCAGTGCCAGATCCAGCAGGATGAGGACCGGATGGTCGAAGGCTTTCATCAGGTCGTTGAGCGTCTTGCCCGCTTCCGACCACTGGCTGGTGGAGATGACGAGGATGTGGGCGCCAAGATAGAAGACCAGGACGAGACCACTTATCCGGAAGAGCAACCAGGCCCACATCCCGGTCGCCTTCCAGAGACCCGTCCCCACGTTGGCGGTCTCGCGAGGTTTCGCACTCAAGGACCCACCTTCCTCTCGTACTTCTTGCGGCCTTCCACATAGAGGTCGCCGCCGTACATGTCGTTGATCACCACCACCGGAAAGTCCTTGACCTCCAGCTCGCGGATGGCCTCCGGCCCCAGGTCTTCATACGCGACCACCTTGGACGCGACGATACGCTGCGAGAGAAGCGCCCCGGCACCGCCGGTGGCCCCCAGGTAGACGGCCTTGTTGCGTTTGAGGGCTTCCTTGACCGCCTCGTTACGCGAGCCCTTGCCGATCATACCCTTGAGGCCAAGGTCGAGCAGCTTGGGGGAGTAGGCGTCCATGCGACCGGATGTCGTCGGCCCCGCCGAGCCGATGACCTCGCCCGGTTTGGCCGGAGTGGGTCCCACGAAGTAGATGATCTGCCCACGGACATCGATGGGCAGCGGCTCGCCCTCGTCGACCAGCGCGATCAGCCGCTTGTGAGCGGCGTCCCGCCCGGTATAGACGATCCCGGTGATGAGCAGCCGGTCACCGGCATGGAGCGATTCGACGACCTCGTCGGTGAGCGGTGTGACGATACGGATCTCGCGGCCGCCCCGTCGCCGGTACTCTCGCCGCCCACGATCTTGTCGCCGTCCATCACAGAACCACCTCCTTGTGCCGCGCGGAGTGGCATTGGACGTTCACTGCCACGGGCATGCTGGCGATGTGGGCCGGCAATTCTTCCACGAACACGTCGATGACCGTGGTGATGCCGCCCAGTCCCGCCGGCCCGATGCCGAGCGCGTTGCAGCGGCGCTCGATCTCGTCCTCCAACTCGGCCAGCCGCGGGTCGGGGTTGGTCGAGCCCACTTCGCGAAGGAGGGAGTGCTTGGCCATGTAGGCGGCCTTCTCGAACGTGCCTCCGAGACCTACACCCACGATGATGGGCGGGCATGGGTTGGGCCCCGCCTTGGCGACCGTATCCACGATGAAGTCGATGGCACCCTGACGTCCCTGAGAAGGCTTGAGCATGCCGATGGCGCTCATGTTCTCGGCACCGCCGCCTTTGGGAGCGACGATGACCCTGACCTTGTCCCCCGGTACTATCCGAGTATGAAGCATGGCCGGGGTGTTATCGCCGGTGTTCACACGAGCCCCGATAGGATCGGCCACCGCCGATTTCCGTAGATAGCCGTCGGTGTAGCCCCTGCGGACGCCCTCGTTCACCGCGGCTTCCAGGTCGCCGCCCACCAGGTGCACGTCTTGCCCGATCTCCAGGAATACGACGGCCAGACCCGTGTCCTGACACAGAGGCATATTGGTGTCGCGGGCGAGCTTCGCATTTTCGAGCAACTGAGCCAGGATGTCCTTGCCCGTCTCGGACTCCTCGCGCTCGGCGGCCTTCTGGAAGAACGCCACCAGGTCGTCGCCAAGACACGTGCAGGCCTCGACGGCCAGCGTGGCCACCGCCTCGGTCACCCGGGCGACGTCCAGTTCCCTCACGATCGTCCTCCTCCCCGGCAGGCACACGGTGCGCGGATGCGCGAATGGAGACGCGCGCATGCGTCGCGAGACGCAGGCACCCGCCACGGTAGCCACTCTACCGCGAAAATTGATATCTGTATACCGCTTTGGGCACCGCGTGGCCGACTCGGCGGGTCCGTCTTCTCTATTGGCGCCGGTCCAAACTCGACCCCTTGCTACACTTCGGTCATGAACAGGCTGCGCCTCCGAGGTGACGTGATCCGGCAGTTCTCGCTCGATCAGCTACGCCGCGAGCGATCCGGTCGCCGGCGGTCGGTGGTCTCTCTCGCCGCGATCGGAGCACTAGTCCTCGTTCTGGTCCTGAGTGCGCTTTCCGGCCTGGCGTGTACGACGGCCGCCCAGACCGCTGTCTCTCACAATCCGGTGTCGACCGTCGCTTCCGGCGGCACGACCACTGCTTCGTCGGTAGTCATCTCGAGTACCACCTCTCCTGCTTCGAGCACCACCTCCACGATCCACAGCACCTCCGTCGTTCCCAGCACGACCTCTGTCACCCCCAGCACGGTCCCGGTCGTCTCCACCACCGAGGCCGTTCCCAGGTTGCCGGTGTCCTTCGACTCGGCGCGGGCGATGAAGCACATCAAGGTGTTGGCGGCCGAGATAGGGATCAGGCCGGGCGGCAGCAAGGCCGAGGGCAAGGCCGTGACATACGCGTCGAAGTACCTGGCCGGGCTCGGCTACGAGCCGATCACTACCGAGGTCCCTCTCCCCAACGGCAAGACGTCGCACAACGTCATCGCCACCAAGAAAGGCGCCTCGCCATTGACCGTCGTTGTCGGTGCGCACCTCGACACCAAGAGGAGCACCCCAGGCGGCAACGATGACGCTTCGGGCTCGGCAGTGGTGCTCGAACTCGCCCGCGACTTCGCCGATGCCGACATGACCCCCACCATCGTCTTCGTCCTGTTCGGCCAGGAGGAGATCATCGACGACAACAAGAACCATCACCACTACGGCTCTCGGAACTACGTCGCGAACATGACGGCGCGCGAGCAGAAGAACCTGGCGGCAATGATCTCGCTGGACATGATCGCCTACGGCGACACGTTCAATGCCAGGACGATGGGAAAGGGCCCGCTTGCGCTATCAGACATGCTTAGGGGGTACGCGCGCGCCAACGAGGTCAAGCTGGTCTATCTGCGGGATCCCGGCCCCTCAGGATGGAGCGACCATGAACCCTTCGAGCTCGCAGGGTACCCGGCCGTGTGGCTCCAGAGGCTCGAGGACCCCGAGTATCACAAGGCAGGCGACACCTATGAGCACTGCAAGGAGCGGCTGGTGCGCGAGACCGGCCGGCTGGTCCACGGCTTCCTCACCGAGCTGAGCCCGGAGGACCTAGAAACGCTGCGCGCAGCGGTCCGCCGGCAATGAACATCGGTCAGTAGACGTATACGTTCGTCCCCACGGCGATAAGCGGGTACAGGACATCCTGATCCCAGTACTGCGTCCGCACGCACCCGTGGCTCGCCGGGTAGGTCGGTATGTTCGGATAGCCGTGGATCGCGAGATTCGACGGGGACGTGTCGTAGAAGTACATGGGCATGTACATCCCCCCCGGTGAATCCGTGCGCTTGCGGAGGATCGTCCACGTGCCCGACGGCGTCTCGACTCCGACACTCGGGCTGCCGGTCGACACCTCCAAGGTCCACACGACGGCCCCGTCCTTGCAGTAGAGGAGAACCTGCTTGGCCTTGTTCACCTCGATCCACGGGTTGGTGCCGCCGCTCCCGGTCATGGTCGGCGTCGGGCGGGTGGCGGTCTGTAGTCTCGACCACACGGCCTGCGAGAGCACGCCGTCACGCGGAAGTCCCTCCCACTTCTGGAAGGCGATGACGGCGCTCTTCGTTCGCGAGTCCGCGTGCCCATCGATGACACCCGAGCGATACGACAGATCGGTCAGACGCTGCTCGGCCCACTTGATCTGGGTGGGAGTGAGAGCGCTGGTGGGTGACAGATAGCCCACTACGTCGAAAGCGTCGACGTTGATGTATGCCCCCGGCGTATTGTCGAGGTTCCACCGTATCTCCACCCAGTGCGCCTCAGTCTTGAGAGTCCCGGTGGACCACACCTTCTGTTTGGTGACAGTCGAATCGCTGTGGAGGTCGACCTGCACCCCTAGGCCGCCGTCAAGAGAAACGATGGCTCCACCCATCTCGGGACCCATGGTCGCGATCCAGTCGAGGCGCCGACCGTAGAAGGTCACCGTCATGGAGATCCAGCTGACGTTGGTCCTGATGTCGGTGCCGCCCGATGCGCCGCTGACCGGCGTGGTGATCCAACGGGTCGGGCTCGTGTAGAGGATGCGGGAATCGCTCTGCTCGAATCGAGTCGGCGTGTCGACGAGCGTACCGAGGATGTCGACGGCGTCGATGGTGAGGTACTTGCCTGCAGCGCTCGCCGCGCTGCGGACGATCTTGACCACGTGGGTGCCCGGATCGGCGAGATCACCGGTGGACCACACCTTCTGCTGGTACGCTGCCACGGCGCTGGCCAGATTGACGGTGGCCTTTTTCGTGCCGTCCAGATACACGTCGGCGATGCCGGTCGTGGTGCCCTTCATGGCGATCCAGTCGAGCCTGGTGCCCGTGAAGGTGATGGTCACCGAGGCTCCGCCGGTGCTCGACCTGCCGTAGCTGCCCTGCCAGGCTGCGCTCTTCGCGAAATCCGACCACGTCCCCGAGCGGCCCAGCGCGATGTCCCTGTGGTCGTGGCGGACCATGAACGTGAAGCGGTCCGCCGCAGCAGCGGTGGTGGCCCCACCCGCAGCTGTCACGGCCACGTGGACGGTCCCCGCATCGTGAGCCGGGCTGACCGCGGTTATCTGCGTACTCGAGTTCACGGTGTAGCGAGCAGCCGGCGTCTCCCCGAAACGCACTGCGGAAGCGCCGGAAAGCCCGACGAAACCAGTTCCCCTGATGATCACCGTCGATCCACCCACGGTCGGTCCGGATGAGGCGCTCACCGAGGTGATGGTGGGAGCAGGGGTGGGGGGCGTGACGATGCTGCCGAGGATGTCGACGGCGTCGACGGTGAGGTACTTGCCTGCAGCGCTCGCCGCGCTGCGGACGATCTTGACCACGTGGGTGCCCGGATCAGTGAGATCACCGGTGGACCACACCTTCTGCTGATAGATCGCGACCGGGCTGGCCAGGTTGACGGTGGCGTTCTTCTCTCCATCCAGATATACGTCGGCTATCCCGGTAGTGAGGCCCTTCATGGCGATCCAGTCGAGCCTGGTGCCCGTGAAGGTGATGGTCACCGAGGCTCCGCCGGTGCTCGACCTGCCGTAGCTGCCCTGCCAGGCTGCGGTCTTGGTGTAATCGGCCCACGTCCCCGAGTAGCTCAGCCGCGTGTCCGAGTGGTCGTAGCGGACCGGCGTGGCGGGATCGGCAGCGAGCGCGGCCGCCGGCCAGATGAGAACAAGAAGCGATGACAAGTAGCGACCGCGGCCAGAACAGCGATCCCCAGCGATCGCCGAGCGGTCGAGCTCTTTCCAGACCCCCTGGCGGATATTGCAGCACCCGATGCCATGACTTCTCCTTCGTACCAGGGAAGCTAGGGACCCTTGCGGCGAGTCACGTTCCCGTTTTCATTGATGACGATTCTTGCCCAAAAAGGTTGTGGGGTGACCACGAATCGATCACTGTCCGCCACCATTCATCAGTGCTGATTCTAGAGGTCCATCCTCAGAACGCAAGCGCGGGGATCGCGCACGGCGCCGTGGCGAGGCCCCTAATCGGGCTCCTTCGCAGCCGAGAGACCCTTCCGGGACCAGGCACCGCCAGCCGCCGCAACGATCCGATCGTAGAGCGTCTGAACCACCCAGGCGATGCCGATGGTGAGGAACAGCCCGACCGTCAGAAGATAGACATACCTCATCTCGTGGCTGACCGGCGTCCACAACTTCAACAGCGACTTGTAGACGGGACGATGGAACAGATACATGCAGTAGCTGGAGTAGGCGAGCACACGCACCACCGGGTCCAGCCGGTTGGGCCTGTAGACCGCCGCACCTATGGCGAAGACCAGATAGCTGGTCGAAAGCACGAAGGGGATGTTCCTGGCCGTGTGACCGAGGCTCCGGGTGAGGTAGAGCGCGATCGACGCCGCGAACACCGGCACGGCGATGGCGAGGAGATATCTCTTGCTGAGGGTCCCGCTGGCAACGAAGACACCGAGGGCGAAGGCGGGGGAATACTGGAGCAACCGCGGGTCGATCTCGTGGACCAGAAGATGGAAGAGCACCAGGCCGCCCACGATGGCCGCGTAGACCAGCCACTGAAATCGGTACTTCCGCAGCCAGGCGACCAGCGCATATGCCATGTCGAAGTTGAGCAGCATCACGATGAACCACAGAGTGACCGGCGCCGGCGGATAGATCAGCGAGACGAGGAACAGCGACCTGATCGCCGTCGGCTGATCGATCATGCCCCAGAGGTAGAACAGGCCGACGGCGATCGCAAAGAGCGGGTATAGACGGATGAAGCGCGATGCCAGGAATCGCGGCGTGCTGGCCGGCCACCCGCGTCGATGGACAAGGTAGCCGGAGATCATCGCGAAGGTGCCGAGCGCCGCGACCATTATGGCGCCCAGCCAGTAACGGTTCCCCTGTTGCTTCACATAGCCGCTGAGGTGCCAATACGCCACGACATAGAGGATGCAGACGACTCGGATGTAGTCGAGGTGACCCAAGCGGTCACCACCCCTCGCTCCGGAGATGCTCATGCGGCCGCTCCCGTCCTGCCGGCCGGCCGCCATGGGACTCTCATTCCCCCGCGTGGCGGCGCATTGGTTATAGTCTCCTCACGCATCGCCGTACATCTACGCGCAAGCAGGACCGCCTGTTGAAGCAACACGTACGTTCCGAAACGCTCGCTCCACTCACACGTGGACCGGTGCTGCTCGTCTGCCTTTTCGTGTTCCTGGAAGTGCAACCCTACCGCCTGCCCTCTGGGGCAAGGATCACGTACCCGGTGTTCATCATCATCTCGCTGGCGCTCCTGCTCATTTTCCGGCGGCAGTTGTGGAACAACATACACGTTGTTCTCACGTGGCCGATGGCTTTTTTCGCCGCCTACATCCTCTGGATCGTCTTATCGGCATTCTGGTCATATCACACGTTCACTTCACTCGCCCAGGCCGTGCCGCTCATAGTCCTGTTCCTGATCGTCATATGTTTCAGCGGTTGGTCGCCCACCGCCACGGCGAAGAGCGTGGCTCTCGTGGGCGTTGCCGTTGCGCTCTTTTCATGGGTCATGTTTCTTGTCTGGCCCTCAAGCGCCGTCATCCCCGACGTCGTCTGGCGGCTCAACGGGCCCTTGATGCACTCGCAACGGCTGGCCTTACTCATGGGAGTGTCCCTCGTCTGTCTCGTAGCGCTCATTCTCAACAACGAAGCGTCTGTCGTCCGACTCCCCAGATACGTGCTGGGCCTGGGGTTGGCCTTGCTCGCAGGCACTCTTTTCGCCACGAATGCTCGGGCCTTCATCGGTTTTACGCTCAGCACCGTCCTTCTGCTCGTCTTCGTCCGGATGCGGCCGCAGGCGCGGGTCCTGTCCGTTCTGATGGCCGGCCTGGTGCTGGCCCTGGTCCTTCTGAGCCTGCCGGATCTCTATGGCTTGGTGGGCAGGGGCAGGGACGTGACCCTGACCGGCCGCATCCCGTTATGGGAGTTCACCATCGACATGATCTCTCAGCGCCCCCTGCTGGGATTCGGATTCGCTACCTTCGGGTCGGACCTCACCCGGCCGGCGACCGACGTCTGGATCGCTCCCCATGCACACAATGCCTGGTTCAATGCGGCCTTCGAAACCGGGATCGTCGGGGCGGCTCTGCTCACGATGTTCCTCGTCGCCTCTCTGGTCATGGCTGTGAGGGCCCCCAGGAGCGGGGGGGCGAGCTCCTCCTACCTTCTGGGGCCGACCGTCTTCACCATTCTGTGCAGCAGCATGGGACTGCTCGTGGGCGGAAGGCTCACCACCCCCTACGCGGTCCTGCTCCTCCTCGTCGCCCAGGTGGCAATGGAGACGCGTCTCGCGGGCAGGCGAAGCGGCGCCTGGGCCGAAACCTCGGCACGTGACCCAGTCGACGCCGGCGCGGACGGCCGCTCGACTCCGAGTACATATGGGGCGGGTGCCGCCGCCGGCTGAGCCGCTACGTTCGCCGCCGTCTCCACCGTAGCCGCGCGTAAGGGATGAGAAACGAGCCGGAATTGAGCACGCAGTCGAACGGCTCGACCGTCCCCGTCCGCTGACACTGCGAGTACAGCTCCCGGTACTTGGCGGGGATCTCGTCCGGACCGTACGCGCTGCTGAGGACGCTCGACAGCTCGCCGACGAAGCCGCCCTTGCTCTTGGGATCACGCAGCAACTCCTTGAGCTGCGACAGATCCCGAGGATCGATCCCAGGCGTGCTCCGCGTGCGCGCAGAGAAGTTCGACGAGGACAGAACCCGCCAATTGGACGGCGTGAGGAGAGCCGGCGTGTCGGCGTCTGCGAGAGGAACGAAGACCAAGATCCGCCGCATCGCCGCCTCCACCACTCCTCGTCCTGTCCCGACCACGTACGTGGCGACGTCGAGTAGGGCTGCCGAGTCGACTGCGAACGACGGCTCGGTGACGAAGAGATCCCCTGCCTCCGCTACCGCCTGGAGCGACTCGAGCACCCCATGCGACTCCACGGCCCCCACGATGACCGCCCGCACCTGCATTCCCGTTGCCCGCATGAGCTTCGCCAGGGCCAGTGTCTGTTCGATGGACCGGCGGTGGTACTCCCCGATGCGGCAAATCCTAAGGAGGATGTCTCCGGGTCCGACGATCGCCCGCAAGGCGGCGATCCTTTCAGGGTCGGGCGTGGGACGTGCTACCCGATTCGCTATGAGATGAAGGCGGCTCGTCCTTAGCCGACGGCGAGAGCCGAGAGCCGCCAGATTCTCGTCGCTGAAACACACGATGTCGGGGCAGTGCGGAAAAAGGATGCCCGGGTTCGGCCCGGCGGGTTTCGTCAGGAAGCGCTTCGCCCGGTGTCGGCGGGCGATCAGGCGTGCGAAGAAGTAGGACTTGTTGTCGTAGGCATGAACGATCGTCGGGGCGAAATCGTCCGCAGAGGCCATGATCTCGCGCCAGTATTCCCGCAGTCCCTTGCCTGCCGGGCTGACGTGGACGTAGGGGACGGTGCTGCTGGCAAGGGCCCGGGGCAAGATGTCCCCCAGGGCGAGGATGCGCAGCCGGGACTGCGGCCACTGGGCCTGAAGGACCGAGGCTATATCCCGGGCGCTGTAGTAGTGGCCCCCGCTTCCGGTGGTACTGCCCGAATAGGCCGAGACGACATAGAGGATGCGGAGCGGCGAGTCGGGAGGAGGGCTACCCTCACTCATCCACCACCTCTATCGGCACCCCGAGGACCGCCAGCTTCGCCTCGAGATCGTTGTAGCCGCGTAGAGCGAGATCGACGCGATCGACGCGCGAGGTCCCCCGGGCGCAGAGAGCGGCCATGATCAGCGACATCGACCCGCGGAGATCGGTCGAGCACGCGTGCGCCGACTTGAAAGGCCCTCCCCCCCTCGTGGTGATGCTGCCTGGATGCGCCTCGATGCTCCCTGCGGGGCAGAACCTGGCCAATTCCGCGACGTATTCGATGCGTTCGGGATAGCGGTAGTCGAACACCCGCGACTTGCCGTCTGCCATCAGCCCGAGCAGCACGAAGAAGGGCTGCATGTCCGAGATGACGCCGGGATGCGTACCGCAGGCGAGCTCGAAGGGCTGGACGGTCCCGCCCCGCAAGCAGTCGGGGTGGAAGTAGACGCCCGAGGAGCTGCGGAAGAGATCGATCCCGGCCTTCTCCAGATGGATGAAGGGGATCTCCATCGACGAGAAGGGTACCGACTCGATCCGTAGTTCTCCGCCGGCCATGATGGCATACACGATCCAGGTGAGTGCCTCGACGCGGTCCGGCATGACCGCCATCCGCACTCCGTCCAGGCGTTCGACCCCCTCGACCCTTATGTGGCTGCCGCCGAACACGGCGATGCTGCTTCCCATCCGCCGTAGCAGGTCGATCAAGTCGTCCACTTCGGGGGTGATGTAGGCGTTGCGGATCTCGGTCACGCCTCGTGCCACAGAAGCGCACAGCAAGGCGTTCTCGGTGCCACCGACCGTGGATATGGGGAACTCGATCCTCCCGCCGGCGAAACCGTTTCCCGTGATCTCCAGTGCCTCCGGCGTCTCTACCACTGCGCACCCAAGAGACTCCCACACCATCACGTGCTGATCGTAACCTCGCGCCCCGATCTTGCATCCGCCCGGGTACGGGATCCTGGCGCGTCCATTCCGCAGCACCTGCCCTGCAGCGAGAAGATAGGTCGTGCGTATGGGAAAGTCCGCAGACCGGTCGAAGGCCGAGACTCCCAGGCGGGCGGGCGAGATAGTGAGCGTTTGCCTCTCGTGGTCCAGGGACACATCGACGCCAAGACCTTCCATGAAACGGATGTTGTGGCCCACGTCGACAAGCCTCGTGGGAAAGTTCTCGAGAGTGGTCGGCGTGGAAGCAAGCAACGCTGCAGCCAGCAGACGGGTGGCAGAATTCTTCGCTCCGCTCACCCTGACGACTCCTTGGGGCCGTCGGCCTCCCTCGATGAGGGCAAACTGCGAGATGACGGGCCTCCCTATTGCTCCTTCGCAGCCTTCCGCCGAGCCCTCGTCGCCAGATAGTGGACCAAGAAGGCTATACCGACGCCGATGATGATCCCGACAAGGGCGCCCCGCACGCCGTTGATGACCATCCGCGGAGAGAAGGGGGCCTCGGGGACCGTAGCCGCGCTGAGGACCTTGAAGCCCGACACCGGCCGCGATTGAAGGAGTTGCAGCCCCTTCACCCGCGCGCGCAGCTCGGCGCCGTACTCGCTCGCGGCGTCGCTCGCGGAGAGCGAGTCGAGTTGCTCCCGTGCCAGATCGAGTGCGGCGGTCACCTTGGCCTGCTCGAGGCCGGCTCTGTACTCGATGATCTGCGCGGCGAACGTGTCGGCGATGTTCGCTGCTTGGGCGGCATCGTCACCCACTGCCGTGATCTGGATGATGTCCGAGTCCTTGAAGACCTCGGTCTCGATCCGTTCCAGGAGTTCCTCTCGAGAGAACTGCAGACCCAGATCTTCGATCACCGTATCTGCCACCGTATCGACGAACAGTTTGCCCGTCTCCACTTCTCTGTCGGGATTCGTGTTGGAGAAGATGGTCTGACCGACGACAAGGAGGTCCAGGTTGCTCTTCTGAAAGAGGAGGCGGCTCGACGCGCGATACTGCGGATCGGCTGCGAAAGACAGTCCCACGGCTGTGACCGTCAACACCACCGCGGCGGCCACGACGATCCACCAGCGCTTCTTCAGGACGCCCAGGTAATCCACTACCGCCTTCCATCTCCCAAATCGATATCTCCCTGCGTTGGGCCACGATACCACGGGGCCAACGCACGACCTTCGGTGCGGTCCGAGGAAGCGTGCGTCCTGGTCGCAAGGAGAAACAGCGCGTGGGGATTGGTGGTGAGGTACCGCCACATGAGTCGTCGGGGGCCGCGTGACGGCCCGGAACAGCCACTCGAGTCCAGCGGATTGCATCCAGTGAGGCGCCCGTCGATAGTCCCCGGCCACGAAGCCGAAGGTCCCTCCGCACGTGATGGCCCAAGCCACGCGGAGCCTGTCCCGATTTCGCACCGAGAACAGCTGCTCCAGCGGCTTGCCGAGGCCGACCCACAGGATATCGGCCCCGCTCGCGTTGATCTCCTCGCAGACAGCCTGCTCCAGTTCTTGGGGAAAGTAGCCGTTGCGGCGTCCCGCTATGGACAGGCCGGGGTAGAGCCGTACCAGTGCCTCCGCGCATCGAGCGTTCAGATCCTCCGTTCCTCCCAGCAGAAAGAAGGAGAGCCCTTCGGTGGAACAGACGCGGGACAAGTCGTGTATGAGGTCGGTCGTTGCCGAGCGCTCCGGGATGCCGGGGCCGCGAAGGCATGCTGAGGCGAAGACGATCGCCTGCCCGTCGGCGTGGACGAGGTCCGCTCGGTCGAGCGCATCGCGAAGGTCGGGGTTCCTGGCGGCAAGCGAGAGGGCGTGCCCGTTGACGGAGAAGAGGAGACGGGCAGGGCGCTGGAGATCTGCTCTACTGCGCCTTTTCGCGCAGTCGCGAACCACCCTGGCACAGATCTCCGAACGAGACAGCGGGGCGACCCTGACGCCCCCTATTACCAGGTGCGGTATCGCCAAGCTCTGATCGGCCATCCAAGACTCCTCGCCTCCCTGCGGCGCCACGCAAGACGCGTCGATGCGCGACTCAAGCCGTGACTGAAGCATGGCCAAGTGTACTACCCAGAGTTGTCCGAGAGCTCGCTTGCCGGTCCCATGGGCTCCGCGCCCCTTCCTTGTTGGCTCGTCGGCCCGCTTGTTATCCTGGGAAGGCGCCTGGGAGTGGCGCCCAGAAGGCCGAGGGTCTCGGGGAGGCCGCGTGAACGAGGGAAGTGCCGTGCAACCACCGGAAGATCCGCCCACCGCAGCTAAGCCGCCGCGTCGACGGCCGTGGAAGTGGATCGTCCTGGGTGTGGTGGCCTTCCTGGTAGTCGCCGCGATCGTGGCAGGTGTCGGCTCCTACTGGTGGTTCTCGGACAAGGTCGAGACGGCAAACGAGCGAACGACCGAAGAGGTCGAGGAGGTGCTGTCTTCCGAGCCATCGACCACGCTGGTCTCGCTCGAGCAGGCACCGGAGGCCATGAACATCATCCTCCTGGGCAGCGAGGCGACGGGGACGGCGGGCGAAGCCTCCGGCCGATCCAGCACCATCATGGTGCTTCACCTCGATCCCAAGCTCGACTTCGCCTCTCTGCTTTCCATACCCAGAGACCTCTACGTCGACATTCCCGGCGAGGGAAAGGACCGCATTAGCGCCGCCTATACCCTTGGCGGCACGCAGTTGACCATCGCGACCGTCAAAGAAGTGCTCGGCTTGGACATCGACAGGTACGTCGAGGTCGACTTCGACGCCTTCGCGAAGATAGTGGACTCCATCGGCGGAGTCTACGTCGATGTCGATCGTCGCTACGAAGGCACGACCTCTCAACCCCTCGATCTGAATCCGGGCTATCAGCTGCTCAGCGGCGCCGACGCCCTCTCGTTTGCCCGCTATCGGTTCGATGCGAACCAGGACCTCGGCCGGATGACTCGCCAGCAGCGCGTTCTTGCGGCCGTGCGCGAGCAGGCAGTCGGTTGGGACCTACCTCTGCAGCTACCGGGCGTCGTGAGTGCCATCCTGGATGCGACGGCCACCAATCTCACCACCAACGAGATCATCAAGCTGGCCTATTGGCTGGTCAGACTCGACGGTGACCGCATGAGCCAGACCGTCGTCACGGCACCCAAGCAGAAGATCGAAGACAAGTGGGTCATGGTCGCCGATCAAGGGACCCTGGAAAAGGCCGTCACCAGACTTCTCACTTCGCCGAGCGAAGGCCAGGCCGATAGTACGACCACGAGCATGGGCAGCGACTCGACCACCACGTCGTCCGCGACCGCCGGTCCCACATCCACCGCCGCCGAGCCCACCGCCGCCGAGCCCACTTCGACCACGCTGGGGTCGACCTCGGCCGGTACAGGAAACGGCGGGCCGTCTGATCTTCCCGACAGCGACGTATGGGTTACGGCGCAGAAAGGCGTGCCCTTCACGCTCGAAGCCCCTCGCTTCATCCCCGCCGGCTTCAATTTCGCCGGCAAGATGCCCGCAGACGACGGCACGTACCAGATCAAACCCGGGGACACGTCCAAGCCTGCGGTGAGGATGCTCTATCGCCAGGGGACCGCAGACTTGTATTTGGGAATCACAGCGACCACGTGGACAGACGCCCCCGTGGCCGGCGGCGGCCGAGAGGTGGAGAGTAACGGAGTCACCTACACCATCGTGGGCACCAGCGGGAAGGTCAGCCACATATGGTGGATAAAGGACGGGGTCCTCTACTTCGTCTCCAACACGCTCACCTACGACGTGAGCAAGGAGGACCTCCTGAAGATGGCCGTATCGATGGCGCCCGTGGCCGGTACGTAGAGCCCGGCGATCCTGGGCCGGTGTTCCGGCCGGGTCTGCAGATTGCCGCTCTCTCGCCGCCTCCGCTACACTAGCACTCGATTCCGGGCGAGAGTCCGCCGGAAGGCGGAGACGGGCAACCTTCGGACAGACTAGGCAACCTCATGCGCATCCTCTCCGGCATACAGCCCTCGGGCCGCCCCCACCTGGGCAACTACTTCGGCGCCCTGCGTCAGTACATCTCCCTGCAGGCCGGCAACGAGCCCTTCTATTTCATCGCCAGCTACCATGCGCTCACGTCGGTGCAGGACCCGGCGCTCCTGCGCGAATACACGATGGGAGTGGCTCTCGATTTCCTCGCGCTCGGACTCGACCCTGGACAATCAGCCCTTTTTACCCAGCAAGACGTCCCTGAGGTCACCGAACTCGCTTGGATCCTCTCCTGCGTCACGCCCATGGGGATGCTCGAGCGGGCCACCAGCTACAAGGACAAGATCGCCCAAGGCGTGAGTCCCAACCACGGCCTTTTCGCATACCCGGTGCTGCAGGCGGCCGACATCCTCATCTATCTGTCCGATGTGGTGCCGGTGGGGCAGGACCAGAAGCAGCATCTGGAGATGACCCGCGACATTGCCGGCAAGTTCAATCAGCAGTTCGGCGAGGTCTTCGTGATCCCCGAACCCTACATCCTCGACGACAGTGCGGTGGTGCCCGGTCTCGATGGCAGAAAGATGTCCAAGAGCTACGGCAACGAGATCGGGATCTTCGACGAGGGCAAGGACCTCAAGAAGAAGGTGATGTCGATCGTGACCGACTCCACTCCGGTCGAGGAGCCCAAGGACCCCAGCGAGTCGACACCCTTCCTTTTGCTCAGCCTGCTCGCCTCCCCTGAGGAGACGGCCGAGTGGAGGGCACGTTATGAGTCCGGAGGCATGGGGTACGGAGAGGTGAAGAAGCGGCTGCTGGAGCTCGTCGACGGGTATTTCGCGCCGGCGCGCGATCGGCGCCGCGAGCTGGAGGGCGATCCGGCCTACGTCATCGACGTTCTCCGCGATGGAGGCCTGCGCGCCCGAACTGTGGCGCAGCAGGTCATGGAGAAGGTCCGAGAGGCGACCGGGCTGCCCACCCTACGGTAAGGAGGTTATGGTGGCAGAGTGGAGCGAACCCGCACCCGGAGCAGCGCAGACGGCCGCGGACGAGAACTGGGACGGCGATCTCGAGGCGATGGCGCAGTTCGCCGAGGGCGGTATTGTGAGCAAGACGCTGGTGGAGCGCCCCAAGCTCGTCAACATCTCTCTGTTCACGATGCATACCGGCCAGACCATGTCGTCTCACAAGGCCAGCAGGCCGGCCACCATCCACGTACTGGGCGGCGAGGGCAAGATCACCATCGGCAACCAGACCCATGCCGCCAAATGTGGCTCCTTCTTCTACATGCCGGCGGGGCAGCCGCACGCCCTGGAGTCCACGGACAACATGGTGTTTCTGCTGTATCTGCTGGGCGACCGAGCAGGAGCCTGACGCCGCGGCGACGAGCCAGCGGCTACCGAAGGATCCGCTGCGGCCCGGCGCGCCCGGCGGTCGTCCCGGCGCCGGCGGCTCAGGTGCTCTCAGTTGGCTCCAACGACATCGGCAGCACTCGGATCGTGCCGTCGTACCAGGGGGGACTGTACAGCAGGACCGGCTCGTGGCCGGCATCGCCCTTGAAGGTGAGCAACAGGTCCAGGGAACTGTTCTTGAGGAGGCTGCGCGCAGCCGGGCCTGATCGGGTGGGCTCCACGGCGATCACAGCATCGCCCACGACACAGGCGAAGTCCTCGGGATCGACGCGTAGCGGGACCGCTCCACCGTTCTCGACTTTGACGTAGGCCTGGTAGAAGGACTCACCGCTCTCAGGAGCGACGGGCGTCTGCTCGCTCATCCGTTGCTCGGGTGTGGCCGGATGGAAGGTCTCCTGGAGGGCGCGGACCGTTACCAGAGCCTCACCGACCTCGATGGCCTCCCCCACGGTGCCGTCGATATCGCCGGAGGGCTGGACATCTTCGTCGGTGGACGTGGTTGACCCGTCCGCGGCTTCCTCGGACGTGCAGCCCACCGTCCAGGCCGCAAGCCCGGCGAGAAGGAAGAGGGCGGCCATCAGGACCACGGCGCCCCGCAACCACGCGGCCGGCTGCGCCGGCCAGTGCGTCGCCAGGATCCGCCGGCTCCCCCTCATCGCCACGACCCCCGATCTACGGAGAGGCGGCCACCGGCACTCAGCACCTCTGTGTTCACCGGGTGAGGGACAGGCTCTCCGCGCACCGCGGCGATGGCGTTGATAGCCGCCAATCCCGCCATGCGGCCCCTGGTCTCCACTGTCGCGCTGCCCACGTGGGGCAGCAGGACGACGTTGGCCAGGTCGGTCAGCCCTGCCGCCAGTTCCGGCTCGCGCTCGTATACGTCGAGACCCGCGCCGGCGAGGTGCCCTTCGCGCAGCGCCTGCACCAGGGCGACTTCGTCCACGACCGGCCCGCGGGCAGTGTTGACGAGGTATGAACCCGACCGCATGAGCGCCAGTTCCCGCGCCCCTATCAGATGGCGCGTCTCGGGGAGCAGCGGCACGTGGAGACTGACGATGTCCACCTCGCCGAGGAGTTCGTCGACGTTCTCACGGTACTCCCAGCGCGCCCCCGCGGGGACAGCCCCCGGGGGCAGCGGGCCGCTGCTCCGTGTGTAGAGGACTCTCATATCCCAACCGAGAGCACGCCGTGCCACTGCTTGCCCGATGCGCCCCATGCCCACGATGCCCAGAGTCGCCCCCGCCACCGCGCGACCCAGCAACATGAAGGGGCTCCACGGCTCGAAGCGGCCCTCTCGGACCATGCGGTCACCTTCCACTACTCGGCGCACGACTGAGAGAATGAGGGCCCAGGCAAGGTCGGCCGTTGCGTCGGTCAGAACATCCGGGGTGTTGGTCACAAGGATGCCGCGGGCCGTGGCGGCCGCGACGTCGATGTTGTCGACCCCTACGGCCATGTTGGAGATCACACGCAGCCCAGGCCCCGCTGCGTCCATGACCGCGGCGTCCACGGTCTCGGTCAATAGACAGAGCACCGCGTCAGCTCCTACCACGCCGCGGAGAAGAGGGTCCCGCGCAAGCGGCCGGTCTTGCTCACCGCCGGCCACCGTGAAGACCTCGTGGATCATGGACATACCCGGCTCCGGGATGCGCCGGGTGAGGAACAGCCGCGGCCTTTCGGCTCGGCTCGGCCCGTCGACGGCTGGTGGCTTCTCTTCATCCATCCTCGCGCAAGTATATCCTTAGGGCATGTCTGGCATCCGAGTGGGCACCTGCTCCTGGACCGACCCGACCATGGTACGGGCCTGGTACCCCACGTCCGTACGCACGGCCGCCGAACGTCTCCGCTACTACGCCTCGCATTTCGATACGGTCGAGGTGGACTCGACCTATTACGGCATGCCCACCTCGGCTACAGCCCGGCTCTGGGCCGAGAGGACGCCGCCCGGCTTCACCTTTCATATCAAGGCCTTCGCCATGCTCACCCGCCACGGCGTGCGACCCGAGCAGTTGGCCCCGCCGCTGCGGGAGGGCTATCGCTTCGAGCTCGATCGTGGCGGACGTATCCTCCATCCCGCCGCAGCCTTGCGTGCCGAAGCTTTCGCGCTCTTCGGCGAGGCTCTCGAGCCGCTGCGCGCAGAGGGTAAGCTGGGGTTGATCCTGATGCAGTTCCCTCCATATTTCGTCGCCAACGAGCACAACCGCGATTACATCGCGTGGAGCGCTGACCGATTGGCCCCGGATAGGATGGCGGTGGAGTTCCGCCATGCCTCCTGGGTGCAGCCGGAGGAGCTGGAGAGCACGCTCGAGATGCTTCGTTCCCTCGGCGCCTCATACGTCTGCGTCGACGAACCTCAGCTGGACGGGCCTACCACTCTCCCGCCGCTGGCAGCCGCGACATCCGATATAGCCTACGTGCGCTTCCACGGTCGCAACGCCGCGACTTGGAACGCTCGGGTCCAGACGGCCGCGCAACGTTTCAACTACCTCTACTCTTCCGAGGAGCTTGCCGAATGGGTGAAGCCTATCCGCAGCCTGGGAGAGGAGGCCGTGACCACCTACGTGATGTTCAACAACTGCTTCGCCGACTACGCGCCGCGCAACGCGCGGCAGCTGGCTTCACTACTGGACCAGAGCGGCCCGGCGGTGGAATAGCGGACCTGGCCCCGAGCGACGGTCAGAAAGAAACGGGCGGCGCCCCGCCTGGGGCGCCGCCCGAATAGCAGCGATCGTACTTGGCTGCCCGTGGCCGCCCGGCCTGCCTCAGATCTTGGGCAGGTTCTTCATGGCTTCCTTGATCTTCTCTTCCGGATACGCGTAATCCTCGAGCTTGCCGTCGAGGTAGTTGTCGTAGGCGCCCATGTCGAAGTGCCCGTGGCCGCTCATGTTGAAGAGGATCGTCTTCTCGTCACCCGACTGTTTGCATTCCTCGGCCAGCTGGCGTACGACCGCGACGGCATGGTTGCTTTCGGGAGCGGGGATGATGCCTTCCGACCGGGCAAAGGAGATGCCCGCGGAGAACACGTCGTTCTGCATGACCGACGTGGCCTCGATGAGACCCAGCTGGTGAAGATGCGACACCATGGGAGCCATGCCGTGGTAGCGCAGGCCACCGGCGTGGATGCCCGGCGGGATGAAGTCGTGGCCCAGGGTCTCCATCTTGCACAGTGGGGTCAGTTTGGCCGTGTCGCCGTAGTCGAACGCGTAGACGCCCTTGGTCATGGTGGGACACGCGGCAGGCTCGACGGCGATGATGCGGGTCTTCTTGCCCTTCTTGATGTTCTGACCCACGAACGGGAAGCTGATGCCGCCGAAGTTGGAGCCGCCGCCCACACAGGCCACCACGTAGTCGGGATATGCCCCGACGAGTTCCATCTGCTCGAGTGCTTCCTGCCCGATCACGGTCTGATGAAGCAGGACGTGATTGAGTACCGAACCCAGGGAGTAGTGGGTATCGTCACGCTGCGCGGCAATCTCGACAGCTTCGCGAGATGGCGATACCCAAGCTGCCCGGCGAATCCGGGTCCTGAGCGAGGATAGCGCGGCCGGACGCTGTGGTGTCGGAGGGGCTGGGGATGACTTCCGCGCCCCACACCCGGATCATGCTGCGCCGGTAGGGCTTCTGAAAATAGGAGACCTTGACCATGTAGACCAGGCATTCCATGTCGAGAAGCTGACAGGCCAGCGCGAGGGCGCAGCCCCACTGGCCGGCGCCGGTCTCGGTGGTGAGCTTGGTGATGCCTTCTTGCTTGTTGTACCAGGCCTGGGCGACCGCAGTGTTCGGCTTGTGTGAGCCCGCCGGGCTGGCCCCCTCGTACTTGTAGTAGATCTTGGCGGGGGTACCGAGCGCCTTCTCCCATCGAGCGGCGCGCAGGAGCGGGGTGGGGCGCCAGAGCCGGTAGATCTCCCGGACCTCATCGGGGATCTCGATCAGACGCTCTGCCGACATCTCCTGCATGATGAGGCCCATCGGGAACAGCGGAGCCAGGTCGTCGGGACCGGCGGGCTGCAGTGTTCCCGGGTGGAGGGGCGGCGGCGGGGGCGCTGGAAGATCGGCCGCGACGTTGTACCACGCCGTCGGTATCCGGTCCTCCGGTAGCAAGAACTTGATCGCCATGCCTTTCTGCCTTTCCACGTCTTGGGGGCGGTGAAGGTAGGAAAGTAACACAAAAGCCGGGAAGCGTGCATCGATTAGAGCGTAACGGGGTATGCTACGGTCACCGTGCACACGCCCACGCGGTCCAGGAGGCGCCATGGCCAGCCTTCTCAGCTTGACGCCGGATACTCTCGAGTTCGTTCTGCTCTCCTTCGAAGGCCCCGATCAGTACGCCATGGCCGGAGGGCTCGGCGTGCGCATGAAGGAGCTGGCCCTCGAGCTCGCGCGGCAAGGTTTTCGCACCCATCTGGTGTTCATCGGGGACCCCGACCTGCCTGCGGAAGAGTCACCCGAGCCCGGCCTTACTCTGCATCGCTGGGGTCAGTGGCTGTCGTCCCACTACAGAGGCGGCGTCTACCAGGGCGAGGAGGCCAAGCTCCTCGATTGGAACGAGCAATTGCCCGGGCATGTGGTCTCTCGTCTCATAGCCCCTGCGGTCGCGAACGGGCGCCTGACGGCCGTGCTCGCCGAGGAATGGCACACCGCCTACTCCACCTGCCAGTTATCCGACCGCCTATGGGCCCAGGGACTCCGGGACAAGGCCATACTGCTATGGAACGCCAACAACGTCATGGGGTTCGACCGTATCGACTGGAGGCGGCTGGACTTCTGCTCCCAGATCACCACCGTCTCCCGCTACATGAAGCATGTCATGTGGGATCGGGCCGTCAATCCGCTGGTCATCCCCAACGGGATACCGGGCGACCGGGTCCGTCGTGCCGACCCAGCCCTGGTCGACCGGCTGCGCGCCGCCTTCCCGGGCCGCGAGTTGGTCTTCAAGATCGGGCGCTTCAGTCCGGACAAGCGCTGGAACATGGCCTTGGACGCCATGGCGGAGGAGAAGCGGGCCGGCCGTGACGTGGCCACGGTCATACGGGGTGGGGTGGAACCGCACGGCGCCGAGGTACTGAGCAACGCCCACGCTCAGGGGCTTGCGGTCCTCGACGTGCAGCCCCCGCGCGACACGGAGGAAGCCATCGAGGCCCTCGCGGCGGCGCCCCGAGCCGACGTCTACAACATCACCAGCTTCATGAGCGACGAGCTGATCTCCCTGTTCTACTCGGGCGCGGACGCCGTGCTGGCCAACTCCGGCCACGAGCCATTCGGCCTTGTGGGACTGGAGGTCATGGCGGCCGGGGGGATCGCCTTCGTCGGCACGACCGGCGAGGACTACGCCGTGCCCTACCTCAACTGTGTGGTCGCTCGACACCGACGACCCCACCGAGATCACCATCGGGCTCGACTTCCTGCGAAAGCACCCGGACGTGGTCGAACGCATGCGCCGCGATGCGCAAGAGACCGCCGAGAGCTTCAGTTGGGCCAACGTGGTGCAGGACAGTCTCTTGGGCAAACTGCGAGTACGTCGCGATGCGCCAGGTGGTGACCCCGCCGGGGCAGAGCTCGACGGCCAGTACCTCCGGCGAGGCGGGCCTTCCGGCCGCGCGCACCAGCCCGGCCGCGGCGGCCCCGGTCGCGGTCGCTCGACCCGCCTCGAGCGAGTCGACTCGCCTACGGCGGGGACTCGATGACACGGCGACCATCCGTCAAGGCGACGCACGCTCGCGCAAGCAGACCTGAGGGGCGGCGAGCGTCTATGGCCGAGAACATCGTCACCTACTGCGTCGTTCATCAGCCCAGGCGCATCCGGCTGCCGGCGCAGGTGATCCCCGCGGGGACCAAGCCCGGGAGCATGGCTCCCTACCTGTTCGACGATGCGCATGAACCGGCGCTACTTCGAGAAGGTGGCGAAGTGGTGCTACTACCCGGCCTGCGAGATGTTCCTCGACATGCTCGACGACGGTTTCAAGCTGGGCCTGGGGTTCTCGCTCAGCTTCCTGTGGCAGTTGCGCCGCTGGGATGCCGTGTTGGCCGAGCGCTTTCGCCGGCTGGTGGCCCACCCCAACTGTGAGCTGGTGGGGGTCGATCCGTACCACAGCTTCGCGTTCGCCATCGACATCAAGCTTTTCCAGCGCGAGATGCTGCGCGGCAAGGACTACGCGGAGGAGTTCTTCGAAAAGGAGATCCGCATCACCGACACCACCGAGATGGTGATGAACAACGAGATCTATTACGCGCTCCTCAAGTCTGGATACCGTGCGGGGATGCTCGACGGGCGCAAATGGGTGCTCGAGTGGCGCGAGCCCACCCATCTCTACCGGCACGGCGAGCGCGAGTTGGCTCTCTTCTGCCGCCATCACCAGCTCTCCGACGATGTCGGCTACCGCTTCAGCAACCGACCTGGGCCGGGTATCCGCTCAAGGCTGATGCCTACGCCCAGCACCTGCGCAGCGCCTGGGGCGACTTCGTCTTCATCGGCTGGGACTTCGAGACCTTCGGCGAGCACCACAGCGTCGACACCGGGATCTTCGATTTCATGCGCGCGCTGCCCGGCCAGCTCAAGCGACGGGGCGTGCACTGCCTCACGCCCAGCGAGGCGCGTGGACCAGTTCGGCAAGGCTTCCTTGCCCGATCTCCCGCTGCCCGAGTTCGGCACTACCTGGGCGGGCTCGGGGGGCATGGAGTTCTTCCTGGGCAACCCCTCGCAGCAGGCCATCTTCCGGCTTATGCACTCGGTGCTGAACAAGGCCCGCCTCACCGGCAACCGCACGCTGGTGGACCTCGCTCTCTGGCTCCTCCAGTCGGACAACCTGCACCTGATCCAATGGGCAGGGCGTTCGGGCTCCGAGGCGGAAGTGTCTGCCTACTTCACGCCCGAACGAATGGTGGGATCTTGGCCCGGACAGGATCCTGACCGAGCAGCAGCGCGTGTACACGAACTTCGTCCGGGCGATGGATGAGTACGTCTGAGCCGATCGACGTAGCCTTCGTCTGGCACATGCACCAGCCGTACTACCGGTCGGCCCGCACCGGTGCTTTCGAGATGCCATGGGCGCGGCTTCATGCGCTCAAGGACTACCTGGACATGGTGGAGATCCTGGGGAGCACCCCGGCATCCACCAGACGTTCAATCTTGTCCCTTCTCTCGTGGAGCAACTCGAGGACTATGCCTCGGATCGGGCGGTGGACGTCTATTGGGAGCACACGCTCAAACCCGCGGCCGATCTCTCCCCGGCGGAGCGGACGTTCGTGGTGGCCCGGATGTGCGAGCGCCCCGATCATCCCCGGGCGAAGTCCATCCTCGCTACCTGGAGCTGGCGCGCAAACGCGAGGCGGGTGCTGTCAGAGGCTGGGATGCTTGTGCAGAGCCGTTCTCTGCTAGTGAACTGCGGGATCTCCAAGTATGGTTCAACCTCGCCTGGTTCGATCCCACGCTGCTCGAGACCGAGCCGCTGAGTGGACTCGTAGAGCGGGGTCGTGACTTCTGCGAGGAGGACAAGCAGCTGCTCGCCCAGGTACAGCGCGAGATACTGAACCGGGTGATCCCCGCCTATCAGGAGGCGGCAGATCGAGGTCAGATCGAGCTGACGACCTCCCCCTACTTCCATCCGATCCTGCCACTGCTAGCCAATAGCGACGCTGCCCGGGTCGGTTCGGGTGAATCGGTGCTGCCCCGTCGGCGATTCGCCCACCCGGAGGATGCTCGCGAACAGGTCGAGAGGGCCCTGCTCAAGCACGAGCAGGTCTTCGGTCGACGTCCACGCGGTATGTGGTGCTCCGAACAGGCCGTGGGCGAGGACGTGCTCCCCCTGCTGATGCAATACGGGATTGAGTGGACCATTTCCGATCAATCGGTGCTCTCCGGGTCGCTTCAGGGTTCCGCCGCGAACCCGTCCCGCGGATCGGTTGTCCGCTTCTCCCTACGTGCCGTACCGCCTGCCGCGAGAGCAAGGCGAGGTGGCGATCGTTTTCAGGGACCATACTCTGTCGGACCTCATCGGTTTTGCGTACCAGAGCTGGGACTCTCGAGACGCGGCCCGCGACCTGGTGCGCCGACTGCACGAGACGGTCACCGGGGATGTCTTTCAGCCGGGGTCCGGAGGCGTCGACGGGGACGCCGCGGCTCCTCTCGTCACCATCGCTCTCGACGGCGAGAACGCCTGGGAGTATTACCCTCGTGACGGCCGCGATTTCCTGCGGTATCTCTACGAGGCTTTGGCGGCTGATCCGACACTCCGCTGCGTCACGATATCCGAACACCTCGACCGCCAGCCCGCCTCTGAGACTCTGGATTGGCTTCACACCGGCTCCTGGATAGGAGCAGACCTGCGTACGTGGAGCGGCGATCAGGGACACAACACCGCCTGGGACCTGCTGCACGATGCGCGCGACCTCGCTGCCGCCGCTCGAGAAGCTGCCGCGGGGGACGGCGCTGCCGGCGACGCGGCGGGCGACGCGCAGGCCCGCACGGCTGCCGAGGCTGCATGGCAGCATGTGCTCATCGCTGAGGGGAGCGACTGGTTCTGGTGGTTCGGAGAGCACCATCGCACCGATCTCGACCATGTCTGGGACGAGGAGTTCAGACACCACCTTCAACAGGTCTATCGGGCCCTCGGTAAGCCAGTCCCCGTCCGGCTCCACCTGCCTATCCTCGAGGGAGCGCCGTCGACGCGACCGGCATGGCCTGCCGGCGTTATCACGCCGGTCATCGACGGTATTCTCAGCGATGAAGACGGCTGGAGCGCTGCGGGTCGGATGTCGCCCGATCATCCGTCCACGATGCACCGGGCCGATGGCACCCACATCGCCCAGGCTCGCTTCGGATGGGACGCCGAGCGTCTCTATCTGCTTATCATCCCGCGCGACGTCAGAGATCTCGCGGGGCTCGAGATCGAGGTGCAAGTCACCACCGCGGCCGCCCTTGGGGAAGCCGTCTTCCACGTCGCTCTCACAGAAGGCGGACAGACTCAGATACGCTGTAGGGAGTGCGCTCATCCGCTCGAGACGCCTGCGGGCGCTTGGGCTGACGTAGTGGAGATCGCTCTCCCCTTGGCGACGACGGAGACCGATGCAAGCAACGGCTTTGGGGTCGTTCTCCGTGTGGGCCATGGGGGGATGATGGATCATCTGCTGCGTTCCCCGGGTATCGGGCACAGCGAGAAAGCGGGCGAATGACACCTCTGAATGACGACGAAGTCCCGAGGATAGTCACCTTTCTGAGCGACTTCGGTTGGTCGGGGGGCTATGTGGCGGCGTGCGAGGCGGTCGTCGCCCGCCTGAGTCCGAGCGCACGTGTCCTTCACCTCTCTCACGAGGTGCCGGTGGGCGACGTGGCAGGGGGAGCTCTTGTCCTCGCCAGGGTAGCGCCGCTGTACCCTCGGGCTGTCCATCTGGCCGTCGTCGATCCCGGCGTGGGCACGCGTCGACGGCCGCTCCTGCTGCAAGCGGCGCGGGGGGACCTCCTGGTGGGGCCCGACAATGGGCTCCTTGTCGATGCCGCAGAGGCGCTCGGCGGTCTCACTGCAGCCTGGGAACTGGACCCCGCACGGGTGCGGTCGTGCGCTGCCCTCCCCGCCCAGCAGGTCTCGACCACTTTCCACGGACGGGACCTCTTCGCTCCTGCCGCGGCTCTGCTGACCGTGGGGACCGAGCCGGCCTCTGTCGCCGACACCCTTGACGCTGCGTCCCTGGTGCGACTCGCGTCCACCCGAGCCCTCTGGGCCGGGAGCGCCGTGTCGGCTTCGGTCATCGAGATCGACCGCTTTGGCAATGTCGGCCTGGGGCTGGTCTTTGCCGAACTGCCTTCCGCCGAAGGACGGTATGCGGTCGGGGTCATGGGTGACGGTCTCCCGGAATGGATCGCTCGAGTCGTGAGCACGTACGCCGACCTCGACCCGGGCGAACTGGGGCTCATCAGGGACTCGTGGGGACAGGCAGCTCTGACCCTCAACGGAGCCAGCGCAGCCGAGTTTCTTTCCGTGAAGCCGGGTACGATGGTCACCTTGGCCCCGGCGGAAGCCTGGCAGCCGGGAACGGAGCCTGGGCGATGACGACCAGATCTCGCCCTCCGCAGCAGAAGAGCGGGCCCTCGCCGCAACGTCAGCAGCGCAAGCGGTCCACGCCTCAGACCTTACTCGCTTCCTATCGGCCCGACCTGAGCGACGTTCTCGTCGCCGCGGGTGAAGCTCCGTTCCGGCACGCCCAGGTACTCGAGCATCTCATGCGCCGTCCGCTTCGTCCGTTCTCTGAGGCGAGCGCGCTTCCGGCCGAGCTTCGGACGTCCCTGGACCGATGCGGTCCCACGGTACTTCGCCAGGTGGCCTCGCGACAGGCGTCGGACGGCACGGTCAAACTGCTTCTGTCCGCAGGCGACGGGTCCAGCGTGGAGACGGTCGTCATGCCGTACGGAAGCCGGGTGACGGCGTGCATATCGAGCCAGGTGGGATGCGCTGTCGGCTGCGGTTTCTGCGCCACAGGTGCGATCGGGTTCCGGCGCAACCTCGTCACGGCGGAGATCGTTGATCAACTCAGGGCAGCGGCGACGGTCGCCTCCGCCGCCGGTCGCAGAGTCTCCAACGTGGTCTACATGGGCATGGGCGAGCCTCTGCTCAATCTGGGAGCGGTCCTTGAGTCCATCCGGCTGCTCACCGATCCCTCAGGCTTGGGATTGGGGCACAGAGCTCTCGCGGTGTCCACCGTCGGGATCCCTGCCGGGATGCTCCGGCTGGCGCGCTCCGAGCCGCAGGTCAACCTGGCGCTTTCGCTCCACGCCGCGGACGATGCCACCCGGGCCCTCCTGATCCCGCCGGATTTCCGCCACCCGCTGTCCGATATCCTCGCTGCGGCCTGGGAGCATTTCGCTATCACCCGACGCAAACTCCTCGTCGAATACGTTCTTCTATCTGGAGTCAACGATTCTGTCGACGACGCCCGCCGTCTTGCGGCCCTCCTGCGCGGACGAGTGGTTGCGGTGAATCTGCTGGCGTGGAACCCGGTCTGCCCCCCAGACAGCAGAACCGACCCTCGAGTTTCTCGCCAGTCCACTCAGACCAGGCCGGCCTCACGCCTGCTCACCGTGTTCCGTCCCCCGTCCCCGGCGGCTGTCGCCGCGTTTCGGAGCATACTCAGGGACGCGCACATCGAGACAGTCGTGCGCCAAAGCAAGGGGGCGGGCATCGACGCAGCCTGTGGTCAGTTGGCTGGACGCGAGGGATCCTATGTAACGGACTGATGGTCTTACCTAGAGGCCCTCTGTCAGTACTCGATGCCCTTCTTCGCCGCCGCCCCTTCGTCGAACGCATGCTTGAGACTCCGCATCTCGGTCACGGTGTCGGCCGCTTCCATCACTTCGGGCGCCGCGTTCCTTCCCGTGATGATGACCGACAGCCGGGCTGGCTTTACTTTTAAAAAGTCAAGGATCTCGTCCGCAGCGACATACCCCTCCGTCACCACGTAGTTCAGTTCATCGAGAACCAGAAGGTCGTAGCGGTCGGAGGCGGCGAGATCGCGAGCGACCTCCCAAGCCTCGCGTGCGAGGGCGCGTGGCACCGAGGCATCGTCGGCGAGCCACGTGAAGCCCGAGCCAAAGCGCCTCAGTTCAATGCTCGGGCAATGTTCGAGCGCGTTGGCCTCTCCGTAGTTCCAGGAGCCCTTAATGAACTGGACGATGGCCACCTTCTGGCCGTGTCCCGAGGCCCGTAGTGCCGTGCCGAAGGCGGCAGTGGTCTTGCCCTTGCCGTCGCCCGTATTGACGATGATCCGCCCTCTGGCCACTATCGTTCAGAAGAAGGGCTCAATCTTGACCGGTTTCGGAGGCCGCCGGCTTCGCGGCCAGTCCCCCTGCGATTCCGCCCGACAACTTCCCCAGCAGGATGCCGACCGAACCCGGCGAGGCCAGCAAGGCCAGCATGACATCCGGGGTGAACGGTGCGAACACCACGGTGAGGCGCTGGAACTCGATGCTCATGGTATCCAACATACCCGCCCCGACCTGCTGGCCGAAACGCTGCGCGTTCGCCACCGTGTCGACAGCCAAGGCTGCGACACTCGCGGTGTCCACGCCCTCTCGCGCCATGCTGCTGACAAGCAGACCTTGGTCTGACACCAGTAGGGCGGCCTTGATGCCGGGAATGGCCAGGTACTCAGCCAACGCCTGCTTGAGCGGATCAGGTCCTGTTCCTCGATCTTGTTCCGACACCCTAGCCCTCCTCTTCGATCCCCGCTCTGCGCAGTTGCAGCCGCAGCACGTGGGCAGCCCGCTCGGCCTCTGAGGCCTGACGATACCCTATCTTGATGCCGTGCGCGAGCCGAGCCAGTTCGGAAACGAAGATCCCCGTCCGCAGAGGGGCCAGACCGTGGGCACCTGGTGAACCGCCAGATGCGGGTGCGGCCTCGGGCCCGGACGCCGAGGCGTCAGAATAGGACTCAGCCGCCGGCCAGCTCACCAGGGTGTCGCCCGCGAGAAAAAGAGTGTTGGTCTCCGCCAGTGTGAGGTGGACCTTCACGGTCACCAGATGATCGTCCGTGCCCGGACCCCGGCTCTGAGCGACCGTGAAGCCCACCGAAAGACTCAGCGCTTGAGTGCGTACGTGACCGTTACCGTCGCCGTGACATCAAGATTCCCGGCGCTGACCGGAGTCGCCGCGACCTTCGCCATTTCCTCTGCACCGGCTGTGTCGTACCTGTATACCGGCACGACCGGCACTTGGACGCTTCCCTCGCTCATGACAACGACATCTCCGATGGAGACTCCCTCCGCAGCGGCCAGGGTCTCCGCCTTGGTCCGCGCGTTGGCGACGGCCTTTGTCAGCGCCTCATTGACGGCCTTACTGTCGTCCCTCAACCTCCACTCGGGACCAGAGACGAGGCTGACCCCGGTCTCGACACCGGCCGTCAGCACCTTGCCCACGGTCGCAGCGTCCTTCAAGGTCACCTTGATGCTGTTCTGCGCCCGATATCCGGCGAGGTTCTCTTTTCCGGTGTTGGGGTCGTACGTACGTATGGGGTAGAGCGTGATACTGGAAGTTTGGATCGCCGAGTCTTCGATTCCATCGCTCTTGAGGCGATCGAGCACCTGCTGGGTCTGGACCGAGGTAGCGTCCATGGCTGCAGGCGCCGTGGCCCCATCGTTCTCTACGGTCAGGATCACCACCGCTTCGTCCGGAGGGCTGGTCACCGTGCCTTGGCCAGAGACGGTCACCGTATTGGCCACTGTCTTCCCACCGGATTGCGCACTCGAGCCCTCCAGTTCGCCGCCGCATCCCACCAGCAGGACCGGCACAGCAACAAGGGCGACGACAAGCCCCAGACGAAGAAGCGAGCCGTAGCCGCTTGCATTCAAGGCAGGGAATCTTCGCGGCCGTGCGATCACGCTGGTCTCCCTGCACCCCCGATTTTACACTCATATGCACCCCTTCCTCATACAGCAGTAGAGGCCTGTACGACGCCGGGCTTCCAGTTCCCGGTTCCGCCTCTCCGGATCACTGGCGATCGCCGGCGAGGCTGCATGGTCACCAGGACGGTCACGGCAGGCGATCGAGCAAACGCCCCAATTCCTCCGGATCCTTGAAGGGAAGTTCTATAACGCCGCCCGCGCCCCTTTCGCGCACCCTTGGCACCACCCCGAGGAGACCGTAGAACGAGTCACGCACCTGATCGATCACCTCGCTAGGCAGGGTCGCTTTTTCCTGCTTGCGGGCGGTTTCTGCAGGCTCACGGCGACGCCGGACCTCCTCCTCCACCTGACGAACCGACAGGCCCTTGTCCACGATCCGGCGGGCCAGGCGCAGTTGCTCTCCTCTCTCCTCCAGCCCAAGGAGTGCTCGAGCATGACCCTCGGTCAGCGCCCCGCTTGCAAGGGTCTCCTGGACGGGCCCCGGTAGATCGAGCAGCCGGATCTTGTTGGCGATGGCCGAGCGACTCTTGCCCACGCGGGCTGCCAGCGTCTCCTGCGTCACCCCCAGGTCCTCCAGGAGCACCCTCAGGGCGTACGCTTCGTCGACCGGGTTGAGTTGCTGACGGACGATGTTCTCGACCAGGGCAAGCTCCAGACTCTCCACGTCCGAGGCCGCCCTTACGATGGCCGGAACCACGGTGAAGCCCGCCTGCTGAGCCGCCCTCCACCTGCGTTCGCCCGCGATCAGCTCATATCCTTCGTCGACCCTACGGACTATCACCGGCTGCACTACGCCGACCGCCGCAATGGAGGTGGCCAACTCTTCAAGAGCAGCCGGGTCGAACGCCCGCCGGGGTTGCCGCGGGTTCCGGCGGATGGCGGAGACGGGGAGTTCCACCACTCCGGACGCGCCCTCTGAGGGCATCCTTGCGACACCTCGAGTCCCTCGAGATGCTCGTCAGCAACCTCTTCTCCCAGTAGAGCGGCGAGACCTCTTCCCAGAGCCGGCTTCTTAGCCATTGCTGACAACCTCCAGAGCGAGATCGAAATACGCGTCGGAACCGGCGCAGCGCGGGTCCAGCATGGACACGGGGACTCCGTGACTGGGCGCTTCTGCGAGACGGATATTGCGGGGAACGACCGTCTTGAAGCTCAAGTCGGGAAAGTGCGTTCGGATATCCTGCTCGACTTGTCTGGCAAGGCTGGTACGCTGGTCGACCATGGTGAGGACCAGTCCTGCGACCCGAAGAGAGGGATTCAGACGCTCTCTGACCCCCGAGATGGTTGACAACAACTGGGTGAGTCCTTCCAGTGCGTAGTACTCCGCCTGCACAGGGATGATCACCGCGTCCGCCGCGACCAGTGCGTTGAGCGTCAAGAGCCCGAGCGAAGGCGGGCAGTCGATGAACACGAAGGAATACCGTCCTGGCTCCAAGGCCGTCAGAGCGGTCTTCAAGCGGAATTCACGGTGCTCGAGAGAGGGCAGCATCACCCCCGCCCCTACCATGTTCCAGGACGAGGGGGCGATGTCGAGTTTCGGCACCGACGACGGCTTGATTATCGAACTCAGGCTTGTTTCGCCGAGAAGGACTTCCAGGATGGCCTGCTCGCCTTGCCGCAGACGGATTCCGAGGCCGTGGGACGCATTCGCCTGCGAATCCATGTCCACAAGAAGTACGTGTTCACCCGCTTGGGCAAGACTTGCGGCGAGATTGATGGCGGTGGTCGTCTTGCCGACCCCGCCTTTCTGGTTTGCTATCGCGTAGATCAGAGCACTACCCTCCGAGACTCCCGCAACCTGAGGGGCCTCAGCTGCCGGGACGACCTGCCTTATGGCGGCCCAACGGTCGTCGGGCTGCTACTCCCGGGCGCCTGGGATACGACTCGGCCGTCTCGCCCTCTTTCTCCGCAAGATAGACCCACCGATTCTCGGCGCCGACGAACGGCTCCATCCTGATCGATTCCAGCCCGCTCCCGCCCAGTATACCGAGGGCTCGCTCCCCCTGAATACGCTCTTCGTCTGATATCAGGCCCTTCATGGCGATCATCTTGCCCCGCGGCTCGAGCAGCGGGAGCGAGTACTCTGCAACCACTGCCAGTTCCGCGAGTGCGCGCGACACGACCACGTCATGGATCCCGCGGCCGACACTCCGCCCGTACTCCTCGACTCTCTCGCAGCGGACCTCCACGTTCCTGAGACCCATCGCTCCCGCGGCCGCCTCGATGAAGCCGCACTTCTTGCGCTGCGACTCGACAGCGGTAAGGCGTGCCGACGGCAGGGCAAGGGCGAGCACGAGCGCAGGAAGTCCCGCACCTGAACCGATGTCCGCGATACGCCGCGCGGTGCGAACCGACTCGAGGTCCAGTAGAGCCAGGCAGTCAAGGAAATGTACTCGCTCTATCTCTTGCGGCTCATTGACACTGGTGACGTTGAAGGGGGCCTCGAGAAGGAGATCCCCAAGGAGGCTCAGGCGGGCAAGGGCATCGTCACCCAGCCCCTTGCGCGCGTATTCCTGCGATTGAGTCAGCCTCACCGCGTCGGCTCCATTAGTTGCCGATACCCGTCACTACCCGACGCTCATGTGTGCCTGCAGTCCGACTGTCAGTTCCCTGCCGCGGACACGTGGTCACTCGAGAGCTCGTCCGACTGCGACCGCAGGAACCGATATAGGTGCACAAGCAGCACCGAGATATCGGCCGGGGATACCCCCGGTACCCGCGACGCCTGGCCCAAGGTCGCCGGCCGCAGACGGCTTAGTTTATCCTTTGCCTCGTAGGTAAGCCCTTCAAGCGGCCAGTAGTCGAAGCCATCCGGCACCGGAAGGGTCTCTGTCGCGCGGTGACGCCGGATCTCAGCCTGTTGCCGACGGATGTACCCCTCGTAGCGAGCCTGGACGCCCAGTTGCTCTACGACTTCGGAGGGCGCCGCAGCGAGACGCTCCCGGTCGTCGTCGGAGAGCATTCGCAGCAGGTCGCTATACGAGATCTGGGGACGCCGCAGAAGTCGTGCGGCCGACATGGATTCCTCAAGCGGGGTAGTCCCCAGGGATTCGAGGTGAGCGTCGCTCTCCTCCCCCGCCCGAACCTGGATGCTCTCAAGCAGACCGGTGTACTCGGCCACTTTGCGTTGCTTCTCTTCCACGATTGCGAGTTGTTCTCCGCTGAGGAGGCCGAGTCCATGGCCGAGCGCAGAGAGCCGCTCCGCAGCATTGTCGTGCCTAAGGAGAAGACGGTACTCCGCGCGCGAGGTGAACATGCGGTAGGGCTCATCCACTCCCTTGGTTACCAGATCGTCTATGAGGACCCCTATGTAGGCCTGGTCGCGACGCAAGATGAAGGGAGGCTCGCCGCGGGCGTGAAGGGCTGCGTTGATGCCGGCCATGAGCCCCTGCGCCGCCGCCTCTTCGTACCCCGACGTGCCGTTGAGCTGGCCCGCAGAGAACAACCCGGCGACCGTCTTGGACTGAAGCCCCAGTGTGAGTTGTTGCGGTGGAAGATAGTCGTACTCGACGGCGTAGCCGGGCCGCACCAGACGGGCGTTCTCAAGCCCCGGCGTTGCCCTGATGATCTTCTCCTGCACGAACACAGGAAGACTCGTCGTCAGCCCTTGCAGATACATCTCCCGGGTGGTCACCCCTTCGGGTTCGACGAACACGGGATGCCTCTCCTTCTCCGGGAAGTTGATGAGCTTCCGGTCGATGGACGGGCAGTATCGCGGCCCCTTTCCGCGGACCGAGCCGCTTCGCAAGGGACTCAGGTGCAGGTGCTGCGAAACGACTTCGTGGGTATGCGCCGTGGTGTGGGTGAGATAGCAGGGCACCTGAGCGCGAGGCGCGGGCTCCTGCCAGTGGGAGAAAGACAGGGGCAGAGGGTCCCCCTCCTGGAGAACCATGCGGCCGGGGTCGATCGTCGTTCCGTCTATTCTCGGCGGCGTCGCCGACTGAAAACGGTCCAACTCCAGGCCTGCGGCCAGGAGGCTGTCCGAGAGGCGAAGGGCCGGTAACTCACCTACCCGGCCCGCTGCAAAACTGCGATCCCCGATGACGATCTTGCCACGGAGGAAGGTGCCCGTGGCGAGGACAAGGGAACGGCACCTGAGCCGGCGGCCATCTGCGAGCTCCACCGCCCTGATTGTTTCACGTGAAACATCGAGAGCAACGGCCTCCCCTTGGACTATGTCGAGGTTCGGGGTCCGGGACAGGGTGACCTTCATCCAGTCCTCGTATAGCCGTTTGTCTGCCTGCGCGCGCAGGGCGCGCACCGCCGGGCCCTTGGAGGTGTTGAGCATCTTCAATTGGATGAACGCGCGGTCCGTGTTACGTCCCTGCTCGCCCCCGAGAGCGTCGACCTCACGGGTCAACTGCCCCTTGCCCACCCCTCCGACGGCCGGATTGCAGGGCATGAGGGCGATGTTGTCGATGTGCAGCGTTACCATGGCAGTCCGACAGCCCATGCGCGCTGCGGCAAGAGCCGCCTCGCAGCCCGCGTGACCGCCTCCGACGACAACCACGTCGTAGGACCACGTCCCCAGGCTCTTGCCGCTGCTGCCTGCTCTATTCGTTCGGGTCATGTGCCCGCCTCATGTTCATGGAGTACCGATGCTATATCGACTGCGGCCCGCACCCCGAGTCCAGACTTGCGACATAATCTGGGGCTCCGCCCGCCCTGCCAATCACCCATATCGGCAGGGATCGGCCGCCGACACATGCCCTGCCCGCGTCACCAAGTCCTGCCACAGCCAAGGCCTGCACAACCAGCGGCACCCTGCTGGCGATAGCAGCTTCTTCGCCCATCGCCGCCGCTTCCTCGGCCAACGGGCCGCCCGGAGCTATGTATACCTCTGCCGTGGCGGCCCCGTCCGGCGAAAGCGCAAGGTGCGCCGCCGCACCGGCGGGACCAGCGGACGTCTCAGGCACACAACAGGTCGCTTCGCGTTGCATGACCATCCGGTCGAGTCGCAACTCCGCTTGCCAGTGCGCCGCCGGGGGGTAGTCCTCCGGCCATCCCGCCGACGTCGTTTCGACCGGCACCGGGAGAAGTGCCACTTCCGCGAGGTCAGGTCGACCCGCCTCCGTGCCTTTCGCACCATCCTCGTCGGGTGCGGACACCCATCCCCTCAAGGCAGCGCTCGAGACAGACGTCCTCGCACCTACCTCCAAACAGACATCCCTGAATGCGATGCCCAACGATTCCAGGGCCTGACGAACTCCCTCGGAGGCAGGTTCGCCATAACGCCCTCCCGACATCACGTCGGCTCCGACCGCGATTGAGCCTCCCATGCTCATTCCCACGGCGATCACGAGAGCGCTCGCCTCGAACACCTCCCCGAAGACCGTTTCGGCCTGCGCACGCGGCGACGAGAAGCATCCGACGGGCTCGCCACTATCCGGCGATTCACTCACACGAGACGAGCCATCGTCCAGAAGCCGGACATCGGTCACAAGTCCCTGCCTGAAATGCACTCCGGGCAGCTGCTCCAAGATCCTCTTCGTCTCGATACTTATTCTGCGCCGGTCCACATTGAGAACAGGTTCACCGCCGGCAGGGGTCGTCGCGGCCTCGAGCCACACAGCCCCCAACGGCGCCGGGAGTGCCTTCAGACACTCCTCCAGTGAAGACCGGTCTCCGTCCTCCGCGATAAGATCGGGGCCGTAGGCCGGAAGTCCGACCCTGTCCATCGCGCTGTTGATCAGCGTCACACGATGGCCCGCAGCAGCGAGCGTCGCCGCGCACGCGCAGCCCGATACTCCGGCACCAACCACGATCACCTCCGGAATAACGGCGATGCCGGCTGCAGAAGCGCCGGCTGTTCCTTCCGCGCGCGCCTTCGCCGCCGAGGATCGGTCCGCTGTCGTGTCGCCACGTGCCGATGAATCCCCGCTTGCCACCCTATTTCCCCAGGCAGAAGCGGCTGAATATCTCGTCTAGCAGGTCCTGGGTCAGGTCTTCACCAGTGATCCGGCCAAGTGCTTGGATCGCCTCGCGGATGTCCTCGCAGATCAGTTCTTCGTCGCTCCCGCGGGAAGCCGCCTCGAGCGCAGACCCTGCTCTGTCGAACGCCTCGCCCACCAGGCCCCGCTGCCGCTCGCTCGCGAGCACGGGCTCCTCCAGGTGTATTCCTTCCCCTCCGCTGATAACCCGCTGGATCGAGGCCCTAAGGTCTTCGAGACCCTCCCCGGTCAGCGCCGACACGGCTGACATCTGCCAGAGCCGGCCTTCGGACCCTGGCTGCTCGCCATCGAGAAACTCGGCGAGAGCTTCCACTCGCCCCGCGCCGTCGTTCGCGAGGTCGACCTTGTTGCAGACGACGATAGAACGTGCGGGGTCGAGTCCCAGGATGAGGCGTCGATCGCTATCGTCCCATCTCTTCGATATATCGATTACTGCCAGCACGAGGTCGGCCTGCTCCATCGCCCGGACGGACCGCTCCACTCCCAGTCGCTCGATGTGATCTCCGCCCGTCCGCATCCCCGCAGTGTCGACCAGGTGGATCGGGATACCGCCGATCTCCATGAGCTCTTCCACCGTGTCCCTGGTCGTTCCGGGGATGTCCGAGACGATGGCCCGTTCGCGCATCAACAAGGCGTTGAGAAGCGAGCTCTTGCCGACGTTGGGCTTGCCGACGATGGCGGTGCGCGCTCCCTGCTCCAGTGCTCGGCCCACGAAGGCGGTGCGAAGCAAGCGCTCGAGATCCCCGCGGACCCCGGACAGAATCGTTCCGAGACCTTCCCAATCGACCGGGTCGACATCCTCGTCGGAGAAGTCCACCGTCGCCTCGATCTGAGCCAGGACACCGAGGAGGGAGCGACGGACGGTCTGCAGGCGCTCGGACAGCCCGCCCTCGAGTTGGCGGACCGACGCTCGCAGCGCTCCCGAACTTCGAGCGGCCACGATGGAGGCAACGCTCTCCGCCTGCGCGAGGTCGATCCTTCCGTTCAAGAACGCCCGCTTGGTGAATTCCCCGGGCTCGGCGAGCCGGGCGCCAAGCTGCATCAGCAGCCGCAGGACCGCCCTCTGTGCCGCCACGCCGCCATGGCACTGGACCTCGACGATGTCCTCCCGCGTGTAGGAGTGCGGGGCCCGCATGACAGCCAGCAGGACTTCATCCACGTCGTGGTCGTCTCGGGGGTCGAAGATATGCCCGTAGAGCAGGCGATGAGTCTCATCCCGTCTGAGAGCCACTCCGTGTCCCGGACGGAACACCATCTCGGCTATGCCTACCGCGGCCGGACCGCTCATCCTCACGATCCCGATGGCTCCGGCTCCGGTAGCCGTGGACACGGCGACGATGGTGTCTTCGATCCACTCCCGGGGGAGGGGATCACTGCGCCCGACAGAGCACGGGCTTTCTGAGTCCGGGTCGAGAGCGATCATGGGCAGCACCGGGGTGTGCGTACGGGGATAGACCAAGGCCAAGATGATGCCAGAAAAAGCGCCACCTGACCACGGAAGAGTGCGCGTTCGAGAAGCAATGAGCTCTACGAGCGCCGCTCCGGCGGGCCGCCCATCGCGGCCCGCCGGCCGGCACGCAAAGTGCTAGCGCCTGAAGTCGCGTATTGGGGTGATGACCACCGAGCGGTTTGGCTCCCGACCCTGACTCGCCGTTGCCACGTCGGTCCGGCCTCTCAGGGTGAGATGGACGATCTTACGCTCCGCCGGCGTCATCGGCGTCAACTGCACGGGCCGACCGCGCTTGGCGGCCTCGTCGGCCTTGCGGAGGGCGACTCTCTCGATTTGGCGTCGCCGGCGGTCCTTGTAGCCTTCGGCGTCCAACTCCACGCGCCTGCGCGTGTGCACACCCGAGAACACCGCGATGCTTGCGAGGTACTCGATGGCGTCGATGGTCTGGCCGCGCCGGCCGATGAGGATGCCCATGTCTTCCCCGCTGATCTCCGCTTGGAGTTCGTCCGCCCCCTCAGTGATGCGGATCTCGCCCGGCAGCCCCAGTTCGTCCAGGATCCTGGATAGAAAGGCGCGCAAGCGGGCGGCATCAGGACCGTCGTCGCCGGCGTCATCGCCGCGTCGCCCACGTGTCGGGCCCCCGAAGTACTCGTCCTCGAGGTCCTCGTCGACCAGATCGTCGTCCACGTCGTGCCGGAGCAGTTCCTCGGGCATGGTGTCGTCTTCGGGTCCGAGGAAGTCGAACTCCTCGCCCACCAGCGCGACTTCGACCACGGCATCGACCGCACCGACCCCCATGAACCCCTCTTCGGGAGGGATGATGATGGTCACCTCATACTGATCCTCGGCGAGTTCGCCGGGGGCGAAATCAAGCTCAGCTAGAGCTCTTTGAACCGCCAGTTCCACGGTTCGCCCGTTGGCTCTTGCTACCTGTTGCCTTCCCTTTTGCTGGCGTCTTTTGCCCACTGGTCTTGCCTCCGCTCTTCGTAACCGGCTGCGCCGGGGTGGACTTTCCTGGGGCCGGGGTCTTGACCGGCGCCTTGGCCGAGGCCTTGACCGAAGTCTTGGCCGGCGCTTTGGCCGGGGCCTTCTCCTTGCCCGAGGATGCCACTGCGGGCACAGGCATCGGCATCAACTTCTCCGCGACATACTGCTGAGCGATGGTCCACAGGTTGGAAGTGAACCAGTAGATGAACAGACCCGCCGGCCACTTGCCAATGAACATGAAGACGCCGACCATGATCGGCATGAAGTAGGCGATCATCTTCTGCTGACCGGCGGCTTTTCTCGCTGTCTGCCAGGAAGCTACGAACTGGCTGGCGATGTACAGGAACATCAGGATGATGTCGAACTTGGTGATGTCCTCTATCCACAACCAACCGACGGTGGGGTTGGGGAAGGCGAATTCCCCACCCGGCTGGCCCTGTTTCTGGAGCATGTAGTAGAGGCCGAAGAAGACCGGCATCTGGAGCAGGAGCGGCAGGCACGAGCCAAAGGGGCTCACCTTGTTCTCCTGATAGAACTCCATGGTCTTCTGGTTCAGGAGTTGCTTGTTGTCCTTGTACTTCTCCTGCAGGGCCTTGATCTCGGGGGCGAGCGCCTGCAGCGCCCGCATACTCTTGATCTGGCGCCAGGTGAGGGGAATGAGAGCGATGCGCACGATCACCGTGAGGATGACGATCGACCAGGACCAGCTTATCCCCAGGGTCTCGTGGATGAACTCCAGGATGAAGAAGAAGAAGTCGCTGAGAGGCGAGAGGAGATCCGAGAGGAAGCCCACGGCGGTCCCCTACTCCACACCCGCCGGACAGTGCCCGGCGTCATGTCCACAAGACCGATGGTCCACCAGGCCGGCGCCGCCCGTCCGCCGGGCAAAGAGCTTCTGGCGGGATACGGGGTCGTATCCCCCGTAGCTCAGGGGATTGCAGCGCAGGATCCTCCACCCCGCGAGGACCGACCCCCGAAGCGCTCCGTATTCCTTCACCGCTTGGAGCGCGTACTCCGAGCAGGAGGGGTAGTACCTGCACCTTCCCGGGAGCCCAGGAGAAAGGATGAGCTGGTAGGCTCGGATCAGGCCGACAAAGAGGGCCTTGATCGGGTTGCGAAGAGCCGTGAGGAACGCGTCTCTCACGAGGACGGCCGCCGGTCTCCGGCAGTGCCCGACAAGAGGGAGGCCTTGCGGAAGATCTCCAGCATCTTCGTCTCCACTGCTTTCGACCCGCCGGTCTCAAGCAGTTCGACGATCGGGGCACGGGCGATCAGAACGAAGTCCATACTCCCCTTGAGATTCTGGTCATTGGCTCGGAAGACTTCACGAAGGACACGCTTGACCCGATTCCGATCGACGGCGGTACCGAGCCGCTTTGATACCGAGAACCCCACACGCGGCGCGGTCCCCGCCTCGGGAAGGGCCGACTCCAAACGCTCGAAATAGTATAGGACCAGATATTTGTTGGCAACAGACCGCCCCGCGCGGTAGACACGGGCGAAGTCTTCGGATCGGGAGAGTCGGCCGCGAGACCGATCCACCAGGATCAGGCCGAAAGACGCTTACGACCCTTGTCGCGTCTGCGTTTGAGGACAGCCCTGCCGGCTCGGGTGCTCATGCGCGCCCGGAAGCCGTGAGTCTTCTTGCGCTTGCGCTTGTTCGGTTGGTACGTCCTCTTCACGTTTCCTCGCTTATCGCTGAGCGCCGCGGAAGCCGTTCCACAAGCGCGAAGTAAAAGACAGCCACACACCGCCGGGCGGAATCGACCGCACGGGGGCGCGAAGTATACAAGTCCGCTGTGCAGGCGTCAATCGAGCATCCTTGGTTGGCCCTGTACGGCTGCAGAGATTCCGGCCGCCCACTTCCTCGACATCGCCTAGGTCGCCGACGCTGTAGGCGTACACAGGCTCCTGTGGAAACTGTGGACAAACGGCCCTCTTCCCCTAAGCGGCGTGCTAGCACGGCCTCTAGTCTTGTGGAACAGCATCACGGGGCGGACGCTTGCAGCGCACGCCGCGTGCGGATCACCTCCGCTGAACGCCCGTGCGACTGCCGTCACGACCTCGTTGCTGGCTATCGCGCCCGGCGACTCGTCCTCCCTCTTCCCCGCGCTCCCTCGCAGCCACGCCTCCCCACCCGTGCAGCGATCGACAGGACGCCGACCGACGGTCCGGCTGAGCCCGCCGATGCCCTGCAAGCCCCCTCCAAAGGAGTGCTCCCCGTCCGCCTGGGAGGCCCGGTCAGACTGCTCGCCGGCGCGTTCTTGAGCCGGCACGAAACCCAGTTTCCCCATTTTCAACAGAAAACGTGGTGTATGCGGCACTCACGTTCCACCCTTCTACACGTTTTCAACAGGTGTGGATGATGCTGTGGATAAAGCCCACTTATTACCTGCATATCAGCGGTCTTTTGCCTGCGGAAGAGACCCGCCTCTGGTGACTCTACAAAGAAAACGAATGGACTTTCCGGGCTTCTACGAACGCCCCGCCTGTGGAAAACGGCACCCAGTCCTACTACAATGGCGGAGTCTTTCGACACGTAAGGCCCCGTCCGCGAGGAAGGCTCCGGTTTGCCCACGAACACCTCCGCAGAACCCTCCATCGCCTCTCCACGGCGTCCATCTTCTGGCGGGGACTCTCCCCGCATCGCCGTCTACAGAGACATGCATTCGCCGCCCAGCGTGATCCCACTCTCACCCGCTCGCGACGGAGCATCGGACGAGGCGACGGTCTCACATCTCATCGAGTCGCTCACCAGTCGGTCGTACTCGCTGGCTCGGGAACTGGGGGGATTGATCCCCCTGACCGTCTTTCGGGAGCTGGTCGAGAACCTCGTACATGCCTCCTTCGCAGGTGTGGTGATCACCATCCTGGATGGGGGCAACACCGTACGCATCAGCGACCGGGGGCCCGGGATACCCGACAAGGAAGCCGCGGTCCGGCCGGGCTTCACCTCTGCGGATGCCGATGCGAAGCAACACATCCGGGGAGTAGGCTCCGGTTTCTCGGTGGTCACGGAGATGCTCGCCGCCCTCGACGGCAGGCTGGAGATCGAGGATAACCTGGGCACGGGGACGGTGGTCACGGCCCGCGTGACGCCGCCTCCCGAAACTCCTCTCGCGCCGCCGGCGACCCCGTCATATAATCTCCCCGAGCGCCAACTGAAGACCCTGCTCCTGACAGTCGAGCTCGCACCGGTCGGTCCGACCCGCATCGCCCAGGAGTTGGGCGTGTCCACCTCGACCGCCTATCGAGACCTGGTGTTGCTTGAACAAGCGGGCTTCGTGGTCTGCCGGCCAAGCGGGCATCGTTCGGCGACCGAGGCCGGACTGGCGTATCTGAACGCTGTGCTATGAACGATCGCCGTATCTTCCGGTAGGGAGCCCATCAGGGAGCGGCGCAGAAGTGATGGCGGAGGGCACCACCGTGGAGGCAAGCTACAGCGACCCTATCTGGGAGAAGACTCTGGAACTCATCTCCCAGCAGGTCAACGAGGGTACGTTTCATATCTGGTTCGGCCAGACCGCCGGTCTGGGCCTGAACGGCGGGACGTACTCAGTAGGAGTGCCGTCCGACTTCGCGAAGGACTGGATCGACTCCCGGTTCCGCACCCTCATATCTGAGGCCGTCTCGCAGGTAGTGGGCGACCCGGTCGACTGCGAGATCGTGGTCATGCCCAACCTAGACCGTCGCCTTGCGCAGGACGCGGCCGCCGACGCGAGCGGCGCGGCCCCCCCGGGCGCTGCCGACACTCGTCCGGCCGGGGCAGGTGCGGCCGTCGCGCCGGACGGAGCCGCTCGGGACAGGCCGAACTCCACCCCGACCCCAGCCGCCCAGCGAGAGCTGAGCGCCGCTGCGGCGGGACTTGTGGGCAAGTACACGTTCGACACGTTCGTGGTGGGTTCGTCGAATCGCTTCGCTCACGCGGCCGCGCTGGCGGCCGCCGAGACCCCGGGCACGCAGTACAACCCCCTGTTCATCTACGGGGGCGTCGGCCTGGGTAAGACCCATTTGCTGCAGGCGGTCGGGCACTACGTCCTGCGCAATCACCCGGGGCTCAAGGTGCGCTACGTGACCCTCGAGACCTTCACCAACGATTTCATCAACTCCCTTCGTGACGACAGCATCGAAGGCTTCAAGAACCGCTACCGCAGCATCGACGTGTTGCTCATCGACGACATCCAGTTTCTGCACAAGAAGGAACAGACGCAGGAGGAGTTCTTCCATACCTTCAACGCGCTGTACGACGCGCAGAAGCAGATCGTCATCACTTCCGACAGGCACCCCAAGGGCCTTGCTACACTCGAGGACAGGCTGGTCTCGCGCTTTGAGTGGGGGCTCATCACAGACATCCAGCCCCCCGACCTCGAGACCAGAGTCGCGATCCTTCGCAAGAAGGCCCGATCCGACAGGTTGGTACTGGCCGACGACGAGACCCTCATGCTCATCGCCTCCCGAGTACCCACTAACATACGTGAGCTAGAGGGCTGTCTCACCCGCGTAGTGGCCTACTCTTCCATCACGAAGAGGCCCATCGACGTGGATCTGGCCCGGGAGGTACTCAAAGACATCCCGGAGATCGCCTCCACCCGGATCACCATCGATGTCATCCTGTCGGCCGTGGCCGATGCCACCGGGGTCTCGGTCACCGAGATCATCGGCGACAAGCGCTCTCGACCTGTGGTCGAAAGTCGCCATGTTGCCATGTACCTTGCAAGGGAACTCACCGACTCCAGCCTGCCGAAGATAGGTGAGCGGTTCGGCAATCGAGACCACACCACCGTCCTCCACGCCGTGGAGAAGATCACCAAACTCATGCAAGAAGACCGGGACATGTACAACCGCATACAGAAGCTCACCGCCACGATCAAGAGCACCCGATGAGTACTCCACAGGCCTCTGTCGACAAGGCAGGGAGAACATGTGTATTGCCTGCCCCAACATCGCCCTCTCCCACAGTCCCGGTCGGTCCGCCGACTCTCCGCCTAAGTTGTCCACACCTTTTCACCCAGACCCGCTGCCGCACGCGACCCGTCTCCATCGGCGACCACGTCTCTCTCCACACCTTCCACACTGTCTACTACTCCCGCTATATTTCTCTTCACAGATATCTTTAGTAATAAGCAGCACACCATATCCCGAGCGATCGAGGAGCAGCGATGAAACTCGTCACGAACAAGCAGGCGCTAGTGGAGTGTCTCGGGATCGTCAACAAGGCAGTCTCGTCGCGGAGTTCTATCCAGGTGCTGTCTGGAGTACTCATCGATGCACGGGCCGACGGCGTGGTGCTTGCCGCGACCGACATGGAGATATCCATCAAGGCTCCGCTTGCGGCTCGCGTGGAAGAGCCCGGCTCACTGGTCGTCCCGGCGCGGATCGCCTCGGAGATCGCCCGCAGTCTGCCCACTGGTGATGTAGTGATCGAGCAACGCGCGGGTGAGACGCAAGTGGAGATCAGAGCTGGGGAATCTCTCTTTGACCTTCACTCACTCCCGGCAGTCGACTTCCCGCAACTCCCGGCTCCCGTGGGGGAGGGTTTCACGGTCGGCAAGAGCGCTTTTCTGGAGACCGTAGACCGGGTGGCCCCGTCAGCGTCACGCGACGAGACGCGGCCCGTGTTGACAGGTGTGTTGATCCACCTCACAAAGAACCTGGTCCGTATGGTCGCGACGGACAGCTATCGCCTGAGCGTGAAGGAGACGGGGATCGAGTCGTCGATGAGTGGATCTCTTCAGGCGATCGTCCCCGCGAGGACTCTTCTGGAGCTCTCTCGGATAGCGAGCGCCGTAAACGTAGACGCGATCACGGTGGTGCCCACGGAGAACCAGATGCTCTTCGAGGTGGGGGGGATATTCCTCATCTCGCGGCTCATAGACGGCCAGTTCCCCAACTACCGGCAGCTGATCCCCGAGACCTTCGACTACGAAGTGGCTGTCGATCACGACGAGCTGCTGGAAGCCGTCCGCCGCGTAGGTCTTCTTGCTCAGAAGAACGCACCACTACGGCTGCGGTTCGCCGACAACACGTTGACCGTATCGGCGGAATCGCAAGACGTGGGCAAAGCACACGAAGCCATGCCGGTGCAGTACTCCGGTGAGGACCTGGAGATTGGCTTCAACCCCGAGTTTCTAGAGGCCGGCGTCGCTGCAGTCAAGGAAGAGACCGTCTACCTGCGCTTCATCAGCCCTCTCCGCCCGGGGCTGGTCAAGGGAGCGGCGGATGACTTCCTCTACCTCGTAATGCCCATCCGCCTGAGCGAATAGGTGTCATTCGTGGCGCCGTCCGGAAGAGCCACGCGACGACCGGCGGCCACAAAGTCTGCCGCTGCGCGGCCGGAGGCAGAGCCGCCTGCGGCGGAACCCGTCGCCGTGCGGCTTCCCATCACTCTGGGACAATTCCTCAAGGTCTCCCAGCTTGCTTCCACGGGGGGCGAGGCCAAGACCCTGATCGCCTTGGGTGCGGTCCGCGTGAACGGGCTGGTGGAACAGAGGCGCGGCCGCAAGCTGGTGGGCGGAGATCAGGTCGACACCGGCGCTGCCGCGGCGTTGGTCCAGGCCGTGCCTTCGGATGCGGCAGCGGGCTCTTCTACCTAAGGCCCCACCATGTTCGTGAGGATCCTCAGACTCACGAACCTGCGCTCGCGCCACGAGTTGCAGGTGGAGTTGAGCGAGGGTCTCAACATCCTCGTGGGGCCGAATGGAGCAGGCAAGACGACAGTCCTCGAAGCGGTCGCACTCGTCTTGCGGGGCGCTCCTCTGCGCAGCGGCAACGTACGCGACCTGATCAGCCGGGATAGGGATCACCTGCGAGTGGAGCTCGAACTGGACTCCCAAACCGTGTCTCCCGGCGTCGGCGACGCTGGAATAGACGTCGTGGGCAAGACGGAATCCCGAGCGGTCAACGCGGTGACGGCGGCTGCGGCGTATTCCCGCGACGGTGAGCGCCGCCTCAGCGCAGACGGGGCCGTCCTTGATGACGCCGGTCGCTGGAGAGAGTTGCTGCCGGTGCGTACTTTCGCGCCGGACGACCTGCGCCTGATCAAGGGGAGCCCCCGCCGGCGCCGCGAGTATCTCGACAGCCTTGCCGGCCGCTTGCACGGGGAGTATCCGAGCCTCCTGAAGAAATACGAGGAGGCCCTTTCACAGCGCAACTTCTTGCTGCGCACAGTGCGTGGAGGCCCGAGGGCCGCGGAGTTCGAACCGTGGGAGACGATACTTGCCCAGACCGGGTCGGCCGTCACGCAGGCGCGGGCCTCGGCACTTGCCTCGTTCGTGTCGTTCTTCCAGAGCGTCCACGAGGAGCTCGCCGGGGAACCGGCGGAGAACGTGCGATTGGTCTATCGGACCAACGCTGCCGATATGGACGAAGCCGAATACCGCGGCCGCCTTGCGGAGATGCGACGAGCCGATCAGCAGCGCACCTACACCCACCTGGGACCCCACCGCGACGATCTGAGAGTGCTTCGCTGCGGGCTCGACATGAGGGAGTGCGCTTCGCAGGGCGAGCAGAGGACCGCCCTCCTGGCACTGGTGCTGGCCGATTGGGCGCGCCTGCTGGACGGCCCGGCGCCGCCCCTTCTGCTTCTTGACGACGTGATGAGCGAGCTGGACGACTCGCGACGACGAAGGCTGGTGGCCTTCACCCGGCGCGGGGGCCAGACGGTGGTGACCACGACCGACCTTCGCTACTTCTCCGAGGATGAGTTGGAGGGGGCGACGATCGTGGACCTGGGCCCGCGGTGGGTGACCGTGCCAGCGGAGCCGACCGCGGGTGAGGATAGCTGACGGTGGCTGAGAGGCCCGACTTCGCCCGACTGGGCGATCTGATGCCTGCGGGCGAGGCCGGTGCCGTAGCACCGGATCCGCCGCAGGCGGCCGTCGGCTCAGGCCTCACCGCCTCGGACCTCAGCCGGCGCCTGGCAGCGGTCTGGGTCGAAGCGGTCGGCGCCGAGATAGCGGCGAACGCCCGGCCCGTGCAGTTGAGGGAGGGGCGGCTGGTAGTGACGACATCGTCCAGTGCCTGGGCGCAGACGCTGCACGCGATGAGCGAGATGGTTGTGGCCCGGGTGAACCAGCAGCTTGGTGACGAAGCGGTGAAGAGGGCGGTCTTCCGCCACGCTGGCTGGGAAGACCTCTCTCCCGCCCGGCCGACGGCGGGCGCCGAGGCGGACGCCGAGACGGCCAGGAGGGTCGCCGCCCCCAGCCCGCCGGTGCCGGCCAATGCGGGCTTGGCAGGGGTGGTCGCCTCCGAGCCCGGCGCCCCGGCGGGGACCGATGTCGCCGGCCTCACCGATGACGAACGCCGGGCCCTCGCCGACCTGGAGGCCCTGCCTCTCGACCCTGTCGTCAAGGACACCATCAGGGACGCGATGAAGGCCGGATTCGTCCGCGCCAGGCAGGATTCTAAGCCGCTGAGAGCGTACAATCAGAGGCCGGGAAGAGGCCCGTGTGGTATCATAGAGAGCGTGGTCGACACGACCCACAGCAGCGATATCAGGCCCTTCTTCCAGCCTTCCGGGAGTATCTCCAGCACGCGTGCGACGCCGCGTGAGCGGTAAGAGTGCATGACGACAGAGAGGTCGTAGAGGTTTGGCAGAAACTCGCACGCGCGACATACGACGCAAGCGCCATCCAGGTCCTTGAGGGCCTGGAGCCGGTCCGCAAACGGCCCGGCATGTACATCGGGTCCACTGGGCATCGGGGCCTGCACCATCTGGTCTACGAGGTGGTCGACAACTCGGTCGACGAAGCTCTGGCGGGCTACTGCACGCGCATCGACGTCACCATCTGCTGCGGACTCCTCGGTACGGGTCGTCGACGACGGCCGGGGCATCCCGGTCGACGACATGCCTCAGTACAACAAGTCGGCCCTCGAGATGGTCATGACCAAGCTGCACGCCGGCGGCAAGTTCGGAGGCGAGGGATACAAGGTCTCCGGCGGTCTCCATGGGGTGGGCATCAGCGTGGTGAACGCCCTGTCCGAATGGCTCACGGTGGAGGTCTGCCGGGACGGCCATCGCTATCGCCAGAGGTACGCAGCGGGGTCACCCGTGGGGCCCTCAAGAAGGTCGGGAAGTGCGGCGACCAGCGGGGCACCACCATCCATTTCATGCCCGACACGCAGATCTTCGACGATCTGAACTTCAACTTCTCCACCCTCTCTCAGCGCCTGCGCGAGGTGGCGTTCCTCAACCGCTCGCTGCGCATCACCCTCACCGACGAGCGCGAGGAGGTCGGACGAGATCGCCGCGCCCGGGGTCGATGACGACTACGACGAGCGACGACGAGCGGGCCGATGGCGAGGCGGCAGCGGACCAGGGAAGGCTGCCAAGAACGCGGCTGCTGCCATCCGCACGGACGGCGCTGCCGCTCGGGCTCTGCAGGAGGACGCCACCTGCGAGGTGACCGCTGCTGGGCAAAGGACCCGGAGCGGTCCCAATCGGTGGTCTACTGCTACGACGGAGGCATCGTCGACTTCGTCAAGCACATCAACAAGCAGAAGGAGCCCATCCACCCGCGGGTCATCCACTTCGAGGGCGAGGGAGAGTCACGACCGCAGTCGGGGCACGTCAAGCGCACTCCGTCGAAGTGGCCATGCAGTGGAACGCCGGCTACAACGACAACGTGTTCTCGTTCGCCAACAACATCAACACCCACGAGGGCGGCATCCCACCTCTCCGGGCTTCCGGGCGGCCATCACCCGCACCATCAACGACTACGCTCGCTCCAAGGGCTTCCTCAAGGAGAAGGAGGAGAACCTCAGCGGCGAGGATGTCCGCGAAGGCCTGGTGGCCATCGTCAGCGTCAAGCTGCAGGACCCTCAGTTCGAGGGCCAGACCAAGACCAAGCTGGGCAACTCCGAGATCACGCGGCTTCGTCGAGGGCGATCGTCAACCAGAAGCTGGCCGAGTTCCTGGAGGAGAACCCCTCCGACGGCCAAGCAGATCATCAGCAAGACGGTGCAGGCGGCCCACGCCCGGCAGGCGGCGCGCAAGGCCCGCGACCTCACCCGGCGCAAGAGCGTGCTCGAGAACACCACCCTGCCCGGCAAGCTGGCCGACTGCTCCATACGCGACCCCGCGTCCTGCGAGCTCTACCTGGTGGAGGGCGACTCGGCCGGCGGCTCGGCCAAGCAGGCCCGCGACCGCAGCTTCCAGGCCATCCTGCCGCTGCGAGGCAAGATCATCAACGTCGAGAAGGCCCGGCTCAACAAGATCCTCTCCAACACCGAGATCCAGGCCATCATCAGCGCCTGCGGCACCAGCCTGGCCGACGAGTTCGACCTGACCTCCGCCCGCTACCACAAGCTCATCATCATGACCGACGCCGACGTCGACGGGGCGCACATCCGCACCCTCATCCTCACCTTCCTGTTCCGCAACATGGTGGAGTTGATCGACGCCGGCTACGTCTACATCGCGCAGCCGCCGCTCTACCGGGTCATGCACAAGCGCCAGGACTACTACGCGTTCAACGACGCGCAGCTCGAGCAACTTGCTCGAGCGCATCGGGCGGACAGGCATCACCCTGCAGCGCTTCAAGGGCCTGGGCGAGATGAACCCGGAGCAGCTCTGGGAGACCACCATGAACCCCGACAAGCGGACGCTGCTGCAGGTGACGGTGGACGACGCCGCCATCGCCGACGAGGTGTTCACCACCCTCATGGGCGACAACGTCGAGCCGCGGCGCGACTTCATCACCGAGAACGCGCGCTACGTGCGCACCCTGGACGTCGTGCAGGCGGCGATCGTGGGAGACAGGAGCGGATCATGGAGACTCTCGAAGGCCGCATAGAGCAGATCGAGATCGCGGACGAGATGCGGGCGTCGTATCTCGACTACGCCATGAGCGTGATCGTGGGCCGCGCCCTGCCCGACGTCCGCGACGGACTCAAGCCGGTGCACCGCCGGGTGCTCTTCGGCATGCACGACTCGGGCATGCAGCCCAACCGGCCCTACCGCAAGTGCGCGCGCATCGTCGGGGATGTCATGGGTAACTTCCATCCCCACGGCGACCAGCTCCATCTACGACGCCCTGGTGCGCATGGCCCAGGACTTCTCCATCCGCTATCCCCTGGTCGACGGCCACGGCAACTTCGGCTCCGTCGACGGCGACGCCGCCGCGGCCATGCGCTACACCGAGTGCCGGCTGGCCCGCATCGCCACCGAGATGCTGCGCGACATCGACGCCGAGACGGTCGACTGGACGCCCAACTACGACGAGAGCCGGGAAGAGCCCAGGTCCTGCCCAGCCGCTTCCCCAACCTGCTGGTCAACGGCAGCTCGGGCATCGCGGTGGGCATGGCCACCAACGTCCCGCCGCACAATCTGGCGCGAGGTCATCGCCGCCACCGTCGCGCTCATCGACGACCCGTCGCTCACCAGCGCCGGCCTGATGAAGTATCATCAAGGGCCCGGACTTCCCCACCGGCGGCCTGATCATGGGCCAGCGCCGGCATCCGCGAGGCCTACGAGACCGGGCCGCGGCCGCATCGTGGTCCGGGCGCGGGCCCACAGCGAGCCGCTCAAGCAGGGCAAGACGGCCATCATCGTCACCGAGATCCCCTATCAGGTGAACAAGGCCCAGCTCATCGAGAAGATCGCCGAGCTGGTGCGCGAGAAGAAGATCTCCGAGATCTCCGACCTGCGCGACGAGTCCGACCGCTCGGGCATGCGCGTCGTCATCGAGCTCAAGCGCGAGGCCGTGCCGAAGGTCGTGCTCAACAAGCTGTTCAAGCACACCGCCATGCAGACCACCTTCGGCGTCAACATGCTGGCCCTGGCCGACGGGGTGCCCAAGACCCTCTCGCTGCGCGACATGCTCCGCCACTACGTCGCCCACCAGAAGGACGTCATCGTCCGGCGCACCCGGTTCGAGCTGGACAAGGCCAAGAAGCGGGCCCACATCCTCGAAGGCCTGCTGATCGCCATCTCCAACCTGGACGAGGTCATCCGCATCATCCGCTCCAGCGAGGACACCGAGGCCGCCAAGATGGGCCTCATGGACCGCTTCGGGCTCAGCGACGAGCAGGCCCAGGCCATCGTCGACCTGCGCCTGCGCAACCTCACCGCCCTCGAGCGGCACAAGATCGAGGAGGAGCACCGCGACCTGCTGGAGCGCATCGCCTACCTGGAGGGCCTGCTGGCCGACGAGGCCCTCATCTACGACGTGATCAAGGAGGAACTGCTCGAGATCAAGCAGATGTACGGCGACGACCGCCGCACCGAGATCCTGCCCTCCGAGGACGAGATCGACATCGAGGACATGATCGCCGTGGAGGAGATGGTCATCTCCATCACCGCCTCCGGCTACGTCAAGCGCCTGCCGGTCTCGACCTACCGCACGCAGCATCGCGGCGGCATCGGGGTCATGGGCATGGACCTCAAAGAGGGCGACTACATCGAGCACCTCTTCATCACCACCACGCATCACTTCCTGCTGTTCATCACCTCGCGGGGCAAGATCTACCGGCAGAAGGTGCACGAACTGCCGCTGGGCAGCCGGCAGAGCAAGGGCCGGCACGTGGCCAACCTGCTGCCGCTGGCGCAAGGCGAGAAGATCAAGGCGGTCATCGCCACCAAGGACTACACCGACGCCAAGTACCTGGTGTTCGCCACCCGGAAGGGCATCGTCAAGAAGACCCGCTTCCTGGACTACGCCACCACGCTCAAGGCCGACGGCATCATCGCCATCAACCTCGATGACGACGACGAGCTGGTGGCGGTGCGGCACACCAGCGGGCACGACGACCTCATCCTGGTGTCGAGCGAGGGCAAAGCCATCCGCTTCCACGAGTACGACGTGCGGCCCACCGGCCGCAACACCATGGGTGTCACGGGCATGCGCATGCCCGAGGAGCCACGTGCTGGTGGGCATGGCGGTGGCCGAGGACGACGCCGACATCTTCTGCGTCACCAGCGGGGGCTACGGCAAGCGCACGCCTGTCTCCAGCTACCCCACGCAGAAGCGGGGCGGCCAGGGCGTCATCACCATCAAGGACAGCCCCGACCGGGGCGACCTGGTGGGCGTCACCTCGGTGCGCAACAACCACGAGCTGATGCTGATGAGCCAGGACGGCACCGTCATCCGGGTGCCGGTGGAGAGCGTGCGCAGCACCGGCCGCAACACCATGGGCGTCAGGGTGATGAACCTGCGCGGCGCCGACAAGGTGTCGAGCATGGCCCGGCTGGTCGGCAACGGCAACGGCAACGGGAACGGCAACGGCCGACGGCCGACGCCGGGACCTCTGGCGTCGACGATGCGGGACACCGCGGGACCTCGATCGACGATGGATACGATGAAGGCGAATCTCGAGGACGATCTGGCCGAGCGAATTCGACCGCGAAGACTGGCCGACGGCGCTACGAGGACGGCAAGGGCCGAGATCGTCGCGGAATGCCTGTGCTAGGAGCAAGGCCCGCTGCAAAGCGGCGGACGCCCGGCTGGCTCGAATCAGTACCGCTGCCGCTGGATATCTTCCCACAATGCGAGATATCGCTCGCTTCGAGCAAGGAGCACTGATCGATGGATTTCTGGTACTGGTCCCTCATCCTGCTGGTGCCGGCCCTTGTCCTGGGCATCTACGCCCAGGTCAAGGTCAGCTCCAGCTTCAACCGCTATTCGCAGATCCCGTCGGCCCGCGGGCTCACCGGGGCCCAGGGGGCCCGGCTGGTGCTCGACGCCGCCGGCTCGGCGACGTGGGCATCGAGGTCGCCGGCAGCCGGCTGTCCGACCACTACGACCCTCGCATCGCGCACGCTCACCCTCAGCCCCGATGTGGGCAACAGCAACTCGCTGGCGGCTCTGGGGGTGGCCGCGCACGAGGCCGGGCACGCCATGCAGCACGCCGACGGCTACGCGCCCTTCAGGCTCCGCAGCGCCCTGGTGCCGGTGGCCAACATCGGCACCAACCTCGGGTTCATCCTGTTCTTCGTGGGGCTGTTCTTCTTCCGCAGCGGGCTGCTGATGAACATCGGCATCGTCCTCTACGCGGCGGCCGTGCTGTTCACGCGTGGTCACCCTGCCGGTGGAGTTCAACGCCTCCACGCCGGGCCATGACGGAGCTCTCGAACAGGAACATCCTCGTGGCCGACGAACTCACGGGGGCGAAGAAGGTCCTGAACGCGGCCGCGCTCACCTATGTCGCGGCCGCCCTCATGGCCATCCTGCAACTGGTGCGGCTCATCCTCATCAGCCGCAGGTCGTAGTCAGTAGAGGGACGCGTCAGCAGAGGGAGGGCCGATGTCCATACCGCGGTTGCTGCTGGTCCCGACGCACCGCACGGGCCTGGCGAACGCGGTAGCGGCGGCGCTGGCCGAGATCGTCACCGCCCAGGGTCGCAAGGTCCGCTACCATCACCTGGGTCCGCTCAGCCCGGTCGTCGTGCTGGGATCGCTGGGAGGGCACGGCCTTCCTCGACCCGCGCTCTACGACGAGGACGAGCCTCCTCCGGCTCTACGACGTGGCCACCCGGTCGGCGCCAATCTCTCGCTGCTGTCCGCCAGCCACGGCGTGCTCGACCGGCGGGAGGATGTGCGCTGGACGCCCGGCCGACGTCGCCCGCCTGCTCGACTGCCCGGTGGTGCTCGGTGCTCGACTGCCGCAGGTGGGGCACCGGGCATCCAGGCGCTGGTGGCGCGGTCTCAAGACCCATCTCTCGCCAGCTGTCAACCTGGCCGGAGCGCTCCTCTCCGGCGTCGCCGACCGCGATCACTGCGACGCTGCTGCAGGCAGGCGCTCGCGCGACGAGGATATGCCCGGTGGTCGGCTGCCTGTTCGAGGGGGACGGGCCCGGCTGGGACACGCCGGCGCCCGGGCGCCTGGGGTCTGCCCCTGGACCAGGCCCTGCTGGAGGCGGTCGAGCGGCAGGTGGACGTGGGCGCGCTGGTCGACCTGGCCGGCCAGCGCGGATTTCCTCGCCTCGCAGAACCGGCTGACCGACCGGGGCGGCGATGGCCCGCTGGTCATGGTCGCCGGCGGCACGGGCTTCACTCCCTGGAGCCGCGACTCGATCGAGGTGCTGCGCGCCGCCGGAGCGCAGATCCGGCGTCTCGACCTGGTCGAGGACGAGGTCGCTGCCCGACGAGGCGGCGGGCCTGGTCCTCGCCGGCACCGTCTGGCCGTCGAGCCTGCCGGACATCGCCATGAACCAGCCCCTGCTCGCGCGACATCCGCGACGCGGGTCAGCGAGGGTCTGCCCACGCTGGCCCTGGGCGGCGGGTTGCTCGTCCTGCTCGACAAGGTGCAGGACTCTCTGGGCCGGACGGTGGAACTGGCCGGCGTCCTGCCCGGCGAGGGCGAGATCCTCTGGGATCTGGACGACCCGGCCTACGTCGAGGTGACGGCAGACGCGCGACACCCTGCTGCTCGAGAAGGGCCAGACGCGTCAGGGGCTGGGTGCTGACCGAGCTGAAGTGCTCGATGCCGCGCCGTAGCTGGGATCCGCCGCTGACCGCTGCAGAGCGCGGAGGTGCTCGAGCGCAGCAGAGGGAGGGTGCGGGGACCGAGTCGCTGCTGTGTTCCCGGGCGCTCATCCATCTGGCAGGCGCACCGGGCCTGGCCGCCCGCTTCGTCGCAGCGAGTGCGCGCGTGTACGCGTCGGGCCGCGTTCTGGTAGCCTACGCATCTCACCGCGAAGCGGATGAAGGAGGCGCACTGTGGCCGCGTACGCAGCAGCAGCGACCCGGTCATCAAGCACTACCGGGAGCAGATATCCGACAACGATCTCAAGATCCTCGAGGCCCTCAACAAGCGGCATCAAGCTGGTCAAGAGCCTCAAGGACTACAAGGAGGCTCAAGGCCTGAGCTTCTACGACGCCGCCCAGGAAGACTGGGTGATCACCTATCTGTGCAGGGCCAACCGGGGCCCGCTCTCCAACGAGGGGCTGAGGGAGATCTACGGGCTGATCCTGCAGGTGGTCAAGCGCGAGGCGGCCGCCCTCAGCGAAGGCAGGGATCGTAGCCGCCTCGTCCCCGCTGTGCGGCGCGGCTCCGAGTAGTCGGCCGTCGGCTAGTCCGAGAAATCCTCGGGCGAGACCTCGTCGAGGAACTGCCTGAACTCCTTGACGATCTCCTCGACGTCTTCGACCTCCTGCTCGAACTCGATGCCGTTCGCGTCGAGCAGTCCCGACCGAGGCGAAGATGGGGGCGTCGGTGCGGACGGCCAGGGCGATGGCGTCGGAAGGCCGGGAGTCCACCTGGATCTCCTGCCCGCCGGCATCCAGCCGGAGGACCGCGTAGAAGGTGTTGTCCCGCAGTTCGGTGACCAGGACGCCGGTCACGCTCGCCGAGAGCCGCTCGATGACGTTCGCCAGCAGATCGTGGGTCATGGGGCGGGGCAGCTCGGCGTTCTGGAGCTTCATGAGGATGGCCGCCGCCTCGGGATGCCCGATCCAGATGGGCAGGAAGCGGTTCCGCCCTTCCGCCTTGAGGAGGACGATGGGCTGCTTGCTGGCCACGTCGAAGCTGACGCCGTAGACGGTGACTCTTTCGAAGCCCTGCATCGCGACCTCTCTCGTGCTGTCTCCGCTAGGTTATACCTCCGCGCTTGCGTCATACCTCGGAGCCGATCGTCCCGTCATCCGCGTGAATGCGGTAAACTACCGCCGGCATGGGCCTATAGCTCAGTTGGTTAGAGCGCACCCCTGATAAGGGTGAGGTCAGTGGTTCGAATCCACTTAGGCCCACCATCGTCTTCCGACGTGCCCGTTCCGGTCTCTCCAGTGGGGGATTAGCTCAGTTGGGAGAGCGCCGCCTTTGCACGGCGGAGGTCGCCGGTTCGACCCCGGTATCCTCCACCTTCCCCGGTGAAGACGAAGTCTCGGGAGGTGGCATTGGTCTTCAATCGGATACTCGCTCCCACCGACGGCACCGAGGCCTCTCTGCGGGGCCTCGAGATCGCCGCTGCAGACTGGTCGCCCGCTACGGCGCCGAACTCATGGTTGTCACCGCGGTGTCGGTGCCGCGACTGGCTCGCCCGGCCAGAACATGGAGGAGGGGGCCATCGAGGCCTACATGGAGGATGTCGCCCGCAGAGCCTCGAGGCCGCCCTCGGCCGTGCTGCGGCAGGAGGGGGTGGGCGCCGAGGTCAAGGTCGTGGTCGGCCCGGCCCCGGAGAGCATCCTAGCCGAGATCGAGACGCAAGCATGCCGACCTGGTGGTCATGGGGCGCGGGAGCCGCGACGAGCCCAAGGATCTCGTGCTCGGCAGTGTCAGCGACCGCGTCGCCCGGCACGTGAAGGTGCCCATCCTGCTCGTCCCCTAGGCCTTCCTCGCCCTCCAGCTTCCTACGCGTCTCCTCGCGGTCGCTTCCCAGGCCGGCATCGAGCGCTCCGTCCTCTTGAGCGGACAGTACTCTTGCAGCATACTCATGATTTCACTTAGCAAATTCAGCAATAACTATTGCAAAAGCTGTGCAGTTCGCTTACACTGCAATCGATACTACATGGCAGCACAGCGGACAGCCCTGGGCCGCCATCTGACCGAGCGGCGAAAAGCTCGGGTGAGGCTGCCGCTCCTGACGCTTCTAGCTCTGGTGTGTCCGCCGCTCGCAGGGATACGCTCGTCCCAGTCTGGCTCTGTTATGCGGGATTCGTCGTCCTCTATTCGCTTTGTGGGGCCTTCGTCTTGCCACTCAGTTCTCCGGCGACCGCCGACTCGGGTATCTCCTGTGTCTCACCGACGCCGCCATCCTGCTGCCGCTGCTCGTGTGGAGTTGCGGCGCCGGGGATGCAGACGTTCCTTGTCTTGTCATGCGTGGCCGGGCTGGCCATCACGTACCTGGCCGATCGATTGCGCCAAGACGGAGGCGCGGCGTGCAGCCTCGCGGATCGCACTTCGCGAACCGGTCGATCGCGGCCGAAGGGTCCGAGCAGGCTGTCCTGGGCACCCCGCTGGAGCGAGCGGTGCGGGTGCGCCTGGGCGTGTTCCATGGCCACCGGCGCGCGCTTCGCGCTGGTGGTGCTGAGGGTCGCGCGCTTCGAGGAGACCGTCTCCTACTACGGCGAGGAGAGCTCGCCAGCGGATCCTCAGCGCCGTGAGCCGGCGCGGACTTCGCCTGCTGGGACCCGACGCGCAGCACTTCCCGCTTCCGGGAGGTCGGGTGGCCTTCCTCTTCGAGACCGACACCGACAAGGCTCAGGGGAGCACCGAGCGTAGACGGTCAGTTCGCCTGGACCGACCCGTCCGATATCGAGGGTCTGGCCATGTCGTTGGGCCGCAAGGCCTGCGAACACCTGGTGGACGGGCACCGAGTGGAGTGCGTGGTCGGTTGGGCGTCCGCCCCTGCCGACGGTCTGAACGCCGACGATCTGATGTAGGTCGCCGAAACCGGGGCCCAGAGCACGGCGGCGTTCCGCCGGGTGGCCGGGGGTCAGGTGCACGGTGCCCGAGCGGGCGCGGGTGGCCGCCGGTAGCCACGGTTAGCTGCCGGGAAGCGTCCGCCGGACGACCACAGCGTTCGGTCTGAGCCTCCGGGAGCGTGTGGTACATTTCCCCGCATGGACCCGCCAGGACCTCTAAGACCAAGACCATCGGCGTGCTCATGGGCGGTCTCTCGGGCGAACGGGAGATCTCGCTGCGCTCGGGACGCAACTGCCTTCGCGCCCTTCTCGCCAGGGCTACCGAGCGGTGCGAGATCGACGCGCTGCGGGATGTGGGCCGCGCGTCTCCAGGAAGCCGGGGTCGAAGTCGCCTTTCTCGCTCTGCACGGGCGCTACGGCGAGGACGGCACCATCCAGGGTCTGCTGGAGATCATGGGCATCCCCTACACGGGCTCCGGCGTTCTGGCTTCCGCCCTGGGGATGAACAAGGTCGCCGCCAAGAAGGTCGTGTCGGGAAGCGGACTGCCCACGCCCGACTACTGCGAGGTCGGAGCCGACGAGACGCGCCGCGGCCGCCGCTGCGCGGATCGAGGCTGCACTCGGCCTGCCGGTGATGCTCAAGCCGGTACAAGAAGGCTCCAGCCTGGGCGTATCCAAGTGCAAGACGACCGACGAGCTCGCAGAGCTGCCTCGAGGCGGGCATCGGGCCGAGTTCGGGAAGATGTTCGCCGAAGCCTTCGTCCCCGGCACGCGAGATCACCGTGGGGGTGCATCGAGCGAGACGGGCGGCCGGAGGCCCTGCCCGATCCTCGAGCTGGTCCCCAAGAACGAGTTCTACGACTACGAGGCCAAGTACACCGAGGGCATGACCGAGTTCATCCTCCCGGCACGCCTGGACCCGGCAGTCTACGCAGAAGCCCAGCGGGTGGCCGTGGCCGCCTTCGACGGCCATCGGCTGCCGGGGATACGCCCGGGTGGACATGATGGTCGACGAGGAGGGCGTGCCCTGGTTCGTGGAGGTGAACACGCTGCCGGGCATGACAGAGCTATCCGATCTGCCCGCCCAGGCGCAGGCTGCGGGCATCTCCTACGAAGAGCTGGTGGAGACCATCCTCCTCACCGCGTCGTTCTAGCGCCATGGACTGCGGGCTGACCGAGGCGCGGGAAGTGGAGCCCGGCTGGGTCGACGCCCACGTCCATGTGTTCCCGCCCGACATGATCGAACGGCGCGAAGCCTACCTCTCGCGCGATCGCAGGTTCGGCGTCCTTGTACGGGTCCGCCGGAGCCCGCATGGCCACTGCCGAAGACGTGCTCGGCCAGATGGACGAGACCGGAGTGGCCCTCTCGGTGGTGTTCGGATTCGCCTTCGAGGACCAGGGATTGTGCCGAACGGTGAACGACTACGTGCTGGAGGCGGTGGCCGCCCACCCCGGGCGTCTGGCGGGCCTCGCCTGCGTGTCGACGAAAGGAAGCGGCGCCGCGATCGAGTTGGAGCGCTGTCTGGAGGCGGGGTTGCGAGGCTGCGGAGAGCTGACGCCCGGTCCCGGCTCTGAGGACATCGTCGCACTGGCAGGCATCGCGGCGATATTGCGGGAGAGGGATCTGCCCCTCCTGGTGCACGCCAACGAGCCCGTGGGTCACGAGTATCAGGGGAAGAGTGATTTCGGCCCGGCCGCGTGTGTCGCCCTCGCTCAGGCGTATCCGGGGGTCAGGATCGTATTCGCCCATATGGGAGGAGGGACGTTCCTCTATGAAGCCATGCCGGAACTGCGTCGAACGCTGGCAGACGTCTACTATGATACGTCTGCGGTACCCTATCTCTACACCGCGGGGATCTACCGCGCAGCCGAGGCGACCGCAGGTAAGGACAAGCTCCTCTTCGGTAGCGACTACGCTCTGCTTTCGCCCGCACGGTACTGGCAAGGTCTGGGCGAGCTGTCACCCGAGGCGCGAACGGCAGTGTGCGGCGAGAACGCGCGAAGGGTGTTTAGCCTATGAGCCACGGGGGCGACCACATGCACGACCGTGATCACGCCGACGACCACACTCACGGCCGTGATCACGGCGGCAGCGCCGACGTCCGCCGTCTCCTCGAAGCGCTGCTGGAGGGTGATCTGGGTCTCGAGGACGCACTGCAGAGGCTGCGTCTTCTGCAGGTGACGCAACTGGGGGAGTTCGCGCGTCTGGATGTCAACCGCGACCTGCGCAAGGGAGTCCCCGAGGTCGTCTATGCTCCGCGGAAGACCGACGCCGATCTGGAGGCCATCGCGCGACGGTTCCTGGCCGACAGGGGGCTCGTCCTTGTCAGCCGACTGGAGCCCGAGAGGGCCGAACGGCTGCGGCGGGTGCTCGTCGAGGAAGCCGCGGAGGCGCTCACTTACGTCTACGATCCGGCTGCCCGTGTCCTCGCGGCCAGGACGCCTGCGTACCGGCCGCCAGAACCAGGCGGGTGCGTCGGCCTGCTCACGGCGGGCACCTCCGACATCCCGGTGGCGGAGGAAGCCGCGCTGGTGATCACGCACATGGGATGTCGGGTGGAGCGCGGCTACGACACGGGTGTGGCGGGCGTGCACCGTCTCCTCGAGCCGCTTACCCGAATGATCGAGAGCGGCGCCGATGCCCTGGTGGTGGCGGCGGGCATGGAGGGGGCGTTGCCCTCAGTCGTGGCCGGGCTGGTGGACGTACCGGTGATCGGAGTGCCCACCTCGACGGGATACGGGCTCGGCGGAGACGGGACGGCGGCTCTGTACTCCATCCTGCAGAGCTGCTCTCCGGGCTTGGTGGCGGTGAATATCGACAACGGCGTGGGAGCGGGCGCCGCCGCGGCGCTTATCGCGCGGCGGCGCGTCACGTGAAGAACGTCGACGTTCTCGGTGTTCGTGTCGAGCGGGCCACCAAAGGGCTCCTCGTCGAGGAGTTGGTCGGCTATCTCAAGAGTGAACGCCGGTGGTCCGTGGCCAAGATCAACGCCGAGTTCTTGGTGCGCTCTCTGAACGACGACCGCTTCCGCGCTGTGCTCAACGGGTCTGATCTCAACATAGCCGACGGAGTCGGCGTGGTCTGGGCGGCGAGGTTCCTCACCTTGAGGACCACGAGCGTCACCGTGCTCGCGCGAGCACACGTGTTGTGGCAGGCGCTGTACTCGCTATCGAGCCTGCTGCTCTTCCCCGAGCTCTGTCGCTTTCCCATCACCGAGCGTCTGCCGGGGGTCGACGCACTCTATCTGATGCTGGAGGCAGCGCAGAGGGCGGACGCCTCCGTGTACTTCCTGGGCGCGAGCTCTGAGGTCAACAGTAAGGCCAGGGCGCAGATCCAGGCCAGGTTCCCGCATCTGAAGATCGCGGGCGGGCGAGATGGATACTGGACGGATGACTCGGCTGTGGTGGAGCAGATCGACCGGTCGCAGCCGGTATTGCTCGTTGTCGCTCTTGGCTCCCCAAAGCAAGAGTATTGGATCAGTGAGAACCTCTCCCGACTCGGATCGGTGAAGGTGGCCGTGGGAGAAGGCGGATCCCTCGATTTCATCGCAGGGGAATTCCGGCGTGCTCCCCGGTGTATGCGAGATCTTGGTCTGGAATGGTTCTGGCGGCTCTTCATGAACAGGAGTAAGACCAAGACCGGCAGCCGTCCCCGGAGGGTGTGGAATGCCGTGCCCCTCTTCATCTACAGGGTAGTAGCCTGGAAGCTGACCTACGGTCCCACACGCGTGGAGACGTAGACGTGACTGCGACGCCGATGCTCCGAGGCAGGGACATCCTCTGCGTTTCGTCGCTCGACTGGGGAGCGATGTGGACGAGCAAGCAGCAGATCATGCACCGGCTGGCAAAGTGGAACCGCGTCCTCTATGTCGAGGAGCCGGTCACCATGCTGGCGCCGCTCAAGGTGCCCCGCCACTGGAAGCGATGGGGTGCGGTCGTCCCGCGAGTGAAGAGTCCGGAACCCGGGGTCTGGGTGGTCACTCCCCCGCCCCTGCTGCCGTTCGGCAACATGCGGCCGGTCGTGAACCGGCTCAACCAGCGCATCTTGGCCGCCTACATCCGTCACGGGATGAAGCGCCTGGGCATCGGAGACAGCGCGATCCTCTGGACGTATGTCCCCACCTCCGCAGCGCTCCTCGACCTGCTGGCCGGAACAGAACGGCGAGCCGGTGGGCGGCGCAAAAGGGCCGGGGTGGATCTGGTCGTCTATCACTGCGTGGACGAGCACTCGGCCTTTCCCGGATTCGTCTCGCCACACGTGGTCAGAGAATACGACGACCAGCTGACGCGCCGCGCCGACCTGGTCCTCACCACCTCCGAGAATCTTCGCCGGGGACGCATCGGGCTCAACCCTCATACGTATACGGTGCTCAATGCGGCCGACGTGGAGGTCTTTGGCCGGGCGCTCGATCCGGGATTGTCCCTCCCCGCCGATCTGCTCGACATCCCCGCCCCGCGCCTGGCAGTTGTGGGGCTGCACGATTCGCGTCTGGACGTCGACGCGCTGGTGGCGCTTGCGGAGGCCGATCCCTCCTGGCACGTGGTTCTAATCGGCCCGGTCAAAGCCGGACAGCTGGACACGACCCGTCTGCATTCGTATGCCAACATCCACCTGTTGGGGGAGAGGCCCCGCCACGAACTGCCCGGGTATCTGAAGGCGACGGCGGTCGCACTCATCCCCTACAGAGCCAACGAGTTGACCCGCAACATCTTCCCCCTCAAGCTCTTCGAATACCTGGCCGCGGGTTGTTCCGGTAGTGGCCGGGGGCCTGCCGGAATTGCGCCGTCTGAGCGGCGTGATCGAGATCGCGGACGCTCCCGGCGACTACCCTGCTCTCGTGCGCAAGGCGATGGCCGAAGACGGAGCGGCGAAGCGCGAGGCACGGATTGCCCTCGCTGCGGAGAACACGTGGGACCACCGGGTCGAGGAGATTTCCCGGCTGATCGATCAAGCCCTGGTCCGCCGGGCGGGCATGGATCCGTCGGCCTGAAACACGGCCGCCGGGCCGCGCCTTTTCTGCGTCGCGCTTATCGGATGGCACGTCTGTGCCGAAGGAAAAGACGTGACGAGCGCGGTATCCATACTCATATGCCAGTCAATGGAGGATGGACCGCGACATGCGCGCCGGCGGGCAGCGCCCGCCAGGGCGCTTGGGCAGGGTGCATAGCAGAGTGTATAGTAGCGCGCACCACAACCTTCATAGCGGAGACGCCCGCACGATTCCCCGGCCTCGTGCCACGAACGACGGAGGAAAAGATCTTGGACCTCTCCACCATCCCCGTGGTTGAAACCCCACCCCGCGTTCCGGCCACTCGCCGTGCCGGTATCCGCTGGGCCACGAAATTGTTTGTCGCAGTCGCGCTCGCAGCCGTTCTTCTCGGCTTCGCTCTAGCTCCTGCTGCCGCAGCCTCGACCGGTGATTTCATCATCTCCGGCCGCGGGTACGGACACGGGGTAGGCATGAGCCAGTGGGGAGCGTGGCAAGGGGCTCGACTGGGGGCCAGCTACGGCGACATCCTCGCCTTCTACTTCCCTGGCTCCACCCTTTCGTCGCTCAACGATCCCGGGCGGCTCATCACCGTGCGCCTGACGTACGAAGGCAACGCAGATGACTGCTACTACAGCATCAGTCTGAAGTCCACCGTCACAACGGCGACCTTGGTCACCCATGACGCTGCGGGCGATCACACTCAGCCTCTGGCCGTGGGCCAGGTCGTGGCCACCAGCTACAGCGGCGGCAAGGTGCAGGTGGCGGGCATAGAAGGCACCTTTGACTGGGTGGAGGTGCGCCCCGATTCCACCGACGGTCGGGTCGTCGCTACCCGCAAAGCCACCAGCGCGTCCGCGGCTCTGGACCGCGAGTATTGGGGCAACCTCAAGGTACAGCCGGATGCGACCGCTGCCTCTCTCCGTCTGTACAACACGGTGCTACTCGACCGCTATATCCGGGCCGTGACGGTCTCCGAGATCGACCCATCGTGGGCGAGTTCAGGCAACGCCAGCACCTACGCGCCGGAAGCGGTGAAGGCCCAGGCGGTCGCGGCCCGCTCCTATGCGGCCGCTTCCACGGGAGTGATAACCGATTCGGGTGCGACGGCGCAGGTCTACCGCGGCTACAGCGCGGAGAAGAACTACCCGACGGCCGCCGGACTCGCCGATGCCACCGCCGGCATGGTCATCACGTACGGGGGCGCCGTGATCCGAGCGTACTTCTCGTCGAGCAACGGCGGGTATTCCGCACTGTGGACGGATTCCAGCACCAAGCCCTATCTGGTGGCCAAGCCCGACCCCTGGAGCCTGGCCGCCCCCCCGAGTTGGTGGGTCTCCTATGGTCCCGGTTACGCCTGGACGTACACGCTCTCGCCTCAAAGTCTCACCACGGCGCTGAATCTCGGCATCGGGACGGTCACCAAGGTCGACATCACCGACCGCGACACCGATGACCCCACCAGTCACGCCCGCTCGGTCCGCGTGACCGGAACATCCGGGACCGCGACCATCAGTGCCGACATCTTCCGGTCCAGGGTCAACGCCTATGCCGGCAAGACGGTGATGCGCTCCCGACTCATCCTGAGCGTGCTCAAGGACGGGACCCTCAACCGCTATCAGCAGCCCGACTCCCGGTTGGCCTATACGGGCCCGTGGAAGGCCGTCTCCGCCACCGCCGCTTCCGGAGGCAGCCATAGGTACGTCAACGCTCCCGCTTCGGTCACGGTGAAGTTCAGCGGCACCTACCTCGCCTGGATCGCCAAGAAGAGTCCTTCCTACGGCAAGGCCAAGGTGACCCTCGATTCGAACGCGCCGGTCACCGTGGACCTCTACAGCTCGAGCACGCTCTATCAGCAGAAAGCCTGGGACACCGGTACCTTGGACGAGGGGGTGCACACGCTCAAGATCGAATGGACCGGCACCAGGAACGCCTCGGCTACGGCCTCCAATATCAGCGTCGATGCCTTCGATGTGGCGGGCACGCTGGTCCAGGTGCCCAAGACGGCCCGCTATCAGCAGCCCGACTCCCGGTTGGCCTATACGGGCCCGTGGAAGGCCGTCTCCGCCACCGCCGCTTCCGGAGGCAGCCATAGGTACGTCAACGCTCCCGCTTCGGTCACGGTGAAGTTCAGCGGCACCTACCTCGCCTGGATCGCCAAGAAGAGTCCTTCCTACGGCAAGGCCAAGGTGACCCTCGATTCGAACGCGCCGGTCACCGTGGACCTCTACAGCTCGAGCACGCTCTATCAGCAGAAAGCCTGGGACACCGGTACCTTGGACGAGGGGGTGCACACGCTCAAGATCGAATGGACCGGCACCAGGAACGCCTCGGCTACGGCCTCCAATATCAGCGTCGATGCCTTCGATGTGGCGGGCACGCTGGTCCAGGCCTCCGCCGGCACTCGCTATGAGCAGGGCGATTCTCATCTGGCCTACGTGGGTACATGGGCTACCTTCTCCACCTCGGGACCGTCGGCAGGGAGCTACAAACGAGCCAACACCGGCAGTGCGTCGGTGACGGTGACCTTCGATGGGACGTACCTGGTGTGGGTCGCTACCAAGGGCACTACCCTGGGCAAAGCATTCGTGTCGCTCGATGGCAAGACCGCTGTGGGCGTCAATCTTGCCGCTTCGACAGTCGCCTATCAGCAGAAGGTGTGGAACACGGGGACCCTCTCTCCGGGCGTGCACACGGTCAAGATCTGGCGCGATCCTGCTAACGCCACGGGCAAGTTCATCAGCATCGACGCCTTCGACGTGATGGGCAGCCTGAAGTAGTCGGAGGCGGCCGGACCACTGCTTCGGCCGGCCGGCGTATTCACGTGCAACAAGAAAGCCGGGGCCTCCTTTGGGAGGCCCCGGCTTTTGGGGTGCAAGACGGTCGGGGGTGACGGCCGTCTCGAGGGGGTGTCTAGGTCGTAGCTTCGGGCGGCGTGGCTGAGGCGGGCGCCTGGGGAGTGGTCGCCTCCGCGACCACCGGCGTCGCTGCCGGCGTCACGACCGGCGAAGCGAATCCAAGGTCCGCCTTGCGCTGGAGGAACTCCTCCCGGTCGATCTCTCCCCGGGCATAGCGCTCCTCGAGTATCGCCACCGCGGAAGGTGCGGGGGCAGAGGTGGCGCCCGTACCTGTCCCAGGGGGCAGCGGGCCGCCTCCAGGGGAAGGCGCGACTGCAGACTGCGCGCGATCGCCTCTCGAGTGGATGACGAGGGCACGGATCCCAATCACGATCGCCGCGATGACCGCCGCCCAGAGGATGATCATGAGGACCAGCCAGAGGATCTCGATGCCTCCGGTATGCTCGAATGGCTCCGTACCTCGGAAGCCCCAGTTGTCTCGCATCATATGAGAATCTCCCATTCCGGGCCGGTTTCCTGCCCCTAAAGTGGTCTTTGCCGACTATAGCGGGAGCCTCGTAAGGACCTTGTAAAGGGTTGTGGGCTCCTGGGCCCAGTTGGTAGAATGGGCGCCCGCCCGCAATGTGGCCGACCGTGGAGACAGGTTTGGGGCCTGACGAAGCGTATCGCACGATTCAGGGGGAGAAAGAAGAACTTGGCCTCGACGAACCTGCGGCTGCAGAGTCACACCTGCTGCCGCTACGTGTGTGAATCCTGCACGTAGTCCGCTGGACGCCCCTCTGCCGGAGCGCTCCTCTCCTCCCATCCTTCCTCGGTGCGGAAGCCCGCTGTTCGCCTCCGCGTGCACCTGAGGGGCGCGGGAGCTCTGACACGGGCAGGGGGAGTTCACAACCCTTCTCTTTGGGAAGAATTCTTAGCCAGTAGCGCTAAATCGATGGGGGCGTTCTGCCGACAAATAGGAGTGGACGGCGTAGCCGCCAGACCTGTCTAGGCCAATTGCCCTGAATGATAGGGGGAGACCCCATGAGCAAGCCTATCGTGAGTCACACGATCGCGCCTCCGAGGCTGCGGATCCTCGGTCTGACCTTTCTGGCGACCCTATTGATGGCCGCGGTCCTACTCGGCTCTGTCTTCACCGTAGGGGCGCAGGCGACCGCGGTCAGCTACAGCGAGCAGGAACTAGCCTTCATCACGCTGTTGAACAACTACCGTACCGCCAACGGGCTTCAGCCCCTTCTCCTCTCGGACATGATCGCCGAGGCGTGCGACCGGCATGGCTCGGACATGGGCAAGTACGACTTCTTCGATCACTACAGCCTTACCTCCGACTGGTTCGAGAAAGGCGCCTCACCCTGGGCCCGCATGGCGATGAGCGGGTACGGCTACAACACCAGTATGGGCGAGAACATCGCTGCTGGGCAGCGCACGGCCACCGAGGTGTTCAATGCCTGGAAGGCCTCGTCCGGCCATAACGCCAACATGCTCAACTCCGCTTACAGGGTGATCGGGGTCTCTCTGATCGTGATGCCCGGTACGCGTTATGAGGCCTACTGGACGACTGATTTTGGCGGGTATGTCGATCCGACCGCTCATGCGCCCAGTCAGCCCGCGCAGCCCTCAAGCCGCCTGCTACCAGCAGACCGACGGCCGCCTGGTCTACTCCAGCGGCTGGTCCACCTTCGCCACTACCGGCGCTTCGGGCGGAAGCTACAAGCGAGCCAACACCGGCAGTTCGTCGGTGACCGTGTGCTTCACGGGCACGAAACTCACCTGGATCGCGACCAAGGGCACCACTTTGGGCAAAGCCTTCGTCTCGCTGGATGGCGGGACCCCGGTGAGCGTGAACCTGTCCGCCTCGACGGTCGCCTACCAGCAGCGCGTCTGGACCTCAGGCACCCTGAGCTCCGGCCAGCACACCGTGAAGATCTGGCGCGACCCCTCGAGCCTCGCGGGCAAGTACATCAGCGCCGACGCGTTCGAGGTGGTGGGCAACCTGACCCAGGCGCCGATCCCGGTTCCAACCTCCACCGTGTTCCAGCAGACCGACTCCCGGCTGAAGTACGCGGGTACCTGGTACACACTCGTCAAGAGTGGCGCCTCGGGCGGCAGCTACAAGCGGGCGAACACGAACAGCGGCTCGGTGACGGTCACCTTCACCGGCACCGGTCTCACCTGGATCGCGACCAAGGGCACCACTTTGGGCAAAGCCTTCGTCTCGCTGGATGGCGGGACCCCGGTGAGCGTGAACCTGGCCGCCTCGACGGTCGCCTACCAGCAGCGCGTCTGGACCACAGGCACCCTGACCTCCGGCCAGCACACCGTGAAGATCTGGCGCGACCCCTCGAGCCTCGCGGGCAAGTACATCAGTATCGATGCCTTCGACGTCAAGGGGATACTCAACTGACGTCGAGCGTGGCCGTGCCGTTGTCGGCCTCCTGACGACGGCCAGGGATACGAGTGAAGGCTGGGCCCGCCGCAAGGCGGGCCCAGCCCATGGTGCGGCCCCGCCTCCGAGCGGGGCCGCAACCGTCTCGGGGCCGTGGCAACGGCAACCACGTCTAGGGTTTGTAGACGAACTTGACCGCGTCGGCGATCACGTAGCCGTCGGCTCCGGTGGCATACATGGTGATGCTGCCCGTCGCCGGGGCGATAGCCGGCGCGGAACGAGTACTGCCCCAGCGAGAACCACTTGCCGCCGTTGATGCGCTGGTTGATGAAGCGTTTGTACTGGCCCGAGGGGGTGTTGACCGTCACCATGAGCCCGGAGGCCCGGTCGGAGCCGGCGGTCCAGCGCAGGAAGATCTCGTAGTAGCCGGTGGAGGGGAGGCGCGGCGTCCAGCGGGCCCAGGCCGAGTCCGTGGTGGGGGCGTGGGACTGATAGTCATCCCCGTACTAGCCGGAGATGTTCGTGGAGCGCGTCCAGTTGCCCCCGGCTCCGGGACCGCCGATGCTCTTGGCCGTAGGGTTGTCGAGGATGATCGCCATCCGCTAGCGACTCCCTGCGGATCGGCTTGTACTCACTGCCCAGATACCTGCTGATCCTCCGGATCTCGAGCCCGGTCCCCGGGGCCTCGTAGATGACGGGCGAGTTCCAGGCGTCTCCACCGGCATAGATGGTGACGTGGCCCGACGTCCCGTTGTTCTTGACCAGGATGTCTCCTCCCGCGCAGGAGAGCCGGCTGGCTCAGCTCGTACCACGGGCCCACGCAGTTGTAGAAGGAGTAGCTGGTGTACCGGGGGGAGATCGTGGTGTTCACCCCGTTCTCCTCCTGGTAGAGCAGGGTCTTCGGCACCTCCCAGCACTTGAGGCCGTACCCGGAGCAGTCCGGACCTGCTCCGCTGCCGGTGTCGGGAGTCCAGCTTTCGCCTCCCCAGCGTGTAGTTGGTGCCGAGGCCCGATTCCGCCCGGGCGATGATCTCGGCCCGAGTCATGGTGGGAATCCCAGCGAGAGCCGCGGCGCTTCCCGGACCGAGGGCGCAGAGACCGCAAGCGCGGCGCCCACACAGACCGCCGTCAAGGCGGGGTGCTTCCGGAGGTGTCTTCCGGCAGAGCGTAAGGCGTGCCAACGACCGGTCGGATCATGGCTGCACCTCCTCGGTCTGCGTCGCCACCGGGCAGAGAATGGATCAGGATGGTGTAGCCGGCCTCGCTTCCCACCGGCTGAAAGATGCGACCGTCAGGGGCCACCACGTACGGTTGCCCGAGGTAGGCGAACGGCGAGTCGGCAGAGGGAGAGGGTTGTCAGCCATCGCGCTCGTGCACCTCCCTCTGGTCGACCGAGGCAAGGCAGCCGATGACCAGTGAGGGTGAATCCGCGGCGGCGTCCGGCGAGCGGAGCAGCCGGGCGCCGACGATCAGTCCGCCCTCCCATCGCCGTCCACAGAGACCAGGTGCTCGATGCTCCTGGTCCGCGGGGAACGTGGGCGCGACCCCTGGGTCTGCTGCGCCCTGAAGGTCTTCTTGTCGACCTTGAAGCGTTTGAGCTTCAATCCCTGTTCGGGCTTGAAGGTGATCTTGACCTCCTTCGCCAGGTCGCGGTCGAGTGGTCGCCCCGGCCAAGGCGCGAAGGCGCCGCGGGCACCGTGCGCTCGCCCGTCCGGCACCCCGCTCAGCGCCGTCCTTCAGGTCGATCAGGAACACGGCATCGTGAGCCACCTCGAGGCAGGGCCCGCGTCGGTGGAGATCAGCCCGGTGACGACATCGTCCAGAACAGGCAGCGAGCCTGTGCGCCACCTCGGTGCCCTGCCAGTCAAGGCAGGCCAACCGCCGGTCGGCATTCGCAGTCGAGAACGTAGATCATGCCGTTGTCGACTGCAAGAAAGCGCGGCTGGGACAGAGTCAAGCGGAACGGTCCGCACCGGGGTACCGTCCTTGGCCAGGAGTACGAGGCGGCGGTTGACGGAGTCGAGTATGGCGACACGTCCGTCGGGTGCCACGGCGAGCGCCTCCGGTCCTCGGGTGAGGCCCTCGGTGGCCTTCGCTAGGCCCAGTTGTCCTGGCCCATCCCCCCAAGGGAGCGTGACCAGCGCCGTCCCCTGCGGCAGCGGTCCTGCCGGTGAGGGTTCGAGTGCGGGACTCTCGGATTCGGAACCCCCAGTCGTAGAAGTCTGGTCGCCGGCTGCGACCGCTTCGGGCTCGGCACCCATGACGAAACCGGGCACCAAGACCGCACACAGTACGAGCGCCAGCAGGCTGGCCGCCAGTGCCAGAGCCAGCAAAGGACCGGTCCCGACGCGCCGGGCGAGGGCGCTTATGTGCCTCTGGGGCCTGATGTCCGCCGGCCGGGGTCCTCCACGTGTCGGCGCGGCTGCATGCTTCCGCCAGCTTCGTCTTCGTCTCATGGCGTCCTCCTCACGGGTCTTGGGCTGGGTACCGCTCGAGGCTAGGAGGGCCCGCCAAGGGCAGCCCATGAGACCTAGGGTGGCGTGCTGGCACGGAGGGCGGCCGCGGCTGTGGGGTACACTGACCGGCATGATCATCCTGTTCTTCGCAGATGTGGTGGGCAAGCCGGGGCGCGAGGCGGTCATCAGCAAGCTCCCGAGCCTCATAGAGCGCCACCGCGCCGATGCGGTGGTGGTCAACGGCGAGAACGCCACCGACGGCAAGGGCATCAAGCCGGCGCACGTGGAGGCCCTGCTGAGTGCCGGTGTCGACGTGATCACCACCGGGAACCACGTGTGGAAGCAGCGCGATGCCTACCGCTATCTCGACGAGCAGCCCCGGATCCTCAGGCCCTACAACTTCCTGGCCTCAAATCCCGGCGGGGCGTGACGGTGGTCGACACTCGGGCGGGCAGGCTGGGGGTGGTCAACCTCAGCGGCGATCTGTACCTGTATCCGGCCCGCTCGCCGTTCGAGGTCGTGGACGATGCTCTCGAGGAGCTCCACGGAGTGCGCAACGTGATAGTCGATCTCCACGCCGAAGCCACGAGTGAGAAGGTCGCCATGGGCTGGTATCTCGACGGGCAGGTGAGCGCCGTCATGGGCACGCACACCCATGTGCGCACGGCAGACGCCCACGTCCTGCCGGGAGGCACCGCCTACATCACCGACGCGGGGATGTGCGGACCGCGAGACTCGGTCATCGGCGTCAAGAAGGAGCTTGTGATCGAGCGTTTCCTGACGCAGCTGCCCGTCCGCTTCGAGGTGGCCGACGGCGATGTGTGGCTGGAAGGCGTCGTGATCGAACTGGGCGAGGACGGCCGGGCGCTGCGCATCGAGCCCTTCGAGGAACCCGCCTAGTAGGCCACGCAGAATCTCTTGCGCGTGTGCTTGGGTTCCTCGAGTTCGTCGATCATGGCTACAGCGTAGTCCTGGACCGAGATGCGGCACTGCCCCTCCGCGTCATAGAGCAGCTGGTCGCCTCCAAGTCGGAACACCTCCGTCCGCGCGCCCGGTTCGAGCACGGCGGCGGGGCTGAGGAAAGTCCAGTCCAGATCCGGCTCTTCTTTTAGCAGATACAGGAACTGCCGGGTGCCTCCGGCTCCGGCCTTCCACTCGGGCGGGAAGTCGGGCTGGTCGATGACCTGCTGCCCGGGAGCCACCTCGAGGCTGCCCGCCCCGCCGACGACCAGCAGCCGCTTGACCCCCGCCTTCTTGGTGGCGGCGATGATCGATTTTGCACCGGCCACCATGCGCTCGTACACATCACCTGGGATCTGCCGGTCGGGGTTGTAAGCGGCGATCACCGCGTCGTGCCCTGCGAGGAGACCGGCCAGGGCGTCGGTGTCGTTCACGTCGCCCTGTGCGGCGGTCAGGCCCGACCTGGCCGGCAGTCGTTCGGTCCGGCGCACGATGGCGGTGACCTCGTGCCCTCGGTCGAGAGCCTCGTTCAGCAACTGTGAACCCACGTAGCCGGTAGCGCCGATGAGTGCGACTTTCATGACCTTCCCCTTGTCTCGAGTGCTATAGGACGCCGCCCAGATCGTGGAACACGAGACCTGTCGGCAGCTTGGGATAGAAGAACGTGGCTTTCTGAGGCATGCGCTCCCCTCCAAAGGCCACTTCGCGCACTTGGTCCAACCCCGTCGGGTTCATGAAGAAGCCCGCCTGGAACTCACCGGCCTCGAGTCTCTCGAACGCTGCGTTCGTGTCCTTGAAGTAGGTGACCAGAGTCTCGGCCTCCGGTCCTTCCGAGGGGATAGCCAAGACCGGCTCTAGAATGAGCTTCTGCAGGATGGTCACGTCGAGTGCGCGGTAGGCCGGGCTGTGGTCCGGCGTGACCGCTATGAGGGGCCGATCGTCCAGAAGCCGTAGCCCAAAGGTTCCCCCCAGGGCAGGCGCCCACACGCCGAAGGCTCCTCGCGGGTGGTCGCCCAGATAATGCTCGATGACTTCCCGTGCACCCGCGGCACCCGGCTCGGCCGGCGTCAGCGGCTCGACTGCAAATGTCCCGGCCAGGCCGGCTTGAAGGGCCGCCACTTTCTGTGGGTCGATGCCGGCGATCAGCCGGTGAGTCCCGTAGATGGCGAGACCCGGATCGGCCATGTTGCTGAGGTAGGCGAGGACGTACTCGTACGCACGCGTCGAGTCCGGCCTCGCGCCGCCTCTCGCCTCCGTATCGCGCTCCCTGCGGTGGTCGCGGTAGCGGAGGGCCGTCTCGTAGCGATGGTGGCCGTCGGCGATCACAAAACGGGCATGCTCCAGACTCCGTCTCACTGTGTCGAGCAGAGTGGGGTCGTAGGTGGGCCATAGCTTGGTGACGTTGCCGTCCTCATCCGAGACCTGGGTGGCCGGCGGTCCAGGGTTGGGCCGCGATGACCACGCCGACGCGACGTCATCGCCGGGCAGATCGTAGAGGAGGAACACGGGGCTGAGGCTCATGGACGTGGCTTCCATGAGGTCGAAGCGGTCCTGCTTGGGTCCGGAGAAGGTCTGCTCGTGCGGGTGGATCACTCCCTCCGATAGACCGTGCAGCCGTACGGCGCCGAGAAACCCACGGCGCGTGCGGGCACGCCCGTCCGGGCCCGTGAACTCTTCTTCCACGAAGGTGAGGGTAGGCACGTCATCGCGGACGAGGACACCCGCGGCCTTCCACTGCTCGAGCTGGGAGGCGGCCCGCGTATAGCGGTTGTCACAGTAGTTGTCGCTTGGGGTGGTCATGCCCAGGTCGACCCTTACGACGTTGTACCGGCTCCGGGCGTAGAGGCGGGACTGAAGTTCGGGGCCGATGACATCGTAGGGAGGCGCCACCAGCAGACCGGCATCACCGGCCTCGGGAGAGTAGCGCCAAGCGCGAAAGGGAAGGACGGTGTCCACGCGCGTCTCCTCGGGTCCTTTGGGATGGAGGCGAGATCGGTATACGAATGATAACAGCGCTGCACTCGGCGGAACTCGCGCCGTTGCGTCTTGCTTGCTCAATCGTTAGATTGGGAAATGGAAGTATCGTGGTTCGAGGCGCCAGACGGCCCATGTCCGGGCTGAGGAAAGAGGGTGTGCTCATGGGATTCATGGACAAGGTGGGAGACGGGCTGGAGCAGGCCGCCAAAGAGCTCGAGAAGGCTCTCGACAAGGGCAAGCTCAAGGTCGGAGAGCTCCAGATCGAGATGCAGATGGACGGGTTGGCCAAGAAGCTCGGCTATCTGGTGTTCGACTTCTACCGCGGTCGTACGGTGGATCAGGCCATGCGCCAGAAGGTGCTGGACGATCTCACCCGTCTCGAGGAGCAGTTGTGGAAGATAAGGGCGGAGGCCGCGGCCAAGGCTGAGGCCGACGCTCAGGCGCGCGCTGCCAAGGAGCAGGAGGCTTCGGGCCAGCCGGGCGCCTCCGCAACCGACGCGTGGCCGGCTGCGCCTGAGCCGTGGGCCGCCGGCCCCGGGCCGGGTGCCGGCTACGGCGGGCAGGGCGGCGAAAGCCCGCCCAACCAGTAAGGAGGGAAGGCCGTGGCCGAAGGTACCAACGAGCTGAGCTACTCCGAGTTCGTCGCCCTGATCGGGGGCGACACGCGGCTGCGCGCGCGTCTGATCGGCGGGGAGCGGCTGCGGCTGCAGACCCCCTTCCTCTATCCGGGCAGGCGCGGAGCCATCGTAGTGGACCTCATACCCGGTCCGAGTCCCGAGCCTGATGCGGGCGGAGCGCCCGGGACGCTCCCTGTGCGCATCAGCGATGCGGGCGGTCTCATCAAGAGCCTGGACGAACAGGGGCTCGACCTCGCGGTAGACATGATCGTGAGCAAGACGGTCTTCCACGCCGTGAAGCAGGTGGACGGCGCGGGCGTCAGCTCAGGCGAGGTCTATCTCGACTCGACGGCCGACACGGTGCCGGCCGACTTCTGGCGGTTCCTGCAGCTCCTGGTCGAGATCGTCGGCCTGCGGCATTCCAAGTACAAGGACGCCCTCGTCCAGCTCTCGCGCCGGGCGGAGAGGGCCCCGGACCTGATCGGCTGGGAAGACCAGTAGCGGGCCGCAGGCCGGCGCGCCTGCCGTCTACCCGATGGTGGTGTAGGTGTCGAAGGCCGGCGGGTTCTCCAGTGCGCGTTTGACGGCGCACTGCTCGGCCGCGCGTATCACCGCGTCGCGGTACTTGTCCGGGAAGTCGGCGGGGAGCTTGATCTCCAGTGAGATCTTGCTGGGCAGATGGGTCCCTGGGTCCACCTCGCGGCGCAGTACGACGCCGGCGCCCTCGGTCGATAACCCCCGCTGCTGCAGGAAGCTGAGCACGTAGTAGCCCGCGCACGTGCCGATGGAGAGGAGGAACAGGTCGAAGGGGGCGGGCGCGCTGTTGTCGCCTCCGGCCTCGACGGGTTGATCCGTCTCGACCACAAAACCCTTGTAGCGAGCGTAGACGCGCTTCTTGCCCGGGAAGTACATCTCCATGTCCATGGGGCGCTCCTTGGCCTGGTTTTATGGTCTGTCCACCAGGATAGCGCAGGCGGCGGGAGGGCGGGACGCCGGAAAGAAGCTAGATCCAGGGCTCCATGGGATCCTGGTTGCGGTCGCGGCCCAGCCAGTGATCCGGCTCGACGGTGGGTATGGCTTCCAACCCTTCGAAGGCCTCGAGCAGGCAGGCAAATCCTTCTTCGACCGCCAGAGACAAATACGCGGATTGGGCTCTATCGAGCCTCAACGTCTGGTCGTGCCAGCACTCGGGACACCACAGCCGGACCCTCCAGTGGGCCTCGTCCTCCATCACCCAGCCGGAAGCCTGGACGAGCGGTGACGAGCATGACCGGCAGAAGACGGCTAGGGCTGCCGCCTCGCGAGGATGGTTGTCTTTCTTGCTGCTCACAGAGAAGCTATCGGCCTGAGAGGGTCTTCGGTTTAGCGGATGACCGGTGTGGCGCTCGGCAGGTGAACGATCCCCGCGGCGTCGCCCCGACAGCTACTCCCCGAGGAGATAGAGAGTGCCCTCGGACGAGCCCCCGTACTCGGCCGGGTCCACGGCCACGCTGGTGTAGCATTGCCTCTCCTTGCCTGGAAAGATTTCGCGACAGATGGACATGCACATGCCGAGAAGCCCCCTTGTCCCAAGGGGGCTTCTCGGCTTTCAGCGCGACATCAGCGAATCCAGAGCTGGTTGGGATCAGTGCCGGTCCGGATCGAAGCTCGTGGTCGACGCGAATCCGGGAGCGAACATCACATGCCCGAACATGATGGGCCGGTCTACCCGTTTGAACTCGAGCGGGCAGTGCGGCAGACCCTTGGGGATGTACACCCAGGTGGTACTGGTGATGGTGTAGGTCTCCGCCTCTTCGCCCTCGCCCATGACGAACTCGATCTCCGCACCGAAATCCCGGAAGTCCATGGGGTTTCCCCCGATGAAGTAAAGGAATTCGGCGCAGTTGTGGCTGTGCGGCTTGGGGATCATGAGGAAGGGTCGGTATATGGGGCGCAGTACCTGGGTGAAGGGCTCATCCCATCCCTCCGCCGGGCCCTCCTGGTTGATCCCGATGTAGATCGGCTGGTCGGGGTCCTGATTGGCCTTGTTGGGGATCCCCCAGGGCTCTCTCAGGAAGTACTTTCCATATCTGTCGTCGGCCACGTTGCCCCCCGTCTCTTGAAGAACTCGACCAATTGATAGATACGCGCGCTTCGGTTGTCAAGGGTACGCACGGCCGTATCAGTGCGGAATCCGAGGTTTCAGCGCCACCATGGCGACAACCGGTATCGCGGCGGCAACGCGGGAGGCGCTGCAACGCGGGAGGCGCTGCATCCCAACCGCCCGCGCCCGTACCTGGGGATGAAGGCACGATCGAGCATCACACGGCGAGAGATAGTAGTAAGCTCAAGAAAGCCGGACCGGTAGCCTCACGCATCCGAAGGTCCCCGCATGCCTCGTCTTCTCTATCTGAGCGGCTCGATGGGATTGGGACACGTCACCCGCGATGTGGTGATCGCGGATGAGATCCGAAGGGTCCGTCCGGATCTGGAGATCGATTGGATCGCCACCTCTCCCGCCCGCGAGTATCTGGAGGAACGGGAGGAGCACGTGCTCCCGGTCTCCGAACAGTGGGGAGACCCTACCGGGCAGGCGGAGAGCCTCGCGGGCGAGGCTCAAGAGTTGAACCTCGTCAAATGGGCGCTGGGCCTGCGCAAAGGCTGGGGCCACACCGGCCGGCTGGCCTTCGACCTGCTGCAGAGCGGCAGATACGACGTCGCCATCGGGGACGAGGCATACGATCTGGCCATGGTTCTCGTCGATCGTCCGTCTCCCCCGGCCTGTCCCTGTTTCCTTCTCTTCGACTTTCTGGGCCTCGACGCCATGACGTGGAGCCCCATCGAACGTGTGGGGGCCATGAAGTTCAACCGCGTATGGTCCAGCGAACCCCGGGGTCGATACCATCCGGTGTTCCTCGGTGAACTCCAGGATATACCGCCGCGCAATTTCGCCCCCTTCCGGCCCGACCGCCGGACCTGGGCCGAGCGCCATGCGCTCGTCGTGGGGCATGTCCTGAGCTTCGACCCCACCGAGTACCGTGATAGGGCTTCGGTGCGGGCGCGACTGGGCTACGGACCGGCGCCGCTGGTCCTGGCGTCGATCGGCGGCACTGCGGTCGGCGCCGACCTGCTAGACCTTTGCGTGGAAGCGTTCCCCCATGCACGCGACCGGATCCCCGATCTGCGCATGACCATCGTCTGCGGGCCGCGCCTCACATTGCCGGGCCGCGATCTTCCCGAGGGGATCGAGGTGAACGGATATGTGCCGAGACTTCACGAGCACTTCGCCGCCTGCGATCTGGCCATCACCCAGGGCGGAGGGACCAGCCTGCTCGAACTGACGGTGCTCGAGCGACCCTTCCTCTACTTCCCCCTTGCCGGTCACTGCGAACAGACGATCCACGTCGCGTGGCGCCAGGAACGTTTGAAAGCGGGGGTCAAGGTCGTGCAGAGCAAGACGTCCGCAGCGCAACTGGGATCACTTATCGCGACCGAGATCGGGCGAGAGGTACATTACCCTCCCTTGCCGGTCGAGGGAGCAAGGAGACTCGCCGAAGCCGTTGCCGAACAGGTACGGTGACAAGAAGCGCGGTGGGCCGTCATCTCGCCCGCAGTTCAGCTATAGAAGGTGGGCTGAGCCAGTACGTTCCGCGCTTGGCCTCGGCACTGTCCTCTGGGTCCCATCGAGACGGAGGCCGGAGCCATGCTGACGCTCACGGTTCGCCCATCAATCTTGTTTGCAGGGCCTCGCTGCTCTGCCGGATGGACTGTCGGTCCGCCTCGATCAAGTTGCCAACTTGGCTTTCTGCCTGGATGAGGCTGACGTGACGCCGTAGTTGCCTGCGTATCTCGGGCGCTTTCACCTCTTGGCCGAGGGCACCGATCACTTCCAACATGTGCTGGAGGACGCTCGCGTTGTTGCAGCTGGCGTGGCGCAGCATATCGAAGGCGGCGTTGAGCAGATCGTCAATGGTAACGGGATCAAGGATGAGGCGCAGCCGGCCATCCTGGTCCCAGTGATGAGAGTCGTTACCTCCCTGCCGAATGAACGTGGCCAGGCCGTCACCGATACGATCCAGGCAGGTCATGGCTGTGAAGGGGTCGTTGATCGCTGGGGACATGGCCCGCACAGCCATTTCAGTGAGTTGATTGACCGCGTACTCGACGTCCTGGCTGGGGGTGCGCCCGTTCCCCAGTCGGAAGGCGCGTTGGAACAGCGCCTCGAGTTGCTCATCGACCCGCTCGGCGGGCCAAACCATGGCGACCACCGCGCCGGACTGGACGTAACAGCCCGGCTTGCACTGTAGGTGGACGACCAGGTCCTTCTTCTGGGCCAGGGTCAGGACCATCTGGGAATTGACGTATTGGATGTAGCCAGCGCCTCTTGCGCGGACAGGGTAGCCCTCTTGTCTCTGTCAGCATTGCCGGGATGTCCCGGGAATCGGGGGTGGGCCGGGTCTCTGACCCGCCATTACCATTGTCCCCGTTCGCGACTTCTTCAGCATTCGCCCGGACTACATCCAGCAGTTCCACGCCCGCAGCAGCGGCGATATTCGGGGCCTGCAGCATCGTGCTGACGTGTTGGACCAGCAAGATCAGGGTCCCAAAGGTCGCCACCATCAAGTACACACCAAGCGTGGCAGTCACTTGAGGAGCGTCCTGCTCCACGCTGGCTGTGGGGATGGATAGTGCGGCCGCGATGCAATAGACAAACGTACCCACAAAGGCACCCAGGACGAACTGTGTGGTCCGATCGCCCAGGAAGACCCGGAGCAAACGGGAGCCGTACTGGGAGGCCACCGTCGAAAGCGGCAAGGTGAGCAGGGTGAAGACCACTCCGGCGGTGGCGAGGACGGTGCCGGCCATGTTCAATAGGGCGCTGCGTAGTTCCCCTGGAGTCCCGGCCAAGACGAAACGGCTGTCCTCCAAGGCCGCATCAGGGACGAGACTATCCACCCCGTACATCAGCCACGCCAGAAGAACCGCTGCGATCGCCATGATCACAGGAGCGAACCAGAAGCTCACCTTCATACGATCCCAACGGTAACGAGCCGCGGTCCTTCTCTCAGTGCGGGTCCTCATGTGACACTCTTTGGCATATGCGCTGCTTCCGTTCCGGCCTGCTGTAGCGGCGACGCGTAGGGAAAACATACCACCCGCATCCCCTCCACGACGCTCAGTTCGATCGACTGCAGGGTCTTGCGCGTCGTGCTCGAGGCAGAGCGTCCCTGCTTGTTCTCCGGCCACCACCCTGAGAGACTGTTAGCGGTTGCTCTCGATCGTGACTCACGCGTCCGGAGGTAGTGCACGTTGGAGGCAAAGCCAGGGGGACCGGGGCCGACCTCGAGCAGAATGCCGCCTCTCAGGCTCCTTCTCGGTGGACTGCTTCTGGGCCTTTCGTCGGCCGGGAGAGCCGCATCCCAAGCGGAGACAACAAACGAGGAAGGGCGAGCGGCGTCGGGCGAAACCAGGGCGATGGGCCGGTCCTCGATGCTCCGATCCGAACGTCCTATCATCCCGATCGCCCCTGGCCTGGCCGGGCTTCTCCTCGAATCCGGCAAGCAGGCCGCGCGCGGCGCGAATACCGCTGAGCAGAGCATCCGGGAGCTTGCGGACCTGGTCGCCGGATCCGGCCTCCCGGGAACCCGTGGCACGAGGCGGACCGTTGCCCGTGAAGCCTCAAGGATGGAGGCGAGAGGGCAGGCGGAACTCGACCGCCTCGCAGCCATCGGCCTGGCGGAAGAGCAGCGACTCGCCGCAAGTGCGGAGGCCGCTTTTCGGGATGCCGCAGCCGATATCGTGGACGACGTGGTGGCACTCGCGATAGAGCGTATGGCGGAAAGCCCGAAGATCCATCGGATGATCCGTCAGGAGAGCAGCACCCTGCTCGAGGATTTCCTCGAGGGGGTGCGTCTTTGGTGCGCGAACGCTGACGATCTCCTCGAGCGGGGAGCGCGCCGGGTCTTCAGACGGGGAACACCGCGACCCGAAGTCAGTACCGGCGCGTCGGAGCGGGGCGACCTCGCCGCGGTCGACGCCTCGTCCGTCGTGCTTCCGGCCTACGCCGGGCCGGCCGGGTTCGTTTCCAGGGCGGCGGCTCTTCTTCTTGATGCTGTGCTGGTGACCTGCGCCGCGGCTGCCGGGGGGTACCTGATCTCCGTCACGCTCCAGGCGCTTCGCCCGGGGATTCTGGGTCAGTACCTTCCGGCCCTTCCAGCGGGACTCGGCGGCCTGATGTTCTTGATCTACTTCGTCTTCTGCTGGGCGGTGCTCGGCCGCACGATCGGCATGGGCCTGATAGGTCTCAAGGTGGTCACGCTTCGGGAGAGGCGGGTCTCATTTCCACGAGCCGTGCTGCGCTACATCGGCTATCTGGTCTCAACTCTGTTCATTTTTGTCGGTTTCCTCTGGGTGCTGGTCGACAATCGTAGACTTGGCTGGCTCGACCACATCGCCAGAACGCAGGTCGTCCGTGCCCGCCCACTCCCTACCGACCAGGGGAGCCAATCCGAAGCCAGACAAGAAGCGATCAGCTGAGCCGCATCGAGCGCTCAGGATCAAAGCCGCGGAGACCGACGATCCTCAAGCGTTCGCGGAGCGCACCTCCGAGCCCGACCTTCCGTTCGAGACTGTGGTGATCTACTGCGCGTGCGGCGGGACCAGCTTCGCGCGTGAAGGCTCGCGCACGAGCAGGAGGATCAGGACCGCGCCGAGCACCAGCAACAAAGCAGTGGCGATGAAAGCCTCACCGGCGCCGAAGCGGTCGTAGATCCAGCCTCCCACAAGCGGACCGATCACCCCGCCCAACGCAGCCGCAGCGGTGTAGTATCCCAGCGCCGAACCCTGGTGGGCGCTGTCTGCAACGTCGATCACCAGCGCCTCTTCGGCCGGCGTCGCGGCGGCGAAGGCGGCAGCTTCGAGCACCCAGAGGACGGCCAGCGGCCAGAGCGACCGCACGAATGGGACCGCAGCGGCGGCCAGACCGGCTACCGCCAGCGCGGCCACAATCGGTGGGCGCCGTCCGATGCGGTCGCTGATCCCGCCCAGTCGCGAGGGAAGAACCGACCCAGCGATGGCTGCCGGAAGGAAGGCGAGGGCAAGGCCAAGGATGCTGGTAGAGACGTTGTCGAACAGGTACGGCATTAGGACCGGGCCCAGGAGAGCGGTGGCGACCGCGGTCAGAACCACGATCCCCATCAGGATCCACAACTGGCCGGGGAGGCGCCACGCCCCACGCCCGGATGCCCGCTGATCCTCGGGAGCCTCAGGCGTCTGGTCGACGCGACTGTCCTGAGAGAGTGTCTCGGGGATCCCTCGCCATACAATCACGGCGGCGACCAACGTTGCGGCTGCATACCCAAGGAAGAGCAAGCGCCAGCCGCCGGCCAGCGTCAGCACTTCTCCCGTCCTGTCACCTTGGAGCAGACGTAGGAGCGCGAAGCCCACGAGGGACCCCACGAGGGTGCCGCGAAAACCCACCTCTTCGATCCGTCCGTATTCCCTACCGCGACCATCGACAGGCGCTAGATCTGACACGACGGATAGAGCCGCAAGCCAGGTGAGACTCGACCCCACACCTTGCCCGACCTGGGCGACATACAGACCGCCCACCCCCGACGCGAGGGCAAAGACCAGGTTCGACAGGGCGTAGGCCAGCAAACCGGCGAGCAGGAAAGGCCGCCGGCCGAGACGGTCCAGCCCGCGTCCGATGAGAGGCTGGGAGATAACGACGATCGCCGCATAGGCCGAGAAGAGCCCACCGATGGCGAGAGGGCCGGCTCCCATCTCGCGCGCGATAAGGGGCACGCCGAACAACAGCATGCCGAAAGGAAAGCACGTGAGGAAGACGCTGAGACGCAGACTCCGGAGGTACCGGTCGCTGTTGAAGGTTCTGATGTCGTCCGATGCGACGGGCGCGCCAGAGGCAACCATGGCAAGTCCCCACTCGTGTCGAATCCTCCCCGCACTCTCTCATACTCGGGCTGTATTCGCCTCGCCACCCCTGCCCGATACGCTGCGACTCCCCGGTCGGAATCGCCGCCGGGGCGGGGCGTGCAGCCAAAGCAGGCGTCGGTCGAACGCGGGGTGTCCGACTCAGCTCTGGACCGACAATAACCTAGTCAAGATATCTGCGGCGACCGCCTCCGCTTCAAGGAGAAAATGACCGGCCCCGGCGACCAGGTGAAACTCACAGTCAGGGATCATTCCAGACAGCCCTCTTGCGGGCTCGAGGGGCACGAGGTTGTCGCATTCACCGTGCCACATGAACACCGGCACCGATAACTTGCTGAAGTCCAGCTCCCAACGGCGCGACACCAGAAGCGTATCGCGATAGTGTCCGGTCCCGCCCTGACGAAAAGCCTCCTGAAAGTGGAGCAGGAGCATGGCGCGCTTTCGATCCTCGGCGTCCCCAAGGATTCGCCTGTCCCACTCACAAAGCCGCGAGATCATCTGGCCCATCACCTCGTCGGGCCGCCTCGCGAGCGCGTTGGCGAAAGACGCGGACAGTCCTCTCGTCACGAATGGGGCATATCGTGCGAAGAAGAAGCCCAGTCGATTTCCCAGGTCCATGTTCTTCGTCAGGCGGAGCGTTTCAGGCGGAGCGACGGTGCCCACCAGCGTCGCCGACAGGACTCGGTCGGGCATCTGAATGGCGCAGGCGAGGACATAGGGACCTCCACCCGATTCACCCGCAACATGAAAGCGGTCGAGTCCGAGCTGATCGGCCAGTTCCGCCACATCGGCGGGCCAGTCCCGGATCTTGCGGGACGGGCTTGGACCAGACAGGCCGAAGCCTGGGCGCTCCGGGCAGACGACTCTGATACCGAACCGGTCCAACAAGGGGTCGTCTTCCAGGCCATATACGCGGGATCCCGGCGTACCGTGGAAGAGCATCACCGGAGTGGCCTCCGGCGATCCGTAGTCGGCAAAACCGAGAGTCCGACCGTCCCTCAGCTTGACTCGGTTGTCCTGCATGAGCCCTCCTTTCGGAGAGTCTCGAGAGCCACGGTCGAACAGACGCTTTTCGAGGCAGGAGATGCTCGGCTACACCTCCTCTCTCGGTTGGCCCTCCGGTCAAATACTACTTTATCGAAATGCGTCATCGACCCAAAGCCAGCGCCAAGATCAGCCTGCGTAGGCCTGGGCACCGCCCCGGAGGGCGACTGCGGCTACAGGCACTGGTCGGATGCGGGCGCCTGACCCCCAGCGCGGTGTCCCGTTTCGTCAACTCTCCGCCCGTGTAGTCAGTTGTCGTCACATCGCCGTGCACCGGCTCTTTGGTTACGGCTGTCCCGATTACGAAACCAAAGGGCTCGACATGCATTTCCACCTTTGGTTGTATTCGCCCCTCCGCCTCCCTCCGCTAGGCTGCAACTCCCCCGGGCTGGGGAGTACGACCCGCCCGGTGTAGGAATACCGCGGCACTCGAGGAGGAACGGAATGAACAGCGTGCACCTGATCGGCCGCCTGGCCACCGACGTGGACGTCAAGGAGGTGAACGGCGGGTCGAAGGTCTCGAGCTTCATCCTGGCAGTGGACCGCTCCGCGGATGAGGCGGACTTCTTCCGCATCAAGGCCTGGAACTCGCAGGCCGAGGCGGCCGGCGAGCATCTGGGCAAGGGCAGGCGGATCGCCGTGGAGGGCTCTCTTCGCCAGGATGTCTACGAGAAAGACGGCGAAGAGCGCAAAGCCGTGTCCGTGGTAGCCAAGCGGCTGGAATACCTGTAGAGGTCACGGGGCCGCCGCGTGGCGGTCTCCGTGCTGGGCCGCGCCGCCCACGGCGGCGGCGCGGCCCAGCGACACCCGGGGCCGATTGCGCGTCGCCCGCACCCGGTCCCCGGGGGCCAGAGCGAAGCCCAAGCATCTACCGAGGGTGGAGAATCGATGAACGACACCGAAGCCGTGGCACTTATTGACACCCCGGCGCTCTGTGAGGAGACTGTGCGCATTCGTCTTCTCGAACGAGATAGCCGGGAGATCCTACTGGTGCCATCCTCCGATGTCGCGACGCAACGTGCCAGGGCGGTGGCGGCGAAGCTCAGCCTGCCGCACCAGGGCTTCATTCTCAGCCGGCCGCGGCTGCAGAGGCTGATCGAGCCGGTCCGCGGCGGCGGGGTGGTCGGCCTTGTTGCCGGACCGGGTTGCGGCAAGACCGCCTTCATCGTGGACGTGCTCCGTTCCACCGAGGGACGCGCCGTCTACTTCTCTCTCGACGAGGGCGACCGGGACCCGTTGCGCTTCCTCAAGTACCTCATGGCCGGACTAGGCGTCGAGGGTCCGCCCCTCGAGGGCGACGACCCGGCCGTGTGGTCCGCAGATGGAGCGATAGAGGCGGCCACCATGGACCTGACCGCTCGCCTCATGGACTTCGTGTCTGCCGACGCCGGCCGGACGACGCTCCTGGCCATCGACGACTTCCATTTGGTCGACTCTTCACCTCAGGTGGCCCATGTTCTCGGTCTGATCGCTCGTGGTCTGCCACCGGCTTGGACCCTGCTGGTATCGTCCCGGCGTCCTCTCCCGCTCGATCTCGAGGCCGTGAGTCTTGGCGGCCGGTCGGTCACCCTACAGGCGCGGGACCTGCGACTGACCCCCAGGGAGGTGTCGGCCTGGGCCGCCCAGACCTGGGACCTCCGCCTGCAGCCCTCCGAAGCGAGGTCCCTCTGGCGTCTGAGCGAGGGCTGGCCGGCTGCGCTGGTGTTGTTGGGTCAGCAACTGGTCTCCCGGGGCGGCGCCACCCGAGCCGATCTCGCGGGGATGATGTCCCGAGGACGCGATCTCCGCGCCTATCTGGAACGCCATATCCTCACCGGCCTGGACCCGCTCACCACCGAGGTGATGCTCACGGGCGCTCTGCTCCCGCGGGTGATCTTCCCGCGGGACGAGGAGTTCCTTCCCGGTGCTCCGGGAGAAGCGGAGGCTTCGCTCGAGCAACTGGTGGCCCGAGGGTTCCTCGTCACGCGGTCGGGACGCCGCAGCTTCACGGTCCATCCGCTCGTCCGGGCCTACGTAGAGCGGCGGTCCTGGGCGAGCGACGAAGGAGCGCAGGTCGTATCCCGGGCGGCTGCCCACCTGGAGCGGACCGGCGAGTACTACCGGGCCGCCTCGCTCTACCTACGCGCCGGCCGCTTCGACGATGCTGCCCGCCCGCTTAGGGAACTGGCCCTTTCGTCGCTCAGTGGGGTTGTCGATTTCGCGCACGATGGGTGGGCGGATCTGCTACCCGATGACGATGCGGCGATGAGCACCTGGCTTCTCGTGGCAAAGGCCAGGATGCTGCAGCAGCAGACCAAGTACGGCCCTGCGGTCGCTCTCTACGAGCGGGCGGCCAAACAGCTGTCGGCAGCGGGCGACAACGAGGGTCTCCTGCTGGTTCTTCTCGGTTCCTCCTTCTGCCTCTATAACCAGGCGCTGTGGGAAGAGAGCTTGGCTGTCCTAAAGCGCTGCCGGACACTTGCCCGGAATCCGCGGGAGAAGGTGGAGGTGCTGGTCTCGGAAGGAAACATCCTCGTGAGTCTTTGTCGCAGGGATGAGGCTGTGGAGAACTGGGAGAAGGCTCTTGCTCTCGCACCTGCGGCGGGCAAGGAAACGCTGACTCAGCGCATCTTCCTGCATCGTTCGCGCCTGTTCTTCTCTTTGGGACACTACCGGCTGGCGCGACAGTGGGCCGAGCGCGCTCTCGGTCGGGGGCCGAGGGTGGGCACAGCGGCGCATACCATGGCCCTCAGCTTCGCCGCGGTCTTCTGCTACCTGACGGGAGACTACATGGCCGCAGGAAGGCTAGCCGACGAATGCCTGAGCGTGGTCCGGTCGCGAGGGCACGCCTTCTTCGAGACACCGACTCTGCTGGCCAAGGCGGCGATCGCCCAGGGAGGCTGGGACTACCACGAGTCGCTTCGGATCATCAGGGAGGCGCAGGCCCACGCCGCCGCGGCCGGTGACGGCGAAGCCCTCTTCCACGTCGAGGATATGCTCGGCGACGTGTGTCGACGGGGCAGGAATGCCCAGCGGGCGCTCGAGCACCATCGTAAGGCGCTTGAGATCGTTGAAGAGAGCCGGCTGGCGATCTACGAGCGTGTTCGGGCCCTGACGGCCATCGGCATGGACCTGGCTGTTCTCGGACGGGCCTCGGAAGCCCAGGCTCAGCTCGAAGAGACGGTCCGACTGAGCCGCCGCTGGAACCTCAAGAGCTCGCTGGCCCCGTCCCTCCTCTACCTCGGCTGGTTGCACGCGCTCGCCGGCAGGGAGCGCGACGCCGCCCGCTGTCTCACCGAGTCGGTGCATGTTGCCGAAGAACACGGACACCTCCACTTCCTCGCGCAGGAAGCCAGAGTGGCGCTCCCGATCCTAGCCCTGTGCGACCGGTTGGACGCCGGCTCGTTCGTGCGTGTGACGATCGTGCCCATGCTCCCCACGCAGCTTGGCAAGCACTTCGAGGAACTATCGCGCGGCCGGACCTACCCCACCGACGTACCGCTGGGACTTCCTCGGCGCCGCGGACTGGCGAGCGGCCTCGTCTCACCCTCACCGGGCGACCAGGTGGATGCAGCGACGATCGCGGGTATCGAGGGCCTGACCGACCGCGAACGCGAGGTGCTCAAAATGATCGCCCTCGGGATGCCCAACAAGGCCATCGGGGCGAAGCTGTTCATCTCCGAGAAGACGGTCAAGACCCACGCCAACCACATCTTCCGCAAGCTGGGGGTGGCCAGCAGGCTGCAGGCGACGCTGGCCTTCCAGAGCTATCAGCGCGCCCGCCGCGCGGGCGGCGCCGGGCGAACCAAGAAATAGTCGTACGCTCCAAGCGTACCAGGCGGGGTATCTCGTACGGCCGTATTGCGGCAAATTGCGCTGATTTTCCCCTTTACAGACCGATATATAGGGTGCTAGGATGCCCTCTGGCACTAGATGTTGTATATGCAGGACCGAATGCTGCATAGCTCTCTTGCTAGTCGGGGGTCGGAGAGCATCTCACTCAGGTACGCTCCAGGTGCCATGCCGGTGCGCAGCCGGCACGAGCTCTGGCCGCCAAGATCGAAGTGGGGGATCGGGTTGAACTGTCCCTATTGTGGTGACTCCGAGAGCCGGGTGGTCGATTCCCGGGAGACGGAGAGCAAGGAAGCCATACGTCGGCGCAGAGAGTGCATCGCTTGCGGCCAGCGCTTCACGACCTACGAGACTATCGAGACGATCCCCATCACCGTGGTGAAACGCGACGGGTCCACGGAACTGTTCTTCCCGGAGAAGTTGCTGCAGGGGTCTGATGCGGGCGTGTGCCAAGCGGGATGTTCCAGCGGAACGTCTGCAGGAGGTCGTGTCCGATATCGAGCGGCAACTGCGGGAGGAGTCGGCCTATCAAGTCTCGTCCGAGCGACTCGGTAACATGGCCCTCGAGCGTCTGCAGAGCGTCGATCTGGTGGCGTACATCCGCTTCGCCTCCGTCTACCGGCAGTTCGACAGCGTCGAAGGATTCAAGAAGGAACTGGAACAACTTGCGAAAGAGGGGATCCGATGACCGTCGCTGAGCTTGGGCACTTGGTGGCCGAGTTGGACAAGAGGCTGTCCCCCAGCGCCAAGAAGGTGCTCGAGAAGCGGTATCTCAAGCGCACGCCCGATGGGACTCCGCTGGAGACCCCGGCCGACATGCTCGCCCGGGTGGCCGAGAACATCGCCCAGGCCGATCTCCTCTACCATCCTGAAACCCCGCTCGACCAGGTCATCGCCGAGTTCTTCGCCGTCATGGCCGGCCTCGAGTTCTTGCCCAACACGCCCACCCTCATGAACGCGGGCCGAGAACTGCAGCAGTTGTCCGCCTGCTTCGTGCTGCCGGTGGAAGACAGCATGGAGTCCATCTTCGGCGCCATCCGGGACGCCGCGCTGGTGCATCAGTCGGGGGGCGGCACCGGCTTCAGCTTCAGCCGCCTTCGTCCCAAGAACGACCTGGTCAAGTCCACCATGGGCGTGGCCAGCGGGCCGGTGTCCTTCATGCGGGTGTTCGACATGGCCACCGAGACCATCAAGCAGGGCGGCACTCGTCGGGGCGCCAACATGGGCATCCTGCGGGTGGACCATCCCGACATCCTGGAGTTCATCCGGGCCAAGGAAGACGAGCACATCCTCAACAACTTCAACATCTCGGTGGGGGTCACCGAGGAGTTCATGGGGGCGGTGCTCACCGGTGGCGAGTACGCGCTCCGCAACCCGCGCGACCACGCCGAGGTCGGGCGGCTGAACGCCCGCGAGGTATTCGACCTCATCGTCGACCTCGCCTGGAAGAACGGCGAGCCCGGCATCGTGTTCCTCGACCGGCTCAACCGCGACAACCCCACGCCCAAGGCTGGGCGAGATCGAGTCCACGAATCCTTGCGGCGAACAGCCGTTCTGCCCTACGAGAGCTGCAACCTCGGCTCCATCAATCTGGCCATCATGGTCAAGGACGGCGGCGTCGACTGGGAGCGCCTGCGCCGGGTCACCCACACGGCCGTCCACTTCCTCGACAACGTCATCGACATGAACCGCTATCCGCTGCCCGAGATCGGAAACATGACCAAGAGCAACCGCAAGATCGGTCTCGGGGTGATGGGCTGGGCGGACATGCTGGTCGAGCTGGGCATCGGCTACGACAGTGACGAGGCCATCAGGCTGGCGTCATCAGGTCATGGGATTCGTCCACGAAGAAGCCATCAAGGCCAGCGAAGACCTGGCCCGCGACCGGGGCGTGTTCCCCAATTGGGAAGAGAGCACCTGGCAACCGAGGGGCCGGCGGGTGCGCAACGCTACGCTCACCACCATCGCCCCCACCGGCACCATCTCCATCATCGCCGGCTGCTCCAGCGGTATCGAGCCCATCTTCGCCTTGGCTTTCGTGCGCAACGTCATGGACAACACCGAACTCCCTGAGGCCCATCCGGCCCTGGAACTGGTGCTCAAGCAGCGCGGCCTCCACTCCGACGACCTCATGAAGAGCATCGCGGCGGTCGGCGGGCTCCACGACATGGACCTGCCCGACGATCTCAAGGATGTCTTCGTCACCGCCCACGACGTCACGCCCGAATGGCACATCCGCATGCAGGCCGCTTTCCAGGACCACGTCGACAACGCCGTCTCCAAGACCGTCAACTTCCCCAACCACGGCGCGGCCCGAGGACGTCGAGCACGTCTACCTTCTGGCCTACGAGCTTGGGGTCAAAGGGGTCACCATCTACCGCGACGGCTCGCGTCAGGAGCAGGTGCTCAACATCGGGGAGGTCAAGCGCAAGGCCGGCGAGAACGGGGACGGCGTCCAGATGCAGCTCGGTCCGCAAGGGACGGCCGTGATGCCGGTGCGACCCAGCCGCTCCCCGGTGCTCCGGGGAGAGACGCGGGAGAAGGTCACCGGGTGTGGCAGCCTCTACGTCACGGTCAACGAGGACGACTTCGGTCCTCGCGAGATCTTCGCCAACATGGGCAAGGCGGGAGGCTGCGCTTCGGCTTCCACCGAAGCCATAGGGCGGCTGATCTCCCTGGCGTTCCGCTACGGTGTGCCGCCGGACAAGATCGTCAAGCAGCTCAAGGGCATCCGCTGCCATGTGCCGCTGGGCTTCGGACCCAATCAGATCCTCTCCTGTCCGGACGCCATCGGTAAGGCCTTGGCCGACAAGTATCATCTGGCTGCCGGCAATGGAGGACATTCGGTGGGGCAGTTGGAGATGCCCATCGCCTTTGCGCAGGGTGCCTGCCCCGAGTGCGGCGGAGCCATCGAACACGAGGGCGGCTGTATGGTCTGCCGGTCGTGCGGCTATTCGAAGTGCGCGTAGCGAGCGGCCGAGGGTCGCCGCGCCGGTCGGCGGCGCGTCGTCGCCGACCACGGGTGTCTCGCCGCGCGAGGCGAGCGCCCAGCGCGCCGTAGGGGGTGAACGGAGGCCGTCGTGGCCCTATTCATGGACATCGAACTCGTCTCCATCCAGGAGGCGGAGCCCCCGGACGCTTACGCCGTGGCCTTCGATGTGATCTACGCTGGTGAGACCTGGTGCCGGTCACTGGTGAGCGTGGATACTGCCGCTGCGGCGTGCATGGGGCGCGACGAGTACGAGATGGTCCGGGCCGCTCGGGGCGCTTTGCTCGACCTCCTCGCGGTCGAGACCGTGCCGGTCTCGCTCCACCTACGGCTTGGTATTGACGGGGTTGCCGTTCTGGCCCGGGGCAGACCGGGCACTTAGGGGATACTGGACTAGGCGAGTCCTAGGTACGTCAGTAAGCGGGCCGTGGCCGCCCCGTCGAGATGCGTGTGGAACAATGCGGTCACTCGCCGGCGGACATCCGCATGGGTGTCCTTGTCCTCGAGAATGGCTGCGATCGCTTCCAGGAACTCGTCGGCATCCCGAGTGTTCGGCCCGGCGAGGTAGTCGTCGATGGGGCCGATTGAAAAGCCCCGGGAAGCCTCGTATTCACGTATGTCGGGGAAGTGATGGACTATCGGCCTATCGAGGATCAGATAGTCGACGTACACGCTCGACACGTCGGTAACAAGAGCATCGGACGCCCCGAGGAGTTCGTACAGCGTGATGCTGTTCTGCCGGAGCCAATCGTCCGTGATGAAACGGACGCGACTCAGATCGAGGTGGTCCTCGGGAACTGCCAGGGGATGCGGCTTCACCACGCACACCGCTCGGTGGCGTTCGAGGATCCCGTTAAGTTCCTCCAACCTATCCTCGGGCACTCCGAGGGGATGGGTGCGCCTGAGGGTACCGCCCGGGCCATCCCACGAGCTTCGAAAGGTGGGCAGCCACGCGATCAGCTTCAGACACGCCCCGGGTCCATACCCAAGACTCGTCGCGATCCCCGGGTCGCCCAGCAGGAGTCGGTCGTTCCTGGGCAGTCCTGTGTCGAGCGTGGCAACGGTAGGGCGCAATGCATCCTGCACGATCTCGACCCACAGCGGGGAGGTCGCTACCGAGTACTGCACGATCGGGACACTGTCACCCGCCCCGATCGTCCATCCCACCCGCTTGACCGGCATCCCGTGCCACACGTTCACGGATGTCACACGGCGCGGAAACCGGGGGGTGTAGGTGGAATGCGTGAAGAATACGTACTTCGCCGTCAAGAAGTGGAAGACCCCTCGCACCGAGCGACTGCCCGTCACGATGGTCCGCGGGCCCAGTTGTACGGGAGAGGGCGTGGCCGGAGACGAGAGTATGACGACCACCTTCTTCAGCCGACTGCCACGCAGTCCGCGCTCGAGGGCCACGACGTTGTCCTCGTAGTCAGGTCGTCCGTGAAGGATGGCGATCTCGCGTTTGGGCAGTGCGCCGGAGAGCAAGCACGCGATGGATATCGACCATCGTTTGAGCAGCGGTCGCATCAAGTCATGCTGTAGAAGTCGTCATCGACATCCAGCTGAGAAACATGCTCCTTGAGTTGATTCGTCGATATCCCGGGTGTCCGGGGAAGGTAGACCACTTCGCACAGGTCGCTCAGGAAATCGAACTGCCCTTTCCAGTCATCGCCCATCACGAACGTATCCACCCGGTGCTCGGCGATATCCCGCGACTTCTGATCCCAGGAGGTCTCCGGGATGATCCTGTCCACGTACCTGATGGCCGATAGGATCAGGAAGCGCTCCTCGTAGGAGTAGTAGCACTTCTTTCCCTTGATCTCGTTGAAAGCGTCCGTCGACAGACCGACTATGAGGAAATCGCCCAGTTGCTTGGCTCTCTGCAGCAGAAGCACGTGTCCACGGTGGAGCAGGTCGTAGGTGCCATAGGTCAATACCGTCTTCAAGCGTGCGCCTTCCGGGTCGCAGTTCCCAGGAGTCTCGTCAGCCGCCACCACCGACTGGGGTCATGGACTGAGCCATCCGGAGCAGTTCGTCTCTCTCCACCGTATGCATCAAGGTGTTGGAGATGAAATACAGTACTCCGTCGCTCTTCCACCAGATGTGGTCGACCTTGCCGCTCGTGCCGACGACCGTATAGACCACACCGTTGCTCTCGACCTCGTCGCCCCGCCCCGCTACCGGAGCGTCGGTCCAGGTGGTCGCTGTGACCCCGAGATAGAGATCACTGCTGCGGTAGCGATATATCGTGCGTACTGCCGGCCTGGTCCCGCCTCCCACTCTGATGCCATAGGTCCCTTCCCCGCCCGGCATCTTGTAGACGTAGTCGAACCCTCTGGGTATGTACATGGGGGCCTGAAGAGAGAACGGGACACTTCTCTGCGCTGCCCTCCACATGGCAGCGTCGGGAAGCGACTGCAGACTCACCGCCCCGGCCATCGCCAGCAGTCCGTGTGCGCTTGCAGAAACCACTACGAGGTCGCTCGCGTCGGAGGTACTCTCTTCGGGCGGGGTCAGAAAATCGGTCACAGCCCGAGTCAGAGCCTCAGGGCTGACCACCACCACCGCTTTGCCATCTCTCGCCACGCTGGGTCCCCTGATGAGTGACTGCTTGATCCGGCTGCCGTCGAGTCTTACCAGCCAGGAAGAGAGCTTCAGCAACTCATTCGCGGACAAGGTGGTCGTTGTGGAGCCGAGAAGGGTATTGATGAGGCCCGGCAGCTTGAGGGGCAGGTTCCAGTCCGCGGCCTGGTCGCGCACGGCGGCGAGGATGCGCTGCTGCCTGGCCATCCGGCCGAAGTCCTTGTTCTGGTCGAAGCGGTAGCGTGCGAAAAGGAGAGCGTCAGCTCCGCTGAGCAGCTGGTATCCGGGATCGAAGCCGTCCCCATCCCAGAGGGGGTGCGTGGTGTACCTGCGATCGATATCCACGTATACGCCGCCCAGCGAGTCGATCATGTGCTCAAAGGCAGTGAAGTCCACCTCGATGTACCTGTTGACGTTGACCCCGAGAACCTGCTTGATGGTCTTGATGGCGACAGCTCTGCCCGCCTGGTGGGCTACGTTGATCCTATCTTTGGAGTAGCCGGGTATATCGACGTAAAGGTCTCTGGGAACCGACAGCAGCGAAAAGAAATCACGCTCACGGTCGACGTGGAACAGCATAATGACGTCCGACCGGCTCGGGGTGTTGGGGTCCCTGGGTCTGTCGTGACCGATCAGGAGGATGTCCATCGAGGAGTCGCTCCCGGGATCCTGCGGACCGAGGGCTCCAGGAACCGAGACGAGTGTGGATGGAGGCGGTGTCGCCAGGGCCTCTTCGGTCGCCGGATCGACGCGCTCGTTCGCAGATTGGACCTGCTCCGTGAACCACCAGTAGGAGCCTCCCGCGAGTGCGGCCACGATCACGATGAGCGCGCCCACGACGATACCGGTGATGAGCAGCCACCGCCTGCGCCTGCCACGGGTTGGCGGGCTCGCGGGCGCGGCCTCAAGATCGGAGCCTATGATTGGGTCTTCTGTCATCAGTCCCTCAGGTCATCGTCTGGCTGGGTCATAATATCGGTTGCGGACGTCCGCAACCCAAGACTCCGCCGCACAGGCACTGACGCATGACGCCGTGGGTGCCGGATCGTGGGCGGGACCGGAGCTTATCCGTCGCTATCCGCTGCGGCTGGCTTCGTGGAAGGTGACGCGTCGTCTACGGGTGGCAGTTCCCATACTTGCAACGTGGCATCCGACGATCCGGTGATGACCCGCTGTCCATCCGGTGTGATCGCCAGGGCGGTGATCATGCCGGCATGACCTTCGAGCAACCCGATTCTGCGTCCCGTGGGTACGTGCCACACCGCGGCGGTCCTGTCTGCCGAGCCGGATACCGCGCGACTACCGTCGGGACTCACCTCGATCACGTTGACGTCGGCCGTATGACCTCCCAGCGAGCGCAACGTGTCCCCCGAATGGAGATCGAAAAGCATCACGTCACCGCCCCAGCAGCCGACCAGGACCTGACTGTTGTCCGGCGTCACTGCACAGGCACTGAACCACACGGCCCGGCCGGCTTCGTACGCGTGGGCCATCCCCCCCGCGAAGAGGTCCCACGCTCTCAGGGTGCCGTCGTCGTCCTGGGTGACGGCGATCTCCCCGTCCGCGGCCACGGCAAGTAGCCTCTCCCCCCTATGACCGCCCAGCTTGCTCAGCGCCTTCCCAGATGCCAACTCCCACACCCGCACCGTTCCATCCCGGGACCCGGAGATCACACGAAGACCGTCTGACGGGATGGTGAAGGACTCAACTGCCTGTTCGTGCCCTTCGAACACCCGGATCGATCCCCCCGTCTCCATGTCCCACAGGCGCAGTGTCTTGTCGGAAGAGCAGGACACGGCCCCCCGGCCATCGAGCGTCACGGCCACGTCGCACACCGTGCCCTGGTGGTCCCTGAGGGTATGGATATTCTTGCCCGAATTGAGGTCCCAGACTCGCACCGTTCCGTCTGCCGACCCCGAGACCGCCCGCTGTCCGTCGGGAGTCACCGCTACCACCAGGTATCCGGGCTCGTGGCCGCGAAGAACGTGCAGGCTCTTACCGGTTTCGAGATCCCATATTCGCATGGTGCCGTCCCACGAAGCCGAGACCGCTCGACCCCCGCCCGATACGAGGGCGATCGCGCCTATCTCACCCTCGTGCCCCACGAGAGTGACGAGGGGAGAGGGGACGCCCTCCGCAGCCTCGCGATCCGCGGCGATTGCCACAAGCTCCGCGATCTCCTCCGGCCGGGGCTCCTCACTTACGGCAATGGCTGCGGGCGCCGCTGCGGGCGCCGCTGCTACAGTTGCGGACTCGGCCTCCGCAGCCTGCGCAGGTTCCGCCGCCGCTGGCTCCGCCGCCGCGACCGGTGCCAGGTCGCCGATGCCGGCCTGGGAAGTACCCGCGGCCAGGGCCGCGGCCGCGACCAGTGTTGCGTCTGCAACCGTGGTTACTCCGCGCTCGGGGCCGACCGGGATCTCCTCGTCCACCTCGGGAGGCATCTGTCGCACTCCGGACAGCAGAGCTTCTCGCCGAGCGGCCTCCTGGGACTCCACGCGCGCTGACACCCTTGCGGCGTAGTCCCTGAGTTCTTGGTCGGAGTTCTTCGTCGCGCCCGCGGCCCAAGCCTTGAGGATCAGCCTGGAGGTCTCCCCGGGATCCCAGTGTCCCGCGCGTGCGGCCTCGGCCGTGATCTCGGTGGCAAAGGCCTTCACGCTGGCTGCAGATCCTCGATCGCCGATCTCGCCGAGAGCCGTAGCGGCGTCTGTGCGAACCATCGCGTCCGGGTACCGGAGCGCGGCTACAAGCTCATCGACCCTGTGTTTCTTCCTGAGCTTGTGGACATCCGGCTTCTTGTCGCTCACGACTCCCCTCCTGCACGTCGATGCAGGCCCTGGCGTTCAGCACTGCCTCGACGGCGGCTCCTCGATCTAGCCGGTCGCCGCCGGGTGCCGCTCTCGATAGTCGTTGATGGCAGCCTGGAGGCCGTCAGCCGCGAGGTTGGAGCAGTGCATCTTGGCCGGGGGAAGTCCGCCCAGAGCCTCGGCCACGGCCTTGTTCGTGATCTCGAGGGCTTCGTCGAGCTTCTTGCCTTTGGCCATCTCGGTGACCATGCTCGAGGTCGCGACGGCCGCGCCGCAGCCAAGCGTCTGGAACTTCACGTCTTCGAGCAGGTCGTCCTTGACCTTGATGGTGATGCGCATCATGTCGCCGCACTGCGGATTGCCGACCTCGCCCACACCGTCGGCATCTTCGATGACCCCCATGTTGCGGGGGTTGCGGAAGTGTTCCATGACCAGTTCTGAGTACATATCAGTTCCTTTGCTTGCAGACGCAGTTGGCGCACCAGATGGGAGACATCTCCCGCAGTCTGGCGACGATAGGTGGGAAGACCTCGATGAACTTGTCGATATGTTCGACCGTGGTGCTGCGGCCGAGAGTGACACGAAGCGAGCCGTGCGCCGACTCCTGCGGTATACCCAGACCCAGCAGGACATGACTGGGCTCGAGCGAGCCGGTGGTGCAGGCCGAACCCGAGGATACACAGATGCCCTCCATGTCGAGCATGAGGATCATCGACTCGCCCTCGATGCCGTCCAGTCGCACGTTGAGGTTGTTGGGCAGCCGCTGGACCGGGTCGCCGTTGAGATAGATGGCCTCGATGCTCCCGCTCAGACCGGCCCACAAACGGTCGCGCAGCGCAGCTTCTCGCGCGGCGTCTTCGGCCATGCGCCCGCGGGCGAGTTCCAGGGCTTTGGCCATGCCTACGATGCCCGGGACGTTGAGCGTGCCCGCCCGTCGGCCTCTCTCTTGGGCACCCCCGCGGAGCAACGGCGTGATGCGAGTGCGCTTACGCAGATACATGAGGCCCACGCCCTTGGGGCCGTAGAACTTGTGGGCGCTCATCGAGAGCATGTCCACACCCAGTTCGTCGACGTTGAGCGCCATCTTACCGGCTGTTTGTACCACGTCGCTATGAAGCAGCACGCCCGCCTCGCGAGTGACCTTGCCGATCTCGCCGATGGGCTCTATCGTCCCGACCTCGTTGTTGCCATGCATGACGGAGACCAGGATGGTGTCAGGGCGGATGGCCTTGCGGATGGAGTCGGGATCCACCAGACCCCCGCCGTCGACCGGCACCCGGGTGACCTCATAGCCGCGCTTTTCCAGGGCCTCCATCGTCTCCAGCACCGCGTGATGCTCGATGGTGGAAGTGATGAGATGGCGCCCCTTCTTCTGCTGAGCGTCGGCGGTGCCGGTGATGGCCCAGTTGTCGGATTCGGTGCCCCCGCTGGTGAAATAGATCTCATCCGGCTCGGCGCCGATGGTGGCTGCTATGGATTCCCGTGCCTGCTGGATCGCCGCGGCGGCACTCAGCCCCAAGCTGTACACGGTGGCAGGATTGCCGAACTGCTGGGTATACCAAGGCAGCATGGCCTCCACCACCTCCGGGTCGGTGGGAGTGGTCGATGCGTGATCGAGGTAGATGACTTCGTCCATGAGACCTCTTTGGATGATCAGGTCTTTTGCTGTTCCCCATCCTCGGACGATGCGGATCCGTTCTCTTCCGCTTCCCCCGCGCTTGCCGAGGCCAAACGTATCGCCCAGTCGGGACACATGTCCTGGCAGAGCCGGCACGAGGTGCAGGCCTCGGGTCTCGCCAGGTAGGGCGCCCCGTCCTCCCGCACAGCGATGGCTCCGAACGGGCAGAAGTGAGCGCAGATGCCGCAGCGCTTGCAGCGCGAAGCATCAAATACCGGCTTTTCCTCCGCCGCTCTCTGCTTGGTGGCAGGCATGCGTCAATTGTATATCAGAGCAGGGTCCGCCGACCGTAGCACGCGTGACCGGCGCGGCGCCGGCGCGCGTCGGCTTCAGGCGCGGGTGGTAGGCTCCGGGCCAACCAGATTCGGGACTCGGTAAGCAACGCGAGCCGCGCGCTTCGTCGGTCTGAGAGGCGGCACCCCGTACAGGGTGAGCAACGCCCTGACGCGGCCGTGGCGTCTGCGCAGACCGACCTCCACTTCGTGGCGGAAGGCCTCAGATCGCGCGAGGTCACTTTCCGTCGCAGGTCGGCCGCCGAAGAAGACGGCCCCGGCGCGCGAGACGAGGAGCGGGTCGGGCTCGAGGCCCAGCCAGCCATCGACGATCTCAAGGACTTCTTCGGTCGTCCGGCTCTGTATGCCCTTCACTCCATAGGCGGAAAGCGAGGCGCGCAGTAAGCGCAGAGAGGCGGCGAACCTCTGGTCGAGCGATCCGCGGCGCACCCCTCTCTCGCGCCAGAGCTTCCGGCCCAACGGCCAAGCGACGAGAAGCGCCACCAGACCGAGCATCCAGGGCAGCCACGGGACCGTACTGAACCAACCGGGGCCCGAGGTCTGACCGGTCTCCTCGCCGGCGTTCGCGGTACGCCTGAAGTCGTCGGGCACGAAGGCGGTGGTCACGGTGTTCTCCCCGGAGGACTCGGAGGCGAAAGGATCCACGAATCCCGGGCTGGTGGACGAAGCCCCTGCGTTCGGGAGGCTGCGACCGGGTGTGGGGTCGAACGCCACCCAGCCGACGGTGGGGAAGTAGGCCTCGACCCAAGCGTGGGCGTTGCTCGCGGCCACCGTGAAGACGCCTGGATTTGACATCTCCCCGGCGGTGAAACCGACGGCCACACGGGCCGGGATGCCGTTGAAACGCAGGAGCATCGCCATGGTGCCGGCGAAGTGCTGGCAGTATCCGGCCTGCGTGTCGAAGAGAAAGGCGGCATACGGTGAGGGATAGTCGCTTGCCGGTGGAGTCAGGGTGTAGGAGTAAGACTGACGAAGAAACCGCTCCAGCCGCAGGGTGACGTCATAGGGGTCGTCCGCCTGTCCGACCAAGGCGCGATTGAGCGCCAAGAGGCCCTCCCACTGCCAGGCGTCGGCTCCGGTGTCGTTCAACCCCTCCAGCCAGGCCGCGTCGCTTTGCGACGACGCTACATCCGCGGCGGGGAACGGCAGATCGAGATAGCGCTGGATGGTGTCAGGGTACTCGGAGCCCAGTCCCACGAGCGATTGAGGCGTGGTCGCGGGGATCGTGGCTTTGAGGGTGTAGTCGAGGGATGGTCCCAGCGCGTTGACCACGTGGAGCGAGCGCGTATCGTTAATGCGCAGGGACACGTCCTCCCGCATCGTGAGGGACTGCGGATCCCCTCCGGTGAAGAGGTAATTGGTGTAGACGGACCGGATGCGGAAGCGCTCGGTGATCGTGTCTCCCAACTGCCCCGGCTCGTCCTTGGGTATCGAGTATACGAAGCCGGTGGTCTGGTTCAGGCGTTCGATATCCTCGGTGAAGCCCCGTGACGACACCCAGGCTTCTCCGGTGAACGAATCGAGAGCGTTCGCCCTCCAGTAGGACGGCCGCGCAGACTGGACCTTCATGATCTCCACGTCGTTGGCGGGATCGAGCAATTCCGGGTAGTTCTGCAGCCAGTTGAAGGAGTAGATAGAGCTCCCCTGATGGAAGAGGTCCCACTCACGCCAGTCCTGCCACGGCTTGGCCGCTGCCGCCGGCGCTAGGCCCAACAGAAGGATGGCCAGCATTGAACCCACGGCCCCGATGGCGATGCCCGGGATGGTCTCGCGCAAGCGCCAGTTCCGGCGTTCGAGACTGCGGGACAGGACCAGCACGCAGGTGGCGAGCACGAGAAAGATGATGGTGATCCGCAGGACTTGCGGGATGGTGTCGACGGTGAACCCGAAGCCAAGTGGCACCAGCAGCAGAGCGATCCCGGGGACCGGGCGGCGGAGGCTGAGCGCCAGGAAAGCCGCGGCTCCAGCGAGCCAGTAGATCGTGAAGCCCAAAAGCAGGCGCAATTCCGGTGCCTCGGCCAGCTCCAGAGGGAAGAGCTGCCTTGCATACTGAGCGGACCCCTGGGCCAGCTGCTCGGCGTAGAAACGGTACAGACCGCCGGCGCCTTCCACATCGACTGGGGGCGGCATTGCGGTACGCAGCAGCAGATAGGCTCCGACGGGTAGAAGAATCAGCGAAAGCGGCCACGCCTTGCGATGGACCAGCCCCGCGGCTCCGCACAGCGAGGCGGCCACCACGGCTCGCAGCAGCGCGTCGGACGCTGAAGGCCGAAACGCCCCGTTGAGAGCGTACGCGGCGGAAGCCGCCATGCCGAGGAACGCCAGAAGGTAGAGGAGACGGGGCAGGATCCTCACGGAATCACCAACCTGCCGCGGCCCGACCCGGTCGGCCGCCCTGCCAAGCCGAGAGCGTCTCCACCAAGTCATCGCCGTGCTGCAGGGTCAGGCACCTGACCCCGGCCGATGACAAGGACAGAAGCAGGGAGCGTGTGCCACTATCCGGCGCGGGCTCCCGTGCGGGCTCACGCTTGGCGCTCCCGCCCTCCCGCGGCGGTAGGAAGGGGAGAAGCGGTCCTGCCGACCCTGGAGTCGCGAACGAGCCGCCCGGCACATACAGAAAGCCGAGGCGGACCCCTTCCTCACGAAGACTGATGAGGGCTCGGGCCATCTGCTGGTCCATCGTCAGCCCGACGACCGTGAGCGACTGAGCGCGCAAGGGGGACAGCCGGTCTGTGAGCAGCCGACGAAGCACCTGGGACAGGGGCACGGCGGCGTCCGCCTTTGTCTCCGCCAAGGTCTCGAGCAGGGTCCGGCGTCCTCCTCCGTCGGGGGTGAGGCGCACCTGGCGTCGCGTTCTCTCGTGACAGACCAGACTGACACCCCGCCCGGCGCGGAGGGCAAAGTCGGCAATGCTGCCCGCCGCTCGCACTGCCAGTTCGAAGTTGCTGTCGGAGGCGTCGCCGACGACCTGTTCGGCAGTCCCGTCCAGGACCAGGGTGATGTCGGCGCCCGCAGGCTCTTCCATCTCGCGGAGCATGAGGACCCCGGTCTTGGCCGTGCTCTTCCAGTCGATGTGACTGAGCGGCTCACCGGGCTGGTGGGGTCTGATCCCTCGAAACTCCGACGCGCCGGGAGTGAGCAGACCCTTCTGGCCGGCCCAGTCCTGCCTGAGGCCCAGTTCGGGATGCAACACGCACGACTTGAGAAAGGCCACCCGAGGGTACACGGTCACCGTCAACGGATCCCCCACCCGGTGGGTCGCCGCAGCGACTCCCAGCGGGTCCTCGGCGACGGCCTCCGGTGCAGGCAAGGTGTGGATGCCTCGGTTCACCCGGCCCATGCGTGTCTTCAGCGCTTTCGCGCTCCGCGGCCCGATGCCCTCCAGTTCGGCCTCCAAGTCATCGGCCATCAGCCCCGCAGACGGAGTACGCAGCGTGAGTTGCGGTCCCGGCAGAAGCGAGGTGTTCCTGACGATCACCTCGTATTCCGGTTCGTCACCGGCGATGGGACGCTCAGGATCGAGCGAGCGAGCGACCTGGATCTGCCTGCCGGTGAGAGTCACCAACAGCCAGGAAACGATTACGATCGCCGCGAGCGCAAAGGCGAGAAGATAGAGCTCCCAGGTCCCGACCACCCGGCCTGCCAGATACGTCCCGACGGCGAGTCCGAGGACTCCGAGACCGCGGCCCGTGGGGCGAGGCACGGTCTACCCTCCGATCTGAGGGACCGGCACCGTCTCGAGCAGTCTTGTCACCATGGTCTCGGCGCTGACGCCGTGGACCTTCGCATCCGGCGACAACATGAGCCGGTGAGCAAGAACCCGCACGGCGAGGTCCTTGATGTCCTTGGGAACGACGAAATCACGTCCGCGGAGCAGGGCGAGGGCTTTGGCGGCTCTGGTGAGCGCGATGCCCGCCCGGGGGCTTGCTCCCAGGTAGATCTCCCGCTGCTGCCGTGTCGCCGCGAGTAGGTTGACGACGTAACTCCGTAACGCAGGCGCGACTCGCACCCGGGCTACTGCCCGGGTCATCGCCAGCACCTCGGATCCGCTCAGCACTGGGTTCAGTTCGGCCAGCGGGTTGTGAGAGGTCTGCTCGTGGATGATGTTCTCCTCGGCCTCCGCCGACGGGTAACCGAGGCTGAGGCGCATCATGAAGCGGTCGAGCTGAGCCTCGGGCAGAGGGTAGGTACCCTCGTATTCGATGGGGTTCTGAGTGGCGATCACCATGAACGGAGGCGCTATGGGGTGAGTCACGTTGTCGATGGTCGCCTGGCATTCCTCCATGCATTCCAGCAGGCTCGACTGCGTCTTGGGGGAGGCCCTGTTGATCTCGTCGGCCAACACGATGTTCGCGAAGATCGGCCCCGGGCGGAACTCGAACTCCCCACTCTTCTGATTGAACACGCTGACCCCGGTGACGTCACTGGGCAGAAGGTCCGGAGTGAACTGGATGCGCGCAAAGCGGCAGTCGATCGATCGGGCGAGCGACTTCGCGAGGAGCGTCTTACCCACCCCCGGGAAGTCTTCCACGATGACGTGCCCGCCCGCCAAGAGGGCGACGACGCAGGCGCGGATGACCTCCTCTTTGCCGAGAATGACCGAGCCGACGCCTGCGGCGATCTGCGCAGCCCGCTGCGCCACGGCCATCATCTCGTCGTCCTGCAAAACGGCGGGGGGCGAGGCGCCGTGAACGGGGCCGGGATCCACGGCGATCGGCAGTACTTCGCCGACCACAGACTCGTCGGCAGCGTCGGCCACCGCGAACGGATCGCCTTGGTGCGACTGTGCCGGGCCGGCCGTCTGGGCACGGCCGAAGAACCACTCGGGCATGACCACCTCCCCATAGTGTGACGCGAATTGTACCCCGGCTTTGCAGGCACGACACGTTGTCACCGGTGCGACCGACAGGGTCTCTCGTCACGCCCTCTGACCCGAGGGCCATTGTTAGATGTTCCCGACGCTGGCATACTTCTGTGGCCGGCTTAGCGCGCGCGTGGAATCCGGTCCTTCACGCGGGTGCATTGGTGTAGCGATGGAGGCGGCTCTGTGACCGAGATCTCACAATCCCAGAGCGAGACCCTCGCCCAAAGGCTAGAGCGGGGTCCGATAGCACCTCAGGCGGCGCTCGCGATCCTGGAGCAGTTGCTGACCAGCCTCGAGCCAGTCCACGCTGGGGGGGCGGTCAATGGCCGCATAACCCCCGAGGTCATACGTCTCGAACCCGACGGTCGGGCGACCTTTGCCGAGTCCGAGGCGGAAGTCAGTGGCGTTGAGCCAAGAGCCGCCGGGGATTCTGGACTTCCAGACAACCCCGGTTATATGGCCCCTGAACTGATCAGCGGAGACTTCGTGGATGCGCGCACAGACGTGTTCGCCCTCGGGGTCATCACCTACGAGATGCTGACGGGAACAAACCCGTTCTCGGCGGGAGAAGGAGCGCCGCCCGGGACGGTGGTGTACCGGATCGTCTACCGGCCGTACCCGGAGATCGCTCAGAGCGCAGTCCCTGGTCTCACCGCGGATGTCAGGTCCATGGTCGCGACGGCCATGGCCAGGGACCCCGGCTCCCGCTTCGCCAACGCCACGAGCTTCCTCGAGGCCCTGAGGCCTGCCGCTTCCTCCCTCAAGGGAGCGGGACTCGCGGCGGGAGTGGCCGTGGCCGCTGGCGCGGGTGCCGCGAAGGCCGCAGCCCAGCCCAAGGGGAAGGAGTCGAAAGGGAGGAGCAAGGGGAAGGCGGAACCGATACCCGCTGCGGGACTGCGGCCTGGCGGGCGCGGCAGGTAAGGCAGCAGCGGCCGGGACGGCAGCGAAGGCGACGGGGGCACCGCCCCCGCCGGCGCCAGGCCCCCCGGTCCGGAAGAGGGTGGCTTCGTCGATTCAGCTCTGGCGTGGATCTTCGAGGTGAGGCGCAACTGGGCGCCTTACTTCCTGGCAGGAGCAATCGTGATCCTCGGGCTGGTGATCGTGCTCCTGGTCATCATGTACAGGGCCGAGGACACCGCGGCCACCGATACCACCACAGTGGCGGCGAGCACCAGCACCTCGACCACCGCGCGCGCGGTGCTCCCGACCGATGCCACGACCACCACCATACTCCCCAGCACTACTGTCACGACGGCCAGCAGCACCCTCACCACCGTCAAGGACAAGCTCCCGGCGACGGTGACCCTGAGCGCTCTGACGGCCACGTACACCGGTTCGCCTGTGAACCCCGCGGTACAGACCGAGCCGGACGGGCTGATCGTTCTCCTTACCTACAGCCAGGGGGACAAGCCCGTGGATGCTCCCGTCAATGCCGGCACCTACACGGTGACCGCCACCGTCGACGACACCCAATACCAGGGGACGACCACCGGTACCCTGGAGATCGGCAAGGCCAACGCGAGCATCAACGTGTTCGGCTGGAGCGGGACGTACACAGGCTCGCCTCACGGGGCCACCGGTTCGGCCACCGGCGTCAAGGGTGAGAATCTGGGCTCGTTGATGAGTTTCCCCGACAGTTACACCAACGTACCGGGGGGCACATCGCGCTGGAGGTTCGCCGGAAACACGAACTACAACAGCGCTAACGGCAGTGTGGGCATCGTCATCAGCAAGGCTAAGGCCACCATAAGTGTCTCTGGCTGGAACCGTGCCTATGACGGCAAGCCTCACGGGGCGGTACTCAACTATGCAAGAGGAGTGCTCGGCGAGAGTCTGAGCAGTCTCGTCATAGCTCGGATCGCAGACCTACACCAATCTACCCGGGCGGGTCTCGGCTCATCTGGAGCTTCGCCGGGAACTCAACTATCTGAGCGCCGGTGGCAGCGTCAACATCAAGATCGCGAAGGCTAACGCTACGATCAACGTATCCGGCTGGACCGGCGAGTATGACGGCTTCTCGCACGGAGCCTCCGGCTCGGCGACGGGGGTGCTGGGCGAGAACCTCCCCGCTGAGCCTCGGCGCAAGCTTCACGAGCGTAGGGACCCACACCGCATACTGGAGCTTTGCCGGCAACAATAACTACAACAGTGATTCGGGTAGCGTGTCGATAAGGATCACGGAGCCGCCGACCACGACCACGGACACGACTGAACCACCTCCCCCCCCTGGTCCCTGACCGGTGGGACTCCGACGGGTTGATGGACGCGGGCGGCGCGCGCCCGCTAGCAGCATCGGCCGCCTCGCCGGCAGATGGGCGGCGCCCGCCCTCCCCTGTCGCTCCTTGAAGTTGTCCCTGCGTACCACTACACTACGCCGACGTAAAGGCGATGACGGGAACGAGTAGGCGCTGCTCTTCTCACCAGCGAGCCGGGGATGGTGTGAGCCCGGCGAGAATCGGCGTCCGAAGATCATCCCCGAGCCGCCAGCCGAACGGCATGGCCGCCGCACCTTACGATGCCGGTGGGCTGGCCCAGTAGACCTGGCCGGGTCCTTCCCGTGACAGAAGGGGGGCGTACGCGTCGGTGTGTCGGGCCGCGGCAGGTGGGCGGCCGACGGTACAGACGTACGCGTCCGCAGAGAGGGCCGCGCGAGAGCGCGGCCGGGGTCTCGGTCCCGGCCGTGTGCGGCCAAGTAGGGTGGTACCGCGGGTAACGTCCCGTCCCTACGCGCCCCGGTCCTGCGACGAGAGTCCCAGGACGGGCAAGCGCCCCGGCGGCTTCGCCGGCAGGCGCAGCGCGGGGCGGGGCGTATTTGTTTGTGGGGCAAGGTCCGCCGGATGACGGGCGGGCGGCGGGCGCCGGAGGGCGCCGCGCCGTCTCAACACCCGGCACCGCCGACGAGGAGGACAGATGGCAGGCCAGTATCGCGCAGTGGACACGGGACAGAACTTCCCCGCCCTGGAAGAGCGGATCCTCGGCTGGTGGAAAGAACGCGGCATTTTTGAAAAGAGCCTCGAGCTGCGCGCCGGCAACCCGGAGTGGGTGTTCTACGAAGGTCCCCCGACTGCCAACGGTAAGCCGGGGGTTCACCATGTGCTGGCGCGGATCTTCAAGGACATCTATCCGCGCTACAAGACCATGCGGGGCTTCTACGTCGGACGCAAAGCAGGCTGGGACTGCCATGGTCTGCCGGTGGAACTGGAGATAGAGAAGCGTCTCGGGATCGAGCATAAGGAGCAGATAGAAGCCTACGGGGTGGCGGAGTTCAATCGGCAGTGCCGGGAATCGGTGACCGCGTACGTGGACGACTGGAACCGCATGACCGAACGCATCGGCATGTGGCTCGACCTCAGCGACCCTTATCTGACCATGACCGACGGCTACATCGAATCCGTGTGGTGGATCCTATCGGAGTTCGCCAAGCAGGGGCTGCTTTACGAGGGCTACAAGGTGGTGCCGTACTGCCCGCGGTGCGGTACTGCGCTTTCGTCGCACGAGGTGGCGTCGGGCTACCAGCTGGTGACCGATCCGTCGATCTACGTGCGCTTCCCGTTGGTGGACGATGAGGCCGCGGCCGCCGGGGAGGCCGGCGCGCCCGGACTCGGCGCGGTGCAGGCCGTCGCCGACGACGGCAGGCCGGTCTCGCTGCTGGTCTGGACGACCACCCCGTGGACCCTCATCTCCAACGTGGCGGCCGCAATCGGCGCCGACATCGAGTACGCCCGCGCGCGCCTGGGCGAGGAGCACCTGATCCTGGCCGCCGACCTGGTGACCGCCGTGCTCGGCCCTGAGGCCGTCATCGAAGAGACGTTCCCCGGCTCAACCCTGGTCGGCCGCCACTACATGCCGCCCTTCCATTTCGTCACGCCCGAAAAGCCGGCGTGGCGGGTCATCACCGGCGACTTCGTCGCTACCGACGAGGGGACCGGCATCGTCCACATCGCTCCGGCCTTCGGGGCGGACGACATGGCCGTAGGCCAAGCCAACGATCTACCGGTGATCATGCCGGTGGACGAAGAAGCCCGTTTCACCGCGGAGGTGACGGCCTGGCCGGGGGTGTTCGTCAAGGACGCCGACAACGGCATCATGGACGACCTCGAGGGTCGAGGCCTGCTGTTCATGCGCCAGCCCTACGAGCACAACTACCCCTTCTGCTGGCGTTGCGACACCGTTCTCATCTACTACGCCAAGTCGTCCTGGTATGTGCGGACCACCGCCCGCAAAGACGCGGTGCTGGGCGCCAACGAGGAGATCACCTGGTATCCCGACCACCTCAAGCACGGCCGTTTCGGTAAGTGGCTGGAGAACAACATCGACTGGTCGCTCTCGCGGGACCGGTACTGGGGAACGCCTCTCCCGGTATGGCGTTGCGGCAACGGTCACGACACCGTCGTGGGGTCCAAGGCGCAACTGGGCGAGTTGGCCGGCCGCGATCTCTCCTCCCTCGAGCTGCATCGTCCCTACGTGGACGAAGTGGTCATCACATGCCCTGAGTGCGGCGGCGAAGCCCGCCGGGTGGCCCCGGTCATCGACGCTTGGTTCGACTCGGGGTCTATGCCGGTCGCTCAGTGGCACTATCCCTTCGAAAACGTGGACATGTTCGAGCAGCGTTTCCCGGCCGACTTCATCTGTGAGGCCATCGACCAGACCCGCGGCTGGTTCTACAGCCTGCTGGCCATCAGCGCCTTGCTCACCGGGCACACCTGTTACCGGAACGTGCTGGTGCTGGGGCACATCCTCGACGCCGAAGGCCGCAAGATGTCCAAGCGGCTCGGCAACGTGATCGACCCGTGGAGCCTGCTCGACAAACAGGGGGCCGACGCCCTGCGCTGGTATCTGTTCACATCCAGCTCCCCTTGGTTCCCGCGTCGCTTCGGGCCGGAGAACCTGGACGAGGTCATCCGCAAGTTCATCCTCACCCTCTGGAACACCTACTCCTTCTACACCCTGTACGCGAACATCGACGGCTTCGACCCGGCCGCCCACGAGGCTTCTGGCGACCACGGCGCCCGCGCCGCCCACGAGGGGTCGGGCGGAGGAAGCGCCGTACCGGCAGCCGAGCGCAGCCTCATGGACCGTTGGATCCTGGGCGACCTGCACATCCTCATCAAGAAGGTCACCGCCGAGCTCGACGGCTACGACGCGTTCGCCGCAGGCCGTGCCATCGCCGACTTCGTGGACGAGCTCTCCAACTGGTACGTGCGCCGCAGCCGCCGCCGGTTCTGGAAGAGCGAGGCCGACGCCGACAAGGTAGCTGCCTACCTCACGCTCAACGAGTGCCTGGTGACCGTGGCCACCCTGCTGGCGCCGTTTACCCCGTTTCTGGCGGAGGAGCTCTATCAGAATCTGGTCGCCGAACGTTCACCGGATGCGCCGGAGTCCGTGCATCTGGTCGACTGGCCTGTCGCCGACGAAGCCCTCATCGACGAAGATCTCTCCTTCCGCATGGCTGTAGCCCGGCAGGTGGTCAACCTGGGTCGTGCGGCCCGCAACGCCTCTCAGATCAAGACCCGTCAGCCTGTGGCCGTGGCCGTGGTCGCCTGCCGGCCCAAGGAACGGGCCGCGGTAGAGAGCCTGGCCGCCGTAGTGGCCGAGGAGCTGAACGTAAAAAGGATCGATTTCGTGGAATCGGCGAGCGAGTTGGTGAGCTACGTGATCAAGCCCAACTACCGCACGCTGGGCCCGAAGTTCGGCAAGAACATGCCGGCGGTCGCGGCGGCCGTGGCCGCCCTCCCGGCCGACGAGACCGGGGACCGCATCGCGGGCGGACGCTCCGTCATGGTCTCCGTCCCCACGCCGGTCGAGGCGGGGCCGGGCGGTCCCGACGGCCTGATGGCGCCGTTTGCCCGTGAGTACGAGTTCACCCCCGAGGACTTCGTGGTGGAGACGCACGAGCGCGAGGGCTTCAAGGTGGAGCGGGAGGGTGGTCTGGCCGTCGCCATCGGCACCGCACTGACGCCCGAGCTGCTTCGGGAAGGCCTGGCCAGGGAACTGGTGCATCACATCCAGAACACGCGCAAGGCGGCCGACTTCCAGATCGACGACCGGATCCATCTGCGCATCGCCGGCCCGGCGGAGATCGCCGAGATGCTGGAGGTCCACGCCGATTACGTGAAGAAGGAGACCTTGGCGACGAGCCTGGCGGTTGTCGGATCCGACGGTATGGCCGGCGAGCCAGGCGGCGCAGAGTCCGGCCCTGCCGGTGCGCCGGGCGCCTATCGCGAGGACTTGAAGGTCAACGGGCTGCCCGTGAGCGTGGAGGTCTGGAAGGCGTAGGACCTACGGTTCGGGCCAGCCCCGTTCCGTGCGTGTGCGTACGGTGCCCTTGGCCGGTGGATTCCGGACCTTGATGCGGAAGAAGTCCGCCTCATTCCGGTCTTCTGAACCAAGCGGCCGGAAAGCGCTGGAAATGGGCCGTCTTACCATGGTGATTCTAGGCCCAAGAATCTATGGCGTCGCTCAAGGCCGGGTGCAACTCGGGAGCCCAGGAACATCCGTCACCCGGCAGGACTCGATCGGAAACGCTTGTGCCATCCCATCGCAAGCCGGCTGCCCATGAGGTAGATCCCGTATCCAGCGAGAGTCACAGAGGATTCAAGAGAAGTCGTCCACATCGAAGACCTTGTATGTGAAGCCAAGCGCTGCTGAAATCCCGAACTGCAGCACCTCGATCAACAGCGATGTGAGGAAACCGGCGAGAAGGGCCCGTCTCCAACTGCGCAGCCGGTTCCAGAGCACGGAGCCGAGGAGCGTGAGGGGCAGGAGAAGGACGAGGTTCCCGAGCAGCTGCCGAAGAGTTGAATGCGCAAGTCCATCAGTCAAAGCTTCACGAATGGTGGCCAGTGGAACGAAGTTGTTCCGCGCCCCGTATCCGAACGCTCTCTCATCGGCGATCAGCCGGGGTCGATCGGCCGCGGAAACAGAGTGACCCCCAGCAGAAAGACAACGTAGAGCCCGAAAAGAAGGAGTAGCACCGCCCGAGATACGGGGAGTCGACGCTTGAACGCAACGATGACGACTCCCACGAGGAGCGCCGCTCCCAGCCATAACACCACAGTGTCAGTACCGATCTCGCTGCCCAACATGCTGCTCCCGATACTCTGTCGGGGACGCCAGAAGAGCTGGATGACGAACCGAAACTCAGAATACATCCTCGCTCATTGACGCAGAATTGCGAAATCCGCCTCATTCCCGTCTTCTCAACCAAGCAACCGGAAAGCGCTGTATTTGGGCCGGTTGACGAGGCGGCGGAACTCACGGCCTGGGCCAGTCAGTCTCACGGTCTAAATCAAGCCTATGGCCGTGCTACGTTGGGCAGAGTCACAGCTGCGTACTGGAGGCTCCGTGATCGGTCGCCGTCCGACTGCCGCTTTTCTCGTCGCCCTCGGGATCAGGATCTTGGTCTCGGGCTGCAGCGCTACTGCCTCCACTGCGACTACCATTTCCGTGACGACCAACGCGACCCAGGCGATACCGACGATACGACAGCCACCGCTCAAGCAGCGGCACCGTCTTCAACAACCATCGGAGACTCGACGAATTCACTGGGGCGCAGAGCACGCTGAATGTGGTCCCGGTCGAGGTTGGCGGAGCATGGGGGCTGATCGATACCAGTGGAGCATGGGTGGCACAACCCCAGTTCACCAACGCCCCGTCCTTCAGCGAGGATCTTGCTGCCGTGGAAGTGGCGGCTTCCAGCCAGCCCGGCCGGTGGGGCTACATCGACAAGAGCGGTACCTGGGTGATCGAGCCACAGTATGAAAACGCCCGCCCGTTCTCGGCGGGCGTAGCCCCGGTCGCGATTCGCACCAAAGACGACCGTCAGTTCTGGGGATTCATCGACAAGACGGGCGCCTGGGTGATCGAGCCTCGCTTCCAGGATGCTTGGCCCTTCGCCGAAGGACTGGCGAGCGCCCAGCAGCACCCAGAGAAGGAGGGAGGCGACAAGTGCGGCTTCATCGATAAGACCGGAGCCTGGGTCATCGAACCACACTGGACGTTTGCAGACGCCTTCGAGAACGGCATCGCGAGGGTGCAGACGGGAAACCCCATCGGCTTCATAGACAAGACGGGCAAGGTGATCAGAAAGCCCCAGTACTACTACGTCCAAGGGTTCTCGGACGGGCGGGCGCTGGTCCGAATCCACCCGTCGGCAAACAAGCACCTATTCGGCTTCATCGACGAGACCGGCGCGTACGCGATCAAGCCCATCTACTTCCCGCCTCTTCTTTCTCGGAGAGTTTGGCTGCCGTCCGTGTGGATGGCCAGAAAGGCATGGGCTACATCGACACCGCCGGCGAGTGGGTCATCCAACCCCAGTTCGATGAAGCCGATTCCTTCTCGGAGGGACTCGCCGCGGTCCGGCCCGAGGAAGGACCGGGCTTCGGCTACATCGACAAGACGGGGGCGTTCGTGATCGCACCCCAGTTCACCGAAGCCGGCCCGTTCACGGACGGGCTCGCCATCGCGGCTATCCCTCGGCCGGGCGCGGCACCGCACTCCGAGGAGCCCTTTCCGCGCCTCTACGGCTACATCGACAAGACTGGTGCCTGGGTCATCCAGCCGCAGTACGTTCTGGCCGAGCCGTTTTCGAACGGACTCGCACATGTGCGTCTCATGGACAGTGATGGCTACATCGACCGGTCGGGCAGGATGGTCCTCTCGCAACCTTGGCAGCCACGCACGGGCATGCAATGAGGGAGAGACGATGAGCAGCGGGAGGACGATAGCTCTTCTTGCGGCTGCTTTGCTGGCCCTCGGTGCTGCGGGATGCGGCACGGTCACCGATACGACCACAATGAGTGCGCCGTCAACCGCTGTGCCCCAGACAGCCACCACAGGCACGGCTGTGACAACCGAGGCGGTCCCGGAATCGATGCCGACCAGCACGACGACGTCCCTACCGGTCACTACCGTCACGGAGGTCTTGCCCGGGGACGGGCTTGACGAGGACTACGCGGTCTACAGCGCCTTCATCCAAAGCGTCTACAACAACGCGCTGATCGTCATCCAGGACACTACTGCGCAACCTGACGCGGGTTTTTCGCCGTCGGAGGCTGCCCGTTTCGTTGAGCCAGTATTGGCCGCAACTCGGCGACGACATCTTGCGCGATTTCAAAACCAAGAATCAAACACCGATGGACCTGGAGCGCAGATTCACCCTGGAGGCGACCTACGTGTTGATCAGCCTCGAGGAGCTCGAGTCGATCTTCGTGAATCACGCAACCGGTTGGGAAGACTTCTACGCGAAGTATCCCGGCTCGCAAGGCGAGCTCAGCCTCTCCCGAGTCGGGTTCAATGAGGCGAAGGACATGGCCACTTTTTACGCGGCCAATCAGAGCCATTTGGGTGGCCGGCGAGGGGAATATGGTGGTCATGGAGAAGACGGATGGCCGTTGGACGATTCTGGGTAATCGATGATGTGGATCTCATGACGTAGAGTCCCAAAGTTCGTCTCCCCCCGGACTTTGGTATGCAGAAGTGCGAAGTCCGCCTCATTCCGCCCTTCTGAACAGATCATCCAGAAAGAGCTGCAAGGGGCTGCGTTTCTTCCAAGCCGTTTCTGCGCGCCACGACGGTCGTTGCCCGGCATGGCAGCTTATCGCGCAGATCTGCCACCTGCCCCAGGAACAAGATCACACCCGTCTCCTGGTCGCGCACGAGGAAGTAGAAGGGGCGGTTGACGGACAAATTCACCTCGTCCGGCGAGATCCCGGCAGCCATGGTGACCGTCGCGCCGGCCGCGGCTTCGGTACCAGTCTCGTCCACAAGGATGAATGCTTCCGTGCCCACCCCGGATATCTCGCTTTGTTCGCTGCTCATCGCGCTGAAGTCCGCATCCCCGGAGAATGCGGTCTTGAGGCCGAGACGCTGCAGAACGTCCACCAAGTCCGAGGAGGAGGAGAAGGTGAACCGGGGAAGCTGGAAGGTGACCTTGTGGCTCTCCATCGCGACCAGGATCTCCTCGATTCATTCTGTCACTCTGCCCGACTGACGAGGGGCGGCCTTCACGGGGGTCAAGTGGAACGAAAGCCGCCCAGCCTAATAGAGGCAACTCGACCGCCCGCAAGTCCGGGTCTTCCATGTAGTCGAGTTGGTCGGGAACCCCGCACATGGTAGGAACCGCGACCTCGGTGCCGTTCAGCAGGTGAAAGGGCAGATCGTTGGTTAGGGCGGGTAGGGAAGGCTGCTCCCACTTCGCCTTCATGTATGCGGCGGTGGTCGGCGTCGAGGACGATCACATCCGGCCGCTGTCCCAGGGGATCGACCGCGCGGGGGATCCGGCCCTTGGTGGCCTCGGTCATCCACTGGTTGATGGTTTCGGCCGCTGCCGTAGTTGTTGAAGTCGACCAGCCGGAGCGGGGCGCCGTAGGTCGCGTTCCGAGGAGGTCGACGAACTCCTGCTGATACGGCATCCCGGTCTGACCCCAGAGGGATGAGGCTGAAGTGAACTCTTTGATCTCGGCGAGCGACACGTCCAGCGCGCCCAACGCGGGGTAGAGATCCCCGTCGGGAAGGTCGAGATGAAGCACCTCGCGGAACTCCTGCTGCGTCGGTCCTTTGGCGCCCGCCATCGCCATCCAAAGCACCGTCGAGACGGCATACGGGGAGCATACGAAGTTATCCTTTTCAGGGCGGACCAGCCCGAACAGGCCAAAGGCAAAGGCGTTGCTGCTCGACGCTGTGGCCCTGGCGTCGAGCGCGGCCTGGAAGGAAGGCTTGGCTCGGGACTCGCCCTCAAGGATGGCGGCCGCTTTGCTCGCATCAGGAGCGCATCCCGTAAGCGAAAGACCGACGGCAATGGCGAGAAGCAAAGCGAGTAGGGTGGCAACCAGATACCGCAGGAGACGGCGCGAGGTCCTCAGTCTTTAACCCCCCCGATTCGAAGCCGATCTGGCTTCCAGTCTCTCATGCCCATGCACGTCTTGGGACTCGTTTCTCTAGGGAAAGGCTCCCTCCTTTCTATGCAGAATTGCGAAGTCCGCCTCATCGAGAAAACCTCAACCAGTACCTGTGAATGTGCCGAAAAGAGGCAGGTCCTTTGAAAGCCGCCGGGCCAGGCATTCAGTCTCTGGAGAACGAATCGAATCCGGTAGCACCACCTCCAAGTAAGGGCGGCGTGGCAGCGCTATCTTTCGTTCCAGGACCGAAGGGCCTAATCTCTGGTAGACGGACGATATGTTCAAATGGGCCGAAGGTATCGTCAACATGGCCGTTGGGGACCGGAGTAACCGCATGTACAAATCGGCGGTGGGCCTGTTCATCACTAATCTCTTCATGATCTGGCTTGTCCTGCTGAACAACGAGGGACCTGGGTGGGAAGTTCCGGTCGATACGATGGGGCGTATTGACCAGGTCATGGTTGTAATAGTCATTGGATTGGTGGTGTCGGTCGGGCTAATGCTGTGGGACGTAGTGCGCCACAAACTACATCTCAGCGTGTTCACTTGGTCCTATTTTGCCTACTTACTGCTCTCAGTTGGCTTCTTTGTGTTTCTACTACACGTCGATGCGCCCAGCGGGCAGTATTGGCGCGAGAATTTCCCCATGGTGCTATTCGGTGTCGTCGCGATTGGAGTGAATGTACTGATCCTGGCTGCCGTTTCTGTCGCGAAGTCCAGGAGAGTGGCCGCGAGTTCATCACCGGGCGATGCTGGTGGTTGAAGCCCGCCGGCAGAGAAGGCATCTAGCAGCACTGATCCATAGACGCATTGGTGCCCAGTGCGTGTCGGCCTGGGACTTTGGTATACAGAATTGCGAAGTCCGCCTCATTCCAGTCTTCTCGACCAATTCCGGTGAAATGGCTGCAAATGACGACCGTCTGATGCCGGGTAGTCACAGTGTTCTGGCACGAGAAACCTAAGGCGCCGACCGTTTCTCCACGTCTATACTTCTGACAGCCTGGATGCAAAGCACGCTCGGGGGGGTTCTCATGCGTGTTCCGAAGTATGTCGGCAAACTTGTCCCAGTCATCGTGTTTTTCGGGATGGGTTTCTGCCTCATTAGCCTGGCCGCTGCGGGCTGTTCGTCTTCGGCCCCTGGGGCTGGCCTTTCGTTTGACGACATTCGGGCGGTAACCCTCAAGAACATGGGGGAGGGTACGTCCCGGTCCGCATCAGACGACGAGGTGCGTCGGTTCATCCAGTACTACTCGGAGGCAGACTCGTTCACGGAAGATGTCGGCACGACACACCCGGCAGCGATAGAGGTCACCCTCAAATCCGGGGCTACGCTCTCCGTGCTAGGCGGTGCCGAGACATTCCAGACGGCAGTGCTCGACGGTGCGGAACAAACGCAGCGCAACATTGAGAGCGCTGACCTTAGCCGCATGCTAGAGGAGATCGCGACCGGTTCGATCAGTCCGCCCCTGACCGCGCCTCCTGCGGCCGCCACCGTCACCACCAAACTGTATAGCGTGATGTCCTTGGATTACGGTTCCGAGTCGCTCCCTGTGGATGACTTGCTGAGGAACTCTGAAGTCGTCCTTTCCGGAGTCGTGATCGAGCAGCTCCCCGCCGCCTGGAACAGTCCCGACGGCACCCGTTGGCACGCCACCAACGAGGAGGAGGTGCCGCTCATCTACACGACCTGGACGATCACGACAGAACTGAGTGCTGAAGGGAGACGTCCAAGTCGGGGACATAGTTGCGTTTCGCTACCCCGGCGGGTCTACGGCTGATGCCGAACTCGATACTGGCATGACCTTCCCCAGGCTGAGATCCGGCGACAAAGTCATTATCTTCGGCTTCAGGAGCGACACGAGGTTCGGGGGAACTTACAGCCCAGTCGGCTACTGGATCACTGCGGGCGCATATTCTGTCTTCTTTCCGAAGAGCGACGGGACGCTGTACCGTGCGCTGGGCGCTCCGGACTCAGGCGATGACGATCTTACGGTTGGCCGTTTGGCCGACCTAGCTGCCCAGGCAGACTGAACGTTGGGCGAACAGGGCCCGCACTCGCCAAGGGACGCCGGGGTGACCATGTCTGATCCGCCTTCGCAGATACAAGGGTCGCAGAACCGCCCGGGGCTGAGAATGGTCACGGATGGGAGACGGCGGAGCGCGTGGTCTATGCGGTCCTGGCGGCGCTCGTCACCGTGGCCGCACTCGTTGCTCTTCTATCGGCTCACGCTTCCGCACGGCCCAGACGATGTATGGCTGACTCCCTGGTTCTTGGCGCCAATCGTTGGGCCGATGGTCTTTCAGTTGATCAGCCGCCCCCGCCCGAAGATGAGATATGGTCTTGCGTTCGCGGGGCTCTTGGCAGTGGTCTTCGGTGTCTGGGCCGGTATACAAGTGCCTTTCAAGGAGCCGGGGGGATGGCCTTTGGCCCATCGCCTCGGCATCGTCGGGTACATTTTCGTTACTACCTTCATTGGGGGCTTGCTCGGTGCCGCGATCGCCCACGTTCTGACGGGGGTGGTTGGGGCGACCGAGCATGGAAGGCGGGCGCGCTACATTGTGGTTCATCGATGTCGCGGCTGCGGCGATCAAAGTAGGGGTCCTCGGTTAGGCAAAGAGGCGCCAGTTTCGGTTTGGTATGCAGAATTGCGAAGTCCGCCTCATTCCGGTCTTCTCGACCAATCATCCGGAAAGCGCTGCAACTTCGCCATGTTTTTGGAAGTGGGATTTGGCGTGTGAGGCCCGGGCCACTATGCCCGAGCAGGAACACGCGCCCGCGTGCTGTACGTCCTAGACGGGTACTCAACAGGAGGGGGTCTCCATGCTGGGCCGGTCGTTCGTCCTCGCTCTGGCCGCGCTCCTTGCCCTGGTCCTCGCCTTTGGAGTGCTCGCGTGCGGCTCGCCCTCTACGCCCGAGTCCCCGTCCACCACGTCGTCGGGCGGTGCAGGCTCCACTTCGCCGGCTGGCTCCATCCCCCATCCTACGGGCGCGGCGGACGTGGTACTGCGCGTTTCAGCCGGTGGTGGCCTTCCGTTCCCCGAGATCGGGGCCAACTACACCAGGCAACCGGAATTCACCATGTACGGTGACGGGCGCATCATCGTCCTCGGGCCCTACACCGAGCAGTATCCCCTGGGTATGCTTCCCAACCTGCAGACCACGGTAGTATCGGAGAAGGTCATCCAGAACATCCTGGCTGCGGCCAGGGAAGCGAAGCTGTTTCAGAAGAACGTCGACTATGGCAGCCCGGAATCACCGACGGACCAGGACACCACCACCATCGTAATCAACGCCGGTGGCGCCACCTACACCTCTGCCATCTACGCCCTCGGTCTTGATCGCAGCGACGGGCTCTGGGTAAGTGCGCAGCAGCAGCTGGACCGGGACGGTATCGAGGCCTTCCGCGTGAAACTGAGCGACCCGGGCAATTTCGGAGCGCCGCAGCCTACTTGGGAGGCGTACGGCTTCACGGTTCTCGCAGTGTTCAGCGCGGTGGTGCCCCCCGACACCGACACCAGCCCCACCGACTACCGGACCAACTATCTCCCTTGGCCGCTTGCCGACTTGGCCACGTCCGGGTCTCCCACCGACGCTAGAGGACTTCGCAAGACCGTGATCGCGGGTGACGCCCTGGCCGTGCTCAATGCCAAGCTCTCCAAAGCCAACCAGCTAACGAGGTGGCAGAGCGGCGGCGCCAACTACAACATTTGGCTGCGACCGCTCTTGCCCGACGAGGCGACCACGAGCAGCGAGGTAACCGCTACGAGTGTGACCGGGACGAGAGATACCCCCACGAGCGATACGACGAGCACCACTGAAGTCGCGACGACCTCCACCACCGAAGCCGCTCCGACCGCCGACACCTCCGATCATACTGCCGAACTCAGGGCGCACTATCAGTCCTCGGAATCGTTCAATAACTCCAACTGGGCGACGCTCAGCGCGGCCCCGGCTAGCCATCTCGGGGCTGCGGTCGACGTCAAGGGTCTGCCGGCGACCCCGTCTAGCGATGCAAATCTGGCTGCCCCTGGTCAGTGACGGCCAGCCCCCGCCCCTCCGCCTGGGTGTCGGCATTGCGCACCAGCGTGACCATGCTTGGCGCGACCGCAGCCTTGCCCTGTTGAAACCTCCGTGTTGGAAAGACTGGCTTTGGGACCACAACAAGGAAATCCACGGCTACATGCCGGCCGTGTTCGTGCTTGCCCCGTCTGAATCGAACACACAGGCGATGGAGGGGGCGGGTGAAGAACTGTGGGAGCTTGGCAACGAACCATCTTGGGCCGACCCGCCCACACCGCCGACCGTGGCCGCTGAGTTTGTGCGTGAGTGGCAAGCTCGCGTTGGTAACAACTTCGCCGCGCCAGGCGTCATCCTCTGGTCAACCGGGCTGGCCTGGCTGGCGCGCTACCTCGACGCCGGGGGCCCCGTGGGAAACTTCTGGAACGTGCACCACTACTTTGCCAACGACGCCGATGACTGGTCGCGCATTTGGGAGCTATGGTGCTCCTGGCAGCAGTCACGCGCGGGCTGGAACGGTCCACCGTGTTATCCGAGACCAACGGCGCCGTGGGCAGCGACCAGGCTGCCATCATGTCGCGGATTGCCAAGACGTTGCGCACCGACCCGCGCTTGCATACCGCGCTATGGTACAGCGACCACGATTTGCACAACGCATTTCATGGGACAGAATCTAGTGACAGCGGGTGCGTTGGCCCTGACGCCGCTAGGGGAGCACTATCGGGGGTTGTTAGGAGGGTAACAAGAATGCCCTACGTCATTTGACTTAGGGCGCCAGGGGTGGTAAGATAGGTCTTGTTGTCGGGCACGTTGTAACCGTGAGGCTATAGACGAGGAACCGGGGAGACTGGGAACGGTGAACGGGGAATAGTGTAGCGGGGGAATCCCGCATGGCCAGACAATAAAAGGGGTCGGGCAGCAATGCTCGCCCCTTTTCTTTTTGCCTGTAACCTGGGTTACAAGCTACCCGTACAACCGCAGCAACGCGAACAGGAGGGCAAGGATCACGTTCAGGGTAAAGAAGGGGTGACGGGCAATGAGTTAAGCATGCCTCCTCCGTTGTAACCTGGGTGACAGCCTTGATGCTGCAATTCTTCTGCTCCTTCAACGCCATTTTTAGATAGTCTTCATCGTAGTGCACGAGCATTCCACCCGTCCCGCGCTTTTCGTAGTAAGTCTTGCTGCGAAACGTCCCATATCTTCGCCAGTCTGGAGCAACAGTCGGAATATTCCCATTTCCGTTTGCGCAGCGCTTCGCTTGTTTTCTTGCCGCTTCCCAGTCCCGCAACAAGTCCGTCACCTCTTGCAGCAGAGCGTTGTACTCAGCATGGGGAATCAATCACGTAAGCCTGCGTAGGTAGTGTAATCATACCCTTTCCCCTCTGCAACCTGGGTAACAGGGTTTGTAACCTGGGTGACAGGGCTCATTTTCCCGCCAGTGCGTCACGTCATGCACGATCTTCCCCGCCTCGTTGCGCCAGCACTTGCCCGTCCAGTAGGCCGGCACCGTGTCTGTCCCGTTGCCCCAGACGTAGACGTAATGATGGGGGACCGGCTTATCATTGCGCCAGGTGTTCATTCTGTCACCCCACTTACAACGCTCCACTTCCGCCGCAGCGCGAACGCATCGCTCGCCCGCACCGTCGCCACCTCGCCGCGCTGTAGTTGCTCGATGGCGGTCTGCACGTCTGCGCACAGGCTATTTTGCGTCGTGACTTCGCGGTATTGTTCCAACTTTCCGCCGATGACCTGGAACGGAAAGCCTTCGTCGCCTGTCCACTTATTGCCATAGCGTACCTCTCTAGCATCCACTCTAATGCCCGATTGTCTGCGCACCAGTGCCGCCACGTTCTGCCTTGCGTCCAGGGTTGCTTTGCTCATAATTGCCTGTCAGTGGGGTGACAACGCCCCCAAGACGCTGCCACCCCCATGTATCGTTCAGCCTGCCGCGGTGCGAACCAGTTGAGCCGGAGTCTGGATCGCCACTTGTTTTTATCGACGGGAAGGAAATACACGAAGGAAACGCGCCGCCCACTCTCAGTGAATGCGTCAGGCCGGTTAGGAAATACTCACGGTTGCCATTTCTTGCCTGAAAAACAGGTGCGATCAGTCACGTTTTGCAACGTCTACCCCCGAAAGTGTATCCGAATGACTCTGTTCCTTTTTTGCCATCTGTTTCGCCTTGAGCGCCAGTCATTCGCACCCGCGCCTTTCGCGCTGTTCGTCGCTCATTGGCTTGACAGCGGGAACCTGCGCACGATAACGCAGGTCAGCGGGAACTGTGTACCAAAAAGTAGCCCCCGTTGAAAATGGGACTTGAATCCCATCCGCTCCAGAGCGCCGCCAGCCACAGCGGATCGTCGGTGACAATCTTCCACTCGTCAGCGGTTGTCGCCCATCATACTGATACTCGTCTCGCATTCTTCTAACGCTAACTTTTGTGTCGTATGCCGATCTCCTTGAACGACAAAGCCCGACGCAGATCCCGATCTCACCAGAGACAGACCAAGCATTTTGCTTGCGGGATATGCGCCGGGCTTTACCGGCAAAACAAAAGCCTGGTTTGCGTCCTGGCGAGAACTTGCACTTAGCATATCACACTTCGGCGGGAAAATCAAGGTACTCCCGTAAAACCTGGATAGCTGCCTCCACGCTATCGCGCACCTCGACGCGCCACCGGTTTTGCCACAAGTGTTCGATCCACTCCAGTTGCTCCGCCGTGGGCTTGTTGGGTCGCCAGTTTCATTTCGATGATGACCCCGCAATTCAGCCCGTTCCACCAGGGCAGCCAGAGATCGGGACAGCCAGCCTTTGACGCCCATACCCACCAAGCGCCCTGCCGTCGCCTTCGTGCGGTATTCGCCATTGGGCACATGGAAAAGCCAGCGCAGCGCCGGGTGAGTCTGGCTGTCGGCCCACGCGATGACGGCCGCCTGCATCTCAGGCTCGTAAGGCTCCGCATTCGCCGCCGTTGCGCCGTAATCACCACGTGCGCCGCGGTGATGCGGTCAGCCTGCCCGCGTAGAACTCCTCTGGCGACGGGAAAGACGCACCGTCAAGTGCGCCTGCGCCCGCAGTTGGGTACTGCGCTTCAGGATGTCGGCAAGCTCGCGGTCCACGTCACTCACAGTTTCTCCATCTCGAACAATGTCGGCTTAACATGCAGGCAGATGAGGCGCGAACCAAGAATAGTTCGCGATGCCGGTTCGTAATGTTGGCCCCGTTCGTGCTGGCATTCTGAAAACTGGCATTCGCTTTCCAGGCGTATTCCGCCGAGGACGGCATAGCGTGCTCGCCATCGTACCCGCAAAGAGCAATCCGTAAGCGGGGATTTCGCCATTGGTAACGGCCAGCTCCCGCACGTCATGCGCCACCGTACCGGAATGTGCATACGGCCCCATATCCGGTCAGCTTCGGTGCTGTAGGGCGGATAAGGAAGACGCCCACGGTCGCGCCAGTAACTCATGGCCCCGTTCGTGACTACCCGCGCCCAGTCGCCACAGCAGGCACCGAACCAGACGCAAGCGGTCGGCCAGTTCGCGCATGTACTCATACAGCGATTCTGTATCACGTTGCCGGTTGACGCCCTGCCCCGCGTTCCCCAGGTGGACGCGTTGCCGGTTGACGCCCTGCCCGCGTTCCCCAGTGGACGCGTTGCCGGTTGACGCCCTGCCCCACGTTCCCCAGGTGGACACGTTGCCCAGGTTGACGCCCTGCCCCGCGTTACCCAGGTGGACGAGTTGCCAGTTGACGGCCCCGCCCCGCGTTCCCCAGGTGGACGAGTTGCCCAGCATCCACACTCCACGGCCCATTACCGCTGCACCAACCGGCCCCAATCCATTGCGCAATCCCCCACCCCACCATCCGGCAATCTTGGCGTCGTACCATTCGGGATCTGCTTGCATCCCCGCTTGCATCTGCGCTTTCCCCACCTGGACAAGCCACATATGCCGAGAACGAATCCGCCTAATTGACCGGCCAGTGAACATAGTGTGCGACCGCTTCCGGGTTATCGGCCAAAGCCCACAGAAGTTAGCCAGATACTCGTCAGCGTCGTTGACGGTCTCCGTACTGCCCTGGTGCCGGCGCGGGGCGCCCAAGCAACACGGCAAGGCTCCCGGCGAAGGGTTCAATGTAATTGTCAACGTCGCCCAGGGCTGCCCATACCTCTGGCGCAACTTTTGATTTTCCACCAAAATAGGGGAAAGGTGCCTTTAATGTCATCCCCATAGCTCCCCCTGCCCCACCTCAGCCAGCAGCACGTCATTCTCGAACCAGCCCACCCGCCCATTCCGAACGTTACGCGGCTTTTGTTCCGTTCCGCAGCGTCACCACGCCGGCCATGTCGCTGGTGTGTTCGGCCCAGTACGCCCGGTTGCCTGGCGTCAATTTCTCCACGTCTACGCTGACGTGCCGATGCGGGGCTAATGCTTCCTTTCCCTTCTTGCTTGGGATGGGTGGATTAAAGGTGAATTCTGGTTCCCTTTCCGTGTCCCGCCGAAGATGCCCCAAGTTTCGCCCGTTCCCTGTCCTCTGCCTCTTGAAGCGCCACCACCATGTGGACGAAGCCAAACTGCCGCATGAAGGCGATGGATTCTTGGCGATTCTCAAACTTGATGTCGATGGTCTTGGCCCTTGTCTTGATTTTCATGCCGGCACCTTCTCCGCTGGAATCACGACACCCCGCGCCTCCAACCACGCCCGCACTTCATCAGCCTGCCCGTAGTCAATCCACAACGCCTTGCCACCGCCGAAGCACAGTTCAGCCGTGTACAGCCATTCGGCCATCTCGCCCGGTGACACCAGGTTGCGCCCCTTCTTGCCCTCGATGACCCAACCGCGCGTCTGCCGTCCGTGACCGTGACCGTTGCCCGCCGGCTGCATTTCCCGCATTGACAGTGCAGTTCAAAGCCGTTGTCAGTGTCCATCACTCCTCCCTTTTCTCAGCCGTGCGCCGTTGCAACTTGTCGAGCCAGTCTTGCAGTCGCGGACACCGACAACAGCCCGCCCCACTCGTAAGCCAGTGCGGTTATCATCAGGCGCCGTTCCTCCGCGTCTAGCAGGTCGTAGTACTCGCCCATCTGTTCGGCGATCTGCTGCCGCAAGTCGTGCTTTTGGATCGTTAACGCTGCCATCGTTTCCCCTTCCGTTGCATCGCCTTCTGCTTATTTTCCGCAATCACCCACGCCGGGCAGATTCTTCGCTAACATTTCGTCATACTTCGTTGGAGTGCCCGTTGCCCCGCTATGCCCAAAATCGCCACCGTCCTGGGGTTTTGGGGCTACCTGCTGTGTATCCACACCTTGCGCCCCTTTGCGCTTGCCCCTTGGCTTGGCAACGATAGGCGCAATGTACGCGTTCGCCACGTCCGGGTGCAGCGCCAGCCGCTCGCCAAACAGGGCGCAGAGCGAGTCCAGCTTGAACAGCGGCACCGTCCAGTAGCGGCCCTCTGGCTGCCACCTGGCGCCGGCAATGGTCTTGATTTCAGCTACGGTGTCAGCGTCGTAGCGGAACTGAATGCGCAACGTGTCAGGACTGGCGAGAAATGCGGTGAGGGGAATCATGCCGTCACCTCCGCGTCTTTTCGCCCATAAAGGTCAAACAACGTGGGAAGCGGCGGCCTTACGCACATCCATAGCACCTCAGTGGCAGCGCCGCTTTCACCCTGAAACTTCTCGCACTCCACACGAACCCGATCGCCGTAAAACCGCTCATACAATGGCGATGGATAGCCACTGACGATAACCGACCCCTCAACCCGGTGCAGCAATTCTGCCAAGCGCCCATGGGCCGCATCGTCCATTTCGTGCGCATATGCCGTGAATGCCCACCGAGACCCACGGGTAGATTGGACGTAAGGCGGATCCACATAAAACAGCGTAGTGGGCGAGTCGTAGCGGGCGATGACTTTTAGCGCGTCGTCGCATTCGATTTGCACGCGCTTTAGCCTTTGGGCGATTGCCCACAGGTGTTGATTGTTGCACCAGTCTTGCGCCGGCGTTGTGCCTCTGGTTGCCCTGGTCATAAAGCGCCAGCCCCCAGGCTCAGGCACTCCCGCCCGCCCACGTCCCTGCCACGCCCATACGTAGAACTTTCTACCGCGCTCCACATCGTCGCCCGTCATCTCCTGCGCTTCGGTGTACTCCTGTCGGCTGTAGGGCGTCAAATCGATAGCCGCAAACAAGTCTGCCGGTTGCTTCCTGTAGAACGCGCGAAAGAAGTTCACGACATCACCGTTCAGATCGTTGTAGACCTCGATAAAGGATGGCTGCTTGCTGAGTAGCACAGATGCGCCGCCGCCAAAAGGCTCGACGTAACATTCGTGATCTGGAAAATACCCAATAATCCAGGCGCAAGCTGCCATTTACCACCGTGATAGCGTAGTGCCGGCCTTGTCGGTTTCATGCTGTCCTCCCCCCTCTTCCCGCCCCGCCCCGCACCCGCCAACACGACGGGGTGGGGAAATTATGCGTAAACCATCCGCGGAATAAGCAACAAATTCGCCGCCTTACTGACAATGCGTAGATTCGCATTGAACCGATGAAAGGCAATCCACCGGGCTTCCAACTCCTGATCGCAGAGCCCGGTCTGAATAGGTGTGGTCTACACTGGCCTTTACTTCCAAGTCGGTTAACGTCTCGCCCGCACCCGTCAGGAAATCGTCTAGCAAATTAGCGAAGGTGTCAGGTGGCGTATGATCGACGTGGGCACCGACGAAGCCCAGCACCTCGCCCGTGATGGGGCAGCGTAGCGGATCGTTACCGTCAAGTGCTGCCCGGTCAAAGCACGCCTGCTTGAACTGGAAAATATCAGGCTCGATAGCCACCCGGAAAGCACTGGTCACTTTCTGCCCGTGCGGAGTGGGGCGTAAGCACTCCCGGTAACTGAAATCGGTTGTGCTGCCGTCCGTGCGTACCAGGATAAAGCATGTGGCGCTTGGGTATTCTGGATTCTTTTCAACTCGGAAACCCGCCACCCCGCACCCAATCTTTTGGCCGGGCGTGGGGGTGACGTTGCACCAGGTCAAAGAGCAGCGCCGAATCAACCAAATTGACCGTCATTCCAGGCTTATAACTGGCTAAAATTTCGCGTATCCATTTTCGTGCAGCGTCCTGTGTTGAAAACATCTGTCCTGCTAGTGAAATCGGCTTGCTTGCCATACTTTCTCCCTCGTGTAATTTTTCAGTTTTGTGACGTGTGACAGATTGTGACAGAACTTTTCACCTTATTTCTATTCTCCTATACGCGAGGCTAATATATGAAAAATAGTGTCACAATGTGTCACACGTCACAAATTACAAAATTTTCACCCCGACAAAACCGCGTTTCAGCTTGGGATCGAGGGGTGTTCGTTGTCGTTTCTGCCTTCAAGTTCTTGCGCAAAAGAGCCTGAGAAAACGTCCGCATATGCTTCGGTTCCTGCCCGTTGTGTTCACACCAGTATTTATAGTTGGTGTATAGCTCCGCTGCCGGCGTAAATGCTTTTTCATCTTCCCGTGTTGCGCACTCATCCAGCCACATCCCAACGGCGTCCAACCCTTCCCGATGTTTTTCCTTTAGCTCCACGCTCCTGGCGAGTTCGGTTAGTCCGGTCGCCTCTAGCTTGTACCACTTTTCAGCGCCATACGCAGCCCACAGGAGCACGCCCCGCAACACGTCATGGGATCGCATCTTGCGCTTGAGTGTCTTGTCTTCGTGGCCGAGGTGACTATGGAGAAATTCAATCGTGCGGATGCGGCCCCATACTGCCTCGTCGTCAGGGTCGGCATGGACCGGCTCATTGCTGGATAACCAAATCTTGAACTGCGGACGATAGTTGAAGTGAGTTTTGTTCTTGAAGGCGCAATAGATTTCGTTGCCACCCGTCAGGTTCTTTAGCTTGGCCTCGTTGAACTTCTCGTAGGAATTCGATTCGGATGCCGCTACCATGCGACACGCCTTCAGCGGCGCCAGGTCAAAATTCTGGCTGTCGCCCGTCCGCCGTGCCGTAAACGTTCCGAAGTTGATTTCAGCGGCCAGCGGTTTCCCAAGCATCGCCAAGATCGTCTCGGTGAAGATACCCTTTCCGGCGCGGGGTGGGCCAAACAGATAGAACAAGATTTCTTCTCTGGTATGCCCGGTCAAGGTGTAACCAATGGCAAGTTGCAGCCAGCCCGCCTGCTCATGCCCTACCGCATCCACCAACCAGTTAACCCATACCGAATCGTCGGCTTCCAGGTCATATTCAACGCTGGCGCAATGGGTGTAACGTTGGCTTGGGTGATGGGGCGTTAAGTCCCGCGTGCGCAGGTCTAGCACCCCGTTGGCAACGTTCAAGGTGTCCGGCGAGGAATCAAACTCACCGATCTCGATTGTGACCATTGTCCGAAAGATGCGCTTGCAGTCGCTCATATGCTTATTCGAGCCATTTGTCATTTTAACAATCGGTTCTTTGTCCGCGTGGATTGCCGCCAAACGCCGCGCCTTGAGCATTTTCAAGATCGCCCGGTCAAGGGATGCTTCGGCGGCGTCTAGTTGCCAATGGGTTCCTTGCCAACTAAGCCAACCCAACGTATCGCAGTACAAAAACTGATCGCCAAAGATGATGTAGGCACATTTGGCGTTCCCGTCGTCGTCGGCTGACTCGGTGACATAGGCTTTGGTAAGCTCATCTTCCTTACGCGGTTTCTTCGGTGCGGTATTCTGCTGTTCTTTGGTGGATGAGCCATTGCCAACCGCCGCGCCGTTCTGCTTTGAGTCGGTTCCAACATCGTTCGTGTAGGCAACCCGCGGCGGAGGTGGCCGTCCGGTTCAACGATAACGTAGCTTGCTTTGTCGTCTGCATGACGATTGTCCTCCGGTGCGAACGGGCACGATTTCAACGTAATCACACGCCCCGTCTTGGCATACACATCTATGGAGAGGACGGGAATATCAAGGGCTTCAAGCACGGATTCCGCCTGCTTGAGCGACATTGCCACGGCGAAATTATCGGGTGGTCCTGCTATGCGTTTGGGTTTCCAGGCAGCTTCCAGGATGCGCCAGAGTTGCGCCGGGAGTGGTCGCGGCTGGATTTCGTCGGGTCTGTAGCCGGTTTCCCACTGGTAGGCGTTGCCGCTGGGGTGGATCGATGGTGGCAATACAATGTACCCCCCCAGCACTTCACGTCAATGGCGGGTGGCAGGTCGCCCCGGTCATTGCCGTATCGCTTGCCCGTCCTCAACGGTATAGATCAGGTGGGTTCCCCCGTTGCCGGTGATGGAGGTCAGGGTATTTTCGTCGTCGCCGGTTAGGACAGCCGTTGCCCTGGTACGTGTCTTTGTACTTGTCCAGGTCAAGGGCCAACAGGTTGCACCCGCCGCAGTGGAGCGCTATGTTTGCCTGGGGATGCTGTGTCCACCATGCGGCAATCTGTGCGACATCGTTGGTCGCATCATAGCAGCCGATACCCTTGTACGGTTCTTTTGTCCCCGGTCTGCAGGGGGAACACTGTCCAGCCGTGTTTTGCGTACCACACGGCAGCGCGTGCTAGTTGGGTTGTCATGGTTAATGGGCTATGCCGATCTCCCTGGCGTGCGCCCTGGTCTGGTCGCCTGCCCCGCGCTTGGTTCCGGCGTAACACTCAAAGATAGATGTTCCGTCACGGAGTAGCAGCCCGCGCCAAACGCTACCATGCCGAATAGCCTTGATAGCGTAGGGTTTCGCTAGTTTGCGGCGTTTCATGCTGGCTCCATTGCCGTGTGGCCGTTGTGGGCGAGTTTCACTTCCACAGGACGATTGCTGATAAGGTCTTCGGCTGGCACGTTCAGGTAGTTGGCGAGCAGCCCCAGGGTATCAGAGGAGAAGGACTTACCGGCCATGACATTGTAGACGGTTGCCTCACCCAGCCCCGTGGCTTTGGCGAGATCGCGGGATGTCATGTTCCGGTTCAATAACAGGTGTTCGACATAGATTCGATTGATTTTTACGGGCATAGTGTAACCTCCTGCGAATACTTTAGCACAGGTATCTATAGATTGTCAAGACTCAAAACGAAATTCGTTATTTTGGGGGATTGACAGTCTATAAGTTGTATGGTATTCTTGAATTCAGACAGCAGCGGTTGTCACCCAGGTTACAAGGGGCAAAAAAGTTGGGCCACTGTCACTGTAATGACGTGGCCCAGAGCAGAGAGAGGAAAGGGAAGTATGCTCAACACGATTATGACACACCACGCGAAGAAAAGCAATACGTTTGTTCCAGCCAAGCCACCCCAGAGCGACCCAACGGCCAACTTTGTGGAGTACCTGGAAGGGCAGCGCAAGTACATGCGCAAACTCGGCCCGGAATGTGCAGCAATCAGCACCAGTTGCGCGGGTATGTGGACGCCCGGCGCTATGAGGCAGAGGCAGTACCGTTTACCCGTGAGATGTAGCGGTTGTAAGTGTGGTTACAGGCAGTGCTGCCGCGTACGTGGCGCCGGATGGTAGTCGGACAGATGACGGCGATGGCGGCACTAATTCAGGATACAGGAGAAGGACGACACATGAGCACTGAATTTCAGAAGTTGATTGACGAGGCGAAGGAATACCAGAAGGTCTTGGAGGAAGCGAAACTGTTGGAGGCCGAGCTTGCCCTGGCCCGTGCGCAGAACCCGCTGTCACAACTGTTGGTGGATGCAGGTTCGATCCTGATGTTTCTCACTGAGGTGACAGACAATGTTGAGATGGCGATTGAGCAGGAGCACGTCACGCGCAAGATGCACAAGGACGCGGCCAAGACGTACAAGGATGCGGAGACCGAATGGACGTATGACCAGATGATTGCGCCGGTAGACGGCAAGATCACCGTAGATCAGCGCAAGGCCCAGGTAGCGGCCCTACTGGTCAAGGCACAGAAGGCCAACGGTTTGGCGGGTCCGTATCAGGCGATGCGCAAAGCGGAGTATGCCGCCGAGGATGCAAAGATGGCGCTTGACCAGTGCGAGAAGCGGTACAGTGCGACGAAGGCCGCGGCGGAACTGGTGTCGAGCATGTTGAACGCCGCGAAGTAGGTTGTAACCCGTCTAACACTCTTAACCCCGTCCCGGTGCGGGTAATCACCGGGCAAGGAATCTGTACCATGAAAAACGCAATCGTGAAGACCGAACAGGAAGTAGCGGAGTTGGCTTTGCTGGATGAAGCCATATTTGCCGAGATGCAGGCCGAGGGCGACGACTGGGGCGAGTTCATACCGGAAAAGATTCGGCTCAGCCAGTGGCGGGCTTTTGGCTTTTCAGACCGCTGACGGTGGTATCTTGTCGCAGCCATTGTTCGCAATCGTGGCGAAGGCGCAGAAGGCTCAGGGCGTTCTGGCCGTCAAAGGACACGGCTGGACTGCCCCCATTGTGCAGCAGCCCAGACCGCGAGAACGGTTATTTCGATGTCGAATCGTCCCAAGTGGGCGATGCGTTGGGGATGGAAGTCCAGCACCCGGCATTGCTGACGACCGACAAGGAGCGAGCAGAGCGGCATGGGCGTGTGCGAGTTGCCCGTTGGCGGAATTTGGCACTGGCCCGAACGGGTCACAAGCCTGCAAGGACATGAGAAAGCTCCCGGTTGTCCTCAAGGGGTGGGCAGCCCGCGGTGTTGACGCTACCGCCGACGTCTGCGAAGGTTTGGGATACGTTTGTTTCGACTCGCAGCACGCAGAAGTATCGCTTACTTCCGTACTTGGCTCAAGTTGGGCCTGGTGCAGACGAAAAACAAGGCGGGGATTACCTACGGGCAGTTGTCTATCAACGTGGACGAACCGCTAGACCCGGTGCTGAAGGCTGAGATCATTTCGATTCGCCACCAGTATGAGGAATTGATTAAGCGGCTGGGGATCGAGGGGAGCGACTACGACACGACTGGCAGCGTTGTCAGCCCGGTTACAAACCCGGCTGACGAGATTCCGTTTTAGGCGCAGTGTTCGGGGGAGTGGCGACACTCCCCCAGGAGGTAGGGCGATGGTAGGCAAGTATACGTCAGTCGGAATCGTAGTTAAGCCAGATGGTAGCGGTTTATGGTCGCTGCGGTCTCCGTTTCAGGATGCAGGGTTTTGCGACGATAAGAGTAGCGAAGGGACGGTAGTTCTCCGCTACTACGTGGCAGACTTGGCGACGGGGATCGACACGCTGAAAGCCGATGTAGAGCGCATGGGCATTGCTTGGCAGGACTGGGGCGAAGGGACCGGACACGCCACACTCTACATGGAAGGCGATGGCGAGTCCAAGAGCATTGAATACCCATCTGACTGGCGGGAAGTGCTCAGGGTGCAGGCGGAGCGGTTGGGGTGGTGTTTCCCCTATCCGTTCAAGGAGATCGGGTAATGTCCAACCCCATTGACTCCCTCGCCACCATGTTGCTAGACGCGTCAGACGCCCCCGACCTGCGGGCGAAGGTCGCTGAACTGGAAGCCGTTGTAACCGGGCTGACAGAGGAGGTTGCACGGTTGGAGAAGGAACGGGACCGCTACAGAAAAGCTATGAGTTCTATTACGGGGCATTCGTTGAACGTCAGTTGCGGATTGCGGAGGACGCCTGGGGCTTGCCGGGAGGGGGATGATGGACTCGAACAGGAGATGGATCGATTGCAAGACGAGAACGCGGCGCTGCGGAAAGAACTGGAACAGGAACGCAAGGCTTGCACTACGTTTCATTTGGCGTTGCAGGAGATGGCAGGAGAGCGTGATGCTTTACGCCGTGACCTGCGTTTCGAGAACAATGGGCGGCTCAATACTCGAGGCCGAGTGTGAGAAGTTGCAGGCATGGCGGGATGCGGTACCGGTGGATGCGACTGGTATCTGTGTATTCCTGGTGCTATATCGATGGCGGTGAAGTGCAGAAGGATCTGGATCGAGATTGTTGCGTGGCTCGTTGACGCTGGGATGTGGCCGACTATGACGCCCGTACTCTCTCACCAAAGACGCCACCCTAGACGACCTGTCTACCCAGGACTACGCCGACATCTGGGCAGGAGTTGCGCCAGGTGGGGAGCGACAAGCCGCGCAGCTACGACAAGTGCATCGAGTTGCTTGGCTCTGGCCCATCAAAACCGCGCTGGCAGCAGTTCGAGAAGGGGGAGGCGGGTCTATCCCGCGAGATGCGGAATGCACTGCGCGGCTATGTCGGGCTGCCATTGTTACCGAAGACGGTGCTAGAAGCAGTGAGCGCCGCCAGTCCTGACGCCGCGGTGTGGCAAATCGGTATTGTGGGCGAGACTGGCCCGGATACCGTCATCATGGTATCCGAGTGCGAACCAGTTTGGATTCACGTCAACGGCGATGGCGTGACGGTGCAGGATAGCCCTGTTAGTGTGGTTACACGCCCCCAGGTTGCACGGAAGGCGTACATTCCCCGTCCCTATGCATCAAAGACGCAGTACGAACGCTTACAGGCGCTTGGTGTGACCTGGGGCGAGGTGATAGAGGCTGGACTAAAGGAGTTTGAAGCATGAGACACGAAATCGACAGCGAATTATTCCCGCCCGTGGTGGGGAGCGATACCGAGTACATCCCGCCGCAACTCGCCCCACTGCCGGATCTCCTGTGGCACGCACTACGGAGCGCGGAACGGCGCATAGGACAGCAGGACGGGCATATAGCGGAACTGGCTGTCAGGTTGGAACACTTGGAACGGCTTGTTCACAAGTACATCAATGCCGAGACTGCCGCTGTAGTTCTCGCTCTGGCGTTGCTTGTTAGCTGGGTTACACCGGCCAGGCTGCACCGCCAGACAAGCCGGTCATCACCTGTCGGTATTACAAATCCGTGGTGCAGCATTGTACGAAAACCGGCTGTCACTACGAATACCGCACGTATCGGATCTGCACGCCGGGAGCGCCCTAGTCATGGCCCGCCACCACTGGCAGGAACAAGTTGCGTGTCCCCACTGCGGGCGTCTGGTGCGCAAAGGCTCTAGTTCCGTGGCCCATGCGCGCTGTTGCCTCAAGGACCCGGCTGTCTTCAACGCCACGAAAGCGGCGCTGGATGACGGCGACGGTTGCATCCGCAGCATGGCAAGTATGACGCCGACCGGCGCGGTGGGGTGTCGCGTAAGTCTCTGCTGAAACAGACCGGGTGGAGTTGGGCAGACGTGGCGAAGCATTTCGACCTGGAACCGGCGCCGGATGGACGCGGTACACGTGCCGAGCGACAAGGCGTTTGGGAGCGGATTGGCGCGGAGATGGACGCACAGATGGCGGCAAATCAGGCGTTGCGGTTTTAGTGTGGCAAGTTCAGGATGTGAGGCGCAAGCAGACCCCACGTCGACCGGACATGACGCGGGGTGCTGGTGGGCGTGAGGCTGTCACGTCCACCAGGTAGTGTAACACAAGCCCACAGCCAAATGTGGGCTTTTTGATTGTCAGGGGGGTGACAGGTGAGTTCTCCTATCCGCGGGTCAGACGTGTTCCTCAAGGCCGACCTAGAAGCCATTTTGTAGGCGATATGGCTCACGAATGAGGCCGCAATGCAGTTCGGCCCCACAGCCCCCGCCTATACGCGCTGGCTTCGTGGCCGCAATGATGGCATTTGCAACCGCGCTGAATTGCGTCGTGGATGTGCCGTGGGCGGATCGGGTGCGGCCATGAAGCTTTACGATCTGCCAAACAAGCGCCATCACGGGCTATCGTGACGTGCGAACTAATGCTACGCGCCTATGGCATTGAAATTTTTGGCCGTGGTGCCGATGGCAAAACAATCTCCTTCTCCGTGCGTGACGAACAGGCTGCTTGGGCCGGGTATCTCCTGCGTCAGAAGGGTCTGCTACCCGCCAACGGTCGCGACGAGGCCGGGAAGCTGCCGCCCGCGTGGGGCGTTGCGCCGCGGGTGGGGTGTTCACGCGCTGGGTTGACTATTCCTGGCCGATCTGCTTGGGGCGCCACAGTGAAGTGGTTTTGGATCTCCTTTTTCTTCTTTCTCGCCGTGCTCGTCGGGAGCGCGGCGTTTACGCGTCCTGATACGGTAGACAGCACGCTAGATTTTGTCGGGCGCTTCCTGACGATTACAGCCTGGGTGGTGTTGGGGTTGATCGTTGCCGGTGCGCTGGTGTTCGGTGGTCTGTGGTTGTGGAGCAGTTCAGCGAACGCAACGAGCGCGCTTTGCGTGAGGTGGATGGGCGCTTCCCGTTGCAACGGTACAAGCTCCACGATGGGCGCATCCTGGTCTACGATCCCTCGCTGGCGATTGGCCCGGCGACTATCATCGACACGCGCACGGGCGTCATCACCGAGCAGGAACCCGCGGCGGGTTGGCACATACAGGCAACCATCCGGGCATTGGTGGAGCGCACCAGCGGCATACAGGCTGGCATTCCAGGGTGATGCCTCGCGCGAGTACAAAGTACGGTTCACTGTCTCGCCCAGCCAGTGCCGTCGGTGCAGCCCGCCTGATTGACGCACCCCGTAAGCCCCTGGCGCTGCCGGAACCTGCACCCGTGGCCGCACCCGTCCCGGCCCAGGTGCGCGAGTGGACGCCAGTGGAGGCCATGAACCAGAACACGCGGACGAAGTTGGTAATGGGGCAGGCGGGTGGGAGCCTGGTTAAGTGGGACATGACCGAGACGCCCCATCTACGGGTCCACGCGCATGACGCAGAACGGCAAAACTAATCTGATTAAAACTGTTGCCGCTGGCGCTGTGCGGACGGGTGCGCAGGTTATCGTGCTGGATCGACGCCGGTTCAAGGACTGGGGCGAGTTCAAGAATTGCGCAGAACTGGTTGATACCAGTGACCCCCGCGCTTTCGGTGACGCCGTGCTGAAACTGCGTGACATCTATCAGGAGCGTGATATTGTGCTAGGGCAGGCAGGCGCCGCCAACATCAGCGAGCTAGACAGCCCCACCGCGCCGAATCGTGGTCGTGGTCGCGGAGTTTGGCGATCTGTGTGCGGTGGCCGACGATGCCGGTGTACTCAAGGAAGTCATCGTCCCGTTGCAGTCCATCATGCGTTTGGCTGGCGCAACGGGGATCCACATGGTAATCGAGGACCAGTCTGTAGAGAAGTGGCCGCGGGGTATCGTAGTCAACGCTGCGCCAGTGACGGGAAAATTGCCGCTAAACTATGGCTCCACGGGTGGCTACTACAACGCCCATCAGCTACAGCCGTATACGTTCCACTACGCCGGGCAGACGTTCAAAACCTTCGACATGCGGGCTGCGCTGCCGGTTGTCTTGGCCGGGATGCCACGGGTGAGTAGGTTGGTGAGTGGGGAGCGTTCCACCGTTCCAGTGGTGACGGTCGAGGGGGAGTCCACACGAGAGAACAGCCCTGCAACACCCCTTGCAACACCCCCTGCAACACCTGCATGGAACGCGCCCGCCTTGCCCGAACCAGGCAAATGGTACGACTTCATTTTGTCCTACATGGCAACGGAGAAGGGGCGCGGTTTGTGGCTTTCTCCGGCTGAAGGGGTGCGAGAATTGGCGCGGGCTATGAGCGTGCAGGACACCGGCAGCGAGGCTGCCGAGGAAACATACCTAAGCACGGCCAGCCGCACGGCGAAGGCTATTCGCAGTGACATCCACCTGCCCAACGGCGACCCGCTAGGCACAGACATTACCGTTACTGCACAATAATCCAACTGACGCCCCGGCGAAACTGTGCACAATAATCCAAGTCTACCCTATTGACACGCCGGTGATTTCGTGCTAGAATCATAGGCACACAACCAAATACGCACGACAAACAGGGCCTGGACAGTCAGGCGACACCCGGAAGGGCAAACGGTCAAGAGCCGCCAAAGTGTAGCAAAAGCAAGGAACGTGGTCAGCCGGTACGAGTCCGGCATCTGAACGAGCAAGAGCGAAACCACACAGGAGCAAGAAAATGGAACTTTCACAGGCAGATCGAAACGCACTCAAGGCCATCGGCGTGACAAACTGCACGATTGTCGAGGAGCGGATTCAGGGCCGCTACACAAATCGCCTACTCCGTGGGCGGTCAGAGTACGGCGACACACTGTTCGGCACCTGGCACGACGGCGAAAGCGCCGCAGACATCAAGTGGACGCCTGACAAGCGCAACGCCTAACCCACCACCACGGCCCGCCTGAGCCGCAATCAGGCACCAGCCCCAACCCAGACGAGGGATCGGGCACACGAGTGACCCGGAATGACAAAATAAAGAGAAGGAGATTGAAATGGGCACCTACAAGATCGCCAGTGACATTCGCCAGGAAATCGCAGAGGCAATCGTTAAGCAGGCCGATCCCGGCTATGACACCGATTATATGGGGCAGGCTTACGCCGTCGATACCGATGGCGACAACACGATCGATACCGTGTATTTCAAAGAGGCGCAGGCCCCCTGGAATCCCTGGCATGATAACGCTATCGCTTTCAGAGTTTCCGACCTGTACGCCGATAGTCAGTGTGATTTTGACCCAACCGCAGAGAGTTTCTACGATGAAGATTTGGACACCGGCGAATTGAACGAGGAAGAGATCGACCATTATGCCTGGGAAGCCGCCGTAGAACTGGCAATGTCGGAACTGCCCACCGCGTTTGAGCCGCTTGAGGAATAGCCCACCCACGCCGCGCCGGGCGGCCTATCCCGGCATTCGCAGGCAGAGGAAGGAAGGGACACCATGAAACTCTCACAGTTCGGTATTGCCGTCCGCAAAGCCGCTGCACTCGCGGGTATTGCACCCGACGCAGAAGCATCGCCGTTCTTCGACACGTCAGAACATGCAGGCACGCCGCTAGAAATCAAGATGAAGGTTGGCGGCGAGTACATCACTTCCGGCGACATGGCCTATGCAGACCATCTCACTTGGAAAGAAATCAACGAGCGCAAGTAGTTCGCACCCCACGCCGCGCCGGGCGGCCTATCCCGGCAATCGTAGGCGAGGAGAGGGAAACATGAAAACACGAACAGCAAAATGTGACCCGTTCTTTGGTCGCTACAACGAAGTCAAGCCCGGCGACACAATCATTCTTGATTACGGTTGCGGTTGTGGCAGCGACAGGGGCAAGGCTTACGGCAAGGAGCAGGACAACTGGGGCGGCCACATTCGGGTGAAGGTTGCCGATGGGCAGCACGTTCATTTCGAGAGCGTGACCAGCTTTACCGGCGTTGGGTATGGCGATTACAAGGGCGTCGGCGCTTACTGGATTCCCGATAGCCCGTTGCGCCAACGTGAAGAACGCTCATTCGTGCAGGGATGGCGGGAAGTGGGTATCCGTCCATGACGCGCCCCCTCGCCAACCCAACCCCCCTCGCCCAGCGCGGGCAGGGGCGCAAGCGGACACGCAGCCGCCTCGTGCTCCACACCGGGCAGCATGTGACCTACGTCACCCGCTCGAACCTGGGCTGGGTGACAAGCACGCAGGATGAAGCGCTGGTTATGGCGCCGGATGGCCTAGCACTTCTCCGGCTGATAATGCCGGATGGCACACAGGTAGAATTGTATCAGAGCGAGACATGACAGAGCAGGAAATCAGGGCTGAGAATCGCCGTACACAACACGAAATCGAAACGGGGGTCTATGTCGGCAAGCTGGAAGACAATCAGGCAACGCTGCGCCGCCAAGTGCTTTCTTTGCGCAGCGATTGTATCAAGCTCACGAATATGGTAGGTTCGTTGATTGCGCAGCGTGACGAATTGCTTGTCCAGCGGCATGAGATGCAGGAGAAGCACGACGCACTTTGCGCAAGCTACAATCAGTTGTACGCCGACTACGACCAAGCGTGCAATGCGTTGAAGGGCAGCGAGTACAAGTAGCACCCGGCGCACCGTAGCAGCCGGATATGCAGGACAAGGGAAGGGGAACACATGCGTTACATTTCGACAGTAGAGGCCGCAACCATGTTGCGCAAGGATTTAGCGAAGTCGTTTCCAGGTACTAAGTTTTCGGTCACGAAGTCGCCCGGTGGCAGCATTCGGGTGAAGTGGACGGACGGCCCGACGACCAAGCAGGTTGAGAAGGTGTCCGGTGTGTACGAGGGTAAGGGCTTCGATGGCTCCATTGACATGAGCTACCATTACAAGCATTACGTTCTTGACGGTCGCCTGCACTGTGCTGGCACAACTGGCACTGAGGGCAGCATGGGTTATGTCCCGAATCAGGTTGTTACTCTGCCCCCTGGCGCTGAGGAAGTATCGGTATGCAATTCCTACGTGATGGAGGACCGCACATTCTCAAAGTCCGCAATTCTGGCCGCTATTGCCGCAATGGAGGGGATCATCAACCCAGAGGATTGGAAGATTGAGACCCACGTTTGGGACGGCAAGGAAAGCTATTCGGTAGAGTTCAGCGCAGGCGAGGACACCCGCAGTCGTGGCTTCGTAGATTATCGGCTCCGTGAGTTGTATTGGCAGCAGGTTTCAAGCATGGCGTTTTAGTTTTAGGCATTGCGGCAAGGGGCTGGATTCAGGTCATCGAATTCAGCCCTTTTTTTTGTGCCTTTTTCTAATCATTATGTCACGTTATACAACCCCATAGACAAACCCCATACAACCATGCTACAATGAAGATCCAACCAGGGCGGGGCGCTTACGGGGCTGTCCCGCCTTACCTTTGCTCCCGTATGCGTCCCCGTCCGCCTATCAAAAAGGGGGTATCCCGTGTTAGATTGGTCGCAAATCTCCGCTATCCTCATATCCGTACTGGTCGCAGCCGCTATCGTGCTGATACTGCTTGGCTGGCGGTGGGGTAACGCTTGGCTCGCATCCAACAAGCAAAGCAAGCTGGCCGCCCTGGTCGCCGTCTTCGTGGCCGCTGCCGAGAAAACCATGGGCCAAGCACGGGCGCCCAAAAACTCGACTGGGTGACGGCACAAATCAAGGTCTACCTACCCGGCGTTGACGCTGCCCTAGTCCGTGCCTTCGTGGAGGCTGCGGTTCTCAAACTGTCGGCTCCACAGGCGGGTGTCACCCCGGTTACAGGAAAAAAGTAGAGTCCAGTTATACAGGAGCTTACAGGTGGCAAAGGCCGGAGTCTTCCAGAAAAATGATGCACGTATCAACAGGAAGGGAAGACCCAAGACCTTCGACGCTTTTCGTGAGTTAGCCCAGCAAGTTGCCCATGAAGTAGCCAAAATTACGGAGAATGGGGAGGATGCCGAACTAGTTATTGATGGGCACGCCGTCACCGTGGCCGAGGCTATCATCCGTTCTTGGTCTAAGTCGTCTGACCCCAAGTTACAGATTGCTTTTGTAGAATATGCCTTTGGTAAGGTGCCGAATAAGGACGATTTGCAGGTATCTGGCCCCAATGGTGGTGAATTGCCCGTGCTAGTCATTACAGATGAATTGTTGGAACGCTTGAAGTAATGAGTTATATCGGCAAGGTGAGTAGCTCACTGCGCCTGTATGGTGGTGCGGGTGAGTTTTGGGATTGCACGGAGCATGAGATTATGTTGGCTGGTGGGTATGAGACCGGCAAGACAATAGCTGCACTTTACAAACTTCATGCACTACTTAGCAAGCACCCCAACAGTCAGGCTCTCATGGTGCGCAAGACGTACAAGAGCATCAAGAGCAGCGCCGTTGTCACCTACGAAAAGAAAGTTTTGACCGTCCCGCCCGACCATCCTAAATCCCCCATCTCCTGCTACGGTGGCGAATCGCCCGAACACTACTCCTATCCCAACGGCTCACGGCTCCACGTAGGTGGCATGGACAACGCCGACAAATTCCTATCCGCCGAGTTCGATTTTATCTATGTCAACCAGGCTGAGGAGATAGGTTTGGATGACTGGGAGAAGTTGTTAGGCAGGGCGACAGGCAGAGCAGGCAACGCCCCCTATGCGCAAATCATGGGCGACTGCAACCCTGGCCCGCCTACCCACTGGATCAAGCAGCGCGGCTCCATTCATGTCTTTCAGTCCCGCCATGAGGATAACCCAACCCTCTTTGACCACGAGGCCGGCGTATGGACAGAGCAGGGATTGCGAACGCTGGCGATTCTAGACAGTCTGACGGGCACGCGCTACAAGCGAGGTAGGTTAGGGCTATGGGTGCAGGCTGAAGGTGCTGTGTATGAGTTATTTGATACCAGCGTGCATGTCCTCAGTTGGCAGGAGCTTGAGAATCTAGGCATTTTGTTACCCAACACGAAGACCCTGGACAGGAAGAAAGCAAGGCGGGTGATTGCCGGCGTCGATTGGGGCTTTACGAATCCAGGGGTAATCCAGGTGTGGGCAGTGGACGGTGACGGCCGTATGTACCTGGTGCATGAGGTCTATCAGACAAAGAAGTTGATTGGTTGGTGGGTTGACGAGGCCAAGAAGTTGCGGGATGAATACCATGTGGAATTGTTTGTCTGTGACCCTGCCGAGCCATCGAACATCCAAGAGTTTCGCAATGCTGGCTTGTTTGCCCTCGAAGCCAACAACGATATTACAGCAGGTATCCAGAAGGTAGCAACCCGGTTGAAGATAGCAGGGGATGGGCAGGCTAGGCTATACGTGGCAAGGGGCGCATTGCGAGAGGCCGATCCGATACTCCTGAACGCCAAGAAACCTACATGCTTGCTTGACGAGATGCCGGCTTATGAGTGGCCCACGGGTGCGGATGGCAAGCCAGTGAAAGAGATTCCCGTTGGACGTGAACAACCACGCCGCGGACGCGTGCCGTTATGCTGTAGCCTACGCCGATGGCATGACAGCCCAGATACTCCCCAAGCCGAGGATGCGAGAGGTGATAGGATGACTATAGCCAACGGGATCAGGACACCGGACAACTACACGGACGTGATGATCTACAACCCTGACGGCACAGCGCGGCGTAGTGAGGTGCTCAAGGGGCGAGAGATGACGGTTACGGCTGCCATAGATGGGTTGGAGAGTGGTCAACAGGTGTGGGTAACGTTGGGTGATGCTCCTGAGTTTGAGATGCGTTGGGCGGTGACAAGATGATTAGGCGATTCTGGTTGAAGCTCCTTGAATGGTTCTGGGGCGACAAGGGCGACGAGTATCCAGGTAAGGGGGAATAATGGACAACATCCACGACAACCTATTCAACGCCTACGCCGCCTTGTGCTTCGCTATCTCGGAGCAGGTTGATTTGATGGCAAAGGACAACGACCCAGCCGTGCAACTACAGAGAGCGCGGGTAGTGCGGAAGCTGGCCCAGGCAGTCTCATACTTGGGGAACCCGGTGGTTGTGGCTGAGGATATGGTAAGAGCCGCTGAGGAATCAGAATGAAGTACACCGTTGAAGAAATCGAACAGAAAGTCTTACAGTGCGAAACGGACAGGGCCGGCTACAACACCGCGGCTGCACTCTGGGAGAAGATGTGGACGCTGCAACTCTACGACAAAAGCCCACAGACGGTACTACGCCGGGAGGGAAGAGAACAGGTCACGCTGCCGACGCCCTACAACGTTGTGCACCTGGCCCGGCGCCTGATTGCCTCAGAACCCCGGATTGAAGTACCCGCCGAAGACGCCGAGAACGACGACGACGAAAGCGCAGACAAGCGGGAACGCTGGCTAACTGCTTTTTGGCAACGGGCGAACAGGGAACAGTCACGCGATATCATTGCGGATGCAGCCTGGCAGGTTCTTGTACGGGGTCGGTGTGTCTTTGAGGTGAAGTGGGTTGAGGATGTATTGCCGACTCGGCTGAAGGATAACCGCTTGCCGTTGTTGGTAAGAACCCTAGACCCCATGAACGTGGGTATTAAGCAGGGGCCTTTGTACGTCGAGTATGCCTATCACAAGTACAGGCAGGATCGGAAGCTAGTCGCCCAGCGGTATCCCAACGTCAAGAAGTCAAGCACCTGGCGGGAGAATGAGGGTAAGCGGTTCGCGGTGACTGAGGTTGATGTCATTGATATCTGGTAGCAGGACGGAGATATGGGGACATCTGGAACGCTGTGTCGTTGACGGGATCTTCGCCAAGCCACCCAAGCAGACCACTTACCCAAGTATCCCGATCATCGAAGGTCTAGGCGATGCTGCCCCCATAGCTGATGAGGAATTCAGGTCACTGTCCATCTTGCACCCGATCAAGGACTTGTGGCCCTACTCATGCCGGTTGGCGTCACAGGTTGGGACGGGGTTGCTTTACTACTTCTGGCCGGCTATCCTGGTGTCAAATGAGACCGGGCAGGCTGTACCAGACCTGGAGATACGCCCGGCGTCACTACGCCTGTACCGATGGGCACGAAAGTGGAGATGATCAGAGGCGATGTTAACGTCCCGTTCGCCCAAGCCATGCTGACCCAGGTAGAGGCCCAGATACAGCAGAGTACATTCCCCGGTGTGATGTTCGGACAAGCGCCAGGGCAATTGAGCGCAGGGTATGGGGTTTGATCCTGGCCGACCAGGCTAGAGGACGGGTAGCGCAGTTCCGGGCAACTTGGAGAATACTCTAGAGCATGTGAACGAATTGATCTTGGGTCTGGTAGAAGACAACGCAACAGCAAAGGGCGTCAAGGTGTGGGGTCGCGGCAAAGGTGACGGGAAGCTGTACCATGAGATTCTTGCGCCGAAAGACATCAGCGGGCCAATGGCACAACATCGTCAGTCTGGCGCCCCAAATCACCACGGACGACGCCCAGAAACAAACGCTCGGTATGCGGATGGTGGAGAAGGGGATTTATCAGCAAGCGCACGTTCCGCGACAAGTGGCTCAATGAATTGCCATTCCCGACCGACGAGCAAGAACGCATCGAACTTGAGAAAGCCCTAGAGGCCCGCAATTGCAGCCGAAGGTGCTGCTACGAGCGATTCAAACCTACTTCCCTGATTCGTGGGAAACTGTGATCAAGCGGTACGCCGTTCGAGCAGATCGCAATGCAGGATGAGGGTTTCGCAGCCACCAGGGATGCCAGGACAAGGACCAGCCGGGTATGCCAGGAATGCCACCAGGTACCAATGCCCCCAGGAGGCCCGCCACAAGGCGCAATGCCGCCACAAGGCATGATGCCACCTGAGATGCAGCAAGGCCCGCCACAGCCCCAGGGACCGCCGCCAGGGATGGAGATGCAGGGAGCGCCACCACAAGGCCCGGAAGGAATGCCGCCCATTGACCCAGGTATCCTGATTCAGATGCTCCAGTCTGGACAGTTGCCACCAGGTGTGACGCCTGACATGATTCTCGCGATGCTGGCCCAGATGGGAGCGCCGCCCGAAGTGTTAGCCCAGTTACAACAGGCAGTACAAGGGCAGCAGCAACCAGGAGTGCAAGGAATCCCGCCCCAAATGACAGGAGGCCCAACACCTGAGGGCATGGGCATGGGTGCAGCGAATCCAGAAGCAGCGCCTGGAGTGTATCAGCAGATGATTGGGCAACCGCTACCGGAGAATGAGGAACTAGACAGACTGGCGCAACTACAAGCTCTGAGGAGGCGATGATGATTGTTCCAGTCAATACGATGGTGACGATAACGACAACGACAACATTTCCCCACGACCATTGCTGGCACGATACCGGTACAATGTTGCTATCGAATCCGCCACAAGTACAGCAGGTTTGTTGCTGGTGTGGGGAGCAGCGGAATATTCTAGCTGTCGTGGAGCCGACCGGTAGGCATGGCCCGTATCTGGCAAAGTGAGTATGTCCCCATGCAGACCAGTCCCGACGACACCGTAAGCAACAAGCGCGCGATAGTGACCACAGCCCAGGAGACGCAACGTGAAAGCCAAAGTGAAGCGCAAGAAAGTCATCGTCAAGCCGGACACCCAACGCCCCGACCATGCAGCCAGTAGCAGGGAAGGGGAAGCCCAAAGGCAAGCTCCCGGAGTGGTTGGTCAAGGCGCAGAAGAAACGGAGCAGGAAAGCGGGGAAGGTAGGGTAACATGGAATCAGAAGCGAACGAACTAGAGCAACTTGCAGGAAAGATTGCGCAGACGATAGAGGTTGTACATGGTCCAGGAGCGACAAGCGCGGCATTGGTGATTCGCGCCGCTGTATCAGCTACTAGACCCGACATAACAGCCAGTGAAATAGAAGATGTGGCGCGCCGGGAAATCGCTGATGATATTTATGGTGCGTTGCGTGAAGCGTTGGTTAGTGTCCGGGGTGACGTGGCGACGATGCGCAACAAGCCAGCAGAACGGATGGACGAGATCGGGCTTGATATTTTGGCTCTAGAGGTGAACCTAGACAACATCATTCGCTGTATTCCTAATGGTGCATGGTAGGGAGGCAAGGCCAACATGACATCACAAGACGAATTAGACTACCTGGCGCGATGGGCGGCAAAGAACGACGACCCAACGATGACAAAGATATTTGCCGACATGAACAATGCTAAGTCGAATCCATCAGGCGAGCAATACGAGAAATCTGTCAGCGGCTACATAACA
>CAWGGI010000008.1:0-308375 GCA_963822135.1 uncultured Actinomycetota bacterium | reverse complement strand
CTTCACAACTGCCGACCACTCCGCCTGGATGGGGAATGGCTGACCGTGGACGTGGAATGTGACCACCTCCGGCCCTGCCACGATGCGAGAGAACACGCCGGCTATGAGGGCTCGCTGCTCCAAAAGTCGCCCTAAAAAAGTGAGAATTCTAACGGCACTAACATCGTAGGGTGCCGGGTGCCGCCGAAAAGATCGAAGCCCTTACCTACCGGTTTGTCGCAGGCGTTTCACCGCTACTTACAAAAGTCTTTCTCGCCGAAGACCGCATGGCTGCGAACATTGGTTATTTGACAATGGAGCTATGGTTGGCGGCAACGCATGCGCCGCGCAACCATAGCTATTGATCTCTTACTGCCGCGCCATGCGCGATTTCCAACTCACTTCTGCGGACCTTCTTTCGGCGGAGTGAATAGGGCTTTGTCTTCCCCAATCTCCCCATCGATCAGCGCATTGAGTTTCTGATTCATGGCCGCCAGCAATGTTTCGTCGTACTTGGGATGGGCCGGATTGGCCAGGTTCTCCATTTCCTCAGGATCCAGTAACAGATCGTAGAGAGCGACGTCATTATCGGCCAGCAACTGCTTGACCGATGCCGGTAGGTTGTAATTACCCAACCCGAAGTACCGGACCAGCTTGTATCGGCCATCGAAAACACAGCGGAATAACGCTCGTTTCTCAAGGTTCGGCACGCCAATCTCATCCAGCATGCCTTCAAACGACTCCAAACCGCGATGGAACTCCTGGCCAGCCTGAGCTGCGGCTGCGTCAAACACCTTAGTCGCGTTGCGGCTAAACCATTCTGCGTCGACAGTGGCGATCATGTCGTAGGTCAGCAGACAGCCCTTGCCGGGTTCCCCGCTGCTGCCACGCGGTCCGACTGAGGTGGGATTTTCCACCAGGCCTGAGAGGTCATGTCCTTTCAGGAATGGGTAGCGCTGTTGCCGTTGAGCCTCCGGCAGGCCGGCATAAGCCAGAATGGTGGGAACCATGTCGAGATGGGAACCCACCGCATCCGTCCTGCCTCCGCCAGGGTGGCGCGGATCTACGATCACCAAAGGCACGTTGACGGTTTCGCGGAAAGCCACACTGCCTTTTTGGCGAAGGTGATGAGCACCGCCCATCTCGCCGTGATCCGAGGTGAAAATGATGATCGTGTTATCAGCCTGGCCGGACGCTTCCAGGGCATCCAGCACGGCTCCGATGTGCCGGTCTACGTCGAGATGGCAGTTGAGGTAGTAGTTGACGTGGTTGTGCCACATATCCCGGCGATCCATCGGAATCCGGCCATAGTACACGTCACACAGGCGCTTGTAATCGCGGACGGCCGGCGGTTGTCCCTCCAGGTCGTCAAAGAAGGAGGCTGGCAAGCTTGTCTGCCATTTTTGGTTGTAAAGCGGCGTATCGGGCGCGTCGAAGATCGGGAACATGGCCTTGACCTGGACCATCTCTTCAGCGTCGGTATCGAAGTACATCACATCGTGAGGGTTGCAGAAGTTCACGGCCATGTACCAGGGTTGAGTCGCAGCAACCTCGGGGGCGCGCTTCGTCAGCCAGTCAACGGCCTCATCCGCGATCTTAGGATCTTTCAAGAACCCATCCATGGGCCCGCCTTGCACATCGCCCCAATCCTGGTACTCGGAGAAGCCGTAGGGTTCCATAGCTTCACGGGAGCCCTTAGCTGGGAACTCGGAGAGGTGCCACTTGCCTTTGTAGACGGCGTGGTAGCCCAGATCACGCAGCATATGACCGATGGTGGGCAAGGCTTCCGGATCGGCCTTCATATCATCAATCCAGGCGAAGTTGGTGTTGTCAAACATGCGTGTGATCGGTGTATGCCTGCCCGTTAAAATCACCGAACGGGAAGGGGTGCAAACCGTGGTGGTGGCGTGGTGATTGTTGAAAGTGACGCCGCGGGCATGGAGACGCTCCCGGCTGGGCAGAACAAATCCCGCGGGCATAGGCTGATGGGCATATTCCTGATCGGTCACGATCATCAGGATATTAGGTCTATTGGTCATTGGTTTTGATTCTTTACTCATGATGACCTCCTGGTTGATAAGATGCTATTTTGAGCCGCACCGGGTTTAGTAGAGGCTCGTTTGATTGAGTCCAACCTCTTCGACGGAGACTTCTCCACGATAGAACATTTCTTCTAGTTCCGCCGGTGGTATGTAGCCCCTGCGCTCCGAAGGACGAGCGAACTGCCCCTCCGGCGGCCATGATCGCCATAGCCCATATTCAGTTGGCCGCGCCGGCGCTCGGTCTGGGGACCACCTTCACCGGCAGCATTAACACCGCTGCGCAGGGCTATCCGCCCCTGATTGAGCTGCTCGGGATCCCGGACGGATATGTTCCACAGGCCACGTGCGTGGTGGGATATCCGGCCGAGATGTACTATCGGATTCCCACGCGAAAGCCTGTCGACGTGACCTGGTGCTGAGCGGTCAGGGATATCAGGGCGAAGGACGGCTCTGCTGGATTTGGCCACGTCGCGGCCGACTCCCGCCTGCCGGGCGCGGAACTCCTGGGCGTTCCGAGGCCAATGACAATGGGACCAGGGCCGGCAAACAGCCTCCGCGACGACTCTTCAAATCCTTTGTATACTAAGCACATAGTTAGTACACGAAGGAGTTACCATAATGCTGCCCGCGCTCCCTCCGGTGCTTCAAGACTGGGTGGATGCCCAGAACGAGCATGACCCGATCAAACACGCGGCCCTTTACACTGACGACGGAGTACCACATCGCAGGGAGCACCAATGAGCCTTCAAGTACCGGAGGACCTCGGCTTCCTCCTTAACGAAGCGACGCGACACTTGCGGCTGAGGCTGGCCCAGGCACTGACCGGCGTCGGCCTGACGCCCCCGCAGGCGGCCGTACTCATGGCCGTGGGCCGCTCTCCGAGAGGCCGGCTCACCCCGCGCGCTATCGCGACGGCGATCGGGTCCGACCAGGCGACCACGAGCGGCTTGCTCTCTCGCCTCACCCGGGGTGGCTGGCTCGTTTCGGAACCCCATCCCGAAGACGGGCGCTCGCATCTTCTTGGGCTGACAGCGAAAGCGAAGGACACCCTTCCGGTCGTTCTCCGGACCGCCGACGAGGTCTCGTCCGCCGCCACCGCTTGCCTCTCGCATGCGGAGGTCGCGACTCTAAGGGAACTGCTCGACAAGCTCTGCGAGGCCGCCGGGAGTGCGAAGACGACCGGTAGGGTAGGCGGCTGATGGAGACCGTGCTCGTCACCGGGGCGACCGGAAACGTTGGGACGGAGGTCGCCAGCCAACTTCTCTCCCGGGGAGCATCGGTCAGGGCGGCGGTTCTGCCCGATCTGCACGAAACGGTGGTGCCGGGCGCGGTACCCGTCGAGTTTCACTTCGAGCGGCCCTCGACGTTCGGCCCGGCCCTCGACGGAGTCGACCGGGTCTTTCTGATGCGTCCGCCCCACATGTCCGAACCGGCCGCCTTCCGCCCGTTCATCGGCGCCATGAGCGCCGCCGGGATCCTTCAGGTGGTGTTCCTTTCGGTCCAGGGGGCCGGCCGCAACCCCTTCGTGCCCCATCACGGCATCGAGGTGCTTCTCCGAAAGAGCGGCCTCGCCTGGACGTTCCTCCGTCCCTCCTTCTTTATGCAGAACCTTTCCACCACGCACCGGGCCGACATCCGCGACCGCGGTGAGATCTACGTGCCTGCTGGGAACGGGCGCACCAACTTCGTGGACGCCGCCGACGTGGGGGAGGCGGCCGCTGTCTGCCTCACCACTCCGGGCCATGATCGCGAGGCGTACGAGATCACCGGAAGTGAAGCGCTCACCTACGACGAGGTGGCCGGCATCCTCTCCGCCGCCTGCGGGCGGTCCATCATTTATGCGCGGCCCTCGCGCAAGGACTTCAAGGCCCACATGAGGGCGGCGGGCTACGAGGACGACTTCGTGAAGGTGATGGGAGCCATCTACGCGGTGGCCCGGTTCGGCAGGGCCGCCGGTACCAGCGATACCTTCGAGAAGCTCGTAGGCCGAAAGCCGCACACCCTGGCCGGGTGGGCGAAGGAGAACGCGGCGTGCTGGGTGACTTGACTCCAGAGGACGTCCAAGCCCGCTCCGGATGAACAAGGGCGCAGCATCGGGGCGTACGGCCAACAGTCTCTACCAGGCGACGCCGAAGAGGCTGCCGACACGTCAATGGGAGGTCATGATCGTTGGGCCGCGAGCCGTCCCGGCGCGAGAGCGCGGTCGCCGAAGTCAAGCCCGCGGCTTGATAGTCTGGTAGCGTTTGAGGCTCGGCAGGAAGCTGGTACCCGAACTCCGGCGCGGAATGCGTCCTTTGAGGGACAGGAGGGCCAAGTGGTGAGTGTTCGCGAAGAAACCCAGACGATGTTCATAAACGTGCGCGTGTGGGACGGCCTTGCCGAGGAGGTCACGGCCCCCACGAGTGTTCTCATAGAAGGCAACATCGTCAAGGCCATCGGTCCCAACGTCCCTGCGGGAGTGAATGCGAGAACCATCGATGGCGGCGGACGGGTTCTCATGCCGGGTCTGATTGATGCCCACTGGCACTCGGTATACGCGAATCTGTCGGTAGTCGACTTGATACAGTCCGACTTCGGCTACGCGACCCTCGCGGCAGCGCGAGGGGCGGGCGAGACCCTGCTGCGCGGCTTCACGACTGTCCGCGACGTCGGAGGCAACTGCTTCGCAGTGAAGAGAGCAACCGATGAGGGCATGATCCCGGGTCCCCGCTTGTATCCCTCGGGCGCACCGATCAGCCAGACCTCCGGTCACTTCGATCTTCGCGGCCCCAACGATGTACCGGCCAACCCTGCATACCCGCTCACCTATTACGAGCGCAACAGCATCGTCATGGTCGCCGACGGTGTGCCAGAGGTGATCAAACGCGTACGCGAACAGCTCCGCATGGGTGCGACGCAGATCAAGCTGGCCGTGGGCGGCGGTGTGTCATCGCCGTACGACCCTCTCGACGTGGCCCAGTACACCTTCGAAGAAATCAAGGCCGCCGTTGACGTTGCAAAGACTTGGAACACCTATGTAGCAGCGCATGCGTTCACCGATCGGGCCGTGCAGACAGCTCTCGAGGCCGGCGTGGTGTCCATCGAGCACGGCAACCTGCTGCATGATGAGACATTCCAGATGATGGCCGAGAAGGGTGCTTGGCTTAGCATGCAGCCGATCCTGAACGATGAGGACGCGATCCCCTTCCAGGAAGGATCGCCTCAGCACGAGAAGTTCGTTCAAGTGACCGAGGGCACCAGCCGAGGAATCGCACTCGCCAAGAAGCACGGCGTCAAGGTTGCCTTCGGGACTGATTGTCTGTTCGACCCTCAGCTCGCCAAGAAGCAGGGCAAGCTACTGGCCAAACTCCAGCGATGGTTCACCCCTTACGAGGCGCTGAAGATGGCCACCCACGATAATGCCCAGTTGATCAAGCTGTGCGGGCCGCGCGACCCTTATCCGGGTGATCTGGGCGTGGTGAAGGAAGGCGCACTTGCCGACCTGATCCTGGTGGACGGCAATCCGCTGCAAGACATAGACCTCGTCGGGGACGCGGAGAAGAACTTCGTCATAATCATGAAGGACGGCAATATCCACAAGAACACGCTCGGCCAATAGTCAAAGGGGCAAGAGCGTCGCTGCCGACCGGATGATGAGTCGGGCACAAACGCGAACTACTGCGGCAACCGGAGGGGGCGGCCTAAGATGACTTCATTGCTGAAGGCGTCGTCATACCGTGGCCAGCTTCTGCACAGGTTGATAGACACAACCCGGCCGGGTTGCCTCCCCCAGTTTCCTAGGCCCCTCAACCTACCCTAATCGCGCGGACCTCCGCCGCGCGCTCATCGACCGGGACGGTGGGCAATTCGCTCTGGCCCTCGATCGGCAGGCTGCGGAGGTAGTCCATGATCGCCTGCCATTCCTTGATCTCCCGGACTGCGCCCTTCTCTGTCGTGGTAGCGACACTATCCTTGTCCGTCGTACCTCGGGGTGGCAGCAGGTAGGGCGTGTCACGCCACGGCGCTTCGAGTGCCTCGACCCTCGAGGTGAGGGGCTGACCGTCCTTGTTCTTGGGGACAAAGTCCAGGCGGCCTTTGGTGTACTTGGGGATGCCCAGGGCGATCGCACCGAAATAGAGGGGACACGTGAGGCTATACAGACGCCCGTCCGTCCCGGTGATGTCGATCGCACGGTAGCCGCGGTCGAGATCTCCCAACTCGATGGCTGTCACGACATCGAACATCGGACGCGACGAGTCGTAATGGAACCTCATGCCGGAGGCGCGGGGGAAATACTCGCCAGGATGTGCCGGGTTGTCCACGAGCATGAACTCGAGAAGGTTCTTTAGCTCCTGGCCGGTAAGGTAGGCCGTCACCAGGGCGCTGCCGGCCGTCTCATCAACCACCCCGGCACCGAGGGGCGCCACGGCGAACACATCGTAGACCGTCTGCACGCCCGAGTTGCCTCGTCCGAGGCCGGCGCGCATCATCCCGTTGGCAGTGAAACCGATGTCTGCCTTCGTGGCCTTTCTGAAGGCGTCGGTGACGAGGTTGGCCAGGGGCGTGCTCGCGACGATGTCGGTGAACGTGTTGGGCAGGTCCTGCGGTATCACTGCCAAGGGCTGGTCGATGCTGTAACCCCGGGACGCGAACACCACCTCGGTGACCGTCTTCTTGAGCATGTCGATCTCGTTGGCGATGGTTAGGTCGCCGGCGATGGTGTCATCGACGGGGTGGAGCAGGTAGGAGTCGACCGTCAGGTTGCCGCCGTCCAAGGTGACCACCAGTTCGCCGAGGTTCTCGCTTTCCTTGCCGGCCTGGACCACGGGGGTGCGGCCATTGACGATGATCGCCTCCTGCAGGGCGGTGTGGCTGTGACCGCCGACCACCACGTCGATGCCGGGCACGGCCTGGGCCAGGCGTACGTCGTCGCCGTCGGTGAAGCGTCCGTCCTCCCCCTTCTCCAAGCCGCCGTGACTGAGACAGATGACCACATCCACCTTCTCCGTCTCGCGGAGAACCGTCACCATCTCCTGGGCGGTCTCTTTGGCGTCCGCAAACGTGACCGCACCGGCGCCGGTGGCGTAGAACTGCGCCTCCTCGCCGAGTAACCCGAAGAGGCCGAAGCGAATGCCGCCGCGCTCGATCACGAGGTAGCGGCGGATCACCCCTTCCGTGGCCAGGCGCTGCAGGTCGGTCAGCGTCGGCTCGCTCTCCGCGAAACGGGTATTCGAGGCAACCACCGGCGGAACCCGGCCGGCTTTGGCGGCCACGCCGATGGCTCTTCCCAGACCATCGGGCCCGAGGTCGAAATCGTGGTTGCCGAAGGTGATGGCGTCGTAACCCATCCGAGACATGAGTTGCAGTTCACCGCCGGTCTCGCGGATGGCAGCGCCGAACGCGGTCCCCATGCTGTAGTCGCCTGCGTCGAGGACCAGCACGGGGCCCCGATCCTGACAGGCCTGCCTCCGTTTCGCGATCAGGGAAGCCAGTCGCGCATAACCGCCGCGGGTGCGCGTCGTCGCTCAGCGTGAACGGGGTGTAGTCCGCGGCCGGGCCCATCCCTACAAGGCTCGAGTGCATGTCGTTGGTGTGCAGGATGGTGAAGGTCTTCTTCATCGACTCCCTCGATTGCTGTTCGAATGGACCGGGTGGCATCAGCGTACCAAGAACTACGGAGCGCAAATCCAGACCGCTCACCAGACGGAAGGGAATGCCGGCAGACCGGATCGGGGAGGCTTAGAGCATCGATCGAGTATGGAACGGCATCGAACGGAATCTGGGGCACGCTACCACGCTCGTCATACCGGGGCCGTCTATGCGTGTTAGTCGCCGAGGACACCCAGGCGATGGGCGGTCGCAGCCGCCTGGGCCCTTCTTCGTACGGAGAGCTTGCGGTAGAGGTGGCTCACGTGTGTGCGTACCGTGTTGATGCTGATCACCAGCTCGTCGCTGATCTGCTGGTACGTGCGATCCTCGGCCAACAACTTCAGGACTTGAAGTTCCCGGGGTGTCAACTCGACTGCGGGCCCCGTGGTGGATGTACCCACTCGTGTAGCCGCGAGTTCACGGTCGACCGCGTGCAGCAACCACCTAAGCTCGGGGACGTCCAGGAGCACTCGTACGTAGCCGGTCTCCCGGGCCAGACCCGCCGCCTCAGTCAGCGTCTTGGAGGCCTTGTCGAGTTCGCGCAACTTCAATTGCTGCCAAGTCATCAAGCCCAGCAACTGGAGTTGAACGAAACGGTTGCCGATCGCGGCCTGATGGGTTAGAGCCGCTTCCAACAAGGGTGTCACACCCTGCAGGTCCGCACCCGACGCTATCGCGGCGCGCAGATACGGAACAAGGATTCGATGCCGATAGGTGTCCGGTGGCTCTGCGAGATCGGGGCCGATCTTCCGAGCCACCTCCCACGCCTCCCCAACGAGCCCGGCAGCGATCAGACGGCGGATCTCCAGGTCGACGAAGAGTTCGTGTGAAGCACGTGAGGCCTGGCGCTCGAGGCGGGCGTAGCGCCGTGACTCGGGCTCGCAGACTCCGCGGTTGTCCGTATCGTAGATGGCGGCCATCAGCTCGCTGCAGAGGATCAGAGGATCGTCTCCCAGTCGATGCGCCAAGGCCAGCGAAGCCTGCTGGTAACTCCCGGGCCGAGACCAGATCGTTCTGCCAGTAGCTGTTCTCCGCGGCTATGATCGTCGCCCACAGGATCTCGTATGCGATCTCCGGCCGATCGCGAGGCGGATCATTGAGGAGGTCGCACAGCAGTCGGGTCGCCTCCTGGCTCTGCCCGTGCTCCACGAACGACCTGGCGAGTTCCCGCTGCACAGCGACTCTTCCGATCGCGAAATCCGCGCGCGCAAAACTGGCCAGCGCTCTTTCGGCACTCAGTCGAAGTGCTGTGTGCTCGCCGGCCGAATGAAGCAGGCGCATGTGGATGAACCAGAGGGTGCCGGCAGAGAGATCATCCAGAGCGTCAACATGGGGGAGCGCTTGCTCAAAGTAGGCCGCAGCCGCCCTCATATCGCCGGCCACAAGGGAGGCGCCGCTCCGCAGGACAAGCCACTCGGCGGCTGACTCCGGCGCATCCCGCCATGAAGGCTCCAGCTTCTCCAGCAATTCCGCCGCCCGGTCCAAATAGCGGCCGGTCTCCCGCTCGTCCAGGAGCAGGGCAAGTCTGCCGCGCTCGAGGACCAAGTGTGGCTTCAGCTCCCAGACCTCCTCGGTGAGTAGCTCGAACAGTTGCTTCGCCGCAAAAGGGTCTCTACTCATAACGCGGACAACGTGACGCTCGGCCAGGTCGGCGGCAGCGTCCTTGGCCCCGGCAGCAAGCAGGTGAAGCAGGGCGGACTCGAGTTGCCCATCGGCAGCCAACCAGGCCGCGGCCCGCCGGTGTAGCTCGGCCACCTCATCTGCGCCGTGCAGTTCCTTCAACCGCTCCTGAAGAAGCTCCTGGAAGAGTTGCTGATAGCGGAACCAGCCCTGCCTGCTGTCCATTTCCTCGAGGAAGATATCCGCCTGGGCAATGGCCGCAAGCTTCGCGCCGGCGTCGTCCGCGCCGGTGACCGCTGCGCATAGCCCGGAGTCAAAGCCGTCGAGGATCGAGGTCTGCAACAGGAAGAGGCGAAGCGATGGCACTTGGAGGTCCAGCACCTCCTCCGTCAGAAACTGTGCCAGCCAGTGTCGGTCTCCCCGCAAGTGCGCAGCAGGTCGGTCACGCTCCGCGTCTCGCGCAAATAGAGAATCGCCAGGTGTAGACCGGTGATCCAACCATCACACCGTTGCGTTAACTGGGCGATCTCGGCCGTGCTGACCGAGTGGAAGTCGTGATGCTCCAGGTACTCCCGGACCTCCTCTTCCGTGAAGCACAGGTCGCTCTTGTCCAACTCGAGGATCCTCGCGTGGGCGTAGATCCGAGCCAGGGTCAGCCCTGTACGGGGCCTAGCCATGATCAGGAGATGCAGACGCTCGGGTCCGTGCTCAAGAACCGTCTTGATCACCGCGTGCACCTCGGGCGAATCCGCCCGATGCAGGTCGTCGAGCACCATCAGGAGATGCTCATCACCTCCAGCTGCGGAAGGTACGAGCGCTTCATCAAGCACGGCGAGCAGAGTCGCGGTCATCCGTTCGACGCTCCCGCGTCTGTTCTTAAGCATCGGCTGCAGCGCATCCAAGAAACCAGGCACACAGCGGTCGATCGCGGCGGCAAGGCAGTATATGAACCGCCGCGGATCGCCGTCTCTCTCGTCGAGCGAAAGCCAGGCCGATCGCTCAGCGATGCCGGAAACGTCGATCCAGCGGTTGACGAGGATCGACTTGCCGTAGCCGGCCGGGGCGTGTACGAGTACAGCCCGATGCGCCTCCCATCGATTCAACCTCTGATACAGGCGAGGTCGATCGACAACACCGGGCTGCGGGTAAGTAGGTCTTGTGATCTTGGTCGACAGAACCATCTTCTAGAGGGTCGGATTCAGAAGAAGCCGTCCGGAATCATACCGTCGCGGGCCCGAAAAATCACATGATGATGTGAGGCGCGCTCCACTGCATCTCGGCTACCATTTCGCGGCAAGGGGAGGTCGCTTTGGCGCGGCAGTACTCGGCAAGGCCTTGGACGCCAAAACCACGATCGTCCGTGACCTAGAGAGGGGTGCAAGAAATGGGTTCCGCGAGGTTCCGTCGCGTCGCTATCGGCGCTCTCGTGTTCGCTTTGCTCCTTGTCGTGGTGCTCGCGGTCGCAGGCTGCGGCCAGGAGAAGGAGGCCCGCTGGCAGGGCGCCGCCCCGACCACCAAGCAGATGTCCGCGGCCGATGCGGCTGTTATGGACCAGTACGCTCAGGACGGGATCGAGATGAGCGCGGGCAACCTTCCGGCGATGTGGATAGGGTTCTGGGATCCAGCCAAGGGTTATCACGTCGGAGCCTACGGTGAAGCGGTCGTGGGCGGCGCTGCCGCGAGCATACCCGACCACTCACGGATCGGGAGCGTGACCAAGACCTTCACCGCCGTGGCAGTCCTTGAACAGGTGGAGGCCGGCAAGCTGGCCCTCGCCGACACCATCAGAAGGTCCTTCCCGATATGGCCGAGCAGTACCCGGATCTGGCAGCCATCACGTTGGAACAGCTTCTTGCCATGAGCAGCGGGATCCCCGACTACGCGAACACCGGTCTCATCATCGGAAAGGTCGTGGAAGATCCCTACAAGGTCTGGACTGTGGACGAGATCATCGCCGAGGTCATGAACGCCGGGGGTCTCCAGCCACCCGGCACAGGCGGCGTATTCCACCACCAACTACCTGATCCTCGGCGAGATGCTGGCGAAGGTCACCGACAAGCCGGTCGAAGACGTGATCACCGATGTGGCGAAGCGGGCGGGCCTGTTCGAGTCGGCTCTGCAGGATCCGGCCGAGACCAAGATGCCCGATCCGGCCTCACACGGGTATCTCAACGAGCCCGGGGTAGAGAGCCTGGCAAAAGCCGGAGTCACGGCCGAGCCCGGCCAGGACGTGAGCGACTGGACCGTCTCGTGGGGCCAGGCGGGCGGCGGCATGTATTCGACCATCGAGGACATAGGGCGTTGGGCGGCGACCGGCCTGGGAAACGCCCTGCTCCCAAAGAGCCTCGGGGACCAGAGACTGCAGACGCAGCCCATCCCTGGCGGGACGACAGATACGGACTGGGTGTCTTCGACTGGGGGAACGGTTGGATAGGGCACTCGGGCCAGCTGATCGGCTGGGAATCATTGGTCGCCTACAACAAGGACACCGGCGCCATCTTCGTGGCCATCGACAATGAAACCGCATTCCCTCGGACAAGGCTCTGGGGGTTCTCCCAGCCTTCTTCCCCGACCTCTACGAGGGGCTGACCGGTCAGTGAGGCTGAGGATGCTCAGCCGTGGCTTCTGCAGCGCGCCGAACGCTGTTACTCTAGTGCAATCCGTCATGCTCGTCCGGGAAAGGGGTAACGAATGAAGCGACCAATCGGGGTATGGATCATCGGTATTCTGGCGATCATCAACGGGGTCCTCTCGATTCTTGCGGGCATCACCGCCCTGGGAGTGGGCGGACTCGCCATGATGGGCAAGATCGGCGAGGACACGGGCAACCTCGGAGCGGAAGCTCTCGGCGTAGGGATCGTGACTCTCATCGTCGGGATCATCGTGTTCATCTTCGCTCTCGCCTTCTTGGGACTGCGTCCTTGGGCCTGGACAGCGCTCATGATCTTCGAGGTGCTGACCATCGTCATGGTGATCATCCAGTTCATCTTTGGTGGCTTCCATTGGAACAGCCTTGTGACCCTCATCATTCCGCTGCTCATAGTGCTGTACATGACCAGACCGAGGGTCCGAGGAGCGTTCTCTCGGTAGAGAGAGCGCTTGGGTAGTTGCGAGCGGCCACGCCACGACGAGAAGTCTGGCGTGGCCGTTTCTCTTGGTCCCCATCGCATTCGGGAATGAAAGGACAGACATAGAGGAGGCTCTCATGGCGAGGAAGCTCGGCGCGGAATTCTTGGGCACCTTCTGGCTGGTCCTCGGTGGATGCGGGGCGGTCGTTCTGGCCGGGGGATTCCCGAAGCTCAGCATCAGCCTTCTAGGGATCGCCTTCGCCTTCGGCCTTGCGGTCGTCACCATGGCCTATGCGGTGGGACATGCCTCGGGAGGCCATTTCAACCCGGCAGTGACCCTGGGGCTGTGGGTAGGAAGGCGCTTTCCTGGAAGAGAAGTAGCCCCGTACCTCATCGCACAAGTGATCGGGGGCATCGCGGGCGCTGCCGTTCTCTACGTGATCGCGAGCGGACTGCCCGGCTTCTCGGCGGCGGACGGCTTCGCCTCCAACGGATATGGAGAGCACTCGCCTGGAGGCTACAGTCTTGCTGCGGGGGCCATCGCTGAATTCGTTCTCACCCTATTCTTCGTGTTCATCATCATGGGGGCCACCGACGAGCGCGCGCCCAGCGGTCTGGCGCCCCTGGCCATCGGACTCGCTCTCGTCCTGATCCACCTGGTCTGTATCCCGGTGACCGGCACCTCCGTCAACCCGGCCCGCAGCATCGGGCCGGCGATCTTCCAGGGTGGTTGGGCCCTCTCCCAGCTGTGGTTGTTCATAGTGGTGCCGGCCGTGGGTGGTCTAGCCGGTGGATTCCTCTATCAGGCGTTGCTCGGCAAGCAGAAGGAAGCAGTCGCGGAAGCGCCTCGATCCACGTGATACAGTCGCGCGGATGGAGACATACACATACCTCTTCAGGAATCCGGCCTGGCTAATAGCGCTGATCCTTCTCGTGGCCTGCTTCGGCGCGGCAGAAGTCGGCTACCGGTTGAGCAAGCGGGGCGATCCCTCGACGAGGAAGCTCAAGAAGGAGCACATATCCACCGTCCAGACTGCCATCGCCGCACTGCTCGGGCTGCTCCTGGCCTTCACTGTGTCCATGTCGGTGGGCCGCTTCGAGAGCCGAAAGTTGGCCGTGGTCGACGAGGCCAACGCCATCGGCACGGGCTATCTACGCACGCAACTGCTACCGGAGCCCTACCACACCCAGGCTGCCGATACCTTCAGACGCTACACCGACGTACGGCTGGCTCAGTCCGCGAACTGGGAGGCGACTCTGGACCTCAAGCTCAAGGCGGAGCAGTCGGCCCTTCAGCAGCAACTGTGGTCGTACGGGGTGACCGTGGGCGAGCAGGACCCGCGGGCAGTCACCACAGGCCTCTACATCTCCGCGATAAACGAGGTCATCGATTCGGCCGGGCGGCGAGACGCTGGTCTCCGCAACCACATCCCCGAGTCCGTCCTCTACGTGATCTTTGTCATCGCCGTCGTCAGCCTCGGTCTCTTGGGCTACACCGGCGGCGTCAGCGGGAACCGCTCGCTCACGGCCGGCCTTGTCATGTCGGTGGTGATCGTCGCGGTGGTCTTCATCATCATGGATTTCGACCGGCCTTCTCGCGGCACGATCACCGTGAGTCCCCAGGCGATCATCGAAGCGCGCGCCGCCATGGACACGGCGCCGCCGGGACAGTAGGAGGCAGGGGATCGGAAGGGCATGTGAGCAGGCCATGCAAGTCCCGATACCTGGTTCAGACCCCTCTTACACTCAGGCCCATGCTCCGACCGCAATTAGCACGGCTGAGAGGCTGAAGATGAACGGACAGAGCCTGTAGGGCAGAAACGCGATGCGGAAGCCGGTGAACACTGAGACCGCCGCGAGTGTGACCAGCGTGGCGATCGCGACCGCGAACACTGCCGAAGAGAGACGGGCGTGAGGCTCGATCGCGGCAGCGACAGCGACGAAGGCCGATACCGAGATCAGCGCCACGCCCTCGACTATCCACTCCATGGTGATGACCCGACGGTTGTCAGTCGATATGTCGCCGAAGCCGGCGACCACGCCCCTAGTGGCGAAGAGGTGGGAGATGCCCCACAGACCGGTGAGGCCCGCAGCGACATAGAGCAACACCTGACTCATATCCACCTCCATTATTGGCGGCTGCCACGCGTCGTGCCCGCCGGGGGTAACACCAGGCAACCTACATGCAATTCATATAGTGCACCAGTGTTCAGGGGGACGCCAGGTGGGTGGTCTACAGCCCTCTTGATCGGCCCGCCGCCATGTGTAGGCCGCGCCCGACGCCGGCTCAGCCGGGGTGGCGTCTGAAGACGTAGATCGCCCACCCGACGGTGTCGCGACCCCAGCGAAGATAGGCTGCCTTCTCGTCACCTACCCGCCGCAGGATCTCCGGAAGATCCGGGTCGTCCGGGTTTGAGCGTGCGTACTCGAACGAAGCGGACCACTGCAGTCCTTCGTATCTGTCCCAGTCGTCGCCGCTGCTGACCAGAGTGTGAACAAGGTCGAACCCCCGCTTCTCCCCGGCCTCGACATTGCCGATGTGGGTCCCGAACGCCTCCCTCGGAAGGCCAAGAACCTCGAGGTACTCGTCACATGGCTCCTGTCGCCAGAAGGGCTCACCCGTGACCACCCAGCCGCCGGGTGCGACCATGTGCGTCAGCGCATCCAGAGTCCCTGCATGCCCCCCGTAGATCCAACTGGCGCCGATACAGGAAGCCACGGTATAGCTGTGAGGTTCTTCCGGTTTGAATCCGGCGCCGTCCATCTGCTTGAAGATGACCTTCGCCTCAGGCGCCCGCGCCTCCAGTCGCTTCCGCGCCTCGGCAATGTAGAACGGCGAGAGATCGATGCCCAGGCCAGTGATGCCGTAGGCCTCGGCCAGACGGATGAGAAACTCGCCCTTTCCGCAAGCGATGTCCACAACGCGTGCACCGGCGGGAAGCCGCAACACTTCCACGAGGTGGCCCAGCTTCTCCGCGCTCGTGGGGTTGCAGATCACGTGGTCGCGATGGGTGACGTCGTAGAATTTCCACATGTCCATGGATCAGTTCCTCTGTCTGTCTAGCAAGTATTGGGCAGACGGTACATGCGCCTCAGTTGTCGGTCAAGGTCGCGGGTATCTGCTCAGGCGGCCAGTAGCCGCCACCTGCTGGGAGCGGGGCCACTCTGTTCTAGAAATGAGGAGGCAGTTGCACCGCGCTTGTGAAGCCGTGCAGAACGGCGGAGACGTGCATGGCCACGTGGGACAGGATGGCGGTGAGCGGGTTCGCGGTCACGATGTAGCCGAGGCTCATGATGCCGTTGCCGACCAGGGGATCCCTGATACCGGCGTCCCAATACTCGCTGAAGCCGAGATGGTAGAGGAGGGTCACGGCGAGACTGACAACGAGGGCCAGGGCGAGCACTCCGCCCTTCCCAACCCAGGTCTTCGTCCAGCCGAGGGTCCTGAAGGCTCGCCAGGTGGCAAGGACCGGGACCACCGAGAGCATGAGAGCGTCGAGCACACCGTAGGCGACGCCCAGCCACAACAGATCACCGACGAGAGACACGCCCTGCGGTCGGGGCGACGGATCCTGCCCGAGAACGTTCCTCACGAGGAACGCGCCAACCACCACCGCGCCTGCCAGCCCCCAAATCCAGTGCCTGCGTATGAGGCCCAGAGGATGAGTGCCGCTCCACTTGAAGTAAGCGACGAGGAACGGTGTGGCGACTACCGCGTAGCAGAGCACGAACAACGGCCGAGACAACTCGAGGGTGGTGGCGAAGATGAAGGCGCAGAGGAAACCGAGCACCCCGGCGCCGGATGCGAAGAGAAGATGACCCCACCACACGCGGGTGGCCTCGCCCTCGGTCGTGTAGCGGCTGGTTGGCACGGTTGCTCGCGGCGCGACCGGCGCGGAGATCACACTGTCAGCATGGGCGGCCATTCCTCTGCTCCTTTCGGTCCTGGTCTGTACAGCGAGAGTAGAGTTGGAGGCGGAGGGCAACACGGGCAACGCACCAGACTTGCACCTGGGAAGATGGATAGTAGATGGCTGGCCGATTGACTCAGGGGGCAGGCCCAGAATCGACCACCATTGTGAGAGAAACGAAAAGGTTCGGGAGACGACCGAAATTGAGGAGCAGTGATGACAAACGCAGACATGATTCCTAAGCCGATAACGCCCGGGGCGGAGATGGACGTGCTCGCCCGCTTCTATCCCGACGTGACGTGGACCGGAGCCATCCATGAAGACGGCATGGGCCCCGGTACACCAGCGATGACGGCCACCGGCCGGGGCACCCACGAACGGATCCAGGATGGCCGCTGGATCGTCGGCGCCTACGAGCAGGATCAGTATCTGCTCGACGGCACTTTCGTTCTGAAGTGGCAGCTTCACTGGGTGGTCGGTTGGGATCCCATGAACAATGAGTACCGCGCCACCATCGCGGACAACTACGGTCACGCGGACGTGATGAGCGGCCACATTGAAGGCGACCGTCTCGTGTTCGAGAGTGTTGGGGATCCACCCGTGCGCATCCGACTGACGTGGGACGCGACGGATGCGAGCGACATCACCTGGAAGAACGAAATGTCTGTCGGTGGTGCCCCCTGGTCACTGGTTGAGGATTACCACATGACGCCCGCGTGAGGCACGGCCAGAGACACCGGATCTGACAATGTCGCATATAGCCCTCGCCTGCCGGGGTCGGGGCCGGCGGAAGGGCACCCTAAGCGGTACACCAGATAGCGTGAAATGTAGGAGGCTACAGGGAGTGTAGTGGGCCCCGCGCGTGCGGCCTGACGACGCCCTTTGCGCCCCGCCCATAATAGTTGTATACTACAACTATTATGGCGATTGGGACCGAGGATACGCTCAACGACTATCGGCTCGAGGATTCCCTGGGTCTTCTTGTCAACCAGGCGTCCCGCAGCATCCGAAGAAGATTCGACAGGGAACTGGCTTACAGGGACCTGAGGGTCACCGGGGAGCAGTTCGGCGTGATGGTCCACTTGTGGCAGGAGGGTGACCTTCATCAGAAGGACCTCGCCAGCGTCCTGGCCAAGGACAAGACCACGATCGCCCGCCTTGTCGACGCTCTCGAAGCTCGGGGGATGGTGTCCCGCGAGCCGGATCGTGGCGATCGCCGACACAATCTCGTGGGTCTCACCGACCTCGGTCGGGAGAGTATGGCGGGGCTGACCGCGGCCGCTCAAGTGGTGCTCAGCGAGGCGGTCCGTCAGGTGGATCCCCAAGACGTCGCTGTGTGCAAGCGCGTTCTGACGCGCAGTCTGCTCGGCGCTCGATCCCGAGTCAGCGTTGGAAGAAGGAGGCGGAACATGAATATCGCGGTGATAGGGCATGGCAACGTCGGACGCACCCTGGGGCTCGGCTGGGCGGCCCGGGGCCACGAGGTGACCTTCGGGGTGCGTGACCTCGGCAAATCGGATGTCCAGGATCTGCTCGAAGCTGGGCAGAGGGTCCAGGCACTTCCGCTGCGCGAAGCGGTTGCCGGGGCCGAGATCATCTGTCTCGCCACGCCATACCCGGCGGCGCTCGAGTTCGCGGCCGTCGCAGGGGACGTGGCCGGCAAGATAGTCGTCGACTGCACCAACCCGATCGGACCCGGCCTCGTGTTGACCGTGGGCCATGAGAGCTCGGGCGCAGAGGAGATCGCGCGTTCCCTTCCGACCGCGAGGGTGGTCAAGGCCTTCAACTCGACGGGCTGGGAGAATATGGCCGACTCTGCCTATCCGGGCTATGGAGGGCTGCGTCCCGTCATGCCTGTCTGCGGAGACGATGCCGACGCCCGGCAGGTAGTCTGCCGTCTCTCTGAGGATCTGGGATTCGAGGCCTGGGACTGGGGACCCCTCACCGGCGCTCGATACCTCGAGCCGCTTGCGATGCTCTGGATAATCCCGGCACGGGCGGGTGGCGTAGGTCCCGATTTCGCCTTCGCGCTGCTCAAGCGGTAGCGCAATCCCGTGCCCCGAAGTGCCGAGGGCGCCCTAGTTCTGGTCGCCACGAGTCTCGCATCTTGACACTGAGCGGCAACGAGCGTACGCTATCACGTACGTGTAGTCGGGAGGTAAGGGATGACCACGGTAACCGCGACTGAAGCACGAAAGCACCTCTACAAGCTGATCGACGACGTGGCGGACTCCCATGAGCCCGTGCAGATCACGGGCAAGAGGGGCAGCGCCGTTCTTGTCGGCGAGGATGACTGGCGGGCGGTGCAGGAGACCCTCCATCTCGTCTCCATCCCGGGCATGCGGGAATCCATCCTCGAGGGTATGGCGACGCCAGTCGAGGATCTCGAAGACCAGCTTGACTGGTGAGTTGGCGGCTCCTCTACACTAAGGCCGCCCAGAAGGACGCCAAGAAGCTGGCGGCGGCCGGCCTCAAGCCCAAGGCCCAGGCCTTGCTCGAGATCCTGGAGCAAGACCCCTATCTGACCCCGCCCCCGTTCGAGAAGTTGGTCGGCGACCTGTCGGGAGCATATTCCCGCCGGATCAACATTCAGCATCGTCTGGTCTACCAGATCCTGGACGAGGAGCGGATAGTGAAGGTGCTTCGCATGTGGACCCACTACGAGTAGGGGAAAGGGTCCCAGAGGCAACTGGTTCGCAGACTCCCGACGCAAGATCAGGTCTCGAGCTGGATCGAAGCGGCCAAGACCCTACCGAGGGCGGTCACCTACTGAGAGCACGGCCGTCATAGCCACTTCCCGCGGACTATCGCTGGGGTTTGTCGCGCCGCATCCTGAGGGTAGAAGAGGAAGGCCACATCAGCTTCGACGACAAGGGGGAGAGCAGTGGCGAGCAGTGATGAGCCACGGACGGAATGGACAGGCCATGACCTGTTCGACATAGAGGGCGACAAGATCGGGCCGATCGTGGACGTACGCTACGGCGACTTCACGGGCGATCTCAAATGGCTGGTCGTGGAGAGCGGGTTACTGGGCAGACGAACGCTCCTTGTACCTGTTGCTGAGGTTCGATCTTCGGAGGGTAGGCTGGTCGCGCCCTATCCCAAGGACTTCATGAAGAACGCGCCGGGCGTCGAATACGAGTCGGCGTCATGGGAGACAGACGAACGCAACCTGTGCGCCTTCTACGGTCTCCCGTACGTTCGCTCGCCTGACGAGCCCGTTGAAGGCTGCGTGGGAACGGAACCGCAGCGTCCGGAGACCTAGCCGCGAGCAGTCGCCACCCGCCCGGCAAGATCCCGCACCCTGGCTGCCGTTTCGGGGCCGGTCATCGGCACTCCGTGGCCTCCGCCGAGAACGTGCGGTTCCAGCCGAGCCAGCGCGGCCAGCGACCGCTTCGCGAGTGCGCGGTCCCAGGTCACGTACCAGGGAGGGCCGGAGACCTTCTGCCTCCTCGTGAGGAGACCCAGTGGCGAATTGACATCGACGGTCAGCAGGGCGTCTCCCGCGATGAGAACCCGGTCGCGGAGGCGGAAGAAGGCGACATGTCCAGGTGTGTGTCCCGGCGTGAGTATGACTCTCCAGTCGGGAAGGCCGGGCGGGCTTTCGCCCCGGTCCAAGCGTCGAGCGACCTCCTTGAAGCTCGCCCGCGCGGTTGTCGCCCGAGCGCGCTCGGCACCCATCATCTGCATGAGCGGCAGGATCAGCCAGCGATCGAGAGGATTGGCGAATCGTTTGAAGGCGGCCATCCCGCCGAGGACGATGGGCATCTCGTCCGGATGTACGAGCACGTCGACGGCCCACGACCTAGCCAGCGGGAGAGCCGAGCCGGCATGGTCGGGATGGTCGTGGGTGAGGAGGATCGCTACCGGCCGGGCGTCCGGCCCGAAGAGCCGGTCGGCCGCCGCTTGGATGGCCGGAGCGCAACCTGTCGTGCCCGTATCGATCAGTACCCAGCCGGATTCCGACTGTACGAAGTAGACGTTGGAGGCCATGATCCCCTTGCCTACCTCGAGGCAGTGGACGCCGGCGGCGATCTCCACGGGAACCTGGGGATAAGCCATTTTGCAGGCATATTTACGCTCTGAGAACACTGTACCTGGTATCATACACATCCAACGCAACGCGAAGAGGAGCGTTCACGAAACTGCGGCACACATACTGGGGAATAGTGCTGGCGATGGCCGCTCTCGTTCTTGGGATCGGTGTCACCACCACAGGCGTGGGCTGCTCTGGCGATGAAAGAGAGGGCTCCTTGTCCATCGATCAGGCAGGCACACAGACCTCGACCACACCTCGACTACCCCCGCTGGATCTGCGCGCCCCGGCCGAGTTCCAGACGGCTTCCTTCGCCTTCGGCTGATTCTGGGGTGCGGAGGCGCAGTTGGGCAGCGTCTCAGGAGTCATCCGCACGAGGGTCGGATACGCCGGGGGAACGACCAAGGATCCCACCTACTACAGCATCGGCGACCACTCCGAGACGGTGCAGGTGGACTTCGATCCGTCCCAGGTGACCTACGAGGAACTCGTGGAGGAGTTCTTCGCCGCTCACGATGCCACGCGGCCTGCATACAGCCGGCAGTACATGTCGGCCATCTTCTATCACGATGCCGACCAGGAGCAGGTCGCCCGCTCGGTCCTGGAGCGGCTGCAGGAGGCGTCGGGCGAGACGATCAAGACGGTGATAGCCCCGCTCAGCGGCTTCTACGTGGCTGAGGATTACCATCAGAAGTACGCGCTCCAGGGAGACGGCATCCTACTGGCCGAATATCGAGCCGTCTATCCGGAGATGAGCGACTTCGTGGATTCGACCGCGGTGGCCAGGGTCAACGCCTATCTGTACGGCTACGGGACCCCCGAACAGCTCAGCGCGGAGCTCGATGACCTGGGTCTCTCCGAGGCGGGAAAAGCCCGTCTGCAATCGGCTTCCCCTGTGGGCGTCTGCCCGGTCGAGTGAGCGCGCTGGGGGACGCCCTGCGTCCCAGGTTGCCCCACGCGGCTTTCTCAGAGCTGGTATGCCGGCAGCTTCTTGGACACCGCGGTGTTCTTGAGGGTCACGTAGTCCGGTAGACCGTCTCTGTAGGGGGGATAGTCCTCGCCTTGGATCAGGGGAATGAGGTAGTCCCGGCAGGCCTGAGTGATCCCGAAACCGTCTTCCGAGATGTACTCCGGAGGCATCATCTTCTCCACGTTGGCTACCGCAGAGAGGGGAGCCGACCCGATCTCCCACGCGTACGGGTGAGTAGCGGTACGCACGATGGTGGGCATCACCGAGTTCTTTCCGGCTAGGGCGAACTTCACAGCCGCTTCGCCGACGGCGTAGGCCTGTTCGACGTCGGTCCTCGAGGCGATGTGACGCGCTGCGCGCTGGAGATAGTCCGCCACCGCCCAGTGATACTTGAGCCCCAGGCCTTCTCGTACGATGTTTGCGACGACGGGGGCGACGCCACCCAGCTGTGCGTGACCGAAAGCATCCGTCAGGCCTTGATCCGCGAGGAACCTGCCGTCCGGGCTCTTGACTCCCTCCGAGACCACGACCGTGCAGTAGCCGAAGGTATCCACCAGCGCGCTCACCTTGGCGAGGAATCGCTCGCGATCGAAGACCACTTCGGGGAAGAGGATCACGATGGGGATCTCGAGGGTCGCGTCTGAGGCCAGTCCGCCGGCCGCGGCGATCCAGCCTGCATGACGGCCCATGACTTCGAGCACGAACACCTTGGTGGAGGTCTTGGCCATGGAGCGGACGTCCAGGCTGGCCTCCCGCGTGGAGACGGCGATGTACTTGGCCACGGAACCGAAGCCGGGACAGTTGTCGGTGATGGGAAGGTCGTTGTCGACGGTCTTGGGGACGTGGATGGCCTGGATGGGCACGCCCCGCTGCTCCGCGAGCTGGGAGACCTTGAGGCAGGTATCGGCCGAGTCGCCACCGCCGTTGTAGAAGAAGTAGCCGATGCCGTGAGCCTGGAAGACCTCGATGAGCCGCTCGTACTCGCGAGGATCCTTCTCGATGTCTTTCAGCTTGTAGCGGGCCGACCCGAACGCTCCGGAGGGAGTGTGGCGCAGCGCGGCGATGGCGGCGTCGGACTCCTGGCCGGTGTCGATCAGGTCTTCGGTGAGCGCACCGATGATCCCGTTGCGGCCCGCAAAGACCGTGCCGATGGCATCACCATGCCGCCGGGCCGTCTCGATGACCCCGCAGGCGGAAGCGTTGATGACGGCGCTGACGCCGCCCGACTGCGCGTAGAAGGCGTTTCTCCTGGCCATGGCCGTCTGCCGCTCCTCGTCCGTCGTTCTCGACCGCTCCGATGATAGCAACGTCGTCGAGAGCTGTGCCCGGTCCTCCACTGCGCGGCTCCGTACGCGGTCCTGATAGAGTGACGAAAGCAACGGATCACGCGCCCTCGGGGGGATCGAGATGACCGACACTCCTACACTCAAGATCGACGGCTACGCCCACATCTCGCCACAGCGGTATACGGAGGCTCTCAAGAAGGAATTCCCCGGCTTCTACCGGCAGATCCTCGGTATCACCCCTCCGCTGTTCGATATGGAGGCGAGATTCCGCGTGATGGACGCCTTCGCCCCGCTGGCCCAGGTGCTGACCGTCGGGCCGGTGCCGCCCCTGGAGCATTTCGCCGACCCTCGGAGGGCGGTGGCACTGGCGCGGCTGGCCAACGACGAGATGGCAGAGCTGGTCGCCACGTATCCGGACAGGTTCGTGGCCGCCATCGCCCTACTCCCCATGAACGACGTGGATGCCGCGCTGGCTGAGGTTGACCGCGCGATCGAAGACCTGGGGTTCAAAGGGATCTACGTTCACAGCAACATCAACGGCAAGCCGCTCGACGCGCCGGAGTTCCTGCCGTTCTTCGAAAAGATGGCGGCCTACGACCTGCCCATCTACATCCATCCCTGGCGCGCGAACGACTATCCCGAATACCCGGTGGAGACGGAGTCCAAGTACGCCATCGCCAGCACCTTCGGATGGCCGTACGAGACGACCGCGGCGATGACCCGGATCGTCTTCAGCGGGCTGTTCGACCGGTTCCCCGGCTTGAAGGTGGTCACACACCATGCCGGGGGCATGGTCTCGTTCTACGAGCAGCGGATCGTCCAGCACTATGGCCAATTCCAGAGCTCGTACCACGACTACAGCGAGATCGTGGGCGCCTTGAGGAAGCCTCCCATCGAGTACTTCAAGATGTTCTATGTCGACACCGCTATCCACGGCAACACGCCCGCGCTCATGCTCGCCCACAGCTTCTGGGGGCCCGATCGGCTCATTCTTGGCGCCGACATGCCTCTGGGAGACCCGGCGTTCGGCATGAGGAGCTACTCGCAGACCATCGGGGCCGTCGAGGCTATGGACATAAGCGCAGAGGACAAGCGCAAGATCCTCGCCGGGAACGTCTCGGCGCTGCTGAAGCTTCCAACCGGCTAGAGCTTCGAGAGGCACGCAGAGACCCGATACTGGCCGGACGAGGCGGGTGAGCGTTTGAGACCGGGAACGATCAGACGGCGGTTCGCCGCGGCTCTGGCCGCAGGTGCGACGCTGCTTCTGCTGGGCGCGTGCAGTTCCGACCCGGCCGGTCTCAGCGGGATCGGGGCGGTGGCCGGTCCGGAGGTGGTCGCGGTCGCCACGACCACCACTTCGAGGGACGGCTCTCAGACCACTACTTCGGCGGCTCCGGTCTTCGCTCGGGAGACCCTCGTTTATCTTGGGTTGTGGTGCTACGTTGGGTTCTCGGCAGCCATCTCTGGCCGCATTGCGCGTGGCGGAGGTGGGGCGGTGTCGACGATGCCGAAGGCCATTTCGCCGGGCGGGCGGCTCTCGGGGCTCTTTGCCCTCCGAATTCCTTGCGGCGGACATCCAGGCGTTTCTCGAGGCGACTCAAGCGTGGCGCAGGGCGGATCGGAAGCGATTTCGTCGGGCAGGCCGTTGTAGAGAGCGTAGAGGTGGGAGCAATGGCGGTGGGCGTCGTTGTCGGTGAGCAGCGGCGTTGTCCATTCCTTCACCGCGCCCTCCTCGTTGATCTGGTAGGCCGGGAGTTTCGTCAGCATCGCGCGCCAGCGGGCGACGCCATCCGCGTCGACGCCGAGCGTCTCCAGGCGGCGACGAGGTTGCTAAGAACTCCCTGGCGGCGGAGAGGTCCATCGTGGCATTGATGCAGGCTTGCGACGCGCTGTTGCCCGGTGGTTCTCCGGCGAGTAGCTGGGGCTGAAGACCAGTTTGCCGTCCGGGCCCTCGAAGAGGAAGTCCTCGTAGAACAGCGCCGCCTCCTTCATGAACGGCAGGGCGCGCTTGCCAAGGAACTCCGTCGCCGGTGTAGAGGTAGTAGTCGTAGTAGAACTGGCCGCCCACGCGCGCGCCGCCGTCCAAAAGTCATCGGCCAGGTGGCGTCGAAGTGGTTGTTCCATCCGTGTGTGCTGGCGCGCGACGGGACGTGGATGCCGCGGCATCCGTAGAGGCGCCTCGCGTTGTCGCGGAACTCCGGCATGTGCTCTTCGAGGAACCGGAAGTACGGCTCCAGGCATTCGGCCATCTTCCTGAAAGATTCGCAGCCATGGCGCACTGCAGATTGCCGTTCATCGTGAAATCGCCCGACCAGAACGGGCTCCAGGTGCCGGTCCAGATCCCCTGGAGGTTGGGCATCACTCGCCGCTGCTGCAAAGGATGTTGTAGCGCGATGCATCGAAGAGCTTCTCCAGCAGAGCCGGGGGTGGCGCCGGTCCGCGATTTGGCGATCAGTTCCTCGATCGGCAGCTTGCGGTCGGCACCGCCGCCGAGATCGAGCCGCGCGCGCTTGAAAAACGCTCCGTGCAGCGCGGCGTGGCGGGCGAGCAGCTCGTCGAAATCCGGCGCAGCCGGCAGCGCAGCGGCGGTTTCTGTTTCGCGGGATTTTACGGAATCTCGCAGCAGGACGTTGCGCAGCAGAACCAGCATTTCATCCGCACCGCGCACCGGAGCGCTTCCCCGTCCGCGTCATCGTGCCGCCCGGGGAATACACTTTGGCGACGACCTCGTATCCCTCCAGCCCGCCCTTCCAAGGGTGCTTGAAACTGCTACGGTAAGTCAGCGGTCGTCCCTGGCCTGCAGATGATGTCCTTGATGCCGTTTTCGAACATCGCCTCCGGCCCCCATCCTCCCGTTCCCTTGCGCAGGGCGCGTTTCCAGCGAAACGTGCAATCGACGCGCGCCCTTTCTCGGATCCGCGTGATCGAGAGCGCGATCACGTCATCCGCGCGCTAGACGAAAACCCGGCGCTCAAAGCGTCCGCGGTCATCGCTCCTACGATACGGCGGCCACGGCGGTGCTGAAATCCACCGACGCTCGTAGTCACTGACAGCGCCGGCGGCATGCCGAGTTTGAGGTCGCAAGCCGGTATAAACGGATCCGTCCAGTGTTTGCCCTTGTAGCCTTCGGCGTTAGCGAGGACGACAACGCCGTCCGCCGCTTCCTGGTATTCTCCGTCAGCAAGCAACTGCGGATCTGCGGCAGGATCGAGGCGGTATCCGGTGGAGGCAGGGATCGTGAAGCGGCAGGTAGAGCCGCCCGTGGTTGAGTATAATCGTTTCGTTATCCGGTCGCCGAAGACCATCGCACCTTGCGAACCGTTGCCTGTCACCAGCGCGTCCTCCCATTTCACCGCCAGAGACTTGCTCAGAAATCCGCGCTCTCTCGGAGCCTTTTTTTTTTTTTTTTTTTTTTTTTTTTTTTTTTTTTTTTTTTTTTTTTTTTTTTTTTTTTTTTTTTTTTTTAATCATCGGTAGGTCGGTCGACGGACGACCCATCGAGATGTTCACCAGCGGCGAAGGCCCGCGACATGTGATTGTGCTCGGCGGTATCCACGGCGACGAGACCGGGGGAGAGGTCGCGCGAGCATTGCTCGAGTACCTGAAGCGGCATCCGGAGGTTCTACCTAAGGACACGGTGCTGGCGATCATCCCCGTCGCCAATCCCGATGGCGAAGCGGCGGGCACTCGGGGCAACGCCAACGGAGTCGACCTCAACCGCAACTTCCCCAGCCGCAACTGGTCGGCCGATCTAGGGAGTGGCGACAGTCCCGCCCAGGGCCTCACAGGAGGGGAGACGGCCGGCTCGGAGCCAGAGACCAAGGCGCTGCTTGCACGCCTGAGCGAGGGCTGCGACCTGGTGGTCAGCCTTCACTCATTCGGCGGTCTGATCGACTTCGACGGGCCGGGGAGTGAGGAGATCGCCGAGGCCATGTCGGATATCTGCGGCCTCCCCGTCCGGCATATGGTGCATCAGCAGTACGTCACGGGCTCTCTGGGGATCTTCGTTCCCGAACGCTACGAAGCGCCGGTGATCACCGTGGAGCTTGACGGGCCAGAACTGAGCCCGGGGCTGCGGAAGGCGCTTCTGTTCGCCATCGGCGGTTCTTGACCGACGAGCCTGGAAGTCGGCCCGGGCTGCCAGGAGACCCTCGCTGCCAGGAGGCTGGGCTGCCAGGAGGCTGGGGCTGCCTCTACTCCGCTTCCATCCGTTTGGGGGAGAAGGTGAAGTACGCCACGAACCCCGACGCCAAGATGACGCACCCCGCCACTATCAGGGCGAAACTCACCCCGCTGTGCACCGCGGCATACGCCGCTCCCACGACCTTGGCCACCATGTCCCCGTAAAGCTTCTCCGCTTCTTCGGCGGCCGCTCCGGAGAACTGGCCGGTCAGCACCGCGTCGATGACGAACTTGCGCCATTCTTCGGGGACTTCCAACTGGATGAGACGGGTGGTGAGGAAATCGATGAGCTTGGTGTTGAACAACGAGCCCAGTGCCGCCACGCCGATCACGGTGCCCACCTCGCGCGCGGTCGTGGTCGCGGAGGCCGCCATGCCCGAGTGCCTCGCCGGCAGGGCGGAGAGAGCAACGGAGGTGATAGGGACCACGGCTATCCCGAAGCCGACACCGGCCAGCAGGAGCGAGAAGACCAGGGGTAGGTAGGTCACGCTTCCGCTGAGGGAGAGGTCGGTGAACAACACCCCTGCGCCCGCGCAAAAGCAGCCCACAGCCACAGGCACCCGTGGCCCTGACTCGGCCACCCACCGGCCCGCGATGCCCGAGGCGACGATCATGCCCAGCGCCATCGGAACGAAGAGCGCGGCCGTGCGATAGGCGGTATAACCGAGCACCACCTGCAGGTAGAGGGCGGTCAGGAAGAAGATGGAGAAGACGCCGAAGTACGTTGCGAAGGCTACCGCGAGGGACCCCGCGAAGGCCGGTTTGCGCATGTATTGGACTCTCAGCATCGGCGCCTTGCTCCGCAGTTCGGCGAACACGAAGAGAGCTCCGGTCGCGAAGCCGATGGCGAAGAGGACCAGCACGTGCGGAGCGGTGTAGCCGGCTGTCTCGCCCACGATGATGGCGAAGACCAGGGTGCCCAGCGCGACCGGCCCGAGGATGAAGCCCGCCCAGTCGAATCTGCCCGCTTCGGGATCGGCGCTTTCGGGCACCGTGCGGCGCGCGGCGAACATAGCCACCAGGCCCGCCGCCACGTTGAACCAGAAGATCGCCGGCCAGCCTCCCAGCCCGACGAGGATGCCTCCGATCACCGGGCCCATCGCCAGCGCAAGGCCGGCAACGGCTGCCCAGACGCCCAGCGCCCTGGCCCGGTCCCCTCGGTCGGGATAGACATGACGAAGGATGGACAGAGTGCCCGGCTCGCACGCCGCGGCGCCGATCCCCATGACCCCCCGGGCCGCGATGAGGGTCTCGGTGTTGGGCGCGAAAGCTCCCAGGATCGAGCCGATGACGAACACGCCCAATCCGCCCAGCATCACCTTTCGACGGCCCAGACGGTCGCCCAGGCTGCCGAACGCCAGCATGAGGCTGGCGAAGAGCAGAGCGTAGGCGTTGACGATCCACTGCATCTCGGCCACGGTGGTGTGGAGCGTCTGCTGCAGGTCGTACAGGGCGACGCTCATGATGGTGGTATCGAGGAATGTGAGAAAGAGAATGGCGCTGAGAGTCGCCAGCGCCAGGCGGGAAGCCCTCGTCCCGCTGGGCAAGACCGAATCGGCCAACCTCATGAGGCTCCTCTACTCTCTCCTCGGGCGCACCGTCCCTTCGCGAGACGCTGCCACTGTCGCGTGACATCGCCCCAGCGAGGCGACGCCACCGGTCACGATACCAGTCGGCCTGCCGCGGTCGCAACCAAGCGATCACCGAGCGTTCGGAAAACCCGACCGTGGCGGCCGGCCTCCACGCCTCCGTTGCTCACGGCCCGCCCCGCACCGGTACAATGCAGACCCAAGTGACTCTATCCGAGGCATATCGAGTTCTAGGCATCTCCGCGGACTCCTCCCTGGCGGAGGTCAAGGCCGCCTACCGTCGCCGGGTCACCGAGGCTCACCCGGACCAGGGAGGAAGCACCGCCGAGTTCATCAGGGTACGTGCCGCGTACGAGATCCTCCTTGCCTTCCTCCAGCAAGAGGCCTCAAGGGCCGGTGGTACTGCAGCGACCGGATCCACGGCGGCCGAGCCTGCGCCGGCCGGCGAAGAGGAGGAGGAAGAAGTCCCCATCCCTGACGACCTCCGCGCCGTGATCGACAGCATCGTGGCCGAGTTCAGGGAGCATCAACGCTGGGCCGAGACGGAGACGCTGGCGCAGCTCGCGGCGTTCGAGGCGCACATGTCTCGGTACATCCAGACGGCAAGCCGCGGCGAGCTGCGCCAGTTCAGCAGTGTCTTCCGGACATCGTGGGATGCAATACTTGCTTCACTTTTTAGAAAATGCAACGCCCGTAGCGATGAGATCCTCCGGCGGTACGAGAGCTGGTACACGGAGAGCACCCAGGCGGTCTTCGACGACATGTACCGCAAGGATCTGCTGTCCTTCGCGCGCCGCCGCCGTTTCTGGGAGGTGTTCGCCGTCCTCGGTGCGATCGCGGCGGCGCTGACGGTGGTGATAGGTTGGGGTGATTCCCGGCGATGGGTGTCCATCGCGGTGCTCGTCGCCGCCTTCGGGATCTCGTTCCTGGTCTACTGGCGCTCGGCGCGACGACGCAGGCGCGTGAGGCGCAAGATCGAGCCGCTCAGCGTGGTGCCGTTCGAGGTGTCGCCTGATGCTCAGTTCCCCACCGAGGCGGCGCTTCGTCGCGGACGGCGTACGACTGCGGCCTTCAGCATGACCGGGCTTCTTCTGGGCAGCGCAGCCTCGGGTGGGATCGCCGTCCCGGCCGTGGCAGCCGTGGCGGGGGCGGCGTTGGGAGGCGCGTTCGACCGGCTTATCAACCCCACGGGGCGGATGCGCGAGAGCATGCAGGCCGATCTCCGGCGGTTCATGACCCTTGCCCGTCCTCAGGTGCTGCGCTACGTGCTCGATGCCCATCAGCAGCTGCTGCTCGAGGTTCGTGCCAAGATCACCGACAGCTACGAACAGCGGGTCAAGTCGACGGTCAAGCTCCTGGCCTCCGGCGAGTAGTGCCGCGTCGACCGCGGCGGGGCCGCCGGCTCGGCCCGAGCACCGGCCGGCTGCGGCACGTCGCCGGCCCGCGGGTCGCCGGCCCCGCAGGTCGCCGGCTGGGCCCGGCCGGCCGCTAGGCCGTCACCGTCGCCGACGGGGCCTCCTGGAAGGGGTGCGTCCGCACCACCAGCGAGAACAGGTAGGGATAGCTGCTCTTGAGGTGCTCCGCGTAGAGGATCCACTCGGCCGTGACGGCGTTGAACGCGCGCCGGATGTCCAGACGCAGATGGGCCTCATCGGCTTCAGTCAGGCCGGTGAGCGATTCCCGGGCCTCGAGTTCGTCCACCACGTGCATCACCGCCCACAACAGATCGGTGAAGCGGTCGTGCTCGATGAGGTTGGGATTCTCCAAGAGGCGAAGAATGAAATCGCGCTTCTCCAGCATGTAGGCCTTGAGCGCGTACAGATCCACCTGGCTCAGGTCGACCTCGCACTGCAGGCTACGCGCATACTGAGAGGCTCGAGCGAAATCGTCCTTCTTCCACGACGCCTTCAGGTGCAGCCGCTCTTTTATCTCCGGTGCTGCGCACATGGCAGGTAGGAGTCTGGCCAGAAACGGAGTGCCCATCTCGCCGAAGAAGGCTCCTATCACCATGTTCAACTTCTGGGCGATGGCGCTCTTCTCGCGCTGGTTGATGAGACGTTCGACGATCAGGCCCACGACCAACACCTCGATCGGCAGGAAGGCCAGATCGATCAGCAAGTAGAAGAAGAGGTTTCGGCTGTCCCGGAAGATGACGTAGTTGACCACGTAGATGAGGACCGCGACGGCCAGGAGGCCCACCGAGGCGATGATCAGATAGCGGCGGTCGCTGCGACCCGGTGATGGTTCGGATGCTCGGCTCATCGATGTCTCCAGCACTGCTCGCTTCAAGTTCGGCCTGCTCCCGCGGGCTGTCCGTCGCGGGCAACGCCACTATAACAGCACGCTATACTTGCCCGCATGGAAGACAAGAACGAGCTGTACGGCACGGTCGCGATCCGCGACAACAAGCTGGAACCATGGCCGAATCCCAACCCGGAGCGGCCCTATATGGTGTCCCTGGACATCCCGGAGTTCACCTGCCTTTGCCCGCGCTCGGGTTTTCCCGATTTCGCGCTCATCAAGATCCGCTATCAGCCTCGGGAGTGGATCGTCGAGCTCCGCTCTCTCAAGCTGTATATCAATGGCTATCGGGACCGGCATATCTCGCACGAAGCAGCCGCCAATCAGATCCTGAGCGATCTCGTCGGTCTGCTCGACCCGCGCTGGATGAGAGTGACCGCCGACTTCACCGTTCGCGGCAATATCAAGACGGTGATCACAGTCGAACACGGTTGCCGGGAACGGGTATGACCCTCACCCACTGCCTCCTCTTGAGCGGAGGGCTGGACTCGACCACGCTGGCGGCCTGGGTGATGGAGCAGAACCCCGGGGAGCCGGTGCAGGCCTACACCTTCCTCTACGGCCAGAAGCATGCCGTCGAACTGGAGGCCGCTCGCCGAGTGGCGGCGCACTTCGGGCTGGAGCACTATCTCGTCGAGCTGCCGCCGATCCGGGGCTCGGCACTCACCGACACCGATACCTCGTTGCCTGAGGGCCGCGACTTGGCCGCGGTCTCCGGGGTGGCACCGTCCTACGTTCCCGCTCGGAACCTCCTGTTCCTGGCCGAGATGGCCAGCCTCCAGGATGCTCATGGACCAGCGGTGCTGTGGCTGGGGGTGCATCACGACGACCACACCGGGTATCCCGATTGCCGGCCGGAGTTCGTCGCGGCCGCGGATCAGGCCGTGCGGCTGGGTACGCAGTATGGATTGCGGGTGCAGGCGCCGTTCGTGAACTGGAGCAAGGCGGACATCATCCGGTGGGGGCTGGAACACCGGGTCCCCTACGAGTTGACCCATTCCTGTTATCAGGGTCGCAGCCCGGCCTGCGGGGTCTGCGACACCTGCCAAGCGCGGCTGGAGGCCTTCGCGGCGGCCGGAGCGGCCGATCCCATCCCTTACGAGCAGCACGAGCCGCGGCGCCCCCTGTCATGAAGACCACCATCACCGTGTCGGCCACCTTCGCAGCCGCTCACCGGCTGCCCGACCACGAAGGCAAGTGCTTCCGTCTGCACGGGCACACGTACGGTCTGGAAGTGACCGTGGCCGGGACGCCGCAGACTTCGGGTCCCGCCGCGGGGATGGTGATGGACTTCGCCGATCTGCGTTCCCGGGTGAACGAGCTGGTCGTGGAGCGGCTGGATCACCAACTGCTGAACGATGTCTTCGAGTTCGTCCCCACTGCCGAAGCGGTAGCGGGGTGGGCCTTCAAGCAGCTCAGCGAGGCCGGCCTGCCGGTGGTGCGGGTCCGCTTGGCCGAGGGGCCGAACTCGTACGTGGAAGTGACCGCCTGAGAGCTGAGATGCGGATGTCGCGGCCGCTGCAACGGGGCGGGCGCGGGTCCGACGGACCGGGATGCGCGATGCCTACTCTCCGGGTCATAGAGATCTTCGATTCGCTCCAAGGCGAGGGCTATTGGACCGGCGTTCCCATGACCTTCGTCCGGCTTGCCGGCTGCAACGCGGCAGAGACCAGGCTTGCATGCGCGCGCTGGTGTGACACGCCCGGCAGCTGGTCCGCTGGGGCCGGCGAGGAGCTCGACGTGTCCGAGATCCTCGGGCAGGTCCGTCTTCCGCGGCTGTGTCTCACCGGCGGCGAGCCCCTGTTGCAGTCCGCAGGGGTGGTCACCCTGGTCGCGCAGGCCCACGGTCGCGGTATCAAGGTGCACCTGGAGACCAACGGGACACTGCCACCACCGGTGGACGCTGCGCTCCTCGAGTCGACTGGGGAAGTGCTCTTCGACTGGGCCGTGATCAGTCCCAAGCCGCCGGACTACTTCGTCGCTCCGGAGTGGGAGGGGCTTGTCGACGAGCTGAAGCTGGTGGTCGACGAGGGGCTGGACGCGGCCACCGCGGAGCGGCTGGCCGCGCGCCACCCCGAGGCCATCATGTCTATCCAGCCCCTCTGGGAGGATCCGCCGCGTCCACCGGTGTCGGGCCGGTCGCAGGGCGATGCCACCACCCCGGGGCGGCCTTCCCGCCTAAGCCCCTCCGAACACCAGGCGATCGCCCTGGTGATGGAGCATCCGGGGTGGCGCCTCTCCGTGCAGACGCACAAGTACCTCGGCCTCCGCTAGACGCTTAACCTTGGCGCCCACACGGGTGCTGCAATCGGCGCCAAGGCGAGTACAATCGAAGTAATTGAGACAAACTCGTGGTGACCGTTCCTGTGACGGGGGAGGGTGACATGGTTCCCGAGGAAAGTCCGCAGGGTCAGGGCCAGCAGGAGGGCCTAGAGCAGGGCGCGCCGCAGTATCCGCAGCAATATCCGCAGGAGGGCGCGCCGCAGTATCCCCAGGGCCCACCGCAGTATCCGCCGGGCCCACCGCAGTATCAGCAGGGCCCACCGCAGTACCCGCAGGGCCCACCGCAATACCCTCAGGGCCCACCGCAATACCCGCAACAGGGTCCGCCTCCCGCTCCGCACCGCCGCGACGAGAAGCAGGACGAGAAGCAGGGCGAGAAGGAGCAGGAGAAGAAGCAGGAGAAGGGTCAGAGTCTCGACGAGAAGTATCGCCGTAACCCCCTGGGCTTCATCACCTTCGCGCTGCTCGTCATCTGGCTGGGCATCACTCTGCTCCTGCAGAACGCCGACGTGATCGAGGATGGCGATCGAGGCTGGGCGATCTTCTTCTGGGGTGGCGGGGTGCTGATCCTCTTGGAAGCGGTCATGCGCCTCGTCGTGCCTCGCTTCAGGCGGCCGGTACTTGGGGCCTTCATCTGGGGTGCCATCTGGCTCGGCATCGGGTTCGGCCTCTGGTACGACCGGTGGGAGCTGATAGGACCGCTCGTCATCATCGCCATCGGGGTCGCGGTACTCGTGGGGAGGCTGGTCCCCCGAAAATAGGGTGGGTTTCTCCACCTATTCCATCGCTCACTCCCGCTGCGCAGCCCGCCGCTGACAGTCGGGGCTCGAGGGTCTCGGCGCCTGCAAGTCGCTATTGACAAACCTGGCCAGGCGTGGGAGAGTCGTCAGCAGTTAATGATACGACCGTCTCATAGAACGATACAACAGACGGGGGGTAGGTTTCATGCGAGCCGCCGGCCGTTTCGTGGTTGAAGCCCACGGTCACATCACCACCCTCTACAAATCCAAGGGCAAGCCTCCCGGCGACTACTTCGGCGGGCTCACCAACTCCTTCAGCGAAGGTGAGGTGGAGTATTTCGACAACTCGCCCCTCACTCTCTACGACATGGAGCGCTACGGCGTGGACATGGTGCTCCTCAAGCCGAGCCAGGTGGGTAACACCAACGAGAGCCACGCCGAGCTCGTCGACCGCTATCCCGACAAGTTTCGAGCCTTCTGCTCCGACGGCAAGCTGCGGATCAAGTGCTCGCGCGGCGAAGCCAAGTGGAATCTCGATGACGCCGCCGCCGAGGTCGAGGCTGCGCTCAAGACGGGCAAGTTCATCGGCATCGGGGAGTTCGTCCCCCGGGATATGGACGAGAAGAAGGTCTACACGTATGCCGAGCGGCTGAACGAGTATCGCACCTTCTGCGAACTCGCCCAGAAATACGGCGTCTCCATCGACTTCCACGATTTCGCGTGGGGCTTCGAATGGGACTGCTACGCGCTGCTGACAAGGATCTCCATGGAGTACCCGGAGGTCCCCATCATCTTCAATCACGGGGGCTACTCTATCGGCTCCTATATAGAGGGGGCGGACGTCGTCCGCAAGGCCTGCGTCGTGGCCGGCCGGGCGATAGGCCCGGGTGGAAGCAACGTATACCTCGAGACCGGTTCTTGGCCGGCCGAGTACTACGAGATCGCGCTCAAGGACCCCAACGTGGGTGTCACCCAGCTCATCTGGGGCGGCGACTACGGGCACGTACCCCAGTACATCATTGGGAACAAGGGCGGCGACCCGCCGACCTCTCCACCGCGATGAAACGCTGGCCGCGGGTGCCTACTTACCAGATCGACTGGTGGGGCTGGTCGCTCCACCAGATCGACCGGCTACGCGACTGGGTGACCCAGGACGAGATCAATCTGATCCTGGGAGGCAATGCGGTCAGGATATGGGACCTGCCCGTGCCGCACGAGCGGATGTTCATGAGTGGACGCCCCGACATCTGGGGCATCCACTGGGAGAAATCGGTGCCAAAGCCGGGCAAGAACTGAACACCAGATGTCTGTGGCCGGCCGATCTCCTGCTGTCCCGGTAGGCGGTGTCCGCGAATGATCTCCTACCTCATCAGGAGGGTGGTGCAGGCGATCGTTGTCGTGCTCATGGCGTCATTCCTTGTCTTCGCAATCATGCACTGGCTGCCCGGCGATCCCATCCTGATCTACGTGACGTCGGACACGTACAAGCAGTACACCGCCGAGGAGATCGAGGCACTCCGGCACGAGTTCGGTCTCGACCGGCCCGTGATCGTGCAGTACGCCGATTGGCTCGGGGGCGTCGTCACCGGGGATTTTGGCGTGTCGATCATCAGGGGGACCTCGGTCGCCGAGGACCTGGCCCGAGCCCTGCCTGTCACCCTGTACTACGGGCTGACCGCCTTCATCTTCGCCCATCTCATCGGCATACCGATGGGTATCGTGTGCGCGATCCGGCGAGGTAAGTGGCTGGACAGTACGATCACCGCTCTGGCGAATGTCGGCATGACCGTGCCCGTCTTCTGGCTGGGGATAATGCTGATGTATGTCTTCAGCCTGAAGCTGGGATGGCTGCCGGTGGGGGGCTACACCCCGCCGACTGAGGACCTGGCGATGAGTCTGCAGCAGCTCATCCTGCCCGCCTTCTGCCTGGCACTCGGGCCGCTGGCCGGATCCACCCGGCAGACGCGCTCGGCCATGCTCGATGTGATCCATCAGGACTACGTACGGACGGCCTGGTCCAAGGGGCTGAAGGAAAGGGCCGTGGTCTCCCGCCACGTCATCAAGAACGGGATCCTGCCTGTGGTCACACTCTCGGGCATGGCGATCCCCATGATCATCGGGGGCTCGGTGCTCGTGGAGAACGTCTTCAGTATCCCCGGGATGGGTCGGCTGGCCACCACCGCGCTGTTCAGCAAGGACTACGCAGTCGTACAGGGAGTCGTCCTCCTTGTGGCCATCATCGTCGTCTTCTCGAACCTCCTGGTCGACATCTCCTACGGCTATCTCGATCCGCGAGTGAGGGTCAGTTGAGAACCGGGGCGACGACAGCTCCCGGGGCCGCTGCAGCCCCTCCGCGGCGGATGAGCACCGGCCGGCTGGCGGTACGTCTTCTTCTCCACCGGGGCCTGTTCATGTTCGGCGCGGTGGTGATCATCATCATGGTGCTGGTGGCGATCTTTGCCCCGCTGCTGGCTCCCTACAATCCCTACGAGCCGGACATGCAGAACGCCCTTGCGCCGCCCTCGGCCGAGCACTGGCTGGGTACCGATCCGATCGGCCGGGATACTCTCAGCCGCCTCATATACGGCACCCGCACCTCGCTCGTCGTCGGGCTGAGCGCCGTCGCGGCCGCTGTTGTTGCTCGGCGGCCTGCTGGGAACGGTGGCCGGCTTTCTTGGCGGCGCGGTCCAGACCGTCATCATGCGGGTCATCGACACCCTCATGGCGATACCCATGTTGCTTCTTGCTCTCACCCTGGCCGCCGTCCTTGGCGGCGGCCTGAAGAACGTGGTCATCGCCATCTCCATCAGCATGATCCCGCCCTTCGCCCGCCTGATGTACGCGCAGACGCTCACTATCAAGGAGAGGGACTACGTGGCCTCGTTGCGCAGCATGGGTGCGACCCGCATCGCGGACGATCTTCGGCCACGTCATGCCGAATGCCTATCCGGCCGTGCTCGTCTTCGGCACCATGATGATCGGGAGCGCCATCCTGGGCGAGGCCGGCCTCAGCTACCTCGGCATCGGCATTACTCCGCCCGCAGCGGCGTGGGGCGCCATGGTGGCCGCGGGCTTTCCCTATCTGCTCACCAACCCCATGATGTCGATCGCGCCCGGCGTCTGCATCATGCTGGTGGTCTTCGCCTTCAACATGGTCGGCGACGGGCTGCGCGACGTGCTCGATCCTCGGCTTGCGGGGGACGATGTGAGCGCTCCAGAGCAAGCACGCCGCTCCTTGATGTCCGCGACCTGCGCGTGGAGTTCCGCACGCCCATCGGCATCGTCCACGCGGTGGACGGCCTCTCCTACCAGCTGTTCGAGAACGAGATCGTCGGCATCGTGGGTGAGTCGGGCTGCGGCAAGTCGGCCAGCCAATTGGCGGTCATGCAGCTCCTGCAGAGTCCACCCGGCTTCATCAGCGGGGGCGAGGTGATCTTCGAGGGCAAGGACCTCCTGCCGGTTCAAGCGCAACGGCGCCGAGATGCGCGCCGTGCGGGGCGGCCAGATCGCCATGATCTTTCAGGAGCCCATGACCTCGCTCAACCCGGTGATGACCATCGGCGACCAATTGGTCGAAGCGTTCGAGCTGCACTGCGGGCTGGGAAGCAGGCCAGATGAGCGGGCGGCCGAACTGCTGCAAGATGGTGGGCATTCCCGGCGCCGAGACGGCGCGTGAAGGACTACCCGCATCAGTTCTCGGGCGGCATGTGCCAGCGGGTGATGATCGCCATGGGCCTGTCCTGCAGCCCGCGCTCCTCATCGCCGACGAGCCCACCACCGCTCTCGATGTCACCACTCAGGCCCAGATGCTGGAGCTGATGAAGGATCTGGTGCAGGAGTTCGGGGCCTCGCTGGTCATCGTCACCCACAACCTGGGAGTGGTGGCCCGATACGCCCAGCGCATCTACGTCATGTACGCGGGCCGGGTGGTCGAAGAGGGGCCACCAAGGACATCTTCGCCCGTCCCCGCCACCCCTACACCCTGGGGCTTCTGAAGTCCGTGCCCCGGCTGGACGAGGTCCACGGGACGCAGGCTGGTGCCGATCGACGGCATGCCGCCTAATCTGATCGACATGCCCGGGCACGTGCGCCTTCTTGCCGCGCTGCCCCTTCGCCGTCGAACGATGCCGGGCCGACCTCTGGCCGGAACTCACCTCGGTGGGTGACGGCCACCGCATCCGCTGCTACGTCAACCTGGAGGAGCCGGGCCTTGAACCAGCCGCTCTCCTGACGTCCGAAGAGCTACTTCGTCTGGTCGACCTTGCGGTCCAGTTCCCCATCACCCGCGGGGTGTGGAAGCGCAAGGTGGGCGACCGTCAAAGCAGTCGACGGGGTGAGCTTCACGCGTGCGGAGGGGCGAGACCCTGGGGCTGGTGGGGGAGTCCGGCTGTGGCAAGACCACGATCGGCCGGACCGTCATCCGCCTCTACAAGCCGACGTCCGGCCCGGTGTGGTTCGAAGGCCAGGACATCTAGCACGTCTGGGCGAGCGGCGCTCTGCGGCCCGTCCGGCGCCGGATGAGCCTCATCTTCCAGGACCCCAGCGGATCCCTGGATCCCGCGGAAGAGCGCCGGCTCGATCGTGGGAGAGCCGCTCAAGATCCACCAGACTGGTCGAGAGCAGGCGCGCCCAGCGACGAGAAGGTGGAGCAACTGTTCCGGTTGGTGGGGCTGGACCCCTCGATGATCGACCGGGTCCCTCACGAGTTCTCCGGCGGACAGCGCCAGCGCATCGGCATCGCCCGGGCGCTGGCCTGTGACCCGTCGCTCATCATCTGCGACGAGCCGGTCTCGGCGCTGGACGTGTCCATGCAGGCGCAGGTCATCAACCTGCTGAAGGACCTGCAGGAAGGGTCTCGGCGGCCTCGCCTACATCTTCATCGCTCACGATCTGTCGGTAGTCAGGCACGTGAGCGACCGGGTGGCGGTGATGTATCTGGGGCAGGATCGTGGAACTGACCGATCGCGCGTTGCTGTACGACTCTCCCCGCCACCCCTACACCCAGGCCCTGCTCGCCGCGGTGCCCATGCCCGACCCGTTCGTGGAAGAGACGCGGGCCCACGCCGTCCTCGAAGGCGAGGTGCCCAGCCCCCTGAACCCGCCTGAGGGCTGCACGTTCCACCCGCGCTGCCCGCACTGCGATCCGGCCTGCAAGACGCAGGTGCCTCAGCTCCGAGAGGTGGCTGAGGGTCACTACGTATCCTGTCTACTCGCTTAGCGACTGAGCAGGGAAGGAGGGGGCCAAAGCACACGAGCCGGCGAGTATCGACTTTAAGAGCCCCGCGGCCTTCGGACGGCCGAGCGGGGAAGGGCAATACAAGAGGAGGGAAATGATGCGCAAGACGATCTGGCTGGTCGCTCGTAGCCGGTTCTGATCGTCGGCCTGGTGATGGCCGCTGGTTGCGACGACGAGACCGCGACAACGACCACTGCGGGTGGCACCGAGACCACCGCGGGTCCGGCCACAACGGCTGGCGGCACCGAGACGACAGCGGCCGCGGGTGAGCCGGTCATGGGCGGCATCGTCAAGACCGGCACCGTTTCGCACCCGGCCAAGTTCGGTTTTCCCGGACACGTCTTCGGGCCGGACCAGTTCTTCGAGGGCCTGTTCCTCGAAATGATGTTCAATCCCACGGACGAAGTCGATGTGTACACTCCGCAGCTCGGCCGAGAGCTGGGAACTGACTCCCGACAAGTCGGCCTACATCTTCCACCTGCGCAAAGGTGTGAAATTCCACGATGGGACCGATTTCAACGCCGCGGCAGCCAAGTTCTGCTGGGATCTCAATCTTGCCCCTGCTCCGCCCGCCGGTGGCGACCGACGACCACGGCCGCTGCTGCCCCTCCGACCACTGCAGCCGGCGGCCCGCCCGCCGGTGGCCCGCCTGCCGGTGGCCCGCCTGGCGGTGGTCCTCCTGGACCTCCACCGGACTTTGCCTTCGTGAAGTCGATCGAAGTAGTCGATGACTACACGGTCAAGGTCAACCTCAAGGAGTGGACCAACCAGGTGTTGACCTTCATCGGCCGAAAGTCCTGGGCGGTGTTCTCTCCGACCGCTTATGAGAAGAACGGTGCGGAGTGGATGGATACCCACCCGGTAGGGACGGGCGCTTTCATGCTCAAGTCCTTCACCCCTGACCAAGAACTGGTGCTCGAGAAGAACCCGAATTACTGGGGCAAGGATGCCCAAGGCCGGCAGCTGCCGTACATGGACGGGATCGACATCCAGATCTTCGGCGACCCGAACACCATGACGATGGCCCTGCAGGCCGGGCAGATCGACGGCACCGACCAGGTGAGCCTCGTCGGCGCCCAGCAACTGCAGAATGACAAGAACTTCATTCTTGAGAACTTCGGCGGACCTGTCCTGATGATGGAGATGAACACCACCGACCCAGCTTCCGTGTGGAGTGACATCCGCATGCGCAAGGCGTTGGAACATGCCATCGACAAGGAGGGGATCTCCAAATCGGTAGGACTGGGCTTCACTCCCGCCGTCTACGCCGTGATCCACAGCGTGCAGCGAAGTCGTGGACCCGGGCACCACGCCCCGCACGTACAACGTGGAGGGAGCCAAGGCTCTGATGGCCGAGGCCGGTCATCCCACAGTGGAGTGCACCATCAGCTACGACACGGTCAGGACCGACCCGAACCTGCCGGACGCGGTCAAGGCGAACCTTGCGGCCGTGGGGATCAACGCCACCATGAACGGCATGACCACCGCGGCGTTCTCCGCGATCAGCACCAAGGTGCCGCAGGGCAACGACATCATCTTCCAGGGCTTGCGCGGTGGGGCTCCGAACGTCCTGCAAGGGGCGATCGAGATGTACGGTGAGGGCACCATCTACTTCCCGGCATTCTCGCCTCCGGAGGAGTTCTACACCCTCATGGACAAGGCACAGACCTACGAGAACATCGTCGATGCTAACCCCGACATCGCGCAGATGGAGAAGATCGCCTACGACGACGCTCAAGTCGTCCCGATCACCATGGCGGCCTTCATCTCCGTCACCGGACCGAGACTGAAGAACATGGAATGGCACCTCGGCAATACTCCGACCCCCTGGTTCAACGAGGCCTGGCTGGTCCAGTAACCCGAGCAGGAAGTCTCACGCCGTGATGACGCCCGGCGACAGCTCCGCTGTCGCCGGGCCCGTCGCGGCCAGCGTACTTCGCCGGCCTGCGGCCTCTGCGGAGACGGTCTTTCGTCCGGGCCGCAGGCCGGTCGTTCAGATAGACAGAAACAAGAGGAAAGAGGAGCGTGGAGGAAGCGTGGGGAAGGGAACGTCAGAGCCGCGAAACCTGCTCGATGCGGACGTTCTCGTCGTTGGGGGCGGCTTGGCCGGCTGTACCGCGGCCATAAAGGCGCGGGAGGCGGGCGTCTCGGTGATCCTCGTGGACAAGGGCTACGTCGGCAAGTCGGGGCAGACCCCGTTCGCCGGTAGCTACTGCGTCTTCAACCCCGAGTGGGGGGATGACCTCGATGCCTGGATGCAGCAGATCGACAGCGTGGGCGAGTACGTCAACAACCGCACCTGGACCGAGCTCTGCCTGACAGAATCCCTTGAGCGCTACTCCGAACTACTCTCCTGGGGCGTGAAGTTCGGCCCGGACGGCGCCGCCCGGCTGGACCAGGAGCCGCCACGAGGAGGGATGCCCATCGGTCCCTGCAAAGCGGTGATGATGGCCGTGCGGGAGCCCTCCATGATACTGAGGCGGGAGGTGCTGAAGCGAGGAGCCACCATCATCGATCGCACCATGGTGGCCGAGTTGCTCACCGATGACGACGGCGTGGTCGTGGGTGGGGTAGGGATCCCGATGGACTCCGAAGGGCTGGTGGTCTTCCGAACCGGGGCGGTGGTTCTAGCCGCTGGGGCGGGGGGTTTCCGACCGAGCCGCTGGCCCATCGACAACCTGACCTCCGACGCTGATTGCATGGCCTATCGGGTCGGGGCCGAGATCACCGGCAAGGAGTTCGTGGACCCGCACTCGGGCCGGGCCGATTGGGCCGCGTCCTCGAGTTTTGGCCGCTTCGGCCGGGGCCCCGAGGGGGGTCGGCCTCCTCGGGGGATACCGATCGATGCAGAAGGCAATCGCCCGCCGGCTGCTCGGGGACTCTATCTGAATCTGGACTTCGAAGCCCACCAAGGGCGCGCGCCCATCTACTTCGAAAGAGAGGACGGAGGTCGCTACGCTGTCGTCGGCGGAGCCGCGAGCGGCATGTCCGTCCACAAAGCGGAAGGCATATGGCCCGCCGGCACCGACTGCTCCTGCAACGTGCCCGGCCTCTACGCTGCCGGCGATAGCCTGGGAACCATGCAGTCCGGTGCCACCTACGCCGCGATCGGCCAGTCGCTCCTGGGTTGCTCGGTCACAGGAACGCATGCGGGGCAGGGGGCCGCGGCCTACGCGCGTGGTCGAGGGGGCGCCGCGCACGATGAACCCGACGTCGGGGCGGTGGCAGACGCCATCGTTGCACCCACAAGACGTCCCGGCGGTTTCAGCCCGCGCTGGGTCACTCAGATGCTCCAGAACACTATGATCCCCTACTACGTGATGCAGGTGAAGAGCGGAGACCGACTGCAGGCCGCGCTCACCAACGTCGAGTTCTTCCGAGATCATCTAGTCCCTCTGCTGTACGCCGGCGACCAGCACGAGCTGCGACTCGTCCACGAGACCCGCAACATGGTCCTCAACGCAGAGATGCGTCTCCGGGCCTCGCTCTTTCGCACCGAGACCCGAGGCTGCCACTACCGAGAGGACTATCCGCTGCGCGACGACGAAGAGTGGCTCGCCTGGGTGGTATTGAAGAAGGGGGTTGACGGCGCCATGGAGCTTATCAAGCGGCCCATCCCAGCCGAGTGGCACCCCGATCCCACACTCCCATACGAGGAACGCTACCCGAACAGAGTTCCGGGAGAGAGCGTGGCGCGCGAAGCGACGGGTCGGGTAGCCGCTCGGGCCGCGGCGCATGAAAGCGGGCAAGCATGAACCTCCTGGACCTGACGGGCAAGAGGGCGCTGGTCATAGGGGCCGGAGGGATCGGCAGCGCTCTGGCGGCGGGGCTCGCGAAGCACGGAGCGGAAGTGGCATTGGCCGACAGAAACCTCCAGAGCGCGGAGGCGGCAGCCGCGAGGGTACGAGCTTTCGGCTGCCGATCGCAGGCGCCAGGAGATCGACGTGACCGACGAGGAATCTGTGGTTGCGCTGGCTCGCGCGCTGAGCGATTCTTGGGGCGGAGTCGACATCCTCATAAACGCTGCGGGCGTCGCCGCGCGCACTCCCACCGAATCGCTCGCCGCTGACAAGCTGCGTGAGACCCTGGAGGTGAACACGATCGGCACCTTCCTCTGCTGCAGGGTCTTCGGCGGCGAGATGATACGCCGGGAGGGAGGCAAGATCGTCAACATCTCCTCGGTCAGAGCCCGGTACGGCACGCGAGGGGGGATGGTCGACTACTGCGCAAGCAAGGGAGCCGTCGACTCGTTGACGCGAGCTCTTGCGGTCGAGTGGGCACCCTACCGCGTCTACGTCAACGCTATTGCCCCCACTGTCGTAGAGACGGAGTTCACCACGTCCATCCTCGCCGACCCGAAGGCGGCGGCCCACCTGGTCGAGCGGATCCCCTTGGGTCGCTGGGCCCACCCCGACGACCTCGTTGGCCCGGTGCTCTTCTTCGCGTCGGCGGCATCGGACTTCGTGACCGGACAGATCCTTTTCGTGGACGGCGGCCTCACCGCCGTCGTGTGAGGGAGCACATGGCGATAGAGAAGATAGACGAGGAATCCTGCATCGGCTGTGGGGACTGCGTAAACAGCTGTCCCATGGATGTGATCCGGATGGATCAGGAGAGCGAAAAAGCGGTGATCCGGTATGGCGAAGAATGCATGAGCTGCGAGCAATGCGTGCTGGATTGCCCGGTCGACGCGATAACCGTGACTCCCTACAAGACCACTCCGCTCATCACGAGCTGGGGATAGGAGGTGGCTACTTTGATCGAATGCGACGTGCTCGTGATCGGTGGAGGGATGGCGGGCTGCTTCGCTGCCGTCAAGGCCCGCGAGCAAGGGCTGAACGTGCTCATGGTGGACAAAGGCTACGTGAGCCGCTCCGGCGAGACACCGTACGCCGGTGACACGGCGGTGTTCGACCCGGACTGGGGCCACGATCTCCACCAGTGGCTGGAGCAGGTGAACGTCGTCGGCGAATATGTCAACAACCGGCACTGGAACGAGTTGGTCTTCCGCGACTCGCGCGAGCGCTTCGCCGACCTCTGCTCCTGGGGAGTCCAGTTTCTGCAGAAGGACGGTGAGTACGTCCGCCTGCCCCACCCCTACAAGAACATCGAGCTACCGGACAAGGATAAGTTCCCGCCGATCGTGAGTGAGGTGGTCCACTGGCTGCCGGGCTTCCCCGAGATCCTGAGGAAGCACGTGATCCGCAGCGGGGTGAAGCTCAAGGATAGGTTCATGGTCACCGAGCTGCTGAAGCAGGACGGTCGGGTAGTGGGTGCTATCGGCTTCTCCATCGAGGGAAACGAACCTCAGGTGATCAAGGCCAAGGCCGTGGCCATGTGCGCAGGCGGCGGCGGCTTCCGGCCGATCGGCTACCCGACCCACGAGATGACGGCCGATGGGCATGTGATGGCCTACGAGGTGGGGGCGGTGATCACCAGCAAGGAGTTTGTCGCTCCCCATTCCACCGATCCCGAGCAGCCCGCGTGGCCGCCAATGTACCTGTTCTTCTCGTCCGGAGGCTCCGCCGCGCTGCCCGGGATGTATCAGGCCCCAAGCTCTACAACGCCGAGGGGAACCTGGTGCCTGCACGCGGCATGGCCTGGCACGGCTGGCTCGACGCCGAGTACGAAGCCCACGAGGGCCGCGCCCCTCTGATCGCCGATCTCGGCCGGCGCGGGAAGCGGGCCGTCAGCGGGCCCGGAGCACACGGCTCTATGCTCGGCCACGCCACCGGTGGGATAGTCCCTCTGGACGACGACTGTGCCACTCACGTGCCGGGCCTGTTCGCCGGTGGTGATAGTTGTGGCACCTGCTTCATCGGCGCCGCGTATTCTGGGTTCGGCTTCGCTACCATGCACGCGGCTGCTACGGGTGCGCGCGCAGGCCTGGGGGCGGCCAAGGAGGCAAAACGATTGGCCGCGGCCGCCGCCGGCGGCGCGGACGGGCTCGACGAGCGGGTCGTGGCTGCTGCTACCGCGCGCCTGCTCGGTCCTCTCGAGAGGAAGGGCGGCTTCACTCCCCATTGGGTCACTCAAGTGCTGCAGAACACGTTGGCTCCCTACTTCGTCCTCTACATCAAGCACGGCGACCGTTTGCAGAACGCCCTCAGCACCGTCGAGTATCTGCGCGACCACATCGTGCCGAAGCTCTACGCGCGTGACGATCACGAACTGCGTCTCGCGCACGAGACCAAGAACATGGTCACCAGCGCGGAGATGAAGCTCCGTTCCTCGCTCTTCCGGACCGAGAGCCGGGGCACTCACTATCGAGAAGACTATCCCGGCCGGAACGACGCCGAGTGGCTGGCGTGGGTGCGACTGCAAGAGGAAGACGGCGTGATGAAGGCCTTCAAGGAGCCGATACCGGCCGAATGGCGCCCCGATGCCTCGAAGTCGTACGAAGAGCGCTATCCGATGCGGCTGCCCAACGAGTCGCCCGGCGGTGCCGCGGCGACCGGCCACAGGGAAGGGAGGTGACGCCATGGCCATCGAGGTAATAGACCCCGCGCTCTGCAACGGCTGTGGCATCTGCGTGCGCAACTGCCCCATGGACGTCATTAGGATGGACCGGGAGGCTCGCAAGGCTGAGATCCGCTACCAGAAGGACTGCATGTTGTGCGGCCAGTGCCTGGAATGCCCGGAAAAGGCGATCTACCTCAAACCGGGCTGGCCCAAGCCGGTCCTGCTGGGTTGGGGGTGAGAGACATGGAGAAGCTGAGCTATCCGATCGTCGGTACGAACATGAAGCGTTTCTTCGGCCCTCGGGGCGAGATTCCCCGCCCGGAGCCGGGTGAGCCTTTCTACGGGCAGGACGCCCAGTATCCGCGGTTGGAGCCGGCCTATCAGGACAACGCCGATGGCACCGTCTCCGATGTCAACACCGGCCTGATGTGGCAGAAGACCACGGACGCGAAGCCGGACTCACTTGAAGGCCGCATCACCTGGTATGAGGCCGACGACTACGCCGCAAGGCTGCGCCTCGGCGGCTACACCGACTGGCGGGTCCCGAGCATCAAGGAGCTCATCTCGCTGGTGGACGCCAACGGCACAATGCGCCCGCGCAGGGCCTACTTCGATGAGCGTTACTTCGATCTCACCTACGGGCCGGCGAACATCGATGGCTACCGATTCATCGACTCCCAGCTGATCACCACCACCTCGTATATCTCAAGATCTGTCCTGTTCTCCGATTGGTGGGTGGACTTCGGCGAGAAGAAGATCGAGCCGGGAGAGATGCACATCGCCCCGACCTTCTTCGGCTACAACTTCACCGACGGCCGCATCAAGAGCTACCCCAAAGAGAACCATCCGTACAACGGTCTGCCAGACGTGGTGTATCCGCTGCGTGCGAGGGCCGGTCTACGGGGTCAACGACTTCGTCGACAACGGCGACGGCACCATCAGCGACCGGGCCACGGGACTGATGTGGCAGAAGACCGACGACGGCAAGGGGCGCGACTGGCAGGAAGCCCTGGATTACTGCGAGCATCTGGAGTTGGCGGGCTACGACGACTGGCGCCTGCCCGACCAGAAGGAACTGCATAGCATCGTCGACTACGATTTCATCCCCGCGATCAACCCGGTCTTCCACATGAGCGACCCCAGGGGCTGGTTCTGGAGCAGTACGCCCTTCGTCGACATGCCAGGGCAGGCAGTGTATGTGGCCTTCGGCAAGGCCACCGGCAAGACCTCGGCGCGTCCCGAAGACGAGTACGACGTGCACGGGGCCGGCGCCATGCGGTCCGACCCCATGGTGGGCGACCCGGCCTGCTATCGCGAGGGCGGCGGTCCGCAGAAGGACACGATCAGGATCTACAACTACGTGCGGGCCGTGCGGACGCTGGGCGCGCCAAGGCCTCCCCGGCACCACCTCTAGCGGCATGGCAGCCAAAGGTGAATATCCGTGGCATGACGCGGCGCAGGGGGGTCCCGTACCCGCGATGGCGCCCGGCATGGGCCCGCCGCCGCCCATCCCCCCGTATCCGCACGACACGGAGTTCAGCGTCATCACCGTGGGTACGGGTAACCCGCAGCCCAACCTGGAGCGCGCCAGCGCCTGCACCATGCTGCAGTTCAAGGGCGCGTACTACGTCGTGGACATGGGCAACGGCGCCCAGAACAGCATGTTGCGGGGGGCGAAGGGGACCTTTCCCTTCCGCGATATCGCCGCGCTCTGCTTCACGCATTTTCATCAGGACCACACCAACGACTACTTCGACATCATGACCAACCGGTGGCTTACCGGGGGCCAAGAAGTCACGGTGGTAGGACCACCGGGGGTCGCGGCGCTTCACGAATTCCTCATCACCTTCTTCAAGGACGACCTCTGCTATCGCTGGCTCCGGGAGATACCCAGAGGCCTGACCGGCACCGGCATGTTCGAGGGGGTCTCCATCGAGGAGATCACGGGAGCCCAGCAGTTCCAATTGGGCGAACTGCAGGTCCGACCGCCAAGCTCACCCACACGATGTACAACCTGGGTTACCGCTTCGAAGGGGCGGACAAATCGGTGGTGGTATCGGGCGACACTTCGTTCGACGAGCGTCTGGTGGGCCTGGCTGCCGGGAGCCGACGTGCTGGTGGTGGACGGCGACGAACGCTGGGGCGGCGCGCCGGAGTATACGATGGCGCCGCTCGAGGCGCTGGAGCCCCGCTTCCGACCGGCCGGAGAGTACGGTGGGGATTTCTCGGTGCGGCCGCACGCCATGCTCGAAGAGATCGCGGCTATGGCCGCGGCCGCCGAGGTCAAGCACCTGGTGGTCACCCACTTGCGGGCCGGCCCGGTCGACGAGGAGGCGGTGCGGGCCGGTCTGCGGGCGGGCGGTTTCACGGGCGGGTGACAGTGGCTGCAGACGGAATGGAGATCGCGGTGTGAAACGGGGCGGCATGGCTGAAAAGACCGGATGTCGGCTCCTCTGGGCGTCGATGGTGCTGGCAGCCGCGGCCCTCTTGGCAACTACTTCGTGTGGAGGTGAGCAGGTGCAAGACAGCGGCGACGTCGGAGCGCTCGCCCTACCCCATCGTGGACTCGGGTCAGACCGCTGTGCTACGACGCGTCTGGGGAGATCGCGGCCACCGGGTCCCGGCGCGGACTTCTATGGGCAGGATGCCCAGCACACGGGCAACCAGCCCAGCTACACCCAGAGCGCCGACGGCCTGACCGTCACCGACAACGTCACCGGCCTCGTGTGGCAGCAGTCGCCCGACACCAACGGCGACGGCGTGATCAACGTGGCCGACAAGATGACCTGGGACGAGGTCCAGACCTATCCGGCCACCTTGAACGCCAAGAAGTTCGCCGGCTATGACGACTGGCGCTTGCCGACGATCAAGGAGGTGTACTCCCTCATCCTGTTCGTCGGCACCGACCCGAATCCTATGGCGCCCGACGCGCGCCGAGAGGTCCCCTTCCTCGACACGGACTACTTCGCCTTTGCCTACGGCAATCCGGCGGAGGGAGAGCGGATCATCGACTCGCAGTACGCGTCGAGCACACCTACGTCTCCAAGACCATGAACGGCGACGACACCCTGTTCGGGGTCAACTTCGCGGACGGGCGGATCAAGGGCTACGGCCTCCACATGCCCAACGGCAGCGTCAAGAAGTTCGTCGTCCAGTGCGTGCGCGGCAATCCCCAGTATGGCAAGAACGAGTTCGCCGACAACGGCGATGGCACCATCACCGACAAGGCCACCGGGCTCATGTGGGCCGCGGCCGATAGCGGAAAAGGCCTCGACTGGAAGCAAGCGCTGGCCTGGGCACAGGAGATGAACGCTCAGAACTACCTGGGCCACAACGACTGGCGGGTGCCGGGAGTCAAGGAACTGCAGAGCATCATCGACTACACGCGTTCGCCCGACACCAGTCAGTCCGCGGCTATCGACCCGCTGTTCTCGTGCACGCAGATCACGAACGAGGCGGGGCAGCCGGACTTCCCCTGCTACTGGACCACCACCACCCATGTGGGCTCGGGCGGGCGGGGGGACACGGCGGACTATCTGGCCTTCGGCCGGGCCATGGGCTACATGGCTCCCGGCATAATGCCGACCGACGCCGGGGCCGGCGGGCCGGCCGGCGCCGCAGGCGGGCCGCCGGTGGGCACGACAGGTCGAGGGCGGCAGGTGGATGGACGTGCACGGGGCCGGGGCGCAGCGCTCCGACCCCAAAGATGGGCGATCCCTCCCAGTTCCCTTATGGGCGCGGGCCGCAAGGTGACGCCATCCGCATCTACAACTACGTACGCCTGGTGCGGGACGCCGTCTAGGCGGAGCCAGGGCAAAGGCGCGCAAGGGAGATGTTAGTGCGAGAGCCTATCGCCGACGGGGCACGAGGGTCCGGAGAGAAAACCATCGTCCGGGACATGAGCTTTCTCGGCGCCAGCTGGGGGGCCAACGCCTGCATGGTCGACGTGAAGGACGGCAAGATCCTCCGCATCCGCCCCCTCCACTACTACGACAAGTACACCATGGAGGAAGTCAAGCCCTGGGTGATGCACGCCCGGGGGAAGACCTTCGAGCCCGGCAACAAGACTCTGCCGCCTCCGCTGAGCATAGCGTACAAGAAACGGGTGTTCTCGCCTGCCCGCATCCGCTACCCCATGAAGCGGGTAGATTTCGACCACTCCGGGGCGCCCGGCTCCACCGGACCAGGCGGGCGGAACATCCAGAATCGGGGAGTCAGTACGTACGTGCGCATCAGCTGGGCCGAGGCTCTCGACATCATCACCAGCGAGATGCTCCGCATCAAGGTGACCTACGGGCCCACTGCCATCCTCTACCAGAACGATCAGCACGGCGAGAACAAGTTGGTGCACGGCCCCCACGGCTGCGGCCGCAAACTGCTTCGCCTCTTCGGTGGCTTCACGCACCAAGTCCGCAACGCCGACAGCTGGGAAGGCTGGTGGTGGGGTGCCAAGCACGTGTGGGGCTGCGAGCCGCTCGGTCAGCAGACCCCCCAACAGAACCTGCTGTATGACATCGCCAAGAACACGGACCTGCTGCTCTTCTGGGGCTGCGACCAGGAGACCACTACCTGGGGCTGGGGAGGCCAGCTCCCCAGCCGTTTAAGCTACTGGTGGACGGAACTGGGCATCAAACAGATCTACATCGCTCCCGACCTCAACTACGCCGCCGCCGTCCACGCCGACAGGTGGATCCCTATCCTCCCCAACACCGACGCCGCCCTCTATCTGGCCATCGCGCATCGCTGGTTCACGGAGGGCACCTACGACAAGGCCTACCTCGAGACCCACGCCTATGGGGTCGACAAGTTCGAGGCCTACGTCATGGGCGAGGAAGACGGGGTCGCGAAGAGCCCGGAGTGGGCCGCACCCATCACCGGGGTCCCGGCCCGCATCATCCGGGCTCTGGCCGACGAGTGGGCTTCCAAACGCACCACCGTGGTCATCGGCAACGGCGGCCCGGCCATCCGCGGCCCTTACTCGACCGAGCCCGCCCGCCTGCAAGTGCTCTGTCTCGCCATGCAGGGACTAGGCAAGCCGGGCTGCAACCAGGCCAAGATGATCGAGTGGGCACTCGAGCTCAAACCCGACTTCATGTCCGCGCCGAGGCCGGCGTGGCCCACGGATCTGAAGGCCGCCTACCGGGGAGATGGCCCGCCCGAGTTTGGCCGCGACTCTCTGATCCCCAAGACACTCGTCCCCAAGCTGATCCTCGAAGGTGCCGGCGAATGGCACGGCAACAAGCACGGCATGCGGAGCACCCGGGAGGAACAGTTCGTCCAATACAAGTATCCGGCCGATGGCTGCTCCAGGATCCACATGATCTGGACCGACTCACCCTCCTGGATCACCTGTTGGAACGACGGCAACAACTTCATCCGGGCTATGCGCGACGAGTCGATCGAGTTCATCTTCTGCCAACACCCCTGGATAGAGAACGACGCCCTCTTCGCCGATGTCATCCTGCCCGTCAACACCAAGCTGGAGGAGGACGATATCGGAAGCGATGTCTTCAGCGGGCAGATGGACCTCCTGTTCCCCCAGCCGCGGTGTATCGAACCGTTGGGCGAGTCTTTCAGCGACTACGAGATCGTCTGCAAGATCGCCGACCGACTAGGAATCCTGGAGGAGTACACAGGGGGACTGAGCATCCCCGAGATCATCAAGCTGGGCTACGAGGCTTCGGGCTCCGCGGACAAGATCAGTTGGGAAGAATTGAACGACAACGGGTACTACGTCATTTCGCCGTATCCAGGTTGGGAAAAGATCCCCGCGGGCCTCATCGAGTTCTACGAGGATCCGGAGAAGCACCCGCTCTCGACCCCGACCGGCAAGCTGGAGTTCTACTCCACCGGACTGGCCGAGCATTTCCCGGATGACGAGGAGCGACCTCCGGTGCCCAAGTGGATCGCGCAAGGCGTGTCGCACCAGGAGACCATCGGGACCGAGCGCAGCACGAAGTACCCGCTGCTGGTGATGAGCAACCACCCGCGCTGGGGAGTCCATTCCCAGCACGACGACGTCACCTGGTTCCGCGAGATCGAGACCTGCAAGGTGCGGGGCAGTGACGGCTATCAGTACCATCCGCTGTGGATGAACCCCAAGGACGCCGAGGCCCGGGGCATCGCGCACGGCGATGTGGTCAGTATCTTCAACGAGCGGGGAACGGTGCTGGCCGGGGCCTACGTGACGCAGCGGATCGTGCCCGGTGCGGTGGGCATCGATCACGGGGCCAAGTACGACCCGATAGAACCGGGGGTCACCGACCGCGGCGGCGTCATCAACACCATCGTGCCCCGCAACGCCACCTCGCAGAACACCGTGGGGATGGCGGTGTCAGGCTTCCTGGTGGAGGTGGAGAAGACCGATCTCGAGAGGCTGCGGAAGAAGTATCCCGAGGCCTTTGCTCGGGAGTGCCACGTAACCGCAGGGCCGTGCATTGCCGGTGTGATGGAGGGAGGTTTTGGCGCGGCTATGAGTGCGACAACTACTGCTGCCACGGCGCTCCGATAGAGGAGTGGACGCGGCGTCAAGAGGGGGGAGGACCGATGGAAACCAGACAACTAGGCGCCAGTGGGCCTGCACTTTCCGTAGTCGGCCTTGGCTGCAACAACTTCGGCTCGAGGATCGACGAGCGCCGGGCGGCTGAAGTGGTCCATGCCGCCCTCGATGCCGGTATCGCGCACTTCGATACGGCGGAGAGCTACGGCGGGGGCCAGTCGGAGGTCTACCTCGGCAAGGCGCTGGGCTCCAGACGGGATGAGGTGGTGATCGCGACGAAGTTCGCGCCGCGGCCTCCGGAGGAGCCCTACCGCCGGGGCGTGCTGCGGCGGCGGATTCTCGATGGTTGCGAGGCGAGTCTGAAACGCTTGGGCACCGACCGTATCGACCTCTACTACCAGCACCGTCCCGACCCCGAGGCCCCGGTCGACGAAGCGCTGGCCGCGCTCGGCGAACTGGTGGCAGCCGGGAAGGTGGTGCACATAGCGTGCTCCAACTTCAGCGCCGTCCAGCTCGACGAGGCGGCCGACGTCTCAGCGGCGAGCGACCTGCCGGCCTTCGTGGCCTCACAGATCCACTGGAATCTCCTCTTTCGGGAGGCGGAAGAAGGCCACGTTCCCGCAGCCCGCCGGAACAACATGGGGATCATTCCGTACTTCCCGCTGGAGTCAGGCCTTCTCACAGGTAAGTACCATCCCGGGCAGTACCCTGAGGGCTCACGTCTAGCGACGACGCCTCGCTTCGGCTCTCTTGCGTCCGCAGAGACCTTTGCATATATCGAAAGACTCAAGAGGTTCGCTGAAGAGCGTGGGCATTCTCTGCTCGACCTTGCCTTCGGTTGGCTGGCCGCCCAGGACGGGGTGGGGTCGGTGATAGCTGGCGCCACGACTCCGGAGCAGGTGGCGCAGAACGCGAGGGCAGGGGAGGCGTGGCATCTCACTATCGAAGAGCTGGAAGAGCTGCCACAGATGGAATAGCAGAGGCGGAGTGCCTCCGGAGCAGTGTCCGCTGCGGGAAAGGCTCGTCGCCGCCGCACTGCTGTTGACAATGCGAGTTTGATTTGCGACAGTGGAGCTACTCATTTAGTGATACTACTGTATCACTAAATGAGATACCATAGGGCTCTGAGCGGGGTCCCAGAAGCGACAGCGAAAGGTGTGTGCCGGAGTGGCCCAGGCCTCGGATCCACGAATTGGTCCATTCAGACTGCCGGGATCACACGGCGCTTCCTTCCCAGCCTACCCTCACGAGAGCTCCTTTAGCGTGATCACGATGGGCAGCGGGTCGCCCGAACTCAATCCTGGGCGAGCCAGCGCCTGCACGGTGATTCAGCATCGAGGCAGCTACTTCGTGGTCGACACAGGCAACGGTTCGTCGCTCAGCTTCGTGAAGGGCGGCCGGGGGGGTTCGTACAGGCATCGGGACATCGCCGCGGTGATGTTCACTCATCTCCATCAGGATCATGTGAACGACTATTTCGACCTGGTCACCACGCGCTGGGGCGAAGGGGGCAAGCGTCTCGAGCTCATCGGTCCTCCGGGGACGGGAGAGCTCCACCGGTTCCTTACCCGTTTCTTCCGAGACGACCTGCTCTACCGGTGGCTGGTCGGTGCGGCTGTGGGAGTGGACGAGGAGGGCATGTTCAAAGGAGTCGACGTCCGCGAACTGACCGGGGCCAACGAGTTCAGCCTGGGAGGAATGAGAGTCACCACCGCGGAGATGACCCACTCGATGTACGATCTGGCCTACCGCTTCGACGCCGAGGAGAAGGCGATCGTGGTGTCCGGAGACACGGCCTTCGATCCCCGATTGATCGCCTTGTCGAGCGGTGCCGATGTCCTCGTGATCGACGCGAATCCGTGGGCCGACGGGACCAAGCCGCCACCGCCCAGGAGATCCTTGGCAGAGCTGCCGGCGGAGTACCAGCAGCGGGTCCCCTATCAGGGCGACCCGGATGCTCCCAACCACATGCCCCTGCCCGATGTCGTGCGGGTTGCGACCGAGGCGAGGGTCGGCACGGTGGTACTCGACCCATCTCTGGCCGCTGCCGGTGGACGCGGAGCTGATCGAGCGAACAGAGGCGGCGTTTGCCGCCGGGGGGTTCAAGGGCCGGGTCGTGTTCGCCGAGGACGGCCTGGAGGTGGCGGTATGACCGCCGAGACCGAGTCAAGTACGCACTCGCCAATCGTGGAGGCTGATCGATGAGAAGATCTATCGCCCGCTTCGTCGTCGACACCCACTGTCACATCACTACCCTCTACCAACCAGGAACGGAGGCCGGGTGGGAGAAGGTGGAGAAGGAGGAGTGGACCGGTCTTGGCAGGCCGAACTCGCAGCCGTTCGACAACTGCTTCCTGACCATGTACGACATGGACCGCTACGGTGTCGACATGGCGGTTCTGTTGCCGAGCATCGCCGGGCACCCTGAACGAGACCCAGGCGAAGCTGGTCAAGCGATTCCCGGACAGGTTCCGGGCCTGCTGCAGCGACCAGAAGACCGTGCTCAACGCCGTACGGGGCGAGGCGCCGTGGAGCTTCAAGGCGGCGCTTGCCGAGGTCGAGGAGGCACTGAAGACTGGCTGGTTCGTGGGAATCGGTGAGTTCGCGCCGGGCTCCTACGCCCGGCACCTGCAGGTTCCCGGCGCCGAAGGCCCGGTCAGCTTCGAGCAGCGGGTGGAAGAATGGGCGGCCCTCTGCGAGCTGGGGGTCAAATACGATGTCCCCGTCCTTTGCCACGACCAGTTCATCTTCCAGCGCGAAGGCGGCTGGACCCTGACCGCAGTTGCTGGCCAGGATCTCCGTGGACAACCCCAAGGCCAAGATCATGCAGACCCACGGCTGCGTCGAGGACGAGTGGACCCGGGGCCTGGACGCGATCAGGGAGATGTACACGGTGGTCGCCGGACTTCCCAACGTCTACATGGAGACCGGAGGCTGGTGCGAGAAGCAGTTCGAGGTCGCCTTCGAGGTCGGGCGTCACGGCCGATCACCTGACGTGGGGACACGACTACGGCAACGTCCCCAACACATCGTGCGGCGGGGCGTGGAGAAGTGGGGACCCAAACCCAAGGCCCTCGAATACCGGAATCACATGTCGCTCATGATGTTCGGCTACAAGGACTGGCCGGCCGTGCCGACCTATCAGCCCGACTTCTACGGCTGGGGCCTGCGGACCGTCGATCGGGTGGGCGACTGGCTGACGCAGGACGAGATCAACCTCATCATGGGCGGCACCGCCGCCAGGCTCTACAAGCTGCCGGTGCCCTACTCGCGGATGTTCCCCGAGGGCCGGCCGGACATCTTCGGCGACCGCGCGGCGGAAAGCGTGCCCTTCATCCCGCGGGAGCAGATCAAGTATCCCGACCCGGAAGGCCTGAGGATGTCGATCGAAGCCCTGCAAGACACCTCTCGGCCACATGACGAAGGATGGCGAGGAGAAGTAGGGAGTTGACCCTTCCAACCAGGTCGTGAGCCCGCTTCCTGGCCCTACCCTGTCCGCTACGGCCACACGAGATCTTGTCGGCCGACATCCTGGTGGTCGGCGGGGGTATCGCCGGCTGCCACGCCGCGATCAGCGCGGCGAATCGCGGCGCCAGTGTCATCGTGATCGACAAGGGGGCCGTGATTCGGAGCGGCTCCGGGGGCGCGGGCGTGGACCACTGGGGTGGCGCCGTACACCAACCCCTGCTCGCAGATCACTCCCGACGAGGCGATCGCGCGGACGGGCGGGCACGGCCCGATGGCCGGCGCCTACGGTATGAAGCACATTCAGTACATCACCTTCAAGGAATCCTGGGATGCCGCTCTCGACATGGAACAGTGGGGGATGGCCATCCGGGACGAGGACGACGAGTTCGTCGGGGCCGACTTCCGGGACGAAAAGACCAAGCTCCTCTTCGCCTACGACTACGACGCCTGCACGACCCTGCGGGTGCAGGGAGCGGACGTCAAAGTGTATCTGTACCGGCGAGATGAGGCGGCTTGGCATCAAGATCGTCGATCGCGTCATGGCAACGAGCCTGCTGACCGAGGGCGGGAAGGCGGGCGGGCGAGTCGCCGGAGCGACAGCGGCTTAACGTCCGCACGGGGGAGTTCTATGTACTGAAGGCCAAGGCGACCATCCTCACCACAGGCCAGCCCCTGCGGATCTGGGTCTTCAACACGGAACTCGCCGGATCGTACACGGCGCACGACGACCCCAACTGCGCGGGCGACGGCTGCGCCGTCGCCTGGAGAGCAGGGGCCGAGTTCGCGCTCATGGAGCGGAGCATGCAGAGCTCGGTCCCTTCCGCTACCCGGCGTACGGGACCGGCAACGCGTCCAACACCTGGTACGGCTGCACCATCGTCGATGCCAACGGCAAGGAGATCCCCTACGTCGACAGCGACGGCAACCTGCTGCAGACCGTCTCCGAACGGTTCCATCCTGGACCCGGCATGGGCCAGGCTCGCCTGATCCCCGATCTGGCCGAGCGCATCAGAAGCGGCGAGTTCGTCCTTCCCTTCTACGCCGACCTGCCTTCTATGCCGGAGCACGAGCGCCGGGCCATCTTCGGGTTGATGGTGTGCCACGAAGGCAAGACGCGCATCCCTATCTACAAGACCTACACCGAGGCCGGCTTCGACCCCGACCGGGACATGCTCCAGGCCAATCTGCACTCTCCGGAGGTCATGGGCCGGGACCCGGTCTGGTGGGACGTCAAGACCCCGGGGGCTTCGGCGCCGCAGTGGCGGGAGACGGCCTTTGGCGGGGGTGGAGGCCTGGTGGTCGACTGGGATATGAAAACCAACCTTGAGGGCCTTTACGCGGCGGGCAACCAGGTGGCCGGCTACATGGGTCATGTGAGCGCTGCCGCGACCGGGCGGTATGCAGGGCGGAAGATGGCGGAATACGTCCGCTCAGCCCCAGAGCCGTCGGTCGACCCGTCCCAAGTCGAGACCGAGCAAGAGCGCGTGTATCGCCCGGTCCGGGGCCCAGCGGCCAACGGCATCGGCTGGAAAGAGCTGCAGGCCGGCGTGTGCCGGGTGATGCAGGATTACTGTGGCCGCGACAAGAGCGAACCGGTATTGCTCCGCGGGCTCGACTGGCTCCGATCCATCACGGAAAGTGAGGCCTCCCGCGCCATTGCCCGCAATCCTCACGAGCTCTGGCGGACTCTGGAAGTCATGGTAAGGATGACGGTGGGGGAGATGATCATGCATGCTTCTCTCGCCCGCCGGGCGAGCAGCCGCGACCTTGACTTCTGGCGCCTCGATTGTCCGGAGGTCGACCCACCCGAGTGGAAGAAGTTCGTGACCACGCGCGTTGACGGTGACGCGGTGCGGGTGGGAGAACTGCCCCTCGGTTTCTGGCTGGAAGAGCCGTACGCGTCTGAGTACGCCGAGAATTACCGGCTTCACAGCGCTCCCTAGGACTGAAGGCGACGATGAGCACCGTATCAGAAGACCAAACGCCGGCAGATGACGGCCAGGTTGAACCGGGCTATCTGGAGGCCCGACTGACGCCCAATCCCCTGACTCCCTGCCAGGCGATCGTGATTGACCCGGACGTGTGTAACGGCTGCAACCGCTGCGTAGACGTTTGCCGGAGCGATGTCCTGATGCCGGGCGCGGCAAAAGGGCAGCCACCTGTACTCGCGTACCCAGATGAGTGCTGGTTCTGCGCCTGTTGCGTGGAGCACTGCCCCAGACCCGGTGCCATCAAGATGGAACATCCGCTGAACCAGCGGATCGGCTGGAAGCGCAAAGACACGGGCGAGTACTTCCGCGTGGGCATGAAGGACCCGCCCCCTCCTAACCGCCGGCCGCCGGTGGGCGGGTGGGGATTGCGACGTAGGAGGTCGTAGCCGATGCCGGTCTCGAAGGTCGATCTCGACAAGTGCGTAGGCTGCGGCACCTGCGTTGAGTCGTGCCCCATGGACGTGTTCCGGTTGGACACGGTCGTCGAGTACCGCCTGGAGAGCTCGCCGTGCAGCTTGGCCTGCCCTCTGGGGCTTCGCCAGAGGGAGTATCACGATCTGCTCAAGATGGGCATGCTGGACGAGGCGGCGGAGATCTTGCGGCAGTGCCACCCCATGCCCGCGATCACCGGACGGCTGTGTCCCCATCCCTGTGAGACGGAGTGCACGCGAAGCAAGGTCGACGAGGCCGTCAACATCAACGCGCTGGAACAGTGCCTCGGGGACCACCTGCTCGGGAGAGGGCCCGCCGCCGTTCCGGCGGCCGCTACCAGCGTCGCCATGGGGTCCGAGGGACCGGCCGGCGTCTCCGGATCGGGTAGGCCAACCCGTGTGGCTATCGTCGGCTCTGGGCCGGCGGGCTTGTCTGCGGCCTACTTCCTGGCTCCTTGGCGGCTTCGACGCCACCATCTTCGAGAAGGATGAAAAGCCGGGCGGACTATTGCGGACGGCGATTCCCGGCTTTCCGGCTGCCGGAGGACGTACTCGACGCACAGATCGACTTCTATCGAGGCATGGGGATCAGCTTCCGGACGGGCGTCAGGGTGGGCATGGATCTGAGCGTCCAGGATCTGCGCACGCAAGGTTTTGCCGCGGTCATCGGCGCGACCGGGGCAGCGAGAGCCGATAGGCCTGTCGGTGCCCGGCGGCGACGCCACCGGGATCGTCAGCGCGATGGAGTTTCTGGCGGAGGCCAAGGTGGCCGCTCCCCGGCTCTCCGGCACGGTCGCGGTCGTAGGCGGAGGCAGCGTGGCTCTCGACGCCGCCCGCACGGCGGTGCGTCTCGGGGCCGAGCGGGTCAGCGTGATCTGTCTCGAGCGCCTGGAGCCCGGACTCAAAGACAGCATGCCGGCCCTCATGGCCGAGATCGAGGACGGCCTGGCGGAAGGGATCGAGATACATCCCTCGCGAGGGGTGGACTCGTTCGTCACGGTCGATGGACGCGTGAGTGCCGTCAGGTGTGTGGAGTGCCTGAGCGTCCGCGATGAGGATGGGCGTTTCAATCCCGTCTACGGAGACTGCGTGCTCCCGGAGGTGATCGAGGCTCAGACGGTGATCCTTGCCATCGGACAGGTCGCGGACGCGACGCTCGTACCGGCGGGTTTTGCCACCGATGCGCTGGGATCGATCAGGGTGGATGAGGCGGGCCTCCGGACCGCCGGACTGTGGGCGGCCGGCGACGCGGTCTCGGGGGCTTCGACGGTGGTGGAGGCTCTTGCCGCCGGCAAGAAGGCCGCCGAGGTGGTGGCACGCTATCTCCGTGGAGAGGAGCTCGATGTGGAGTCGACCGGGGAGGCGATCGTGGCTGCGGCGCCCCCCGAGGAGAAGGTCGAGGAGATCCCGCGGACGGAGCGCCGATGCCGGCCCGGGGACGAGAGAAAGGCGCGATTTCCGGGAGACATGGCTGGCATTCGAGGGCCCGCAGGCCCAGGCAGAGGCGGAGCGCTGTCTCACCTGCGGGAGCAGGTCCAAGATCGCCTACCTGGACGATTGCCAGGTCTGCAAGCTGTGTCAGAAGTACTGTCCCACCGACGCGATCGAGATCACCGAGGGGGCTCTGCTGGGGTCGCTTCACGGGTGGAACGTCGTCGAGTTGGGCCGTTAGGGGAGAGGAGACGCGAATGGAGCAGAGAGTGGTGCCGGTAGCCTCTCCGGCCGCCTCGAGGGGTGCTCCTGCGTTCCCCTCTGCCTCCGGTCCGGCACTCACGACCATCGCGACCGACGTTCTGGTGATCGGCGGCGGCTTCGCCGGCTGCTTCGCGGCCATCAAGGCGGTCGAAGCCGGCGCGAACGTTGTCATGGCGGTCAAGGGTCGCACCGGCCGCTCCGGGCTCACCCCTTGGGCCAATTCCTGGTTTGTCTTCAAGGACACGCGAGGGGTGACGCGCGAGCAGTATCTCAAGCAGTTCGTGCTCTCCGGCGAGTACCTGAACAACATGGACTTTGTCGAGATCCTCATGGCCGAGTCATATGACCGGTATCTGGAGGCCTCGGCCTGGGGAGCTCAGACCGGCCGCGAGTACTACTACCAGCCGGGTACCGTGACCCGCTCCATCGAGGTGGTCGGCTCCGGCGATGCCATGAGAGCGAAGGCTGTTTCCGTGGGTGTCCAACTGCTCGAGAGGGTGATGATCACCAGCCTGATCAAGCCCGAGGACAAGGTGATCGGGGCAGTCGGCTTCCACATGGGGAGCGGACATCCTTACGCGATCCTGGCCAAGGCGACGATCATGTGCGCCGGGGCGGCCTCCTTCAAGCCGCTCGGCCTGGGTTACTACTGCAGCTCGGTGACGGCTGACGGCGACGCCATGGCGTACCGGGTGGGGGCGGAGATATCCGGTAAGGAGTTCAACGACGCCCATGTGGCCAAGAGGGCGAACCCTCTAGGAGAACCTGAGGCTTCTCCCATGCTGCCGGCGACGGAGATGGGGGGCGGGCCGCCGAGCGCACCCGGTCCGGCGGAGCAGCCCGATGGCCGCATGGGCCTGCGTATCCAGCCGGTGTTCGGCGTCCACAATGGCGGCCTGCCTATCGACCGGCGGTATCTGTATACGCCCGCGAATCTTGCTCCCCGGCGCGGAGGGCGAGAGGCTGACGGGGCATGTTCTCGACCGACGCCGGCTTCTCGACCCCGGGGATGTCCAACCACAAGGGGGAGGGGGTCTTCCCACAAGACCTCTGCGGCGCCTCCAACGTGCCCGGGTCTGTGGGCGGCGGGCGACGGACTCTGCTCCATGCAGAACGGTGCCAGTTACGCGGGCTTCGGTTGCTCCTGCGCAGGATCGGCCGTGCAGGGAGCACGCGCCGGCAAGGCGGCCGCGGAGTACGCGAAGGCGGAGCAAGCCCCGGTGACCGGGACTGCCCTGCTCGAGACTCTCCGGCAGGAGATGCTCGATCCCCTGTACCGACAGCGAGGATTCTCGCCCGCTTGGGTCACGAGGGTGCTTCAGGGGATCATGTTCCCCTACTACGTGATGTACGTGAAGGAGAAGGGCAGGCTGGAAGCGGCTCTCAGCCAGATCATGTACCTGCAGGAGAAGTACGCGCCGCAACTCAAGGTGGACGACCCGCACGGGCTGCGTTCGGCCCACGAGACCCGCAACATGCTGCTGAACGCCGAGATGAAGCTGCGGGCGGGGCTGGCGCGGGAAGAGAGCCGGGGCACGCACTATCGCGAGGACTTCCCCTTTCGCGACGACGCCAACTGGTTGTGCTGGCTCAAGCTGGTTGAAGAGGATGGCAGGATGTCGGTGGTCAAGCATCCCATCCCGGAGAAGTGGCGCCCCGATCCGGCCCTGTCCTACCGCGAGAAGTACCCGGTGGAGATGCTGGGCGAGGACGAGTACCTCAGCGAGTTGCCCGGCGGACCGTGAGGGGTCGTGAGTGCCGGTCGCTGCCGACGCTCGACGCCTGCTACCGCATCCGCATCGTCTCGAGGAAAGCGTCGGATATCTGGTAGCCCGAGTGGTCACCGATGATCAGCGCGTCTCCGCAGTGGGGGCAGATGGCCGTGCGATCCACTCGTTTCTCAGGATGATCGGCGTCAGCTTCTTCGGCCCACTCCGTGATTGCGTCTGGCGTGAGCGTAGTCAGGCAACCGAGGCAACCACAGGCGCTACTGGCCAGGACCTCTTCCTCGTTGTGTTTCGTGTGCTCCTCGACCTTCTTGCGGTCCTTGCGGAACATCCCGCGCCTCCTTGTCGATCCCCTTCGGGTCTTGCGAACCGACCTGCTTCTTTGTACCATGGCTGTATCACCAAGTGCAATGGCTGTATCATTTAATGAGACCGGCGAGCGGGAGAGGGGAGGATGAGGCACCGATGGCGGACAGCGGGGCCACTCGGCGTCGAAGGAGGCAAGAAGCGGAAATCGACGACCCCGGCGCGTGTAACGGCGATGACCAGTTTGTCGTGCGCGCCCTATGTCGCGGTCTTAGAGTGCTCGCCCTCTTCAGCGTCGACCATCCCGAGTGGAGCCTCAACGAGCTGGCCCGGACGACCCACCTTCACAAGGCTACCACCTACCGCATGACGCGGACGATGGAGGCTGAAGGCTTCCTCGTCTTTGACCCCGATACCGGCAACTATCACTTGGGGCCTGCGGTCATTCCTCTGAGCTACTTGGCCCAGAAACAGTCAGAGCTCGAGAGGATGGCCAAACCCTTCCTCGAGGAACTGGCGGCCGAGACCGGAGAGACGGCTAACCTAGCCATCGAGACCGAAGGCACCTTCATCGTCATCGGCAGCGTGCTCACCTCTCATGCCTTCAAGCCCACGCTGCCCATCGGAAGGGTCTTGACCGATCTGTCCAACGCCCACGGGAAGCTGTTTGTCGCCCTCAAGCCCCCGGAGGAACGGGCGATATTCCTGAACCGGTCACAACCGCAACTGACCAAATACTCGTTGACCGACCGAAAACAGGTCGCAGCCGAGTTGGCGAGGGTAGCTGACGAGGGCGTGGCCTACGACATGGAAGAGCACGGGCTCGGCGTGTGTTCCGTCGCCGTTCCGGTCAGAGGCTCGAGCGGAGCGGTCATCGCGACGTTATCGGTCGTAGCACCAAGGGAACGCTTTGCTCCAGAGGAGAGGAAACGGTTCACCGAGGCTGCGAAGCGGGTCGCTGGGGAGTTCTCGACCTATCTGGGGTATTCGCCTGCATAGGATGCGGGCCGCACTGTGCTGGACGTCGCCACCGTCGACAACACTCGGCCGTGCCGCGACGTCTGGCGTCGCGGCTACAGCCGCCCAAGGTTCAGGCTCGTGAACTCCCTCCAGTAGTAGTCGAGGGGTGTCCACCAGTTGCTCTCTCTGCCGATGCAGCGGAAATACGGCGGACGCATGGCCAGGATGGTGTCGCCGATCCTGTAACGCGCCAGGATGGGGGTGGTGACGACCAGGCTCCCGCGCTCGCCCGGCTTCATCTCATGGAGCATCTTGATGCCGGAGCGGGTCAGGACTTCGAAGAAGAAGAGGTCGTAGTTGGGGACCCAGGCTCTCTGCTCGTCGAGTTGCTGGCCGAACATCCCCTCCGTGGCGCCGTAGATCTCGCGGATGGCGACCGAGCCGTACATGGCTGTGAGCGCGGCCGCGTGCCGCGTGTTGATGGCCGGCGTGCTGCCGAGCGTCATGATCTGTGTCTTCCATAGCTGCTTCGGGTATACCCCGTGCCGTTTGCGCAGGTAGCGCCCGAACTCGAGAGCGGTCTGGCAGACCCCTCCCACCAACGTGACGTTCTCACCGCGGCACTTGTCGATGGCCAGTTCGAAGCGGTTGTCCCAGTCCTTCCGGGTGGTGCCTCCTCCGAGGGCATCGATCTCGTCCTGGGCGGGCACGGACCGGATGGGGGTGAACTTGGACACGTGCTTGGTGTATATGCCCGAGCTGTAGCCATATTCGAGCTCACGGTCGCCCACCCGGATGGTACCGACCGTGGAGGGGAAGTTGAGGTTGAGGTTGACCCCGGCGAAGAGGTCCAGACGTTTGGTGGCGGCAACGTACGACATCATCGCCCGTCCGGCGCTGACGCGCATGCGAAGGTCGGTGGGTGTCATGGGGATGAACTTCGACTCTCCCTCCACGGTCCCGCGGGTGATGGCCCAGCCCACCGGCTCCTCGCACAGCAGCAGCCCGGTCTCGCCCGCCATGACTGCGTCGATGAGAGGCTTGTACTCGTCGTAGGTCATGATAGGGAAGGTCTTACGGTACGCGGCGACAAGGGTCGCGAGGCCCGCGGTTCTGCCTCCGGCGCCCGACGCGGCGCCCCCGGCCGCAGAATCGGCGGCGCCCTCGGCCGCGGCGTCGACGCCGGCGCCGGCGATCTCGGCCGCGCCGCGGTCGGCGCCGTAGCCTGTCCGGGCGAAGTCGGCGAGGATCCGGCGAAGGACGCGCTCCTGAGCCCCGGTCGGGTCGGCCATCGCCTCATGCCAAGGCCGGAGTTGAGCTTCAAGGGCTTGGGCCATGGCCTCGGGGCCGCCGGGTGATGCGGTCTGTTCCATCTCGCCCCCCTGGGATCGTCTTCAGACACATCCGCGCGCTCGTGCCGCCCAGGTGGCTCGGTCGCCCGGGCAGCGCCACCTCGTTTTTATCACATTGCCTTCGGCTTGGCTTGTTCCTAGACTGAGTACGGGAACTCGAACGAGACTCCCGTGGATCGGCCGCCGAAGGGGGAGATGAGATGGAAGATCTGTTTCCGGTGTTGTTCTGGAGCGGGCCCATTGGCGTGGGGGCGTTCTTGGCCGGCCTAGGCGTGCTCTTCTGGGGGATCAGCAGGCTCCAGAGTAGCGGGAAGAAGAAGGAGCAAGACAAGTCGTAGCGGGCCGAGTCATGGTCGTGTTTGACAGGGGGTGCGCCCACTAGGCTCCAAGTGGGATAATGCCGCCCATGCGTAAGATCCATCATTTCGGAGTCTATCCCCACATCCCCCCCGCTTGAGCGGGCTTGAAGAGCTTGCCTACAACCTTCGCTGGACCTGGGATACGCGCACGTACAGGCTGTTCCAGCACCTCGACCCCGAGATCCTGGAGAGATGTGGAGGCAACCCGGTGCTCCTGCTGCGCCGCGTGTCTCGCGAGAGACTGGAGCAGGCGGCTGTTGACACCGCCTTCTTGGCTCATCTGGACGGAACCCTGGCAGATCTGCGTCGGTACATGAGCGAACCGGGTTGGTTTCGGATACACCACCCCGAGCACGTCGCCACCCATGTGGGGTATTACTGCATGGAGTATGGACTCGCTTCATGCCTTCCCATCTACTCGGGCGGTCTGGGGGTCCTCGCGGGAGACCACCTCAAGTCGGCCAGCGGGCTGGATATCCCCCTGGTGGCGGTCGGTCTGCTCTACAACCGGGGCTATTTCGTTCAGCAGTTGGACGAAAGCGGCTGGCAGCGCGAGAAGTACCGGGTGCAGGACCTGGGTACCCTTCCGATCAGGCCGGTCATGTCCGGGGAGACCTGGCGGGCTGCCGTCTGGGCGGGTGGTGCCTCGTCGCAGGCGCACGCAGTTACTCCCGAAGACGACGGTGGCTCCCCGGCCGCGCTCTCGGACACGCCGCTCAAGGTCTCGTTGGATATCGCCGGGCGCCAGGTATGGGTCCAGGTATGGCGGGCGCAGGTCGGCCGGATCTCGCTCTTCCTGCTCGACACCGCTGTCCCCGAGAACGATCCGGTCGCTCAGCGGATCACCAACGAGTTGTACGGAGGAGGCCCGGACGAGCGACTGGCCCAGGAGTTGGTGCTCGGCATAGGGGGGACGAGAGTACTCAGAGCTCTTGGGGTCGAACCGCAGGTGTGTCACCTGAACGAAGGTCACGCCGTCTTCGCCGGCCTCGAACGAGTACGGGCTCTCATGCAGGCCGAGGGACTGTCGTTCCTGGAGGCCCGCCAGGTCACGGGGGCGGGGACGCTGTTCACCACGCACACCCCGGTCTCGGCGGGTTTCGACCTGTTCCCGGAGCCCCTCATCAGTCATGTCCTGGGTCCGACGCTCGAGGAACTGGGACTGACGGTGGAGGAATTCATGCGCATGGGCAGGGCGCGCAGCGAGGACCAGCACGAGGACTTCAACGTGGCGGTCCTCGCGCTGCGTCATTCTCCGCGGCGCAACGCCGTCAGCCGGCTCCATCGCAGGGTGACTGCCCGGATGATGCAACCGGGCTGGCCGGACTTCCCGCTCAGCGAGATGCCCGTCCAATCCGTCACCAACGGGGTTCATACCAGGACCTGGGTGGCTGCCGACATGGAGCAGCTCTTCGATCGCCACCTAGGCCTGCGCTGGCGCGAAGACGCCTCCGGTCGCGAGGTGTGGCAACGGGTCGACCGGATCCCGGATCTCGAGCTGTGGCGCACGCACACCCGCTTGCGCGAGCGTCTGGTCGCGTACGCCCGTGAAGAGGCGGAGCGGCGCTCTCCCGAGAGACATGTGGGCGCTGGGCTTTCAGGCTCCGAGGGCACTCGGCCGCTTCGAGTCGACGCTCTCACCATCGGCTTCGCTCGTCGCTTCGCCACCTACAAGAGAGCGACACTGCTCTTCCGCGATGTATGCCGACTCAAAGCCATCCTTCAGAACCCGTCGCGGCCGGTGCAGCTCCTTGTCTCCGGCAAGGCTCACCCCATGGACGGCGCCGGCAAAGAGTTCATACGGGAGATGCTCGACCTGGTCGAGCGCGAGGGACTCCGCGACAGTGTCGTGTTCTTGGAGGACTACGACCTGAGCAAGGCGGCCATGTTGGTCCAGGGCGTCGACGTGTGGCTCAACACACCGCGGCGTCCCTACGAAGCGTCCGGCACCAGCGGCATGAAGGTCGTCCCCAACGGCGGCCTCAACCTCTCCGTGCTCGACGGTTGGTGGAACGAAGCCTACCGTCCGGGCGTGGGTTGGGCCATCGGTGCGGGCCAAGAATCGACCCATAGCGGTTATCAAGACCAGGTCGACGCGGAGTCTCTCTATTCTCTGCTGGAGCACGACGTGGTCCCCCTCTTCTACTCGCGCGACGCCGACGGCCTGCCGCGAGGCTGGATCGCCATGATGAAGGAATCCATCAGGGTGCTGGCTCCCACGTTCTCCGGCGACCGCATGGTCAAGCAGTACACGGAGATGTTCTATCTGCCGGCCGCCGAGCACTACCAGCGTCTGGCTGCCTGCGGGTTCGACCAGGCCAGGGAACTGGCTGCCTGGAAAGCCCGGGTGCGGACGGCGTGGCCCCACGTGAAGGTCCTTGCGGTCACGGACGACGTCGACGGCTGGGGGACTGCGTCGCTCATGGCGGCTCCGACGGCCATCCGAGCCACGGGAGCCGCGAAATCGCGGTTGGCCGGGAGGTCCCCATCGTGGCGACGGTGTGTCTTGGGGGGTTGGATCCGGCCGATGTTGACGTGGAGGCTTACTACAGCAGTCTGCGCTCCGATGGGAGCCTGCGCACCGGGCGTGTGGTGCCCCTGGAGCTTTGCGGTCATGAAGAGGGGCGCCACTACTACCGCGGTGCGGTGCCGGCGAAGTCATCCGGTCTTCACGGCTATGCGGTGCGCGTCCTTCCTCGCCACGCCGACGTGCTGATACCCCACGAGCTGCCCTTGATCGCCTGGGAGGAGACCGAGGACTAGAGCGGCCTCGGGAGGTGTCCGCCTACTCCACGAAGGGGACGCAGTAGGGGCCGTGCGGGAGCACGGCGATGGGCAGCCCTGGATTCTTACTGCGCGCGGCTCTGACAAAGGCATCGATGTCGGCGAGCGGCTCCAGCCGGGCGAGAGCAAGGTCGCGCGGACCGAGACCCGAAGACTTCACCAGGACCGTCGCTCGAGCCTGGATGCGGGCCTGTACCTGCAGTTGCCACTGGTCGGGGACCACCTCATCGGACGCGAGGATGCGAGAATTGGCTACACGGATGTCCTCGCCGGGCTCGAGCACCGTCTCGTACATGCCGCCGCTCGGTAGTCCGTGCCGGCACTCCGCGGCCAGGACTATCGTGCCCCCCTCCGTGACGATCTCCGCCGCAGCCGAAACGCCCTTGATGGCCTGGTAGAAGTTCTGGTCGAGGGGATAACCGCCGCTGGATGTGATCACCAGGGGGAACTTCCGGTCCAAGCGGCGCATGTTGATCGTTCTCGCGATCTCGGCCGCCGCCCTGTGGGCGGCGGCGGTGGTGCCTGCAAAGACGTGAGTGAGCCGCTTGGCCGGATCGAAAACCACCTCCAGAGAGAAGTGGGGGGGAGCGAGGGCAGCCACGGCGCGGATGGCGTCGTGAACGGGGTTTCCCGCTACGACCCCCCACGTCGCCTTGGCTTCGCCCACCCGGCGGCCATTGTGAAGGGCCATCACCGTTTCCAGACCGGCGGTCCCGATGGCGACCAGTTTGGGTCCCCCGCTGAAGCCGGCGAACAGGTGCGGCTCCACGAGGCCTGTGGATACGCGCAGATCGGCCTCAACCCAGCGCCGGTCGAGAGCTACGTGCACGTCGGCAGCCGGTGGCGCCGCGGTCCCCAGCGACACCAGCTGATCGGTGTCCCGGCAGTCATGGATGGCCACCCTGCAGCGCCGCAGGACCTCGGGCCCCAGCATCTCGGAGATGACATCCGGGGGATCGGCATGGTGAGTGCCGCCGGAGACCAGGACGGTGACATCGGCGTCGGCTCCGACACGGGCGAGTTCGACCAGCATGGCCTCGAGGACCGCCCGCTGCGGGTGCGGCCGGGTGCCGTCCGGCACCGCGATGACCACCCGCTGTCCCGGCCGCGCGAGCTCCGCGAGCGCGGCCCCCGCCACCGGCCGCCGCAACGCCTCCAGGAGCGCTGCTGCCGGGTCGGCGAGCGGCCGGCTGTCGTCGGGCCGGACGACCGTGCAGTCGTCCGGCACCTCAATCGGCAGTCCGGTAGTGCCGTAGTCGAGAGTGATATGCATGGGGCACACGATAGCAGGCGGGGTCGCTCGCTTCTCAGCCTATGTGGCGATCGGGCCGATAGGAGTGTCGAGACTGTTTCTAGCCCGAGGCGCACGCGCCACGGGCCGGCGAAAGAGCCGGACGGCGATCGGAATGGGAGAGAGTCGATGAGACGTCGAGGCGTCATCCTCGCTGCAGCATTGGCCATGGTCTTCTTGGTCATGGCGATCTTGGCGCCCGCCACGCTTGCCCAGCGTATGGACGTGCCTGTGTGGAAGCAGGCCGACCCGCGCTGGGCCGGGATGCATCTAGGCGGCAGCTCGTACACCATGTCAAGATCGGGCTGTGCCGTCACCGCGGCTGCCATGGTCGCCGCGTACTTCGGCTCCGACAAGAGCCCGGGCGAGCTCTGCCGCGCGCTCAACGCCAACAAGGGTCTGACGGCGGCGGGAGACCTCTACTGGCAGAGGATCCCAGCGGCAGCCGGGGGTAGCATCAGGTATGTCGCCCGCTTCAACTACTGCTCTCTCAGCCGTATCAACCAGGAATTGGATGCCGGCTACCCGGTCATCGCCAAGGTCCACCGCAAAGGCAATACCCATTTCGTGGTCATCACCGGCCGGAGCGGGTCCACGTACTACATCAACGATCCTGCGGGCGGACTGCAGACCACGCTGAACGAACAGTACGGAAACCCGAGAGCGGTCATCCACGGGTTCCGTGTCTATAGGGGGACGCAACCGTCATCTGCCGCCGCGAGCTCCTCGACCCGCTACCAGCAGGCGGACGCGAGCCTCGTTTACCGGGGAGTCTGGACGGTGTCCTCCGGGGCCTCGGCCTCCGGAGGGAGTTTCCGCTTCGCGGACTCCGCCGGAGCTTCGCTCACGATCACCTTCAAGGGCACCTATCTAGCGTGGATCGCCAAGAAGAGTCCGCTCTACGGCCGAGCCAAGGTGACCGTAGACGGAGGAAAGCCGGTGACCGTCGACCTGTACAGTGCCCGCACTCTGTGGCAGAAGAAGGTGTGGGACACCGGTCGACTCGCGGCGGGCACCCATACGGTCAGGATCCAGTGGACGGGCAAGAAGAACCCGGCGGCCGACGATACGAACATCGGTGTCGACGCGTTCGAAGTCCGCGGGAGACTGGTCGCCGCCCGCAGCTGAGTCGACCGGCCACAGCGCGGGCGGCGAGCGCCGGCCCGACGGCTGAGCCCGCGGGCCCCCGACGGGCGCTGAGCGCCGGCTGAGGGCGCCGGCCCGCGGCCGTCCGGGCCGCGGCCGTCCCGGGCCGCCCAGGCCTAGTCCTCGGGGATGTCCACCACGGGCTGGAAGTACATGGCCTTGACGTACTGTCGCTGGAAGTCGGGATCGATCGCCAGCTCGACGAACTCGGCCTCCCTCGCCGCCCAGGCAGCCTCGCGGCGCTTCTCGAGGCTGAGTAGAGCGAATCGAGCCCCGTCGCCCGCGGCGTTGCCCACCGAGGTCACGATACTGGGGTCGCAATCCGGAAGCATCCCTATGGCGAGGGCGTGGTGCTTGTCGATGTAGGTGCCGAACGCCCCGGCCATCACCACGCCGTCAGGCTTCTCCACCCCGTAACGTCTGAGGAGGATCTCTTCTCCGGCGCGCAGAGCGGCCTTGGCGAGCTGGAGCGACGCGGATGTCTTTGAGCGACACGGTGATGGGCCGGCCGATGGCCGTCTCCTCGGTCCGGGCGATGATGAACTTCCGGGGCTTGCCGTCTTCGAGGACGACACGGTCGTGTCGCGAGCTGCGGGGTCGAGGTTGCCGTTGGCCAGGATCACACCCGCCTTGAGCATCTCCGCGGCGGCCTCGATGATCCCCGAGCCGCAGATGCCTCGGGCCCCCACCTGCTCGGGCGGGTAGTCGGTGTGCCATCCCTCCAGGCCGATCACCTTGAAACGTACGTCCAGGTGCCGGGCTCGATGCGGATACGCTCGATCGCGCCCGGGGCGGCTCGCATGCCGAACTCGATGTGGGAGCCCTCGAAGGCCGGACCGGTGGCGCACGAGGTGGAGAGCATCCTCGTGCCGGTTACCCAGCACCAGTTCCCCGTTGGTGCCGATGTCGAGGATGAGCAGCACCTCGTCCTGCTTGTAGGGCTCTTCGGCGATGATCACGCCACGTTGTCGGCCCCGATGAAGCCCGCCTCCACCGGCAGCACGTGCAGCCGGCACCCGGGGTTGAACTCGAGGCCGATGGCCGAGGCGAGGGTGTCCACCGGGCCTTGCACGGCAGGGGCGAACGGCGCCACTCCCAGTGCGCGGGTGTCGAGGCCGAGGAACAGATGGTGCATGGCCGTGTTGCCCACCATCACCACGTCGAAGATGTCGGCGAGCCGTCGCCGCTCCGCTCCTCGACAGCTTTCGCGGCCAGGTTGTTGACCTCGCCCACCACCGTGCGCTGCAGCTCGGCCAGTCCGTCGGCGTGGTGGGCGACGTGATGCAGCCGGGCGATGAGGTCGTCGCCGAAGGCCACCTGCGGGTTCATGGCGGACTCCGTGGCGAACACCTCGCCGGTCTCGAGGTCGGTGAGGTATGCGGCGATGGTGGTAGTCCCCACATCGACCGCCAGGCCGAGAACCGGCCGCGGTTCCTTGGCAGCCCTCACGGCAACGATGGTCTCGCCTCGCCACACGATCGCCACGAGGTCCCAGTCCGCTTTGCGGCATACATCGGGCAGGGTCTGGAGCACGGGGAAGTCGAAGCCAAGGTCTTTCAGACCGTGTCGCTGCTCCAACCCGGCCGAGCACGCGCTCGGCATCGGCGACGGCGTCCTGCAGCGTGGGGGCCTGCAGGGTGACGCGATAGGCCTTGATGGCTGGGTCGAGGGGGACGGTCCGTTCTCCCGCTTCCTTGCGAACCACCTGCCGCGACCGCCGGCTCTGTTCGGGCACGAACACCCTGACGTCTTCCACCACGTGAGTCTGACAGGCGAGCCTCGTGCCGGCCGCGAGGGCCGCCGCACCCAGGGCGCGTTCCTCCACTTCGGTGGGAAGGGAGACGCTGACCGCCGGCGATTCCAGGTGGACGCGGCACTTCTTGCAGGTGCCCTTGCCTCCGCACGCGCTCTCGATCTCGACGCCCAGGTCGCGCGCCACCGACAGCAGGTCCACACCCGGAGTCGCCGAGCCGCGCCGCCCCGAGGGCTGGAAGGTCACGGTCAAGGCGTCGGAGGTATCGTCGCTCTTGGGGCTTCCCGTCATCTCAGTACCTTTCCGCGATCTCAGTATCTTCCGTACTCTCGGGCCGCCTTCACCAACTGGAACACGTTCACCGGCGGGGCGTGAGGAGGCACGTCGCACCCGGCCATGAGGATGAAGCCGCCCTTGTGATACTTGGCCTTCTCGATGCATTCGCGGGACTGCTCCAGCACTTCCTCCGCCCGGCCCTCCTGGATGATCGTAGGGTCCACGTTCCCGGCGACGATCTGTTCGGGGAACATCTCCATCACGGTGTTCAGGTCCACCTCTCGGCCGACGCTGACTATCGTCTGCCTGGTCATGGGCACCTGCTGCCAGAACTTGAGGTTCTTGTTCTGTTCTCCACAGATGTGGATGAAGAAGGTGCCGATGCCCAACTCCAGGGCGCGCGTGTTGACCCGCTGGAGATAGGGGAGGGAGAAGGTCTCGAACTGCTTGGGGGAGATGAGCTTGTTCGTCTCGGTTGCGGCTCCATGGAACGCCATGAGCCTTTCGGCCCCGAACTCCCTGGCGTAATACTCGGCGACCTTGATGAGGAATTCCGAGACCTTGTCGAGGACGATATGCACCAGGTCGGGCTTCCTGATGAGCCAGGTGAGCATCCTCTCTTCTCCGATGACCGAGCCCGCCCAGGTGAGCGGAGCCCCGATCTGGAGAGTGACCGGCATGCCCTGCTCGGCCTGCTTGCGGGCGAGGCCCAGCGCGAGGGGAAGGGCGCCGGCCTTGCTGACGTCCTCGGGGACCTTGAGGGAATGGACGTCGTCCTCGGTCTGCACGGGCGTGCGGGTGACCACCGGCGCGCCGGAGTACTTCTTGAGGGGAAACTCGATGTCGCCTCCGAACTCCCAGCCACCGGCGGAGGCGTACGCGTAGAGGGGGCCGCCGTCGTACCCGTACATCTCCTGGCTCAGGACTTGGCAGCGGAAGCTCTCCTCCACGTCGTCGAACATCCGAGCGAGGGGCACACCGCAGACCACGGTGGTATGGCCGGCGGCGAAGGGTATGACGGGGACCCGGTCGGGACGCTCGCCTCGCATGACGGCGCCCATGCGCTCAGCGCTGGTCATAGTCTCGCACCACATGGATGTCATCCCTCCTTGGTGATCCTGATCTCGACGTCCTGGGGCAGAGCGAGCCCGGTCGCGACCTCGGCGGCCTTGATCAGGCCGCAGGGTACCGGGCAGGCCGCGTGGGCGCAGGACCTGTAGGCGTCCTCCAACAGCGAGGGCAGGCCGCCTCTCGTCGCCACCTGCCGTAGAGCGTCGACCTCGAGGGGCTCCGGTGCGATCTTCTGCACGTAGGCACAGTCACTCTCCACGGAGATCTGGACGTTGTACCCGTCGGTCCTGATGGCTTTGATGGTGGCCGTGTGGCCGCAGACTCCGGCGTGGACCACTACGTGAGCCGAGGGCGCAGCGGCGACCGCCGGTATGACGCGTGCGGTGGGGTCGCTCGTCTGATCGGCGGCGTCCATCAGGCGGCGCCCATCAGGCGGGTCGCGACGCGGGCCGCTTCCATCGCGTTCTCTCCGTAGCCGTCGGCTCCCCACTCGTCGGCCAGGTGCTGATTGAGAGGCGCCCCGCCGATCATGATCTTCGTCCCGGGCAACTTCGCCTTGAAGTCGGGCATGTAATCCTTGATGGCGATGATGGTCGTGGTCATGAGAGCAGAGAGGCACAGCAGGTCGGCCCCGACCCTCTGCGATTCCTCGATGAACCTCTCCATCTCCACGTCGCGCCCGAGATCGTGGATCTCGAAGCCGCTCACTTCCAGCATCATCTTGACGAGGTTCTTGCCGATGTCGTGGATGTCGCCCTGCACTACGCCGATGACGACGACGCCCTTCCTCTCCGCCCCTGCCCCGGCCGACCACCAGCGGCTGCAGGACTCCGAGGCCTGCATAGAGCGCTTCGGAGGAGACCATCAGTTCGGGCACGTAGCACTCGCCTTCTTCGTACAGGCGCCCCATCTCGGCCATACCTGGCGCAAGTCCCTCCATGATGGCCCTCTGGGGATCGATGCCCGCATCCACGGCCTCCCTGGCCGCGGTGACCGCGGCGTCCTCGTCGCCCTCCATGACCGCCTGCTTCAGACGCTCGAGCATGGTCGCGTGATCAGCCATGTCGCCTCCTTGTCGCCGGTGATATCTGCGTTCAGTAGCGCCCGTATTCGCGGCACGCTGCCACCATCTGGGCCACGTTGACCGGAGGGGCCTGAGGGGGTACCTCGCATCCGGTCATGAGGGCATAGCCACCTGGATGGTCTTTGCCCTCCTCTATGCATTCGCGGCAGAGTGCCCGCACTTCCTGGGGGGTGCCTTCCTGTACGGTCACCGGATCGACGTTCCCCATGATGACGCAATCGGGGAATGCGTCGCCGGCCGCGCTCAGCGCGACCTCCTTGCCTACCGAGACCATCCCCCTCTTCCCGAAACTGAGTTGGGACCAGAAGGGCAGGTTCTTGTTCTGCTCACCGCATATGTGGCTCAGAAAGATGGCCGTTCCCTGCCTGGTGAGATGGTCGTGTATCTCCTTGAGGTAGGGGAAGGCGAAGGTCTCGAACTGTCTGGGAGAGTAGAGCTTGTTGGTCTCGATGCAGAGGTCGAACGCCATCAGACGCTCGGCGCCGAACCGATCGATCCAAAAGTCCGCTTTGCGCGTGATGAAGTCGGTGATGACCCGGAGCACGTGATGCACGAGGTCGGGCTTCTTGATGATCCAGAGCATCAGACGCTCTTCGCCGCACACGGAACCCGCCCAGGTGAGAGGGGATCCCACCTGCACGGTGACCGGCATCCCCGCCTCGTACTGCAGGCGCGAGAATTCGAGCGCCACCGGTATCGTCCCGACGACGGTGATGTCTTCCGGCACTGTGAGGGCCCAGGCGTCGTCCTCGTTCTGCACGGGGCTCCTCTTCATCATGGGAGCGCCGGTGTACTTGCGGTAGGGGAACTCGATCTCGCCCCCGAACTCCGCGCCGCCGGCGTTGGCCCAGCCGTGCAGGATCAAACCGTCGTGACCATAGAGGTCCATCGCGTTACGTTGGCAGGCGAGGCTCTCGGCGGCGTCATCGTAGATCTTGGCGATGGGCCGGCCGTTCACGACGGCGGTGTGCCCCAGGATGAACTGCAGGCAGGGCACCCTGTCGAGGCTCTCGCGATCTATCAGAGCTTCCCAGCGCTCCTGGGAGGTCATTTGGTCACACAGCACTTCTGCCCCCTCTCGCCGACCGGATGTGCTCGATTATAAGGGCTGGTTCATCGGTTGTGCTTCGGCCGTGAGCTTGGTCTAGTATCTCGGTGACCATTCGCATCGGGGATGGCCGTCAAACAAGGCACTGGGGGTGAGCTAGATGGAAGAGAATGCCGCGGTTGTCGATGACGCCGATCGGTCCGCCGCAGAGCGCTACGCCATCCACGAGAAGCGCATCCGCGACGCGGTCGCTCTCAAGACCCCCGACCGGGTCCCGGTGGTCCCCAACGGTCCCGCTTGGCCCGGCCGGGCCATGGGCGTGAAGATCTCCGACATCGCCACTAACCCCGCCGTCTCCCGGAAAGCGGTGGTGGACGCCTACACCGGTCTCGGGGATATCGACGGCATCCAGAGTCCGGCCTACCACGTCTGCACCCTCTCCATCCAGTGGCTCTCCAAGGTCAAGGTGCCGGGCCGCGACCTGCCCGACGACGAACTCTGGCAGGTGGACGAGGCCGAGATCATGAAGCTGGAGGACTACGACGCCATCGTGGAGGAGGGCTTCGCCCCCTGGCTCGAGCGCTACTACCGGGAGCGACTCCCCGGGACACTGGAAGACATGGCCGCCTTCAGTGCCACCGTCCCCGACGCTCTTCAGCTCTGCCGGGAGCGGGGCGTGGTGCCCATGACCCCGGTGGTCGCCACCATCCCCTACGAGTACTTCTGCGGGGGACGCTCCATGAAGGAGTTCCTCCTCGACCTCTTCCGGCACGGGGATAAGGTGCAGGCCGCCATGGACGCGGCCTTGCCGGTGCTTATCGAGAACATGCGAAACGCTATCCGCGGTCTGGGGATCATGGGTCTGTGGATCGGGGGCTGGCGCTCGGCCTCCGAGTTCGTCTCCCCGCGGCTGTGGAACCGCTTCGTGTTCCCTTACTTCAAGGCCATGGTGGAAGCGGCGGTGGAGGAAGGGGCCATCCCGGTGCTGCACTACGACGCCAACTGGACGCGCGACCTCGAGCGCCTGAGGGAGTTCCCCAAGGGCAAGTGCGTGCTCTCTCTCGACGGCAAGACCGACATCTTCAAGGCCAAAGAGATCCTCGGCGACCACATGTGCATCATGGGGGACGTGCATCCTGGAATGTTCGCCCTGGGCACTCCCGACGAGGTGACCGCCTACTGCAAGCGGCTCATCAGCGAGATCGGCCCCGGGGGCTTCATCCTCTCTTCGGGATGTGACGTACCCATCGACGCCAAGTACGAGAACGTGAAGGCGATGGTGGAGGCGGTCGGGTAGGGCACCGACCCCGCGGCAGGCAGGTCAGGCTTGAAGCGCCCCAGCCAGGAGGGGAGAGGATGTCTAGACTGGAGGGTAAGGTAGCGGTAGTCACCGGCGCAGGTTCAGGCATCGGCCGGGCGGTCGCGCTAGCCTTTGCCGGTGAGGGAGCACGCGTTGTGGTCGGAGACTGTCGCCGGGACGGTGAGGGCGAGGCGACCGTGACGGCGATTCGCGCGGCCGGGGGTGAGGCGGTCTACGTCGACGCCGATGTCTCGGTCGAGGATCAGGTCGAGCGGTTGATCCAGACGGCGGTGGACACCTTCGGTCGTCTGGACGTGCTCGTCAACAACGCGGGGATCCTCGTAGCGAAGCCGCTCCAGGAACTGACCGAGGAGGACTTCGACCGGGTCACGTCGGTCAACCAGAAGGGGACCTTCTTCGGGACCAAGCACGCGGTCGCGGCGATGATCGCCACCGGGGGAGGGTCGATCATCAACACTTCGTCGATCGCCGCGGACCACGGACAGCACGGATCGTTCGTCTACGGGGCCACCAAGGGGGCCATCCTTTCGATGACGCGGGTGGCCGCAGCCGAGCTTGCCGAGTTCAACATCAGGGTGAACGCTGTGCAACCGGGCGTGATCGAGACTGGGGATCCTGGACAGCGCGGGTGTCGACGTTCCGGCTGCTGGGGTCGAGCGCATCGAACGTGAGACTCCGCTGGGCCATAGAAGGGGTCTTCCGGAGGACTGTGCCCCGCTCTACGTGTTCCTGGCATCCGATGAATCGGCCTTCATAACGGGTCAGAAGCTGGCTGTGGACGGCGGTATCTCGGCCGACAGCCACGTGATCTGAGTCGGCGCGCTCAGACCGCCCAGTCCGACGCCCTCTTGACGGCGCGTTCCCAATCGTCCCGCAGGCGAGCCCGCTCGTTCGCGGCCATGTGTGGCTCAAAGACCCGGTTGGCGCCCGCCAGACCGCGGACGTCGGCCTCCGACCAGAAGCCTACAGTGAGACCGGCCAACGCCGCCGCGCCGAGTCCAGTGGTCTCCAGGATGCGGGGCCGGAGCACCGGGAGTCCGGTCAGGTCGGCCTGCAACTGCAGCAGAAAGTCGTCCCGCGCTGCTCCGCCGTCGACGCGCAGCGCGGGGATCTGCACCCCGGCGACCGCTGTGACGGCGTCGATCACCGCCGCTGTCTGAAAGCAGATAGCCTCCTCCGTCGCCCGGGCGATGTGCTCGCGCCTGGTGCCGCGTGACAGCCCTATGAGCAGTCCGCGTGCGGCCGGGTCCCAGTAGGGAGTGCCGAGTCCGGTGAGGGCGGGGACGAAGTACACTCCCCCGTTGTCCGCGGCCTGGGCGGCCAGAGGCCCGATCTCCGCAGAGTCGGCGATGAGGCCGAGCCCGTCGCGTAACCACTGGACCGCCCCACCCGCCATGAAGACCGACCCCTCGAGGGCGTAGGTCACCGGTGTGCGATCTGCGTCTCCGCGCCCGGTTCCTCCACCCCCGACCTCGATCCCAGTACCCAGGCCACTGTCGAGAGCAGCCCGTGCTCCGGACGAGGCAGGCGTCCGACCCCACGTTCGCGAGGAGGAAGCAGCCCGTCCCGTAGGTGTTCTTCGAATCGCCCGGATCCAACCCGCCCTGGCCGAAGAGAGCGGCCTGCTGGTCGCCGGCGATCCCCGCGATGGGGACCGCGGCCCCCAGCCACCCGGGGTCGGTCGTCCCGATGAGAGACGACGACGGGCGCACCTGAGGGAGGATGGTCTCCGACACGCCGAAGAGGCGGAGCATCTCCTCCGACCATTCCAGCCGACGGAGGTCGAGCAGCATGGTGCGCGACGCATTGCTGAAATCGGTCACGTGGTTCCGGCCCCCTGTCAGCCGCCACACGAGAAAGCTGTCGACCGTGCCTGCCCGGAGGCGTCCCTTGGCCAGGAGATCAGCAGCCCCCTCCCGATTGGCCAGCAGCCATTCCAGTCTTGCTCGCGCTGAAGTAGGGGTCGAGCCGCAGGCCGGTGGTCTCTGCTACGCGCGGGCCCCATCCCTGTTGTTCCAGCTCGGCGCACCGAGCCGCCGTCCGCCTGCACTGCCACACGATCGCGTTTCCCAGAGGAGCGCCGGTCTCGGAGTCCCAGAGGAGGACGGTCTCTCGCTGGTTGGCGATACCGATGGCCGCGAGTTCCTTCGCCTGAAGCTTCGCGTTCTGGAGGGCCGCCCGGCAGGAGCGCAGTTGTGACGCCCATATATCCTCCGGGTCGTGCTCCACCCACCCGGGCTGAGGGAAATGCTGCGCGAACGCCTCCTGCCCCATCCCCAGACGCCGCCATCGTGACCGAAGACGATCGCTCGGGAACTGGTAGTCCCCTGATCGATCGCCATGATGGCCCTGGGTCGACTCATGCACGTACAATAGGGCAGCCGGGCGGAAAGGGACAGGCCTGCTATCCGACAAGCGCAGCGGCCTTTGGGCGTGCGGAAGGCCGGGGAGACGGATATGGAGTGGAACGAGCCGCTGTACGTCGAGGCGCCAGGACCCCAGGGACGCGTGGGGGTCCTCGTGTCCACGGCTTCGGGGGATCGCCGCGATCCGTGCAGGAACTCGCTCTTCGCCTCGCCGACGAGGGTTACTCTGTGGCGCTCCCTCTGCTCACCGGCCACGGCCTTGCACCTGAGGCTATGGAGAGCTCCCGCTGGACCGACTGGACGGCCGATGTCGAGCGGGCGTACGAGTGGCTTGAAGGAGCGAACGGACGCCGTATTCCTCTGCGGCCTGTCGATGGGGGGCACGCTGGCTTCTGTGGCTGGCCGCTCGTCATCCGGAGGTAGCGGGCTTCATCTCGATCAACACTATCATTAGGCACCCGCTGGAGTGGCTCATGCACCTGCTTGGGCGTGATCGGTCTGCCAAAGTGGATGAAGGCCATCGGCAACGATGCCAAGGCGGATGCGGTAGACGAGAGGGCCTACCCGAGGCTTCCCACACGCGCGTTTCGTCAGCTGGCTTTGCTCCTTTCCGAGGTTCGGCTGGTTCTCCCTCTCGTCCAGTGTCCCCTGCTCCTCTTCTCGTCAGTGGTCGACCACGTAGTCCCGTCTGCCAACCAGCGTGAGTTGTACGAGACGCGTAGCCTCTACCGACAAGACCCTCATCGAGCTCCACGACTCCTACCATCTCGCCACGATGGACAACGACAAGGAGCTCGTGTTCGCCCGGACGCTGGAGTTCATCGCCTCGCGTGGGCGAGAGTTCGTTGCTCCGCCTGCGGGGATAGCCGGCGTTACTACCGCCGCAGGTTTGGACTTATAACCAAAAGATGGGACTGCAATTCTATACAGTTGGCGCTTGCGTCCTCACAAGCGCGTCTACAATAGTGTGTTCCTGCTCCGACCTTCCGAGGCCGAGGCAGCACGCCAGTTGGGGTGGCACGTGAAACCTGAGGAGGAGCAGCCGCATGAATTATTCACACAACGGCTCCAGCGAAGCTCTCGAGACCCGCAACCGCTCGCGCGACGTCGCGGATTCCGGCGTCTGCACGCGGTGCATGGCCGACTGCCAGGGCAACTGCGACGTCTTCAAGTCGTCCTTCCGCGGCCGCGAGGTGGTCTACCCGGGTCCCTTCGGAGAGATGACCGCGGGTGGCGACAAGCAGTTCCCGGTGGATTACTCCCATCTGAACATCCTGGGCTTTGCTATGGGGGCCAAGGCCATCGACGAAGCCAACCCCGACAAGGCGATCTTCCCCGTGGTCGATACGACGGCTGTTTACGGCCACATGCATCCGGTACGCATGCGGATGCCCGTCTTCACCGGAGCGCTCGGCTCCACCGACGTCGCTCGGAAGTACTGGGAGACCTTCGCCATCGGCGCGGCCATCTCGGGGATCTCCCTGGTTGTAGGCGAGAACGTCTGCGGCATCGATCCGGCCGGCCGAGTTCTACAAGGACGGTCGCGTCAAGCGGTCGCCCGAGATGGAGCGCCGGGTCAAGATCTACAAAGAGTGGCAGGAGGAGTACGGCGACATCATCGTCCAGCTGAACGTGGAAGACACCGCCTTCGGCGTGGCCGAATATGTGGTCGAGAAGCTGGGCGTGGAGACGATCGAGCTCAAATGGGGCCAGGGAGCCAAGTGCATCGGCGGCGAGATCAAGATCCGCGACCTGGACCGGGCGATCGAGCTGCAGAGGCGCGGCTACATCATCACGCCCAACCCGAGCATCCCGGCGGTGCGCAAGGCCTTCGAGAGCGGAGGCATCAAGGAGTTCGAGCGCCATTCCCGGCTGGGATTCATCGACGAGGAGAGCTTCCTTCGTCAGCGTCGAATATCTGCGCCGGACTGTGGGGTCAAGCGCGTGACCCTCAAGACCGGAGCCTACGCGCTATCCCGAACTGGCGCGGGCCATCAAGTGGTCGTCCAAGGCCCGAGTCGACCTGGTGACCATCGACGGTTCGGGCGGCGGCACCGGCATGAGTCCGTGGCGCATGATGCAGGAGTGGGGTGTACCCACCTTCTACCTGCAGTCCATGGCCTACGAGTGCGCCAAACGACTGGCCACCCGGGGCGAGTGGACTCCGGACCTGGCCATGGCGGGCGGTTTCTCCACCGAGGACCACATCTTCAAGGTGCTGGCTATGGGCGCCCCGTACTTCAAGGCGGTCTGCATGGGCCGGGCCCTGATGATCCCCGGGTTCGTGGGCAGCAACATCGAAGGCGTGGTCGGGCGACGGGAGCCGCCAGGGTCTGTGGAACGAACTCCCGACCCCGGTCAAGAAGTTCGGGCAGACCCCTGAGGAGATCTTCGTCACGTACTCCACGCTGAAGGACAGATACGGGGTCAAAGATGGACAAGATCCCGCTCGGGGCGGTGGCCATGTACACCTTCGTCGACAAGCTGCGGACCGGTCTCACCCAGTTCATGGCCGGTGCTCGGAGTTTCCGCTCGACACGCTGACCCGTGCGGACGTGATCGCCCTCACCCCGGAAGACGCCGCCAAGGTCTCGGGCATCCAGTACGTCATGGACGCCTACAAGGAAGAAGCGGAGCAGATCCTCGACAGTTGAGTCGCGCACTGCGTTTTGGCTTCTCGCGGCCGGCGCCTCCGGGCGCCGGCCGCGACGGGGGCGCCCCGGTCCGGGGCGCTTCTGTTTGAGAAGGGCGGTCCCCGACGCTCGTTTCGGGCCGGCTTGGTCGGTCTACTCGATACCCAACCGCCGAGCCTCTTCTGGCTCCTGCGCCTTGAGCAGTTCGAAGAACGCGTATTGGGTCAGTGTGTTGAAGGTCGACAGCAGCACCGCGAACTCCTGGGTGGTCTGGTCGCCGGCGGCCGCGTACTGGTCGTAGAGGCGCACGTAGCTCTTGAACCAGTCGCTCTCGGCCGTTCCTTCGAGTACGGCGGCAGCGTGGTCCCATGCCGCTTCCCTGCCCGCTTGGTCGAGCGTTTCTACCTCTCGTCCCAGCGCGACCATCTTCTGTATGTACTTCTCCTTGACCTCAGCCACCGTAGGCCCAAGCGTCGAGGCGGGCGGCGTCCCCTCGAGCAAGGGGACCAGTTCCTGGATGGATTCGGACCACGTGGCGCCGATCTGATCGCCGAGCAGGGCGCCCCGCGGTGTGGTAGTGGGCGTGGTTCCTGCCGGGCCGGGGATGGTGGTGGACAGTCCGGGGTCCGGAAGCTCGCCCGCGCACGCAGAGAGCGCGACTCCGGCGAGCAAGACCATCCCCAGCAGGGTGACGGCGACGCCCCGGATGCGAGCCGCGGCCCGAAGAGACCCGCGCTCGAAGGCGCGGGCGAAGAGGGATCGTGCCGGGCGTGAGGGCCCCGTCAGTCGTTTTCCAGGCCATGGCGCACCTTGAGCTCGAGTATCCGGAGCACGGCTTCGTTCAGTCGGGTGAGGGGGAGGCGCCCGCTCTTGACCGCGGCGACGATGGTGTCCACGATCAGCGCCTGGCCGGCGGTGGTGCCGGTGGAGATGAGAAGGTCGCATCCGGCGTTCAATGCCGACACTGCGGTCTGGGCTACATCCTCTGCGGTCGACGTACCGGCGGCGCCGTTCGCGACCCGGGCCGCCTTCATCTCGAGAGAATCGGTCACCACGATGCCGCTGAACCCCAGGTCTTCCCTCAGCAGGCCGTCCACCACGGCTTCGGACGAAGTGGCCGGGCGCTTGGCGTCGTAGGCCTTGGCGATGATGTGGGCCACCATGACCCCTTCGGCTCCGGCCTCGATCCCCGCCTTGAAGGGCACCAGGTGTACGTTCTCAAACTGCTCGCGGGTGGCCGTGGAGATGACTGCTGCCGAATGGGTGTCTCCCGAGGCGCTGCCGTGGCCGGGAAAGTGCTTGAGCACGGTGATGAGTCCCTTGTCGCCGAACGCCCGGGTCACAGCCGTGACATACGCTGCCACCCGCTCGGCGTCGCCGCTATAGGTGCGGCCGTAGAGGAACTCGCCCTTCTTCGCGACGACGTCCGCCACCGGGGCAAGGTTCATGTTGACCCCGAGGTCGAGCAGCTCCTCAGCCGTCTCGCAGCCGCGATCTCCTCAGTGGCTTCGGGTGTGGACGTGGCTCCCGAGGGTTCGGGCCGCCGGGATGGCCGTGACGCCTTCCCGGATCCGCTGCACGCTGCCGCCTTCCTGATCCACCGCGATGAGAAGCCGGACCGGCGATCCTCCCCGCCCGGCGGCACCCTGCATGAAAGCGATGAGCGCCTGAGCTGCTGCGGGTTCTCCACGTTTTGTCCCATGACCATCAGGCCTCCGGGAGGGCTCTCGGTGCAGGAGCTCCCGGAGCGGGGCGGTGCCGGTCTCCACGCCGGCGAAGTCCAGGAGGAGGACCTGGGCGGCCTTCTCACGCAAGGTCATGCTTTGAGCAGGGTCTTCGCGCGAGCTTCGGTCGTGGTCGTGGTCGACCGGGGTTCGTCACGGTTGTCTCCGAAGCTGCGGCGGAGCCGGCATTCGACGCCTCCGGGGCGACGTCGTGCTCGTGGGCGACCGCGTTGTAGCCGCCTCGCCGTCGGAGGAGCAGCCGACAGCGCTCAGATGAGAAGAAGCGAGACGACTACGCTCGTGACGGCGGCAGCGGGAAGGAGCCTGCGTATCATCGGGGGAGTATAGTCCCAGTTCGTTCCGGCTATACTCAGGTCGCATCTCCCATGCCCGAACTGCCCGACATCGAAGCGTACCTCGAGGCCCTCAGACCCCGCGTCGTGGGGCAGCCACTTCTGGACGTCCGTATCGCTCAGTCCCTTCGTGCTGCGCACGTACGACCCTCCCCTGCGCGCGCTGGTGGCGTGGCACTGTCAGGGAGGTGACCCGTCTGGGCAAACGGCTCGTCTTCGAGATCTCGCCGGGGGTTCTTTCGAGGCCGGCCTTGAGGTGCCTGCCGCAGGCCGTGCGACCCCGGCCTGCCGACGGATCGCGCGCTGCCGATCGACCTCGCTGCGCCGTTCTTCCTGGTGGTTCATCTCATGATCGCGGGGCGCCTCCAGTGGCGGCCCGCCGTCGCTGGAGGTCGGCCGTCATCTCCGCGAGGACACACCCTCGCCTCCTTTCGCTTCCCTACCGGGACGCTGTCTCTCACCGAGGCAGGCACGAAGCGGCGGGCCTCGCTTCACGTGCTTCGCGGCCGCGAGGCCCTGGCGGCGCTCGACCCCGGAGGTATCGAGTGTCGAGTCATCCACCCCCGAGCAATTCTCCGAGGCGCTCACGTCGCGACAACCGCACCCTCAAGCGCGCGCCTGCCGACCCACGGATACTAAGCGGTATCGGCAACGCGTATTCGGACGAGATCCTCCATCGGGCCCGGCTCTCGCCCCTCAAGCTCACCGGAGCTTGAGTGACGACGAGATGGTCCGGCTGCACGCGGCCGCTCAGGCCATCCTGGCGGAGTGGACCGACACGTCTCGTCGCCGAGGCGCGGAAGACGCTTTCCCGGACAAGGTCACCGCTTTCAGGCCGGAGATGGCCGTGCACGGGAAGTTCGGCTCTGCCCTGCCCGGTCTGTGGAGCCCCGGTGCAGCGCATAGTCTACGCGGAGAACGAGTGCGACTACTGTCCCGGCTGTCAGACGAGGCGGGCGGATCCTGGCCGATCGTTCGCTGTCTCGGCTGCTCAAGGATGATTGGCCGCGAGGTCGCTCCGGCTCAGGACAGCGCAGACGAGGCAGCCCTGCCAGGCTACCTTGTCTCCCGTAGACCGTCCTCTGCTGCTAGAATGTCGCCAAGCGTGGAAAGGAGGTGGTCCCAATAGACAGTATGCCTAGTAAGCGCAGCGGCCATTGGACCGGAGGTGGCGCTCGCCTTTAGTCGTTGGATTCCCGACTGACGCCTTCCGTCGGCGCCTTCGGGGTCGCAGCGCTACAAAGAGCTTTGGAGGCCGTCTCGGCGACGAGGCGGCCTCCGGCGTTTCTGGACCTGATCGGTGCGGCGGCGCCGAGACCGACTCCGTGCTCGCCTCCCGTGCGGCGAGGAACCTAGCAGCGCCTCCGCCATGTCGGCGGCTTCGAAGGCGTACAGATCGCCGTTCTCCGGTGTCGCCACGGCGGGGTCTCCGATGTGCCCCCAGGGTGAGAGTTCCCGCCAACGCCTGGGCGTCTCCGCCTCCTGGAACTCGCGGGCCGTCTCCGGTACCGGCCTAGCTCGGCCAGGTCGACGTCGGATGCGAGAGTGTCCGGGAACCAGCGCATGATCAGGCTGGTCTCGCGCTCGCCGGCGTGGACGTCCAGCCCCGTGCTGCGCGTGAGGCGCGCGAGCGCTTCGGTGGTGGCCGGGGATTCCGGCGACTCGGAGTACCGCGTCGCCGGTCAGGGGCAGCGCCCGGTGGAAGGCAGTCCGGTAGGCGGTATCCACAAAACCGGCGATCATGCCGCCCAGGAAGTACGTGGCCTCGACTCCCTTTTCGCGCAGGGCCAGGATGGCATCCACGATGGCTCGGTTGTGCGCCGGATCGCCGTGATGATTGACGATGAACTGACGGCGCAGTCCCCAGCGGGCGTAGTTTTCGAGGATCTCGACCAGGAGCCCAGTCATCGTCTCTGGTGACACGGTGAGCGAGCCGGGGAACATGCTCGTGGTCGCGTTGACCCCGAAGTAGTAGGGAGGGGCGATCAGCACTTCACGGCCGCGCTGGGTCAAGCCCTTCTGGACCAGGGAGCACAGCAGGTAGGCACCGTAGGTATCTGTGGCGAGGGGGAGGTGCCGGCTGTGCTGCTCGATGACGGCTATGGCACGAGAAGAGGGGCGTTCCGCTTTCCGGCCGCTTCGACCTCGGGCCAGGTCATGTCGGCGAGCGTACCGGCGAAGATCGAGTAGCCATCCATCGTAGGTCCGTTCCTATTCGGCGGCCGTGACGCCAAGAAGAGGATCCAGTCGTTCGCAGGCCCAGCGCTACGTAGTCCGCGCAGCGGCCACGGATCTCGCTCTTCTTGAACGCGTCCATGCCTTCAGGGGAGCTGAGGTCGTACCCGGTGAGATCCCTGCACCGACAGGAGCCGAACTCCCTCGTGAAATCGCGCACGATCTCCTTGAGCTGGTCGGCCGCCGACGGCCGGCTCCTTCACGCCGCGCTCGGTCAGCGCCAGGTCCCGGACGCCGAGCGCCAGAGCTGTGCCGTTCAGGACCCCGCACACCTCACCCATACCGGCGATACCTCCGCCGACATAGCGGCATACACGATCGACTCCGGGTCCTCACCCATGCGCAGCAGGGCGTAGCACAGAACAGCCTGCCCGCAGTTGATGTGACCCGGACCGGGATCCTCAAAACGGGCAAGCGCCTGCGCTTTGGCCTGTTCTGCGGAGAAAGACGGCATCTTCACTCCTTTGGAGAGGTGTCGGTGTGTCTGATGAGTCGCTCCGAAGAGCGCTCAACAGCCCTCCTCGAGATCGGTGAGCAACTTGACCAGCAAGGTAGCTGACGACCCCACGACGATGACAGCCCCTGTGATGGCTATGCCCATGCTGAAACTGGCGGTCTGTCCCGCATAGCCCAGGGCGGCGGGGAGCAGACCTCCTCCGAGGAGGAAGCCGATAGGAGGGGCGAAGCCGGCTGCCAGGCTGCGGAGGTTGGGCTGCACGATGCGGGAAAGGGAGGCGAAGCCGGGGGCGAAGAAGCCGGCGGCGAAGGCAGCCATCAGGAAGATGCTCACGATCATCCCGGTACCGGACAGGAGGCCCACAAAGACCGTCGCCAGACCGGTCAGGCTCAGGAACAGAGACATGGTCGGCCGTGGCCCGATCCTCGTCACCACCCAGCCGGAGATGAACACCACAGCCAGGGGAGCGATGTTGGCCAGGCCGATGATCGTGTTTGCCTCTCCGCTGGTCAGCCCTCGCTCTTCTGTCAGGTACAGCGGCAGCATGCTGTAGACACCGACCTGGGCCCCCATGCCCAAGGCGAAGAGGAAGATCATCACCCAGAACGAGCGGATCGATACCACGGGGCGGATCATCGTGGGGCTAGGCGCGTCACCGGGGAAAGCTCCCACGCCGCGGAAGGCGAAAAGGAAGATGAGGACGAGCACGATCCCCAGCCCGGCCACCCACAGCAACGTCGCGTTCCAGGTGAACGCAGTGAGCAACCCCGCTACTATCAACGGCCCTGCCAGCAGGCTGAGCGGCGGCCCCAGTTGCTGCACCGAAAGAGCCCTGCCCCATTCCTCAGGTCTCACCATGGCGGTGATGGTGGCCACCGACGAGGGCATCTGGATGCCGGCCAGTATCCCGAGGGCGATGAAGACCACCCGGAAGGCCCACAGCGACTGGGCGAACGAGGCCCCGACCAAGACTGCGGACATCCCAAAGAGCGAAAGGACAAATGCGCCCCTGTGGTTCAGCCGAGAGGACACCAAGCCGGCCATGGTCGAGCCGGCGAGCATGCCGATGGCTCCCAGGAGGAACAGAGACCCGACCTGGCTGGGGCTGATCCCAAGGTCTTCGCTGATGGTCGGGAACAGAGGGGAGAACAGGAACCGAGCGATGAACGCGAAGACGAAGAGCAGGGTGATGAAGATCACGGTGCCTGCGACGGCGCGGAACGGCATGGGCGTAGGGCAGGCTTTACTCATGAGGGAATGGTATCAGGTGCCGCTCGAGGCAACGGCGGGCCGGCAGCCCGAAGCCGGCAGGGGGCGAGGATTCGCAGGCGGCCCAGCGCCGCCCCTTCAACGCCCCCGAGATCGAGGAAGGCCTATTGTTCGGCGGGGCACTCCGCCTCCTGGTTCTTGACCAGAGAGGCTATGGAGGTCTGACTGAAGAGCTCGTTCAGCATCGTCGCGGCCTGCTCCCACACGGGACGAGTGGTGCAGTCGGCTGCCCGGTCGCAGTGCCCGACCCCCTGGCAGGGGGCCGGCATGACCTCGCCCTCCACGGCTCTCAGCACGTCGGCCACGGTGATCTGCTCGGCGGGACGGGACAGACCGAAGCCGCCTTCCCGGCCGCGGTAGCTCTCCACGATTCCGGCGAGTCGCAGGGCCATCATCAGCTGCTGGACGTAGCCTGCAGAGATGCCCTCCGCCTCTGCGATCTGGGTCTTGGTGAGGGAGACTCCATAGGGCTGGGATGCGAGGCGCACCACCATCCTAGTCGCGTACCGTCCTCTGGTGGATATGGTCATCATGGCGAAAGAATCCCTTAATAGCTGATTGACAAACTCACCATAATAATGTATATAATCTTTTGACAGATTGCAAGCCCTATCGCTCTCAGGGACCGATAGGGCCGGCGGACCAAGAGTATCAGCATCATGGGCGAAGGACTCCGGATCCTCTCGTCCCCGGGCCCCAGAGGCTCGTGCGGCAGCTCTTGGTGTCGGGTTGCTGGAACACAAGGGAAAAGGACGGCTCTCATGAGAAAGATACTGACCTGGGGAATCATTGTATTGGCGGTGGTAGTCATCGTGTGCGGGGCCGTGAGCATCGCTCTCGGGCACACCAACGCCACCGACGTGGCGGACCGCCTAAAACAGGAGAAGGTGTCGCTACAGGTGTTTGACGAGAGCGCACCGGCGGATGCGGTGGTCACCAACGCGGCACAGGCTCGGCAGGCGGCCGACATCCTGAACGAGCACCGCAAAGGGATCGCGCCTACCTACTCCGAACTGCTGGGCGGCAAGCGATTCGATGCCACGAACCCCAAACAAGTCACGTACGTGGTGGGCATGACCCTTGAGAGTCAGATGAACATGGCCGCTCTGGCCTTCGGTCTCACGACGGTACTGACTTTCTTCGGCGCCGTGCTGATCATCATCGGGGTGGTACTGCTTATCGTCGGTCTGGACATCTACCTCTACCACATCCGTCCGGCCAAGACGCCGCCTCCGACGGCTGCCGCCTAGTCGTCGGCCGCCGTCCGGCTCCGGCGACACGACTGGCCTCGAATCTCGGCGAGGGTCCTGCAAGGGCCCTCGCCGAGAGTGTTTCTGGGGCCGTTGCGGGGCCAGACGTCAGGTATAGATATCGCGCCGGTCGAACGCGGCTATCGCTGCTCCCCCGATCAGGCAGATCGCAGCAAGCATGAGGAGCACGGCCGTCCAGGGGAAGTCACCTCTGAGCGGGTGGCCGAGGTGGTAGAAGAGGGAGAAGACCCGTATGGGCTCGGCGCTCTTGGACACCTGGGCGAGGTTGGCGATGACGTACATCGCCACCAGGATGACGGCCGGTATCACGATGGCGAGAAACGATCGTCTGACCCAGGTGGACACGAGGAGGGCGAGCGCGCCGAACAGAAGACAGAAGACCCATAGCACGACGAGGGCGGCGGCCAGGCGGCCCGGCCCCAGGTCCACGCCGGCAATGGGCACGGCGATGTAGGTGAGTACCCAGGTGATCGCAAGCACGCAAGCGAGGGCACCGGCCATAGTGCCGATCGCGGAGATGACCACGTGCCGGCGCGCCAGGGGGTTGCTGAGAAGCAGGTCGAGCGTCTTCCTCTCTTCGCTGCCCGAGATCGCCCGCGCGCCGATGGGGATGGCCATGAACGGGAGGGCGATGGGGATGATGGACTCGATGAACTCCATCTCCATCCAGCCCTCGATGGTCATGGAGTCCTCTACCTGGCCCATGAACTGCCGCATCTGCTCCGAAGCCTGCTCCAAGTACTGCCGCAGCAGCTCGCTCATGCTCGGAAAGAGGGCCACATAGAGGGCGCCCAGAGCACCGAGGGCGACACCCCAGATCACTATGGACCGGACACGCCCTCGCAGTTGCTGGCGCGTCAGCAGCCACCAGTGCGCGCCGGGCTTCACGGGCGTGTCCCCGAGAGGCTGTCGCCCGCGTGGGGGTCGGGGCCCTGGCCCTGGTCGCCGTAGTAGCCCAGGAACACTTCATCCAAACTGGGGTGTTCCACGCTGATGTCGAGCAGGGTGTGGCGGGCGGCGAGCTTGATGACCGCATCGATGCCGTCGGCTACCCGTAGCCAGATCGTCGCTCCCTGCTGGTAGACGTCGCTGACACCAGGCAGGGTGGCGAAGGGCGAGGCGTCGACGGGCGCCGCAAAGACCAGAGTCACCTGCTTCCGGCGCTTCTCCAGAAGCGATTCCGTGGTCTCGAGCGCCGCCAGGCGGCCGCTTCGCACTATAGCGACCCGGTCGCAGACGCGCTCCACCTCACTGAGTATGTGAGAGGAGAGGAACACCGTCCGCCCCTCATCCCGCGCTTCGCGGACCATCTGGAGGAAGGTGTCCTGGACCAGTGGATCGAGGCCCGTCGTCGGCTCGTCGAGGATGGCAAGGGGAGGCCGGTGGAACAGCGCCTGTACCAGCCCGACCTTCTGCCGGTTGCCGCGGCTCAGGCGTCCTGTCGGCAGGTCGAGGTCGACCCCCAGACGCCCGGCCACTTGATCAGCGATGCCGAGATCGTGCATGCCCCGCAGCCGCGCGAAGCTCCTTACCAGCTGTCTTCCGGTCATCCGTGGATCCAGCCCGAACTCGCCGGGCAGATACCCCACCGACCTGCGGACCTCCACGCTCTGCCGGTGAGCGTCGAGACCGAGGACTTCAGCTCGGCCACGAGTGGGGTGGAGCAGGTCGAGCAGGAGCCGAATGGTGGTGGTCTTACCCGCCCCGTTCGGGCCGATGAAGCCGAAGATCTCTCCGGGCCGGACTTCCAGGTCCAGGCCTTCGATGCCCACGCGTCTGCCGTAGATCTTGGTGAGTCCTTGTGTCAGGATCGCGCCGGGCATGGTGTGCAGACTACCATGCTCCCGGTGCCCGGCCCAGGCCGGGCACCGAGAGCTCCGGCCGCCCTTTGCGGCGGCCGGTCTCGGTCGACCGGGCTAGAGCGCAGCCACCTCGTCGGGCAGGAGCGGACGGAACCACAGGTTGTACTCGGTATCCCCGCTCTTCCATAGGGTGATCTGTGTCGCTTGGTCGAGCAAAGGCCGGAGAGTCTCGAGATCATCACCGGTGACGACCACCTTACGGAGGCCGTCGAACACTTCCTCGCCGGCGGTGGAGAGATCCTCCAGCGGCCAGGGCAGGTGGTTGGGTTCGATGTCGGTAGAGCCGGTGGTAGCGGGATCGACCGCACGGCTGTAGACCTCCAAGGCCGCGAAATCGTACGGCTCCCAGACGAGCTCCTCAGAACCCAAGACCGACGGGTCGTTCAGCTTGGTCATGAGATCGTTGACGGCGGCTCGTGCCTGCTGCTGTTCCGTCGTGAGACCCGAAGCATCCTCGAAGCCCAGGGCGTAGATGTCCGACTGGTATGTGGTCCCGTCGGCGTTGATGACGATCGTCGTCGTCCCGACGTCTGCCACCCCGGGGTGTCCGTAGTCGACGCCGTTCTGAAACAGACCCGCTTCCTTCGCCGCTGCAAGCATAGCCTGGATGGTCTCTTCGGAGACTGTCGTGGTTTGCAGGTTCGGGAGCGCAGGCCCGGGGTACTGCAACGTGGTGGGGCCGGGGACGATGAGCCGGCCGTCGCCGTACAGCGAGAACTGCGGGAGCGACGTGTAGTTGTACTCGACGGGTACGAAGCCTCCGCCCGTGGAGACCTGGATCACAATCTCCTCGGCTCCCGTGGGGTGGGAGATGCCGCCCTCGGGGAGGGTGGTGGAGGACGATGAAGCGTCTGTGGTGGATGTTGAGCCTTCCCCGCCCGGCGGGTTCTCGGACGTGCCGCACGCGGCGGCGGTAACCGCGAGGACAAGGGTGGTGATCGCCGCCATGACGGCTACGACCATCGACTTCCGCGACATAGTGAGACCTCCCTCCTAAGCTATACCCGGCTTGGACGCCCCTGGGCGCCTGGACCGTTCCGGAGCCCCACGGGCTCCAGACTCCGATATAGTGCAGCCCATGATCCGAAATACCGTCATCGTGCTCGATCTAGTCCTCGGTCTGCTCGCCCTCGCTGGAGGGATCTATCTGCTGGCGGGGGCGCCCCGGCTCTCGAAGGAATGGCTGCGCAACACCCCCTTCAAGAGCTACGCGTGGCCGGGGCTGGTGGTCGTCGTCCTCCTGGGGGGCAGTCTCATCGCGGCCGCCATCCTCCTGCTCTCGGGAGCGACACGCGGCCGCTTGGTGTCGGTGGAGGCGGGAGTGCTGCTGGTCGGCCTGACGGCGCTCCACCTGAGCACCGCAGGGTACCGTCATTGGTTCCAGATCGCCGCACTAGTCGCGGGAGCCGTCGTCGTGGGCTTGTCGCTTGCCCTGCCGGCGCCCGGCTGAGGACTCTTCTGACCCGGAGGTCTCCGGGGCGCGAACAACAGGGCGACTCGCCTGGGTTCTAGTCCAACTCCAGCAGTTCGAACCCCGATGCCGCGTCCAGTCGTCTCGATGCGGCGGTGTCGGTGATCTCGATAAGCACCATCTCGCCGACGAGCCAGGTCTCGAGGCCCGCGCGCGTGCAACCCACGGTGGCGCCGCCCTCCCGTCCGCAGGCGGCATGCATGTGCAGTACCGGATCGCCGGCTTCGTTCGGGAACAGGGTGCCCACTGCAAAGGTCTCGTGGGCGCCGGAAAGCGCGTGAAAGAGAGGCACGATCGTGTCGGAGCGTTCCTCGTCGGGGCCCACGACCAGACTGGTCCCTCCGGCGGCGCCGCCCACATAGAATGCCAGCCCTCGCAGGATCCCGCGCTCGCGCGCGAACGCTTCCAGGGTCGCATTGAGGGCATCACCGTCTTCGAGGCGAAGTACGAAGACCCGACCCAGGGCCGCCTCGCTGTATTTCATGTTCGCGCTCCCTTGTTGGACCCGTGTGGGATGGCGCCTCGACTCCGCGGGGGCCTCCCCGGGGGTTGCCGGTAACGCCTGCTCCCCCGTAGTATGCTCATGGCACTTGATCGAGTGCAAGAACCGGAGAAAGGCGGGGGACATGGCTGATACGGTCGGGAAGACCGGTCGTCTCGAGGGAAGCACTGCAATAGTGACGGGAGGCGGGGGCGTCAACAGCATCGGGCGCGCCATCTGTCTGCGCTATGGGCTCGAGGGCGCCCGGGTGGCTGTGCTCGACATCAACGGTGAGGGCGCCGCCAGAGTGGCCGACGAGATATCCTCGGCCGGCGGCACGGCACTCGCTGTCACCTGCGACATCACTGATCTCCCGCAGTGTGAAGCCGCGGCGAAGCGGGTAGCCCAGGCCTGGAACGGCCGCATCGATATCCTCGTGAACAACGCCGCGTACTTCGGTGGGATGGGGGCTTGGCGCCCGTTCGACGAGTGGACGCCGGAGGAATGGGACAAGATGCAGGCTGTCAACCTACGGGGAGCCTGGTTCATGGTGCGTGCGGTCGCCCCCTACATGAAGGAGCAGAAGTTCGGGAAGATCATCAACCTGAGCTCCTCCACGTTCTTCCAGGGTGTTCCGGGCTTCATCCATTACACCACCAGCAAGGGTGGCATCCTCGGCTTCACCCATTCGCTGGGCAAAGAACTGGGTCAGTTCGGCATACGGGTCAATGCCATCGCTCCCGGGTTCACTATCTCGGGGGCACAGATGGAGCTGACCAAGGACCACCAGGACTGGTACGTCAAGAACCGCGAGATGCAGGCGCTCGGCGAGCGCAACGAGGTACCCGAGGATCTGGCCGGCCCCGCCTTCTTCCTGGCCTGCTCGGACAGCGACTTCATGACCTGCCAGACGCTTCTGGTGGACGGCGGGGTGACGCCTCACTAAGACATCGCCGAGGCCCTAGGGGCGGCCTTGCTTATCTTCTGGGGTCCCTGGGAATACGGTCTTAGAGGCGAGCCGATCGAAGGGGGTGGTCATCATCGACGTCCCGCTCAGCACGAAGGAGATCGAGATCATTCGCTTCATCATCGAGAGGTATCGGAAGGCGATGCTGTTCGAGATCGCCAATACCGACTCCCATGAGCTCAGGCGGCATCTTCGCGATCGAGAGGACCTGCTCGAGGAACTGGTGCGGAAGCTCGACTCCTTCTCGGAAGAACCGGACACCCCTGAGGGACTAGACTCGAGTCGATCTGAGCGCACGTGATCACGGCCGGCCGGCCCTAGGGATGGCAACACGTCCAGCCTGCGGTGCCGGTCTGGTATGCTGGCCGCATGACTGTGCTCTATCGCCCCTTCGGTCGTACGGGGGAACAAGTCTCCATCTTGGGTTTCGGTGCCATGCGGCTGCCGGTCATCGACGGGCAGCGCGAGCGGATCGACGTTCCGCTCGCCACGGAGATGCTCCACTATGCCCTCGACCATGGGGTCAACTATGTGGACACCGCGTTCCCCTATCACGGTGCGAGCTTTGATGGCACTCCCGGGAACAGCGAAGGCTTCGTGGGCGATGCGCTGGCCGGCGGTCGGCGCGACGAGGTCCTGATCGCTACCAAGCTGCCGCAGTGGCTGGTCACCTCCCGGGACGACATGGACCGGATCTTGGCGGGACAGCTCGAACGGCTGCGCACGGATCGGATCGACTGCTACTTGCTGCACGGCATTGGAGCAGAGCCCTGGGAGAAACTCGCCGGCCTTGATGTGACCGACTTTCTGGACCGGGCAAAGGCCGACGGCCGCATCCGTTTCGCCGGCTTCTCCTACCACGACGAGCCCGAGGCTTTCGCCCCCATCGTGGACGCGTACGACTGGGACTTCTGTCAGATCCAGTACAACTTCCTGGACATCGCCCACCAGGCGGGGGCGGCCGGACTCGCCTACGCCGCCGACCGTGGCCTGGGCGTCATCGTCATGGAGCCGCTCAAGGGAGGCAGACTGGCTCCCCCGGTGCCGGAGTCTATCCAGCGACTCTGGGATTCGCACACAGTCCAACGTTCCCCGGTGGAGTGGGCGCTGCGCTTTGTCTGGGACGATGCCCGGGTGTGCTCACTTCTAAGCGGGATGAGCACCATGGAGCAGGTCGTCGTCAACACGGCCCTGGCTGAGGCGGGAGAGGCCGGCTCCCTGACCGCCGCCGACCGGGCCCTCATCGACAAGGTCCGCGAGGCGTATCGCGAACGCACGGTGGTCGACTGCACCGCCTGTCGCTACTGCCTGCCCTGCCCGCAGGGCATCGACATCCCCATGATCTTCTCCTCCGTCAACAGTGTCTCGCTGTTCGAGGATCTGGAGGGGGAGAGGGCGGGCTACAACATCGGGATCGAACTCAAGCACACCGCCCGCGCCTCCGAATGCAGTGAGTGCGGCCAATGCGAAGGGGCCTGTCCTCAGCACATCGAGGTGATCAAGGAAATGGCCGGCGCCGCCAGGATGTTCGACTAGGCGGGCGGCATCCCTATGCAGGAAGCGGTCAAACCTCAAAGACTCCTCGGCAAGGTCGCTCTCGTCACCGGAGCTGGGGGCACCAACAGCATCGGACGCTCCATCGCGCTGCGTCTCGCCGGGGAGGGGGCGAGCCTCGGAGTGCTCGACGTGGCCGAAGAGAGGGCGGCTCTCGTGGTCCACGACATCGTGGCTGCGGGAGGACAGGCGGTCTCCCTGACCTGCGACCTCACCCGGTTCGATCGATGCGAGGCCGCGGCGGCTTCGCTGGCCGCCGCCTACGGTGGGCGTATCGACATCCTCGTCAACAACGCCGCGGCATTCAAAGCTCCGTCCTCGACGCGCACGCACGGGGCGTTCGACGAGTGGACGGTGGAGGAATGGGATCACATCCTGGGCGTGAACCTGCGCGGCATGTGGTTCATGGTGAAGGCCGTGTTTCCCTACATGGAGTCTCAGGGCTACGGCAAGATCATCAACGTGGCCTCGTCGACCTTCTGGGAGGCCCCTCCCGGTCTGGTGCCCTACATCTCCAGTAAGGGGGGCGTGATCGGCTTCACCCGGGCCATGGCCCGCGAACTGGGATCCTTTGGCGTCAGGGTCAATGCGCTTGCTCCCGGTTTCACTCTCACCCAGACGAACCTGGACCAGGGGAGTGGCGTCCTCGACATGGCGGACGGGATCCGGCGGGCCCAGTGTCTCACCGAACGCAGCGAACTTGCGGAAGACTTGGCCGGCCCGGCCTTCTTTCTGGCCTCGGCCGACAGCGACTTCATGACCGGACAGACCCTTCTCGTGGACGGCGGACTCAACTTCAACTAGGAGAATGGCCGCGTGGGCACGGTAGGCTTCCTGGGCATAGGCACGATGGGCTCTCGTATGTCTGCCCGTCTCTTGGAGGCCGGACATGACGTGACTATCTGGAACCGCACGCCCGCCAAGATGGTGCCGGTGCAGCATAAGGGGGCTACTGTCGCCGCCACTCCTGCGGAAGCCGCGAGCGGTAGGGAGATCGTCTTTGCCAACCTCACCGACGCAGCTGCCCTCAGGGCCGTTATCACCGGCCCCGGTGGGGTGCTCGAGGCCGATCCTCTCCCGGTCATCTTCGTCGACATGGCCACGGTGGCCCCGGCCGAATCGGCGGAGATAGCCGCCCTGCTCGAACCTCGTGGCATCGGCTTTCTACGAGCCCCTGTCAGCGGTACGGCGACCGTCGCCGAGGCGGGTAAGCTGACCATCATCACGTCCGGTGAGCGGGAGATCCATGAAGCCGCCGATCCGTATCTGGCCGTTCTCGGAGAGACCCGGTACTACGTCGGTCCGGGCGAGAATTCCCGCTTTCTCAAGCTCATCCATCAGATGATGATCGCCGTCACCATGCAGGTGTGGGGAGAGGGCCTCGTGATGGGAGAGAAAGCCGGTCTTGACTGGGAGGTCATGCTGGAAGTGCTGGCCAACAGTGCGGTGGGCTCCGGGGTGGTCAAAAGCAAGATCCCTACGCTCGTGGGGCGTGACTATGATCACCCGGCCATGAGCCTGCACAACATCGTCAAAGACCTTGATCTGGCTCTGGCCGCGGGCGCGGAGGTCGGCGTCGAACTGCAGGCCACGAAGTTCGCCCGGCAGCTCTATCAACGGGCCCTCGATGCCGGATACGAGTGGAAGGACTATTCGGCGGTGGTGCTGGAGATGGAACAGCGCGCCGGGCTGGCTCCCGAGCGTGCGGTGAGGCGCAGCCCCGACAGTGATAGTCGCAGCCCCCGAGAGTGAAGGTGGACCGCCATGAGCGCCAGCCCCGACCTCGTTCTTGAGCCCCGGCGCACGGCGCTGGTGGTGATCGATCTGCAGCACGGCATCGTGGGGCGAAGCCCAGCACCTCATTCCGGCCCCGAGGTGGTCGCGCGTGCATCGGCCTTGGCTCGGGCGCTGCGCGACGCGGGAGGGACAGTGGTATGGGTGCGGGTGACGTCCTCACCCGACGGGCGGGATGCGTTGCAGCCGCCCACCGACGCTCCAGCCGTGACGCCTACAGGGAGACCGGCAGATTGGGCCGAACTCGTCCCCGAACTCGACCGGCAGGCGGGGGACCTGGTCGTCACCAAGCGGCAGTGGGGGGCCTTCTACGGCACCGAACTCGACCTGCAACTCCGACGGAGGGGTGTACACACCATCGTCCTGTGCGGCATCAGCACCAACATCGGTGTGGAGAGCACCGCTCGGGACGCTTACGAACGTGGGTACCGCCAGGTCTTCGTCGAAGACGCGACCTCGGCTCGAAGCGCCGAGGAGCACGCCTTCGTGATGCGGACCACCTTCCCGCGCATCGGGCAGGTGCGCAGTACTGCGCAGGTCTTGCGCGCGCTAGGAGCGCCCGCCGGCAGTGGAGGCGAATCGGGGGACGGCGCGGCAGACTCCGCCAAGGCCAACGTTGGGGACCGCGAATGAAGCGCAGGATCCGGGCAGCGCAGAACGTGAGCCGAATGTGCCTGGTATGCGGCGTGGAGAACCCCTACGGTTTCAAGGCCCGGTTCTTTGAGCTGGAGAGCGGCGAACTGGTGGGCGTGTTCCAGCCCAGGGAGGAGCACCAGAGCTATCCCGGCCGTCTGCACGGAGGCCTGGCGTCGGCCATCCTGGACGAGACCATCGGCCGGGCCATCAACATGGCCGACACGCATACCTGGGGCGTCACGGTGGAATTCACCGCCAGGTTCCGCAGGCCGGTGCCGCTCGACCGCGAGGTGCGGGCGGTGGGGCGTATCACCCGTGACACGAGCCGCCTCTTCGAAGGGACCGGTGAGATCCTCCTCGAGGACGGCAGCGTGGCTGTCGAGGCCCACGGCAAATACCTCAAGATGCCCGTCGAGGGCATCGTGGGCGCGGATTTCAGCCAGACTGACTGGTTCGCCGATGAGCTGCCCCTGCCGGCCGAGATCGAGCTGGGGCAGCGGGCAGCGGCCGAGCGGAGCCTGTCCTTGGAGGAGGGAGACAGTAGGACCGACCGTCACGTGTGGGTGCCCTTCGACCTGCTCGAAGCGTTCATGGTGGACGTGTTCAAGGGTGTGGGAGTCCCCGACGACGACGCGCGCGTTTGCGCCGAGGTCCTCATCGGCGCCGACAAGCGCGGCATCGATTCCCACGGCGTGGGCCGGCTCAAGCCCATCTACTACGACCGCATCGTCAAGGGCGGCATCCAGGACCCGGTCACCCAGTTCGAGGTGGTGCGGGACTGCAAGGCGACGGCGGTCGTCGACGGCCATGACGGCATGGGCATGGTCATCGGCAAGCGCTGCATGGAGATGGCCATCGACAAAGCCCGCGAGCACGGCCTGGGCATGGTGGTGGCCCGCAATTCCACCCATTACGGCTTCGCCGCCTACTACGCCTTGATGGCGGTAGACGCAGGCATGATCGGTCTGACCGGCACCAACGCCCGGCCCTCCATCGCCCCCACCCACGGGGTGGAGAACATGCTCGGGCACCAATCCCCTGGTGTTCGCCATGCCCACCGACGAGGACTTCCCGTTCACCAACGACTACGCCACCTCGGTCATCCAGCGCGGCAAGATCGAGCAGTGGGCTCGGGAGGGCAAGGACTGCCCGGAAGGCTTGGTCATCGACCGCGAGGGCCGATCGGCCACCGACTCCGTGCAGATCCTCGAGGACTCTTCAAGGGCACGAGCGCGCTGGCTCCCATCGGCGGCTTGAGCGAGGAGACCGGGGGCTACAAGGGCTACGGTTTCGCCACCGTGGTCGAGATCCTGTCGGCGGCCCTGTCGCAGGGAGCGTTTCTGAAGCAACTCGGCGGCAAGGACGCGCAGGGCAAGGACGTCCCCATCCCCTTGGGGCACTTCTTCCTGGCCATCGACATCGAATGCTTCACCGATCTGGACGGCCTTCAAGAAGACCACCGGCGACATCCTGCGGGCTTTGCGGGCGTCGACCAAGGCTCCCGGCAAGGAACGCATCTACACCTGCGGGGAGAAGGAGCACCTGGCCTGGCTGGAGCGCAAGGAGAAGGCGTGCCTGTGGATGAGGAGGTGCAGCGGGACCTGATGACCATGCGCGACGAATTGAAGCTCCCTATCGGTTCCCGTTCGAGGTGATCGAGGTGAGGGAGCAGGGCGCCAGCACGCCCTCGATCCAAGAAACGAGGCCCGGCCTGCTCCTATGAACAGGCCGGGCCCTTTGTTTGCCGTCACTCGCCGGCCCGATGTGCAGGGCGGGCAGGTGCGCAAGATAAATCGCCGCGTGCCACTGAGTCGTGATCCCCTCGCCGAGAGCTCCGGAAAAGAGACCCATCAACCCGCCGAGAGCGTTCTCGAGCTCGCTGAACGGCTTGGCTCCTGTGGGCGGAGTGACCGTGATCGGAGCGGAGGCAGGAGCCATTGACAGGGCGGCGGTCAGATCGATGCCGTTGATGCCTTGCGAATCCTCACCGGCAGGCGGGACCATGCTGGCGTGCAGCTGTGCCTTACGCATCTGGTAGGTGTCCTTGGCGATCCACATGTCCACGGTGAAGTCCTCGAACATGGACGCCAACTGCGTCTGCATCTGCTGGAGTTGCTGCTGGTCGGGGAGCGGCAGGGAAGAGCCGGTGGCACCCTCGGTGCCGGCGCCCATGGAGGGCAGCATGCCCATGATGTTCTTGTCCTGCATCATCTTCATAGCGTCGGTCATGATCTGGTTGATGTCGACCGTCCCGGTGAGGTGGTAGGTGGGGGTCCCGTCTACGCTGTCTTCACCGGCGATGGTGAGCCCGGTCAGCCATTTGGACGGGTCGATCCCTGCTGCCGTAAGGGCCTGCATGACACCTGCTACGTCGAGCGGCTTCATGGTCGTGCCGGTGCCGCCCGTGGCCTGCTGCATCATGTCGGTTGGCAGTTCGTACCACTGCCCCATCAGCTGCAGCCACGCTTTGTCGTCGACCGCTTTGACTCCCAGAGCCATGTTCTGCCCGCCGAAGGCGGCGTTGATGGTCGCCTCAGCGGCCTGAGGGTCCTCGTTGAACGCCATGGTGCCCGTAACGGTCATCGGCTCGGTGAGGAAGGCCTCGGCGCCGGCCGGCAACTTGCTCTTGTCGGCGTCGATCGACAGGGTCATGTTGAAATCGCCTGTGCCGCTGGTGATGGTCTCGGAGGCCGCCATAGCCTGGGCCAGGATGGCCTCGGGAGTGGCGGGTGCGGGCGTGGCGCCCTGCGCGCTCTCTGTGGTCGCCGTGCCGCAGCCCGCGGTGGCGAATGCCACCATGAGTACCGCGATGAGCAAGGCGCCTATGATGGTGGATCCGATTATCTTGCGCATGATGACTCCTTCTGTGACGGCGGCCATCTTTCTTATCGGCCGGCCACGGCGTTCACTCCAGTAGGGCTTGGTCGCGACTGATGGGCCCAGGGTTCCCGTGGGCCGCGTCTCCATTATAGTTCTGCGGCTAGCGCCGCATCGCCTGCTCGATGGCCTCGACCGTCCTAGGGATCGCGCTCGTGAGTTCCCGGTTGCCGTCGGCGGTGATGAGCACGTCGTCTTCGATCCGCACTCCGAAGCCTCGGTCGGGGAGGTAGATGCCGGGCTCGACGGTGATGACCATGCCCGGCTTGAGTGGCCCATACGGTGACACATCATGGACATCGAGACCGATCGGATGGCTCGTACCGTGGATGAAGGCATCCCCATAACCGGCCTGCTCGATGACGGCTCGTGCAGCCGCATCCACATCGGTGTATGTGGCGCCCGGCGTTGCGGCCGCGATGCCCGCCAGTTCCGCAGCCAGCACTATCTCGTACACGTCGCGCTGCTCGGCCGTGAAGACCCCCGAGACGGGCAACGTGCGGGTGACGTCGGACGCGTACCCGCGGTACGCCGCGGCGCAGTCCATCACTACCAGGTCCCCTTCGGCGCATGCGGCGTTGTTGTCGGTGTAGTGGAGCACGGTGCCGTTGAGGCCGCCAGCGACGATGAGTTCGTAAGCCGGCTCGCAGTCGTGGGAGCGGTAGGTCGAGACCAGCAGATCGACGATGTCCTTCTCGCGGATGCCGGGCCGGATGGCCCGCAGGCTGGCGGCGAAGCCGGCGGCCGTCGCAGCAGCAGCCCGCTCGATCAGTGCCACCTCGGCGGCGGATTTGACCGCGCGCATCGAGAGCAGGAGTTGCGTTCGGTCCTCGAGGGACACGCCCGGGATCCGCTGGACGATCTTGTGGAAGATATCAAGGTCCGGGGATACGTCCGCCGTGTACGCTGCGAAGGGGTGCAGGCACGCCAGGCGCTTGGTTCGTTGGGCAGCCTCCGAAAGCATGCCGGGTAGGGAGGGAGTACGCTTCAGGCTCGTGAAGCCGGTCTTGCTCTTCAGGCCGGAGTCGAGGGGCTCGCGTGCACCGTCCCAGCGCTCGGCCTCGATGTCCCGGGGCCGCAGAAGCAGGGTGATGCGGCGCGCGGGGTCCTCCGCCGAGGGGTCGAAGAGAACGGCTGCGCCGCTCTCGTGATCCAGGCCGGTGAGATATCGGAACATCGGGTCCGCATGCCAGCGGCCCCCCAAAGAGGATGAAGAGGTCGGCGAACCCGCCAACACCAACCCCACCGCTCCCTCCAAGGCGTCGAGCAAGGCCGAACGGCGTGCGGCGTATTCGTCGACGGAAATGGCTGCTTCTGAGTCGTTCACACGGTCGATGTTATCACCCTCCGGACCGCGCGTAAGAACAGGACATCGGACGGCCATTAGGCCGCTCCCGGGTGCCTTCGGAGTGTACGCTGACAGCGCACCCGACGACCGCTGCTGCCTCGCGCATGGTGCGGCTATTTTGTTGCTCGCGGACGGCCTCCAGACGATTGACTGGGTTCGAGGAAGCCTGTACAGTGTGTACCAGAGTCCCGAGAGTTCAGCGCAGCACCCGAGGAGCTTACAAGGGGACCCGCAGAGGAAACGTGGAGGTAAATGGCCACGGAGTACAGTGAAGCGGGGACGAAGTGGGAGCCGTTATAGGGAGCGAAGCGGGTCCACTCGGGGCTCGCTTTTTTGTTTGAGCTCCGGCTCCCGATCGACGGATCCCCGGCCTTCCCGCGCTCCGCCGCCGAGCCCGATCACGGCTTGGGCCGCAGGCTGATCAGATACTCGCGGATCTGTTCGTCGGTCCGATACTTCGCCGCCTCATACCGCTCGTGATGGGTGAGAGCTTCGCGCTCGCGCACCAGGCGCGGCGCCGGTTGCACGGCCGGATGGCCGACGCCCAACATGTCGTAGATCACGTGGTCCTCGGGGATCCTCAGAAGCTCTTTGATGCGCGCCGAACAGTAGCCGTTACCCACCGCGCTGACCCAGTGACATCCCAATCCCAGCGCCGTCGCCGCCAGAGTCATGTAGAGGAAAGCGCCGGCCAGTCCGGAGATGAAGTGTGACTGTCCCCGCTCCAGATAGGTAGTAGCGGGAAGGACTTGCTGACACGCGGGTCGCCGCAGACGAGGATCAGAACGGGAGCGTTCTTCCAGGCGGGATCGGCGACGGGGCGGGCCGCCGACGGCCAACGCAGCTCCGGCGGGCGGGTGAGTTCGGCCTTGTGTCCCAGTTCCATGTGCTCGCGGACGATCTCCGCCATACGGTCCTTCGTCTGCTGCTCGCGGATGACGATGAACTCCCAGGGCTGCGAGTTGGCCCCGGAAGGCGCCCAGCGGGCGGCCTCCAGGATCCTGTCGACGGCCTCATCGGGCACCGGGTCGGAGGTGAAGGCCCGGACGCTCCGCCGCGTCTTGAGCAGGTCGAGCAGTTCCGAATAGTCCATAGCCGGGATCCTTCCTTTGCTCCGGTGGCCGTGCGCCGGCCGACTTGTTGCCGGCGCTTTCAATCGCGATTCTCTATCGATATCACACCGCCGGCGCGCCGGCCAATACCCGCACCGGCAATGGCGGCGGTTTGGGCATGCGGACTGCTATGCTTTCGATCGGTGGCCCTGCCGCGGCAACGAGCAGTGGCCCTGCGGCAACGACGAGCCAAGGGGGTCTCCGTCATGACCGAGAAGGCGGCGCACGACCGGCAGAGTTTCGAAGCTCAAGGGTCGGCCTTTCTGAGGCAGAACATCTCCACCAAGCCGGAATTCGACTATGCGGAGAACCGGCCGCCGCGGTCAGACCGGTTGGCGGGTGAGATCTTCACCCTCGCCGCTCGTGATCTGCCCGCCCGGCACAGACACACCTTCGGTGAGAAGGAAGTCGTGGTCGAGACGCTGAGTGAGGGCGGGGCCGAGAGTCGTCTGCAGACTCCATATGAGGCTTTCGAGTTGGCTCCAGATATCTTCTTTGTCACATATCTGGCCGGCGAGACGCGCTCGATGGCCATGGCCTTGGATCTGGTCAAGGGTGTGGCCACCGTGGTGATGGGGGAGATGACGGACCAAGGGGTCATCTCCCGAGCCGGCGGAGCGCGGGTCGAGGAGGTGGCCGGGCCGGGAGAGCGCGAATACCATCCACGGTTCAACCTGGGTGGCACCCGATTCCTCAACACCTACGCCCACAATGTGGCCTACGAGCACATCTACCTCACCGGTGTCTACGAGACCTGGATGGGCGTCATGGGGCCTCAGGCCGGGCAGGCCGACACCGAGGAGTATCACGCTTTCAAGATCGCCGACGGGGTCTATTTCCTCTACTGGAACGAGGGCGTTCTCACTGCCCAGATGACCTTCTTGTTCAACTTCCTGGCCGGCAACTGCGTGGCCGAGGTGTTCGCGCGGGTGGACGGCCAGGTGGTGCATAACACCATCGGTGCGAACACCACGCTCATCCACACCCGGCTGCCGGAGCTGCCGCACGTCACCCGGTTGGACGTCTTCGTAGGGGAGTGAACCATGGGCGCGCAGGGGGAAAGGTAATGACCAGGAAGATCGACCCTTTGGTATCAACAGCGTGGCTCGAAGCCCGACTCGGTGAGGCCGCCGATGCGGGACTGATAGTCATCGACATTCGGGAACCCCGGTTGTACGGGGTCGGACACATCCCGGGCAGCATCTCCATCCCTTTCAGCCCCATGTCCGAGTGGGCCGTGTCAGACGACGAGTTGCTGATGGAGCTGCCTCCCGACGACGATCTCTTCGCGCTCCTGGCACGATGGGGCATCGATCGTGATTCTTTGGTCGTCCTGGTGGGCACGATCGAGCCTCCGCCGGCCCCTCCATACGCTCTTTCCGACGCGCCGCGGGTGGCGGCCACTCTCTTCTACGCCGGAGTCACCGACGTGGCCATACTCGAGGGGGGATATCCCAGATGGCACGCAGAGGGCAAGGCGGCTACCAGGGAGGCTTCCGCCCTGACTGAGGGCACGGCCCAGGTAGGATCCAGTGAGATCGGCGCCAGCGGCACCCAGCAGGCGGCCCTGAAGGGAGAGGGAGCCTCACACGGGTCGGCTGCCCCAGGGCTCTTCGTGTCCACGGACTACGTCAAGGAGCACCTGGGCCAAGTGGTCCTGCTCGACGGCAGGGACCCCGACCAGTATTTCGGCGTCACTCCCTGTCCTTTTGCCGGCGTCGGCGGACACATCCCGACGGCGCGGTCGCTCCCGGCTCCTTGGATGTGGAACCCGGACGGCACCTACAAGTCCGTCGAGGTGCTCCGGGCGATGGTGGAAGGCGTGATCGGGGCCGACCAGGACCGGGAGATAATCGCCTACTGCGGGGTGGGCGGATACGCGGCCGCCTGGTGGTTCGTGCTGACCCAGATCCTCGGCTACCGCAATGTCAAGATCTACGACGGTGCCGCGGAGGCCTGGGTCAAGAGCGACCCCATGGTCTCCTACACCTGGTAGCTCTGTCTTGATCGCTCTGTCCGTCACGGCACCTCGTTCGGCGCTCGCCGCCGCTTCTTCCGGCCTGAGCGAGGATCTGCTCAAGAAGCTCCGGACCATCGTCGGCCGGGATAACGTCCTGCATGAGCTCGTCGATCTGCAGACCTACGAGTACGATGCCTACGGGGAGCGCTCGCTGCCGGGAGCAGTGGTGTTCGTACACTCTACGGCCGAAGTCTCCAGCGTGGTCAAGCTTCTGGCCCGTGAGAACGTGGCCTTCGTCCCTCGGGGCTACGGCACCAACCTGAGCGGAGGCTCCCTGGCGCTCGACGGGGCCGTCGTACTCGAGACGGGACGCATGAATCGGGTGCTCGAGATAGACATCCCCGCTCTCTGCGTGACCGTTCAGCCCGGGATATTCACCTGGGATATCTCCACTGCGCTCGCTCCCCACGGCTTCTACTATGCCCCCGACCCTGCCAGCCTCAGGGCCTCCTCGGTGGGAGGGAACATCGCAGAGAACGCCGGCGGTCCTCACTGCTTCAAGTACGGCGTGACGTCGAACCATGTTCTGGGTCTGGAGGTGGTCCTGCCCGACGGTGAGATCGTGTGGCTGGGGGGGAAGAACGCCGATCCTCTGGGCCTCGACCTGCGCGGTATCTTCATCGGCTGCGAGGGGACGCTGGGGATCGTAACGGCGGCTACGTTGCGCATCTTGCGGAAGCCCGAGGTCGTCAGGACCATGCTGGGCGTGTTCGCCTCCCTGGAGGATGCCGGCAGCGTCGTTTCGGCTATCGTCGCCGCCGGTCTGATCCCGGCGACGCTGGAATTGCTGGACCGCCGCACCATCATCGCGGTCGAGGATGCCCTCACCTGCGGCTATCCCCGCGATGCCGGCGCTGTGCTGCTGATCGAACTCGACGGTCTCTTCGACGGGATGGACGATCTCGCCGAGCAGATCGCCGCCATCTGCCGGGCCAACAACGCTCTGGAGGTGCGGGTGGCCCGTGACGAAGAGGAGCGTGCCACGTTGTGGCGAGGGCGACAGGGGACGTTCGGCGCCATCACCAGGCTGGCTCCCAACTACATGTCCCTTGATGGGTGTGTACCTCGCACCATGCTCCCGGAGGCGCTCCGGCGGGTGAGCGAACTGGCTGACGGCTGCGGCCTCGAGGTGTTCTGCGTGCTGCACGCCGGGGACGGCAATCTGCACCCCTGCTTCCTCTACGATGGAAAGCAGCCGGGAGACAAAGAGAAGGTGGAAGAGGCCAGCATGGGGGTACTACGGATCTGCGCCTCCCTTGGAGGCACGGTGAGCGGGGAGCACGGGATCGGGGTCGAGAAACTGGAGGCCATGCACCTGGTCTTCGGTGCGAACGACCTGCGGGTGCAACGAATGGTGAAACAGGCCTTCGACCCGGAGGGTCTCTGCAACCCGGGTAAGCTCCTGCCCGCCGAGGCGGGGTGACCAAGCGTTCGATCGTAGGGTAGACGAGATGCCGGCGCAGCCGGCCGGGACAGGGGGAGACATGCCTCGAGGAGATGGCACCAAGTACGGCAAGTATGTGGTGAGCGATCTGGTGATGCCGGAGTCGAAGCACAAGATCGACGCCGATTACCGCAAGTATGCCCGGCGTATCCTTTGGCTGGACGACACCGTGGTCGAAGGCGCGTTCCATATGAACACGGCCTGGTACCTCAACCCAGGTCCCACGCTCGAGACTACGCCGCACAAGCATGACACCGACGAGATAATCGGCTTCTTCGGGAGCGACCCGGATGATCCGCACGACCTCAATGGCGAGGTGGAGATCTGGCTGGAGGACGAGAAGCACGTGATCACCAAGACCACGATGATCTTCGTGCCTGCAGGCATGGTCCACTGTCCGCTGGTGATCAACCGTGTGGACAAGCCCATCTTCCACTTCACCACCGTGAGCGGGGGGCAGTACAAGCTCGAGTAGGTTAGGAGTGGGCCCTGGTCCCGGCCGGTCGGCGGGGCTGCCACACGGGTTGCCGCCTATCGGCGACGTGTCAGCCGGCGACACCCGTCAGTCGGCGATCGTACCCGTCAGCCGGCGACGTCCGTCAGCCCGCGACGGCCAGGGCCACCATGATCAGCTCGTCGTTGTCCGCGACAGGCCGATCGAACTCCGCCTTGAACATGCTCTCCTGGTTGACAAACACGTAGACCGGCTTGAGCAGTCTGCCCTCCCCGTCGAACATGAGCCGCTCGGCGTCGGGATACTGCCGGATGAAGTCGCGCAGGCATTCGCCCACAGTCTTACCCTCGAGTCGAACTTCACTGGGGTCGCCGACCAGGCTTCGCAACTCGGTATGGAAGATCTTCACCCTGATGCTCATCGAGGACCGCTCACCTCGCCGTATCTATGAGCTCGAGCCGGGCGGACGGCGGCCGCCGTCCGCCCGGCAGGCCTAGTCTGTGTCCGCACAGGCCAGTATCGCCCGCTTGACCAGGGTTCGCGCTATCTGGATCTTGTACCGATTGTTGAGCAGGGGGAATGCCTCCGCCATGCCGGCGTGGGCGGCCTGCTCGGCCACGGCCTCGTCGACGGTCTTGCCCACGAGGTATCGCTCGGCCGCGGTCATACGCATCGGCAGGCCGTAGACCGAGTTGAGGCAGATCCGCGCCGCCCGAACGACACCTTTGTCGCTGGTCAGCGTCGCGGCACAGTTGACGATGGGGAAGTCGATGGACTTTCTCAAGGCGAACTTGAGGAAGGCGGACCGGGCACCGTCGGGCGGTCTGGGGATCTGTACTTCGAGGACGATCTCCCCGGCGCCCAGATATGTGCTTGTGTTGACCCCTACAGTGAAGAACTCCTCGGCGTCGACGACTCGCTGGGAAGTCCTGATCCTGGCCCCCAGTGCTACCAGGGCCGGCGCAAGATCGGAGGAGTTGACCGCCACGCACCCGCAGTTGAAGCAGCGCTCGGCCTCGGCCTCTGCCGCCTCGAGAGCGAGCGTGTTCGTCTCCTCGACCTCCAGACCGCTGAGCCTCTCGGTGAGGGAACGCTCCGGCACCTCCACGCGCGTGCTCGGCTCGAGGCAAGAGCCATCGAAGGTCTCGCCGATCGTGCATACCGGCTCGTAGTCCTCTTCGGGAGCCGTTCCCAAGAGAAAGACCTGTATGACAGGGCCGCAGTCCGTCCCGCGCGTACCGCCTCGGCGACCGTGGCCGGCCCGGTGACGAAGTCGCCGCCAACGAAGACACCCCTGCCCAGCGAATGACCGGTCTCGTCCACTCTGAGTCTGCCTGCCTCGTCGAGAGATCCGGTGGGGAGGAAGGAATAGTCCGGTCGTTCCACGATGGCTTTGACGACCGTGTCGCACTGTACGACGTGTTCCGAACCCTCCACGCGCACCGGTCGAGGCCGGCCGCTATCGTCGAGGGCTCCCAACTCCATCCGGCAGCATGTCAGGTCGACCCCTTCGTCACCCTCTTCGGCCCCCACCGGCTGAGTCAAGAACTCGAATCTGACCCCTTCCTGCTCCGCCTTCTCCACCTCTTCTCTCAGAGCGGGCATCTCGTCCCTGGTGCGCCGGTAGAAGATCACCGGCTGTGCCCCCACCCTCAGCAGGGAGCGGGCCACGTCTATGGCGGTGTTTCCTCCCCCGATCACCCCCACCGTCTTGCCCGCCATCTGCTGCAGGCTCTGGCTGTTAGGAACTCGACCCCAGATTCAAGGCAGTCCTCTCCCACGATCCCGACGTCGGTCTGCTGCCAAGCGCCGGCCGCCACGAACACGGCATCGAACGTCCGTCTGAGCGCTTCGAACCTTGCCGCGTCGACTGTCACCCCCAGGGAGAACTGGATGCCCGTCCGCTCGAGGCCCTCGATCTGCTGACGCAGGACCTCACGGGGGAGACGGTACGGCGGGATGCCGTAGGCCAGAAGACCTCCGGCTTGGGGCATCTTGTCGAAGACGGTCACCCCGTGCCCGGCCTTGCGTAGGTAGTACGCGGCGGACAGGCCGGCCGGTCCAGAGCCTATGATCGCGACTCGTTTGGCGGTCTCCTGTCGTGGGGCCTGGTAGAACTCGTCGGTGTGTTCGAGGATGTGATCGCCGACGAACCGCTCGATCTCTCGTATGGACACGGACTCGTCGAACTCGTTACGCGCGCACTCGTCCTCACAGGGGTGCGGACAGACCCGGCCGGTCATCGCCGGTAGGGGGTTGGACTTCAGCACGGTCTCCGCCGCCGCCTTCAGATCACCCGCGCGGATGCTGGCCAAGTACGAGGGGATATCGATATCGGTGAGGCAGCCTCGGTGGCAGGCCGTGAGCCCGACTCGAGCGGCTCCGAAGATGGAGTGGTACCGCGCATCTCCGGTCAGCGCATAGCAGGCTCTGCCCCCTTTTCTGAGGCAGTGGAACAGGTCGTCCGGTACCCAGTAGTACCAGCAGCGGTTGTTCTGGCAGATGTTGCCAGCGATCGTGCCCATCTCCCTGATGTGGGGGGAGGCGGTCCGACGGGCGGCTTCGGCCAGGGCGGGATACCGTTCCTGCACGAGCTCGTCGGACGCCAGGTCTTCCAAGCGGGTGAGAGCGCCGATGCGCAAGGTCCCATCGCCGTCCCGGACGTACTCCAGGCCGGGGATGCGTTTGATGTCGACGAGGATCTCCGGGTACTCAGATCCCGGCAGGATGCGGTCCTTCATCTCGCCAAGCAGGTCGGTGCCGCCGGCGATGATGCGCGCTCTTCCACTGGAATCCCGAAGGATGGAGGTGGCTTCCTCGACAGAACGGGGAGTGAAGTGCTTGAACGTCTTCATGGCGCCTCCTCTCCTCAGGCCTTGCCCAGCGCGGCAAGCACCTTGTCGGGCGTGATGGGGAAGGTGTCGATCCACACCCCCAGCGCGTTCTGAACGGCAGGACCGACAAGAGCCGGCAGCACGGTGGCGACGTCCTCGCCGATGCCGACGGTGCCGTAGGGACCGTAGCCCATCCCGGTCTCGACCATGATGGTCTCGATGTCTCCGTAGTCCATCATCGTCGGGATCTTGTAGTTGAGAAGGTTGCCGTTGAGCATGATGCCCGTACGCCGATCGTGGACCACTTCCTCGGTCATGCCCCGGCCTATGCCCATGATGGCGCCGCCGTAGGCCTGGCCCTCGCACCCGTCCCAGTTGATGACCTTGCCCACGTCGTTCACCGTCACCACCTTGGTGACATCGATCTGGCCGGTCTCGGTATCGACCTCCACTTCCATGAAATACGCCTGTCGACAGAAGCGCACCCGGACCCCCAGATAGCAGCCGCGCTGGAGGTGCCAGCCCGGCTCGAAGAGGGGGGGAGTACCGCGCAACGGGTAGGCCAGACCTTCCTCGGTGGACGTGAAGAACGGCTCTCCCGCAGTGCCGGTCATGGGGCCCTGCGCTCCGCTCGGGCCGATGAAATCGGCGATGGTCATCCGGTTGGCGGGGTTCGCCTTCTCGAAGATGACCCCGTCCCTGACGTCGAGGTCCTCCGGCCGAAGGCCGGGAAACGCCGGCGGGTATTCCGCCAACTGGGTCTTGGCACGGGGGGCGACGGCGGCCTCGAGCAGCCGCTGCTTGAGGATGCGGGCCGCGTTCCTCACCGCCCACCCGTTGATGGACAGGTTGGTGGAGGTATCGGGGGTCATGGGGAAGAAACCGGCGTCGTCCTGATGCTTGAAACGGATCCACTCGAACGGCACGCCCAGTTCGTCCGCTGCTATCTGGCAGTAGGCGGTTTCGGCGTTCACGCCCACGTCGGCCCGGCAGCCGAGGATGGTGACCGAGCCGTCGTTGCGCTCGAACTGGATGCCGACCTCGCTGGAACCGGCCGAGTCGTCCCACTCGTGGGTCCAGGTGAAGGCCAGTCCGTGCATCTTTCCATTCGCCAGTCTCCTGGCGCCCGGTGCGTGCCACTTCTCGTCCCAGCCGATGGCGGCCTTGCCTTCTTCGACGCATTCGCGGAGGCTGTCTCTCACCGGGAAGCCCAGTTCGGCCTTGCGGGCGTTCACCCACTCCATGTCGTGGCCGTCGGCGCCGTCGTTCAGGAGGGCGATCTCGACCGGGTCCATGCCTAACGCGTCGGCCACATGGTTGAACACCAGGTCGAGCGTGTAGCAGTTGATGTTCATCTCGCAGCGGGTCGGCACCGTCGGTCCCTTGTTCACCCGGGCCGCCTCGGTCCTGCCGGCGATGTGGGGGATCCTGGTGTTCTCGATCAAGTGCGCGACGATGCCGAACACCGGCATCTCCTGATTGAGCGTGACGGCCCGCTGCTGCACCGCGGTGATGGTGCCGTCGAGCTTGAACCCCACCTTGGTATAGAACACGCCGGCGTCCATGTTGCCGCCGTAGAAGTCCTCCCGGCGGTTGAAGGCCCACTTGACCGGCCTGCCCGTCCTTCTGGAGGCGACCGCGGCCAGGTAGGTGCCGCCCAGGTTCCAGGACATCTGGCTCCAGCCGCCGAAGCTCGCGCCCTGATAGGGGCAGTGGACGTCGATCTTGCTCATGGGGATGCCGCCGAACCAGGTGGAGATGGCACGTTTTGCGATGTGCGGGCGCTGCTGCTTGACCCAGACCTCCGCGAAGTCTCCGTTCCACCGCCACACTCCGCACGGCCGCTCGGGACCCACCCAGGTATTGAGGCCGAAGGTCCACTTGAACTCGAGAATGCGGTCGGCCTCCGCGAAGCCTTTCTCAACGTCGCCGTGTCCCTCGTTGTAGACCATGGACACGTTCGAGTCGGGGAAGCGCTCCGGCTGAATCGCGGGGGCGCCGGACTTGATGGCTTCTTCCACGTCGAGGATGAAGGGCCGCTGCTCCCACTCCACCTCGATGAGCTTGACCGCGTTCTCGGCGGTCTCCTCTGTGTCGGCCACCACAAAGGCGCCGCACTCCTCACCCTGGAAGTGCGCCCCGCCCGGCAGGGGCCGCTCGGAGTTCAGTTCGTGCCCCCCGGTGGATGCCCTACCTGGAGTTCGGGATCGTCGTAGCGGAGGATGCAGCGGACTCCGGGCAGCTTCTCGGCCTCGGAGGTGTCCATGCTGAGGATCGAGGCGTGCGGATACGGGGAGGTCAAGAACCGGGCGTGAAGCATACCCGGTAACTGCACGTCGATCGTGTAGCGGGCGGCCCCGGTGGCCTTTTCGAGGCCGTCGGTCCGGCGGATGCCGCGCTTCCCGATGGCGTCGTACTCCTCGAGGGGATCGGGGTCGGCGATCTTGTTGTCGAAGGAATCCAGCATCCGCTGTTTCTGGTCGACCTCCTGAGGGCGGTCGGTGCTCATGGCCGGGCACCTCCTTCGTCAGAGGGGGCTATGCCTCCCCCTTTGCCAGCACCCAACGCCCCGATCGCGGAGTTGGTGGGGACCGAGGCGGCCGCCGCAACGGAGAACGCGTCCTGCGCGACCACCACGCCACGGAGGACCGCCGCGGCCTCCTGGATGGCTCTGAGGTGTGCCGGGTAGGTGCCGCAGCGGCAGAGGTTGCCGACCATGGCCTCCTTGATCTCGTCCAGGGAGGGGTCGGGGTTGCGGTCGAGGAGCGCCTTGGCAGTCACGATGAAGCCGGGTGTGCAGAAGCCGCACTGCATGCAGCTGTGCTTGACGTAGGCGTCGATGAGGGGGTGCTTGGCGCGGGCGATGCCTTCGATGGTCTCGATGCTCGCACCATCGCATTCGATCGCGAGGATCATGCAGGACAGGACGGGCCGCCCCTCGATGATGACGCTGCAGGCCCCGCAGGCCCCCTCGGCGCAGAACTCCTTGGTCCCCGTGAGGCCGAGCCTGTCTGCCAAGACGTACTGCAGAGTCCACTGCGGCTCGACGGCGATCCGGTAGACCTCGTTGTTGACCAGGAGAGTGATGGTGTCGGTCGACACCGTCGTGGCTCTTTCGGCTGCCGGTACTTCCACGTGTCCCCCCTTCCGGGCTGGGACCGGGGGGGATCAGCGCAAGCGCGCACCGACCAACGTATCCGCAGCCCCCCGGGATGTTGTAGACCGCAAAGATATCATCCCATCCCCGGCCCACGCGGGGTCGAAGGATCGTCGGCCTCGGCGAGATACCTGATCATGCAGAGAGAATGATTCCAGAGCACATCGTGGGCGAATCCAGGGAAGAGCCGCGCGAACGCCCACCATCCGGCCCTGCCGGCGAGCCCAGTACCCCTCGGGAAGTCGAAACCGACGTATATGCTCAGCAGCTCGACCCCCGGCTTCAAGGCTGGACGTCGAACGCGAACAGGCCGTCCCGACCGAACCCGTCAAGGATGCGATAGAGCAGATAGCGACCGGGCACGACCCGTTCGAGCACCACCGTGAACGAGAGCAGCCCGCGCGCGGGACCCGGCTTGTCGCCCCCGCAGAACGGCCCGATGTCGTAGCGGATGGTCGTCCCCAACTCGTTCGGAGTGCCGCTCGTCCTTCGCACGGTGACGAAGCGGGGTTTGAAATATCGTCTCTGCGGATCGCCGAAGGCGCCCAGTTGACGGAATATCGCTTCCGTCGTGGCCCTGATGCGGATGGAGTACACCCGTTCCACCCTCGGCGACCTAGGCGGCGCTTCTGCGCCCGTGATCGCGAAGAGTTCTCGGCGCTTGCGCTCCCGCTGCTCGAGCGCGACGCCGGTCTGATGGCGGCCGACGCCGGTCCAGTCGAGTCCGAACAGGTGCTCGGTGGCCACGTTGCGGATGGTCGTGAGAAGGCCGCCGGTGAGTATCAGCCAGCCGGAGGAGGGATGCAGCATCGCGGCCAGGATGCGGCGGTAGCTGTCGTCGCCGCTGGCGATGCGCCACAGGATCGGGGAGAGCCGGCGCTCGTCGGCCGGCGACGTCCTTCGCTCGGTGAGCACGGCCTGATACAGGACACGGCTCAACGCAGGATGGGCGAAGACCCAGCGGCTCAGAAGGAATATGACCCGCCCGTAACGGTTGTCGCGATCGAATTCCCGTACCACCGGCCCGTAATGGCGGCGAAGGCTATCCCGATCGATCCCGTTGTCAAGGATGCAGTCGGCCAAAGCGGCCGATGTGGTCCAAGCGGAATACAGGCCGTCCTTGTACAGGCGGGAGACGGCGATGTCGCCGGCCAGAGCGATCCGCGGCCCGTATGGCTTCTTGGCGGCTCCTACCGTCATGTTGGGGTGACACGAGCAGCCGGGACGCAGCTTGACCCCCGGGGGCAGCAGTCTGCGTATGTGCGGCAATTCGACGAACCGCTGCAGGATGTCCAGATACTCTGAGGGTCGCGCCCGGTCGACACTCTTCCCGAGAAGCGCGACGGTGACCCAGTCCTTCTTGGGGATGAGCGACGACATCTCGATAGCGAGATCCTTCGAGCCGTACTGGGCGAAATGCACCTCACCGTCGACGGCCAGCAGGGCATCCGGAGCGCCGCCCGCGGCCTGCATCTCGGCGATGAGGGCGCGGCGGACCTTCGGCGGTCGAAGACCGGGATGATGTTGACAAGCTGGCCGATAAGCGGATCCGCGGCCACGTCCATACCCGGAGATCGGTTCACCCCGACCGTGAACACCACGAAATCTGCCTCGACCGACTGTTCGAGGGCGTCGCTCTCTCCGGCGGAGGCGCGATAGCCGATCACCGGTCTGCCGGAATCAGAGTAGCGGGTGCTGGTGACCTCCGCAGTGACCATCTCTGCCCCCGCATCGATGGCCATGTGGAGCAGGAACGTATCGAAGTTGGTGTACCGGCCGGGTCGCTGTCGAGGTCTCGAGCCCCTGAACACCGAAAGCATCTCGCGCCCTTCGGGCACGGGTATGCGCACGCTCTTCCAGTCGCCGTGGACGACCACCTCGTCAGCGCGGCTCTCGACGATCTCTTCGGGCAAGGCGAGTCCCTCGCGGGCGAGTATCTCAGCTAACCGAGGTGAGATACCTCCGGCGCAGTAGTTGCATCCCTCCCAAGAGCAGAACTCCGTCGGCTGGTAGAAGCAGATCTCGGTCTTCTTCTCGAGAATGATCACGCGTATGGATCTGCCGAGCTGCCGGGCGCGCCTGAGTATGCGCGTGGCGAAGAATGATCCCGCCGGACCGCCGCCGACGACCACCACCACGGCCGGGTCCGGCAGGGAGACGGAACCGCCGCGGGCACCGTTCGGCGGGCTGGAAGACCTGTTGCCCGCATTGATGATCACACTGGAAGGGTAGCATCATGTCGACGCGCCGAACGTCAGGCTGTCGGCGTCCCCACGCGTCCGGACGCGACGTTGTAGGATGAGGACAGCCAGGTCACAGATCGCCAGGGTTGTGTAAGGGAGGGCTGCGCATGTACAAGAACATGCTGGTTCTGCTCGATGGGTCCGAACTCGCCGAAGTGGTTTTTAGATACGCTCAAGAGCTGTCGGGCAGGCTGAACGTCGATCTCGAACTGCTCCACGTCTGCACGCCGAGCGAAGCCGAGCAGCTACCGATGCGGCGGGCGTACATGGAGCACATGGCTGAGGTCTTGTGCGCAGCCGCCGAGGAGGTGCGCGCCAGCGCCGGCGACGACACGACCGCGAGCTGTATCCAGGCTCGGGGGACCGTGGTGGTGGGCTATCCGGCCGAGGAGATCCTCAAGTATGTCGACACCAGCGACGTCGACCTGATCATGATGTCCACCCACGGACACTCGGGGATCAAGGACTGGGACGATATCGGCGGAGTGGCCAGCAAAGTGCTCCACGCGTCCAGAGTCCCGGTCTGGCTGGTGCCCTCCGAGCTCCGCGAAGAGATCGTCGCCGACACGCTTCCAAGACGAACCTTGGTGATCCCGCTGAGCGGCTCCAAGATGTCTGAAGCGGCGATCCCGCACGCCCTCAACATCGCGACCCAGCGGGGAGCGGAGACCGACATCGTCCTCATTTCCGCGGTCGACCCCGGGGTGATCACGGTGAGCCGGGAGCAATTGCGCCAGAGAGAGCAGGAATATGAACAGACCAAGGCCTACCTTGACGAGGTAGCCCAGGCGATCGAAGGAGCGGGCTTCGCCGTGCAGACCGAGGTGCTGATGGGCCAGCCCGCCGAGGCTATCATCGGTTATCTCAAGGCGAACCCACCTCAGCTCGTGTGTATGGCTACCCGTGGCAAGACCGGGCTCAGCAAGTTCGTGTTCGGCAGCGTGACCGAGAACGTCATCCATCTGATCAAGAAGACCCCGATGCTGCTGGTGTCGGGAGCGGGGCAAGAGTAGAAGCGGGCGAGAAACAGACGGGAGTAGCCTGATGCGGACGATCGATCTGGAGCACCATTTCGTCACCCCCCTCTACATGGAGACGCTGCGCGCCAATACCAGCGCGCCGCGCGTGGTGGAGGGCCAAGGCCTGGCCTACTGGGAGGACGCCTGGATCCCAATCGGCCAGACCGGAGCAGGGCCCAAGTTGGCCGACATGGGGGAGGACCGCATCAAGGCCATGGACGAGGCCGGCGTGGACTTCGCCGTGCTATCGCTCACCGCTCCGGGGGTGGAGCCGCTGGAGCCCTCGGTGGCATTGAGAGTGGCAGAGGACGCGAACGACCGTCTCGCCGACTATGTGGCCGCCTACCCCGACAGGCTGGCTGGCATGGCCACGCTGGCGGTCAAGGACGCCGACGAGGCGGTGAAGGAACTCGAGCGCTGCGTCAAGGAACTGGGCTTCAAGGGGTGGCACACCCACTCCAACTTCGGAGACTCCTATCTTGACGAGAGACGCTACTGGCCCATCCTGGCCAAGGCGGAAGAACTCGGGGTGCCGGTGTACCTGCATCCCACGGCTCCCATGATCCCCGAGTTGCGCACCTTCGGCATCTGTCTGTCCGGGCCCACCTTCGGCTTCGGCACCGAGGTGATGTACGTGTTCCTGCGCATGATCCATCGGGGCGTGTTCGACGAGTACCCCGGCCTCAAGGTCATCCTGGGACACTTCGGCGAAGCCATCCCCTTCTTGCTCGACCGTGTCGACACCGCCTACCGCCAGGGCTACTGCCAACCCAACGCCGACATCGGGCCGGGGAGCAAGGAGCTGGCCAGCTACTACGTCAAGAAGAACCTGTGGGTTACCTCCAGCGGCAACTATCTCCCCGCCGCCTACTACTGTACCCGGGAGGCTTTGGGGCTGGACAAGATCGTGCTGGCCACCGACTACCCGTTCGAGCAGATGCATCTGGGCATCGACTTCATCAAGAGCCTGCCCATCTCCGACCATGAGCGGACCCAGGTCTGCGAGACCAACACCAGGGAGCTGCTGAAGTTGTAGGATTGAAGTACTGCACACGTTTTGGGGGAGGCGCCATGGCGAGTCTCGTAGAGATCGAAGGCATCGGTCCGGCGTTCGCGGAGAAGCTCGCGGGACAGGGCCTCAAGACGACCGAGGCCTTACTGGCGGCGGCGGGGACCGCCAAAGGCCGGCAAGAACTCGAAGCGGCGACAGGTATCAGCGCTGCCAACATCCTCAAGTGGGTGAACAGGGCCGACCTGTTCAGGGTGAAGGGTATAGGCACCCAGTATTCCGACCTGCTGGAGGCCGCGGGGGTCGACACCGTTGCGGAGCTCGCCCAGAGGCGGGCGGACAATCTCGCGGTCAAGATGACCGAGATCAACGCGCAGAAGAAGCTGGTACGCCAGGTGCCCACCGAAAGCCAGGTGTCGGGCTGGATCGAAGCGGCCAAGGCGCTGCCGAAGGCCGTCACGTACTGACCTGCTTCCCGGCCCCGCCTTTGGGCGGAGGCATCCAAGTCCCATCCGCGAGCGGCCCCAGCCGGGGCCGCTCGTCGTCTACGGATGTCCGCTCTCGAGATCGCCGGCCGTTCTCATTCCTGCAAGAGCGACGTAGCCGATAGGCACGACGACTAACTCGATGAGGCTGGGAATGCGCACTGCCCTGGCGATCGATCGTCACTTCGTCCAGCAGGGTGTGGTGACCACGCCCGAAACCTAGACTGCGCCCGGGCAGTCCGACCTCGGACTGTGCGTTCCCAGGGCGGGAGCAGTTTGGTCGCAGGGAATGGCTGCACTCCGTGGAAGATGCTTCGGTGAGGATATTCGCCGTCCACGCGCAGGCTGAGAGACGCGCGAAGATGAGGAGGAGAGCGAGATGCCGTACTGTTCAGCGTGTGGTAACCAGCTGCGCGGAGATGAGACGTTTTGCGCAGAATGCGGCCAGCTGGTATCACCTCCCGCGCCTGTAGCCGCTGCGCCGCTCGTCCCACCGCCGGTGACCGGCGTCATCGGCACGCCCGTTCCTGAGGCGCCCGTTCCCGAGGCACCCGCCCCGGAGGCGCTGCCGGCCGCCACCTACGTGCCGCCGGCGATCCCCTCGCAGGCTTCTACCCCGCCTGCGTATCCACCGCCGACCCCACCGGCTCCCAAGCCGCGCCGTTCGCTGACGTGGCTATGGGCAGTTCTCGCCGCCGCGGTGATCATCGTCGTGATCGTCTGCCTACTCGTGTTCGTGGTGTTCGCCGGCGACGATGGCCAGGATGTCTCGGACACCACCACGACGCTCTCCGCGGTCTCGAGCACCGAGACCACCGAAGTGACGGCCTCGACCACCCAGACGACCGCACCGGCAGTCTCGACCACTGCCTCGACCCTCCCTGCGACCTCCAGTACCGCGAGCACGGTACCTGGTCTCTCCGAACCCGAGCAGGTGGTCATGCAGTTGTTCGATGCTCTCGAGAATATCGACATCGATGCTCTGGTGAGCATCATGGACCCCAGGATCGTGGGTGCGCTTCCTGAGGGTGAGGCTATCGACGCCTTCAAGGCAATGCTATCGGCGCAGATCGAGTCCATGGGCTCCATGGAGTTCTCCGGTATCGAACTCTCCACGGAGATGACCAGCGATACCACGGCCACCGTCACGGTCACAGCCGGCACAGTGACGGTGAAAGACATCGAGGGTCAGGTCACCAGTGAGGACGTCAGCGAAGCCTCGTCGCCCGTCACCATCGACCTGGTCAAAGTCGATGGCCAGTGGTACGTGGCCTCGAGCCCGTTCATGTAGACCCCGACAGAACCCATGGCCACCGTTTGGCGAAGCGGCCGACTGGCCGGCAGCGGTGGCTGCACCTTCCGTCTCAGACGACAGCTGCATCCACGCTTGACTATTACGAACTTAGTAGTACTATGTGATAAGTAGTAAGCGGAGGTCGCTAACTTGGAGTGTCGGGGAGGCGGAACGCGGATATGCAGGAATCATCGCTAGCAGGCAGAGACGCCGGCGGTCCAGAATCGTTCGAGACCGGCGTGCGGAAGCTTCAGAAAGAGTTGAGCGCGGGTGTCGTCTCGCTCGCTCTCCTGGCATTGCTCGCCCGGGCAGATCAGCCGCTCTACGGGTACCAGATAGCCAAGGAGCTCGACTCCTACGGTGGAGGACTCCCGGTCAAGCAAGGGACTCTCTATCCGGTACTGCGCTCACTCGAGACGGCGGGTCTTCTTCATAGCGAGGTCGAGCCGTCGGTGAGCGGCCCGCCACGGCGCTACTACTCGGCGACGCAAGAGGGTCGGGAGGCGCTTGCGCTTTGGCGGGGGGCATGGACACGCACGCGGGGGTTCGTCGACGCAGTCTTGGAGGGACATCGTGGCTAGCGACATCAGCACGTATTTGAGAGAGCTTCAGGCCGCTCTGTCCGGCGCGGATCCCGCGCTGGTCCAAGATGCTCTCTTCGACGCCGAGGAGCACCTCCAGGCCGAACTGGCGGCCGGCCGCGACTTCGCCGAGGTGCTGGAGACCTACGGGACTCCGGACGAGGTGGCGGCCGCGTATCTGGAGACGACCGCGCGTGAAACAGCGGCCACCCCGACGGCGGTTGTGGGGGCCGAAGCACCGGCCGCAACCACGGCGCAGGCCGCGGTGGGGGCGTCGGCTGCAGCCACGATGCCGGTCGCGGACGCGATGCCGGTCACCGATTCGACAGCGGCGGGATACGCAGCGCCATCGGCGACGGTCGCTCGAGCCGGCCTTGCGCCCGGTCCGGCGGCCACCCCGCCTTCGGCATCTACTGCTCCGAGCGTCTGGCGGCAGATCTTCGGGGTGTTCGTGGATCCTCAGGTCTACAAGTCGCTGCTCTACATGATCGTCGCGCTGGCCACCGGCGTGTTCTACTTCACCGTTGTGGTGACGATGCTTTCCACGAGTTTCGGAACGAGCGTGCTCGTCATCGGGCTGCCTCTTCTCCTGCTGACGCTGGGCTTTGTCCGCGGGATGGCGCTGTTCGAAGGGCGGGTGGTTGAACTCCTTCTCGGCACCCGCATGCCGCGCAGGCCGCGCGCCGAGTTCCCGGGTTCGTTCTTCCAGCGCCTGTGGTTCTGGCTCAAGGACGGTCGCACCTGGGCGTCTCTCGTCTATCTGGTCCTCATGATGCCCATCGGCGTGTTCTACTTCAGCTTCGCGATCACCGGGCTTGCCGCGGGAGTGGGTCTGATAGTCCTCCCGTTCGTCCAGCTGATATCCGGGCATACCTGGATCAACTACGGGGTCGACGGGCTCAGCGAGTGGTTGTTGCCGACGTGGGGGATGGTCTTCGTGGTCATCGCGGGCTTTCTCGTCCTGCTCGGCTGGCTCCATGCGTTCCGTTGGATCGGTCGGGGGCATGCCGCGTACGCGAAGGCGATGCTGGTGCGCCTGGCGAAGTAGGCGTATCAGCATAGGGTAGAATCTTTGGACGGAACGACACACCGAGCCCGCACGAACCTGCGGGCTCGCCTTTCAAGGAGCGCACGCACGAAACGTGGGGCGGGATTGAAGAGACGAGGCGAGGTGACGCTCACGACGCTGGCGTTGACTGCCCTGCTCCTCCTTGCCGCGGTGCCGGCGGGTCTGGGATGCTCCTCATCCGGAGAGCCATCCAGTTCCTCGACACTCGGGATGTCGACGGCGACCACGGTAGCCACGACGACCACGGTGTCGTCGCCGGGCACATCCTCCATTCCGGGTACGGCACCGTCATCCGGCACGACCTCCACTACGCCTCCGGGTGCCACGGCGACGGTCCCCACCACGGAGCCTCAGGTGCTGGCCACTTTTGCGGTGATCGGTGACTACGGAGTGGACGACGAGAACGAAGCGGCTGTGGGGGAGTTGGTGGCATCGTGGGATCCCGACTACATCATCACCACGGGCGACGACTACTACAGTGTGGCCGGGGGAAAGGGCACCGGAAAGTACGACGAATCCACCGGCGCCTACTACGGTGACTGGCTCAGGGACATCACCACCACCGGGCGGCGCTGCCCGGAGGGGCGGGCGCCGGTGAACGCCTTCTTCCCCTCATTGGGCAACCACGACTACAGCGACGCCCCGCCCGGTCCGAAGACCTATCTGAAGTATTTCGAATTACCCGGCGCGGGCTTCACCAACAGCTCCGGCAACGAGCGCTATTACGACTTCGTGCAGGGCCCCATCCACTTCTTCGTGCTCAACATCCAACGAAGTAGAGCCGGACGGCATCACCAGCACCTCAGACAGGCGCGCTGGCTCCGGGCCCAACTCGCAGCCTCAACGTCCACCTGGAACGTCGTCTACGGTCACCACCCGCCCTATTCGTCCGACCTTATCCACGGTTCCATGCCCTATATGCAGTGGCCGTTCGCGGAGTGGGGGGCCGACGTGGTCATCGCCGGCCACGCGCATGCATACGAGCGCATCGAGCGTGACGGTATCGTCTATTTCGTCAACGGCATCGGCGGCGCCACCCGCTACTTCTTCGGATTCCCGGTCAAGGGCAGCCGGTCCCGCTACAACGCCGACTGGGGAGCACAGAAGGTCACGGTGACCGCCGTCAGCCTCACGTTCGAACTCTGGAACGTAGAGAGACGATTGATCGACACCTACACGCTGCCGGCGCGCTGAGTGTGCGGTTTGCGGGGTGCTTTCCTACCTACCGGCCGGTAGTATACGACCTGTAATCGCATAGCAAGTTGAATATTTACCCCACTACTGCAACAATGGCGGCGGCTTGCTGATCATCGCGGCCACCCTTTGCGGGCGCGATCGACGAGGGAAGAGGAACTGGTCATGTACGAGAGTATCCGGACGCTGCACAACGTGGAGCCTCCCGTGGCCGAGGACGACATCCGCGCCGCCGCGCTTGAGTACGTCAGGAGGATCGGCGGGTTTCACAAACCTTCGCCGGCAAATGAACCGGCCTTCAATCGGGCCGTCGATGACGTGGCAGCGGCATCCCAGGCTCTCCTCGACTCGCTGGTCACAACCTCTCCGCGTCGGCGGCGCGAGTTGGACGACTATCGTTCGTACATCGACTGGGTCCCGGCATTCGGCTCCGGGGAGTAGGCTGCTCTAGATCCTCGGCACGCTCTTGGGGTCCCCTCGCTCAGTGGATCAGTTCTCCGAAGGTCACGTGGATCTCGGATGTGATGCGCGCCATCTTTGCAGAGAAGGCCCTGTACTCGTCGGTCTGGGTATCCCTACTCCTGAAATCTTCCAGGCTGTTGAGGTGCACGATCCCCACGTATCTGAAGGGGATGGCGCCCGAACGGCTCTCTGTGATCTTCACCAACTCGTATTTCTCGACCGAGGGAAGTCCGTCGATGTAGGGGCCTTTCTCCGTGTCGACGTACTCTCTGAACTCCTCGTCGCTGACATGGGGGGCCAGGTTGTAGAGGATGATCTCGATGGCCACTAGCCTCTCCTTCGTCTGGGCTCTGGGTTCACAGCCACGATACTACTCCCGATCGTGGCCGCCCGACTCCTTGGGAGGTGTCGCTCCGCGGTTGCAGAAATTGCTGCTCTTTGCGGCTTTTTTATTCTCCAGCAAATTGCGGGATTCGCGCCTCGGGTCGCTTGCTTCCGAGGGGTAAGCCTGCCATGTTTCGGGTTGCCGCTCGCCCCGAAACACTGGCGCACGCGAGGCGCACATGAGTGCTCTCGAGAACACAGAGGTCCGCCGAGAGGTCCGTCGCCCACCTGTCTATCAGGGACTGCCCGCAAGGGCGGTCAATCATCCGCCGGAGCCCGCATACGCGGTGGCTCTCCTCGATCGGCAGGGCAATCTCCTGGGGGCCTGCACGGCCAAGAATCTTCCCGGAGAGGTCGAGATGCCGCTGGGCGTCAATCTGCGCACGCACGATCTGCGCTCGTATCTGGGCGAGGACCGGGGCTTCTTCCGACCCCGCTCGTTCCCCCTGGTCTCGGCTTCGTGGATCCAGGTGGAAAGCAGGCGGGTGCGGGTCGGCATCTACATGGAGTCCGGCGGCCGGCGTGCGAACGGAGACGTTCTCGAGCCCGACCTCGGCTCCATCGCGGCCATCCTCAGCACCCAGTTGTCCTAAGTGCGTCTCACGATGACATCGGATCGCGAAGTGACCATGACCCGCGTCTTCGACGCCCCGCGCGAAGAGGTCTTCCGGATGACCATCGACCCGACGCTCGTTCCCGAATGGTGGGGTCCGAGCACCTTGACCACGATGGTGGACACGATGGATGTTCGGGTGGGAGGCAAGTGGCGATACGTGCAGCACGACGCGGAAGGCACAGAGCACGCGTTTCACGGCGCATATCTGGAGGTCGACCCTCCCGGCCGCCTGGTCTACACCTTCGAGTACGAAGGGATGCCGGGCGACGTCATGGTCGAGACGGCGGTGTTCGAAGAGGTGGACGGCAAGACCATGATGACGGTCACCGATCTCTTCCCCAGCAAGGAGGCTCGGGACGCGTCGCTTGCCGCCGGGATGGAAGCGGGCGCCCGCGAGAGTATGGACCGGTTCGCCAGACTGCTCGCTGCCCGATCCCGATAGGGTGGCCGCAGCTACTTCGTCGTACACTTGTCTCGGCAATCCTAGACTGACGGGGGCGACGATGATCGTAGTGAGCGTGATGTATCCGCACGAACCGGGCAAGCACTTCGACATGGACTACTACCTTGCCACGCATATCCCGCTGGTGAAGGACAAGATGGGGGATGGGCTCAAGGGGGTCTCCGTGGAGAGGGGACTGGCGGGGATGCCGCCCGGATCGCCTGCCGTCTACGCCACCGTGGGACGTCTGCTGCTCGATTCCCTCGAGGATGTGCAGACCTGCCTGGCGCCGAACGATGCGGCCTTCGCCGCGGACATCCCCAACTTCACCGACATCACGCCCCGGATACAGATCAGCGAAGTGGTGCTCTGAGGTGGCCGACGTACGGACTGGTGACCGCAGGCACCGCTGAAGTATCCCCCATGCAGCGCATCATCCTGGGTAGAACGGGTCTCGACGTCTGCCGTCTCGGCCTGGGCGGGATCCCGATCCAGCGAGTCAGCGAAGCCGACGCGGTGGCCACTGTCCGCCGCGCTCTGGAACGGGGGATCGACTTCATCGACACCTCACGGGCGTATACAACGAGCGAGCGCCGCATAGGGCTGGCGCTCAAGGAGGCGGGCGTCGTCACGGGGCGCCCCGTGACCGCCGAGACCCACGCCGCCGCAGCCGCCGGCCGCAGCGGCGGCGCCGGCGGGAGTGGGGCGGCCGGCGGAAGAAGTGGTCCCGCGCCTGCCCGGCGGGTGGTACTCGCCTCCAAGTCGCATGCCAAGAAAGCGGACGCCATGCGGACCCACCTGGAGACCAGCCTCACGGAACTCCAGGTCGACTTTATCGACATCTACAAAGCCCATTTCGTGGCTACCCAGGATGACTATCAGACGGTCGTCTCGCCGGGAGGAGCGCTCGAGGCACTGCGCAAGGCCAGGGACGAGGGCCTCATCGGTCACATCGGGATCACCAGCCATAGCCTCGATGTGCTCTACCGAGCTCTCGACGACGGGTTCTTCGACGTGATCATGGTCTGTTTCAGCTTCCTCGAGCCCCAGGCCCAGCAGACGATAATTCCCAAAGCACGCGAGAGGAACATCGGCGTTCTGGCCATGAAGCCGTTCTCCGGCGGGGCGATCGAAGACGGCAGGCTCGCCCTCAGATACGTCCTTGCCGAGCCCGGGGTGGTGGTGCTCGCAGGGGTCGAGCATCCCGAGTTGGTGGACCAGAACTGGGGGGTGTTCGAAGAGGCGACGCGCGGAGAAAGTGCTGCGCTCGCCGAGGAGGAGATCCGGCAGATCGCCGATCTCCGGCAGACCTTCGACAAGGTCTTCTGCCGCCGCTGCGACTACTGCCAGCCCTGTACGGAGGGTATCCCCATCCAGACCGTCCTGGGTGCACGCTACCTCGTGAAGCGCATGGGGAAGGACCTCCTGCAGAAGGGGCCGATGTGGTCCGCTTTCGAAAAGGCCAGGAACTGCAGCGACTGCGGGGTGTGCCTGAGCCGGTGTCCTTACGAGCTGCCCATCCCGGATCTCATCCGGGGGAACCTCGCCTGGCTGGACGGGCTGGACTGAGAACCATCGCCTGCGGAAGCATCGCCTGCGCCCCGCGCGGGCTGCTTCCTATCCCTCCTCAGGCGGCGGGGGCAGCGTGGTGGGCTTGACCCACTCCAGATCAGGCTTCGCCCTTCCAAACCCGACGCTCAGCACACCCGCCGGGTCCTTCTTGGCCTCCTCCACGGCTCGTTCCCCGATGGCCCTGAAAGCTTCCACGCGCTTCTTCGCTCCTTCGGGATCGGCCTCCATGGGGAGTACGGACTCGACGATCTTCTGGAAGTGCTTCTCGAGAGCCTCGCGCTCCTCGGGGTAGGGGATGATGTAGAACTGCTCGTCCTCGATACCCTTCTTGACCCACTTGGCAAGATCGACGGGGTCCATGCCCCGCTCGTAGATGTACTTGAGAGTATCGATGGCCTTCTCGTCGACGAGATAGCCGGTGTTCTTGAGATGCTCGGGCCGAGTGTCCGACGCGTGGTGGATGTTGCTGTTGATGGCAGCAGGGCACAGCACCGATACGCCGATCCCGTACTTCGGCAGCGAGGTCTGGTAGCTCTCCATGAGGTTGATGACGGCGGCCTTGGCCGCGGAATAGGGGGCCGTGCGGAACTGCCCCAGAAGCCGCCCATGGAGGCGGTGGAGACGATGTAGCCGCCCTTGCCCGCCTTGATCATGCGGGGGACGAACGTGACCATCCCGTTGATGACGCCGCCGAGGCAGACGCCCATGATCCAGTCGTAGTCCTCGTAGGTGGACGCCTCGGGAGGGCCGAACGAGTTGACGCCCGCGGTGTTGAAGACGAGCTGCGGCGGGCTGCCGAAGACCTCCTCGACCTCATCGGCCGCGGCGGCGTAGGCGGCCCGGTCGGTGATGTCGAGCTTGATGGCGTGGGCGGGCGCGCCCCTGTCACGGAAGTAGGCCAGCGCCTGGTCGAGGGCATCCTGGCGCACGTCGGCGATGACGACCTTGCACCCGGCCTCGGAGAACACCTTGGCCTGCCCGAAGCCCGCCCCCGAAGCGCCTCCGGTAACGAACAGGATCTTGTCCTTGAAGTCCTTCATCTGTGCTCCCCCCGGGGCATCTTGTGAACAGCATTCAGTAGACACGCACAAGAATAGAGCGGAGCGGGGAATATTGCCAGCGGGGAGGATGCAGCCAGGTCGATCACGCCTGAGCCGTGGACGGCCGCGGCGCTGAGCTTTGTTCGGCTTGGTGCCGACGTTTCGCGTGGGCCTAGCAGACGAAGAACTGGCCATCTGGCCGGTCTGAAGACACGCCAAAAGGCTGTTTGACTACGCGCCAAGATATGCGGATACTGAAGTCTGGTGCGATCACGACAATCGCGAAGGAGTGCGCTCACAATGACCGCCACGATGACAACCGCTGAGTTCCTGAGCCACAAGAAGCTCGCGCTGGTCCGTCTCTCGCCGCAGACACAGGTGATGGGCGACATGAAGAAAGAGCTGGTCCCGAAGGGCTACGATATCTCAGTCGTCTATCTCAACACCGGGCCCGTGGACCCGACGATCGAGAGCGTGAAGGGCGTGGTCGATGGAGCCATCATCTCCGTCCCCAAAAGCGAGTGCGCGGCCGCCGTCAAGGAAGCCATCGACGCCGGCATCCCGCGTCTGTGGTTGCAGGCCGGAAGCGACTCCCCGGAGGCCCTCGCCCTGTGCGAAGAGAAGGGTGTGCCTGTCGTCCACAAGGCGTGCGTGCTGATGTATGCGCAGCCGGTACAGTCGGTCCACGGCTTCCACCGGGCGATCTGGAAGCTTTTCGGGCAGCTGCAGGAGTAAGCATGCTGCTTCTGCCGATGGCGGTGATGGTCAAGCTGTTCGAGTGAGCTGACCTCTCCACAGGTCGATCGCCGTCTCCAACGGCCCAGGTCGCTCCTGCTCCGGTGTCTCAGCCTCGGGACCCGGTCACCCCTTGAACCGCGTATTCGCGCGCGTGTCTCCCGTGCCACACGTGGTACAGCACCACCGAGACCGCCGTCATGGCAGCCATGATCCAGTACATGCCTCTGTAGCCGGTCAGCGGGATGAGGAGCCCGCAGAGCAGCGGCCCGAGGCCGAGGCCGATGTCGCAGAAGGTATAGAAGGTGGTAGTAGCCTGTCCCATCCGGTGTGGGGGCGTCACTTTCACCGTCACCGCGCGTCCGCACGACTGAAGGCTCCCGAAACCCAGTCCGAGCACGGCCGCTGCAAGCAGGAGCACGGACCCGCGCGTCGCCATCGCCAAGACGGCCAGGCCGAGAGCGAAGGTGATGATCGCCGCATACATGACCGAGTTCTCGCCTCTCGCGTCGAACCGTCGGCCGACCAGCGGCCTCGTGAAGAAAATCGCGGCCGCATAGACCAGGAAGAACGCGCCGGCCGCGGTCGTCAGCCCGATTTCCTGGGAGTAGAGCACGAGGAACGAGGACACGCTCGAGTAACTGAGGAAGGCCAGCATGAGCGTGAGGCACACAGGTACCGCCCGCGCCTCGATGTAGTTGCTGAGCTTGAACCCCTTGGTCTCCGACGCTTGCTCCGCGGTCAACTCCGGTTCCTTCACCCGCAAGAGCGGGAGGACCGCCAGAGAGAGCACCATGAGGACGGCGCAGGTGATGATAATGGTATCGAAGCTGCCGCGGCTGATCAGCAGCAGGCCCACGAACGGGGCGATGGCGGTGGACACCGTTTGACCGAGCGTGAAGTAGGCCAGGCCCTCTCCGTACCGACGCCGCGGGATGACGCCGGCCACGATCGTTCCGATGGCGAGGAGAGCTGCCCCATGAGCGGCACCGTGCAGAAACCGCACGAGCAGGAGCGTACCGCTGTCGTCCGCCCAGAAGTAGGCCAGGGTCAGGCCCAAGCTCAGAAGCGTCCCGACATACAAGATCCTGGTCTGGCCGATGCTGTGCATTCGCCTCGCGAGGAACGGACGGACGACGAACGAGCCGATGATGAAGATGCTGGCCGACAGCCCGGCCACCGCGGGAGAGACACCAAAGCGGTCGGTGGCCACCTTCGCCATGACGATCATGAGCAGCAGAAAGACCACGGTGAACAGGAAATTGACCAACCAAATGACCACGAAATCGCGGGTCCAGAGGGAGGAGCCACCCGGCCCCGCGTGCCGCTCCGCGACCTCGCTGACGACCGGTGCGCCACCCGGCGCCGCGACCTGCTCGGCGGTGTCGGACGTGACAGTGTCTCCGGTGGTACTGGCGACGCCGCCGTCGCGTGCGGTGTCTGCTTCATCCGAGCCGAATGTGTCGCCCATGCTTCAGGTCCTCAGTACTCGCCTCTTGCTCGGAAGCCGGCCGGCCCCTTGGCGATTCTACACCTCGTCAGGGCGCCGACCGGCTGTGCAGTCGAGCGGTAGTGGCCCGCCAGAGAGTCCGACCGGCCGGCACACGTCCGCCCGATGCTCGATGCGCACCACCAGCGCCCGGTGATCCTCTTCGTCGACGGCATAGACGATTCGGTAGGCGCCCCGGCGGGCCGACCAACAGCCGGCCATCTGCCGCATCAGGGGCTCGCCCACTCGTTTGTGTTCATCGCCGAAGGCGGGTGGCTATCCCACCTTCTTGGGAATAGCCCCCGTCCCCGCTCCTGGCACCCGCTTCTTGGCCGACGCAGTCCCGTCTCCGTAGGTCTCCACCTCTAGCCGCCCGATCATGCCGACGGGCTCAGGCATGAACGGCAGGGGCGAACTGGGAGCAGGGGATTTGGTGGCGCCTGCGGCGGCGGCGTCCCCAGGTTGGCGAGCTCGTCTCTTGGCCAACACCTCCTCCAGGTCCAGCACCTCCTCGGCCACGATGGCCAGCCCCCGCTTGTGGTTGTTCTGCAGGCGGCCGCGCACCAGGAAGTAGCTGGCCCGGGCCACCACCGGGGCGATCTGGGCCAGCTTCGTCTCGAAGCAGACGCACTCGAAGAGGCCATAGGCGTCCTCCAGGGTCAGGAACATCGTCCGTTTACCCGAACGCATCCAGGGGTTCTGGGCCCGCTCGTAGACGCCGGCCACCGTCACCGGGCACCTCGTCTCCCATGGCGGGAAGCTCGTAGCTCATGCGCACCCCCAGGCGGCGGAGTTCCTCCTCGTAGAGCTGCAGGGGATGGCAGCTCACGGTGAGGCCGAGGAGTTCGAGCTCGGCGCGGACCTTGTCCTCGAGCGCTCCAGGAGCGCTCAAGCCCGGCCCGGCTGGGCGGGGCGAAGAAGGCCCGCAGCTGGCCGCGCCGTCTGCCCCGAAGACCCGGCCAGTGCTTCCAGGCGGTCGCGCAGGAGGGGCAGGCGCCAGAGGAGTTCGGTGCGGTCGGGCTCGAGGGAGTCGAAGGCGCCCACCCGGATGAGGTTCTCGGCCACGGGCTAGTCGATGCGGGTGCGCAGGTAGAAGTCCTCGAAGCTCTCGAAGGGGCCGTGGCGGCGTTCCTCCTCGATGCGGTCGAGGGAGCGCTCGCCCATCTGCTTGAGGTAGCGAGAGGCCGACGCGCAGGGCCCGGCCGGCATCGGGGGCGATGCCGCGTGCTGGGGGCGAGGCAGGCGCCGGGCTCCACGCCGCCGCGGGCGCGGGGCGCGCGGGGGAGGAGGAGGTCGCCGGGGCGCGGCGCCGCGGGCAGCGGCGGCGGCGCTTGCGGCCGGCGTCGGTTGGGCTGCGCCGCGGCTGGGGCTGTCGGCGTGGTCACTCTGCAGGCGGCTGGCTTGCCCGGTACGTAGACGGTGCGGCGTCTGACAGCGGATCTTCTGGTGACGCCCTCAAGCGCGCTGTTCCAGCCCGGCCTGCGGGGCTCGGCGTAGCCGCCCCTCCTGCTCGGCGGCAGCTCGGCCAGGTCGCCGTCGGTCAGGCCCCAGCCGTGCTCGGCGGTCCAGGCCTGGGCGAAGGGGTCGTAGGCGCGGCGTGCCGACGGCGGTCCGGCCCGTAGCGCGCTACCGCGCCGCCCAGTCCGGCGGCAGCCGCGTCCTCCACCGTGAAGCCGCGCCCGGACAGGTTGATGTCGAGCGGCCGCACCTCCAGCCCGAAGCGGCGGGCGTCGTTGAGCACCGTCCGGGGCGTATAGAACCCCATGGGCTGGTTGTTGAGGACGGCGCAGAGGAACTCGGCCGGGTAATAGGCCTTGAGGTAGGCGGTGGCGTAGCTGATGACGGCGAAGCACACCGAGTGGCTCTTGTTGAACCCGTAGGCGGCGAAGCCCTCCAGCTGGCGGAAGACCTCGCGGGCGGCCTCCTCGGGCACCCCGCGGGCGACGGCGGGAACGATGAAGGTCTCGCCGATCTTGGCCATCTCCTCCCGGCTGCGGTCGCGGGTCATGGCGCGGCGGAGGGAGTCGGCGTCGGCCAGGTCGAACCCGGCCACCGACTGAGCGATGCGGAGCACCTGCTCCTGGTAAAGGATCACCCCGTAGGTATCGGCGACGGCCTCGGCCATGGCGGGATGGGGGAGACTGACCGGCTCGATGCCCCAGCGGCGGTCGATGAAGGGGCCGATCATCTCGGCCTCCAGCGGTCCGGGACGGTAGAGGGCGATGGCGGCGATGACGTCGTCGAAGTCCCGCTCCTGCAGACGGGAGGCGAGGTTGCGCTGGCCGGCCGACTCGAGCTGGAACAGCCCGATGGAGCCCCCGTTGCTGATGATCTCGTAGGCGGCGGGGTCGTCGGGGGGCAGGTCGTAGGGGCGGATGCGGCGTCCGGTGCGCTGCCGGATGAGGTGGACGGTCTCCGAGACGGCCGAGTGGGTGCGGAGGCCAAGGATGTCCATCTTGACCAGGCCCAGAGCGGCGACGTCGTCCTTGTTGAACTGGATGACCACCACGCCTTTGGCGGCCCACTGGAGCGGGGCGTAGTAGGTGATGGGCCGGTCGGTGATGACGAAGCCTCCCAGGTGGGTGCCCAGATGCATGGGGAAGGCGTCGAGGCGCTCGACCAGGTCGAGGAGGCGGCCGTAGCGGGTGCCGTCCTGCAGAGGGAGTCGCGCAACTCGGGCCAGGCACCGGCCAGGTACTCCCGGATGCGGGCCGCGTCGCCGTGGCGGGGCACGTGCTTGGCGAGGGCGTTGATCTCGGTGGGGGCGAACCCCAGGGCCTCGGCCACGATCCGGACCGCCGAGCGGGGGCTCATGGTGTTGACGTTGGCCACGACGGCCACGTTTTCGTTTCCGAAAGTCTGGTAGATGTGCTCGATCACCTCGTCCCGGCGCGAGGAACAGAAGTCCACGTCGATGTCGGGCATCTCCCGGCGGTTGGGGTTGAGGAACCGCTCGAACAGCAGGTTGTGGCGGATAGGTTCCGCTGGCCGTGATATCGAGCGCGTGGCAGACGATAGAGTTACCGGCGCTACCCCGCCCGACTGCAGGCGACGCCGCGTGCGCGGGCCCACCTGACGATGTCGTGCACCACCAGGAAATAATGGGCGAATCCCATCTGCTGGATCATGCGGAGCTCCTTCTCGAGAAGCTCCACCGCCCGGGGCGGTACCGGCTTGTAGCGGCGGGCGATGCCCCGGAAGCAGCGCTTGGCGAGGAGGGAATAGGCGGTCTCGCCCGCGAGGCACGTCGACCTTGGGGAAGTGGAAGATGCCGAGCTCGAGGTCGACGGTACAACGCTGCGCGATACGCGCTGTCGCCTCGAGAGGTGATGGCCGGCAAGCGCTCGTAGGCACAGGCGTTTCTGCAATTACTATTGCATCCTGATGATATTGCATAAGGCCGCCTTCCGCCACAAGTCGCGACGAACCCTCGTTGAAATGCCCGATCGCGTCGAGCAAAGGCGCCGCCAAAGTCTCGATCTCAGCCTTACTCTTTAGGCAACGTGCTCCGGGGATGGGATCGGGGTAGGTGGAGAGAGGGCGATCGTGACCCGCTGCGCGGCAGACCAGATGGAGGGTGCGGTCGGAACCCCGTGCGTAGTGGGCGTTTGTGGTGAGAACGGTGGGAAGACCGCAGGTGTGGGCCAGCTCAGCGAGGTATAGACAGTAGGTAAGACAGGACAAGCGCCAGGGCCGGTCGTCGTCGGTGGAAGCCTACATCGTAGTCTGAGGGATTGAGACGCTGGGGCTGGCCCTGCGGGAGATCGGGCCGGGGAGCGGAGCGTTTGGCACGCGAGGAGGGAAGCGAGGGAGGCGCCTCGGGGTCTGTGGGGATGGGAACGTGTGAGCGTCCGTGGATGCAATGAAGATTGCAGTGCAACGGTATTGCATTGCGGAAGCCTCCGGGCCGGATGGAATGGCCGCAGCGGAGGTGGACTGCGAGGGCACCGTCACCTGGTAGTGGCGCAAGCGGTTGCCGATGGCGGGAAGTTTCTTGAGTACCGCGGTGCCATGCTGACCGGCGTGGGCTTCGTAGTGGGGTTCGTATCCAAAGTACTGCAACTCTACGAAGAGATGATCGGGGCCGAAGATGTCGCGGAGACGAAGCAGTGCCGCCTGGGCGTGCCGGAGACGGCCGGCGTCGACGAGATATCCCACCTCGCCGTGACGGCAGCCGGTGAGGCAGATGAGGCCGGCGGCGTGGGTGCGCAAAGAGTGGATGGTGACGAGTGGTGGTCGCTCGCGGTCGGGGTCGGCCAGATGGGCTGCGGAGAGAAGCCGGCAGAGGTTGGCATACCCTTCGCGGGTCTCGGCGAGCAGCACGAGGTGGTGGGGGTCGTCTGGACTGTCAGGCGAGGGTCGCGGTCGGCAGAGCTCGCCGTCGGCAGGGATTCGCCGGCCAGCAGGGATTCGACTCTGACTTCGGCACCGAATATCGGCTTGATGCCTTGCTCAGCGCAAGCCTTGGCAAAGCGGACGGCTCCATAGAGCCCGTCGTGGTCGGTGAGCGCGAGGGCGGGTTGCCCCAGTTCGGCTGCTCGGGCGACCAGTTCCTCGATGCGGCTACCCCCGTCGAGGAACGAGAAGTTCGAGTGGACATGCAGGTGGACGAACGGGGAGGAGGTACCGGCGGAGTGCTCCGGCAGCGCGGTGGTGACGCCGTAGGCGGGGTCTTCCTTGGGGCCCGAACCATGCTGCCGGATGTAGTCGTGGCTCGGTGGGATCCGCTGGGCCGGAAAACGGTTCAGTTCGGGTCGGTGGGGGCGGTTATCACTCATTGCAAAGAACGTTGCATAATAATTGATACGCAATATATGTGTCGGTATGGGTGCTGAGTCTGGTTTCGAACATATGTTCGTAGAGGCAGATTAATAGCAAACAAATGTTCGGAACGCAACCCCCTGCGAGGATAGGGTGATCGCCGATCGCGGGAGGCCCTGCGGCAGGTGAGCGCTTATCAGCCCCCGCTCGAGGCCGTGTCGAACTCCAGATGCTCCGACGGCACGGTATCGAGTTTGACGGTCATGCCGTAGATCTGGCCATTCAAGCTGTCCTCGAGGTCTTGCTGCGGCGGTAGCTCTCCCTGACCTGTGATGACGACCGACACCACGCCGTCGCGTGTAGTCGCCGAGACGTACCGGTAATCGCTGCCCTCCAACCAGGTCTTGGTGGCTTCGGACACCCGGTTCTCGGCGGTGACGTCACGGGCCAGACTCCGGCTGCTGATGCCCAAGGGCACCGCGATGATGATCACCATGACCACGATCACAGCGACTCCCACCCGGCGACCGCGCAGTGACTTGGGTACCAGTGAAGCGCCAGGGTATCCCATGAGTCCGAAGACCAGGGTGCCGGTGATCAGGATGGCGAAATAGTTGGTCATGAAGAGGAGGAGACTGCCCACGGCAAGGTCTGGTTCTCCCGCCGAAAACAGAATCCCCGCGTTGGTGAGCGGGGGCACGAGGGAGATGGCGATGGCCACTCCCGGGAGCGTGTCGGAGACGTCCTTGCGACCGATGGCGAAGGCCCCCGCGAGCCCGGTGGCCAGGGCAGCCATGAGGTCGACGAGCCGGGGCGAGGTGCGGGCCATGATCTGGGCGTTGGTGGTGGGGTCGAACGCTGGATTCGCGGTGAGACCGAGGACGAACCCGACGAGGACGGCCGTCGCCATACCGGCGATGCCCACCAGGATCGAACTGACGATGGCCTTCCTGTCGCCGATGCTGATGCCGAAGGCCAGTCCCATGATGGGCAGCATGAGCGGGGCCACGATCATGGCCCCGATCACTGTGGCGACGGAATCTCCCATGAGTCCGTACGTGGCGATGGCCGAGGCCAGGATGAGCAGCGCACCGAAACGTATGAGCCGTTTCCGGAGGTCGGGAGGTTCGAACATCAAGACGTCCCGGACCCGGACGATCTCGCTCTGATCTACGGCTCCTCCGTGCAACAGGTCTCCAATACCGGACATGGTGCCTCCATCGGAAAGAAGTCCAGGCGCTGAACGCTCTGGCGACAAGTACGAGCCGGGGCAGAGAATTCCTGGTTACACTGGAAAGATGAACGAGCGTCCTGCATACCCGCATGCGATCAAGGAGCTCGTTCGCGTGCTGGGCGCAGACCCGACGGACTGGCTCCTCACGTGCGACGAGCCGGGCGCCCGCTGGCTCACGCTCAGCGCTGTGCTGGGAGTGCCCGCGGACGACTCGGCCGTGGTCGCGACGCATGCGGCGGTGCTGACGGACGGCGATGTGCGGACCCTTGTCGACCGCCTCCCCGATTGGCAGACCGAGAACGAGATCTCCGGCCACGACCGACCTCTGTTTGCGCCCAATCTCTTGGGATTGCTTGCCGACCAGGGTGTCACGGCGGACGACGACCCGCGCGTCGGACGGCTGTTGGACGACATGCTCTCCCATCAGGACGAGGAGGGCCGCTTCCAGAGCTTCGGCAGGCTGCGATCCGTCGCTTCGGGCTGGCATTCGCTGCTGTGCGACGATCACGCCATCGCGGAAGCACTGCTGCGTCTTGGACGCGGTGGCGATCCGCGGGTCGGTCGGTCGTTGGAGTGCATGGCCGCGGACCTTGCCGACCTGGCTCAGGGTCGCGCTTGGCCGTGCCGGGTCGACCCGGCACTGGGATTCCGTGGACCCGGACGCAAGAACGACTTCTGCCCAATGGTCGCCCTCCAGGCGCTGCGCGCGTTCTCCTACGTGCCGGAAGACGAGCGGCCCGCGTGGCTGCTGGACGTGGCTCGGGTGTCGCTGCGCGCTTGGCGCGAGCGCGGCATCGAGAAGCCCTACATGTTCGGTCACGGCAGGCAATTCAAGCGGGTCAAGTGGCCTGCCACCTGGTACAACTCCCTCACGGATGCTCGACGCGGTCGGGCGCTATCCGGATCTGTGGGCCGCCCCGGATGCGAGACTCGAGGACACCAAGGCGATCGCCGAACTGGCCGCCTGCCTCATCGCCTACAACGTTGATCGCGCCAACGGTACGGTGACGCCCCGCTCGTGCTATCAGGGATTCGAGCAGTTCTCCTTCGGCCAGAAGAAGGTGCCTTCGCCCTACGCGACGGCCAAGACGTGGGCTGTGCTGGCTCGGGTCGCCGCACTCGCCGACATGGTCGCAGACGTGGACGTCCTCGCGCTCACAAGCTCGAAAGGGGGCTCGGGGAGGGCGCTGGCGCCGTGAATGGATCGCGGCGAGGCGGGTCCGCGTATCTGGCTCTCCTTGAGTCGGGCGGACTGGCGGAGCGGGCCCGCAAAGCCCAGGCTCTGCTTCGGCGCTGCGTCGCGTGCCCTCGCAACTGTCGTGTCGATCGGACGGCAGGCGAGCTGGGCGTTTGCCACACCGCTATGCTGGCCCAGGTGGCCAGCTACGGGCCCCACTTCGGTGAGGAAGCACCGCTCGTGGGCAGGGGCGGGTCGGGGACCATCTTCTTCGCCGGCTGCAACCTCGCCTGCGTGTTCTGCCAGAACCACGACATCAGTCAGCCGGGTCGGGACCACCGGAGTGGGACGAGGAGCCGGAGCGGATCGCCGCGATGATGTTGAGCCTGCAGTCCGCCGGGTGCGAGAACATCAACCTCGTCTCACCCAGCCACGTGGTGCCGCAGATCTTGGAGGCGCTGGTTCTTGCCGCGGAGGCGGTCTGCGACTCCCGCTGGTGTACAACTCGGGAGGCTATGACGCAGTGCACACCCTGCGGCTGCTGGAAGGGGTGGTCGACATCTACATGCCCGACCTCAAGTACAGCGACGACAAGGTGGGGCAGCCGCTCTCCGGTGTCCACGACTACGTCGCGCGGAGCCGCGCCGCCGTGCTGGAGATGCACCGGCAGGTGGGCGATCTCGACTTGGACGGCCAGGGGGTCGCTCGCCGGGGACTGCTCGTGCGCCACCTGGTCCTGCCCGGAGGGTTGGCGGGCACCGCGGGAGTGGCCCGGTTCCTCGCGGAAGAAGTGTCGCCCGACACCTACATCAATGTCATGGACCAGTATCATCCGGCGCACCTGGTGGCGCGACATGGGGTCGAAGGTGACGCCGCGGCCGAGTGTGGCGCCGCGTTTCGCTCTCCACTACCGGCGGAGTATCGCGCGGCCGTGGAGGAGGTGCTTGCCGCGGGACTGTGGCGACTGGACCAGAGGATGTAGCTCGGAAGTGGCGCCTAGCGCATCACGATCTCGTCGATCTTGGCCTTCGCCTCGCGGAGCACTTCGCGGATCTCTTTGAGCTTCTGAGGGTCGCCGAACGTGCGCTGCACCGCTGCGGCGAAGTCCCCGAACATCCAGCGCATCTCGCGCATGAGTTCGGGGCCCCCGCTCGATGCGAACCAACTGCCCCAGGCCGCTCCGCCGTGGGGGCTCCCGGCTTCGCCCGGACCGGTCCGGATCCAGTGCGGTCCCCCCTTGCCGTGGGCGCCCTCTCCTCTAGGTGGTCCGTCGTACCGGGCCTTACCGGCGCGCTCGCCGCCCTCTCCGCGCGAGCGCTCCGCGTGTCCCTGCAGATAGGCCTCCCCGGCCTCGGTGATCGCATAGACCTTCTTGCCGTCCTGCTCGACCGATGTCACGAAGTCCTGGTCTTCCAGCGCCTGCAGGGTGGGGTAGATGACCCCAGGGCTCGGCGTGTACATGCCTCCCGAGCGCTCCTCCATCTCTCGGATGATGTCGTAGCCGTGCCGAGGCTTCTCCTTGAGGAGTTCGAGGATGACGAACTTGACCCGGCCGCGGCCGTAATAGCTGCCGCGCGGCCCGCGCCAGCCGAAAGGATCGTTTCTATAGGGATTCATGGCATCACCCCACAAGTCCGAACCCGTAGCGATATATCGAAACATATCGTAAACCCGGTGATGGTCACCGTCAAGTCGTGGATCGCCCCATGACATGACCCGATGACATCTGCGCTTGTTGTGGGCGCAGGCGGTGTTCGATAGCATGGGGAGCGTTGAGTCGTTCGTGTGATCCCGGCTGCGACCCGACGAGAGGAACCGCTGCTCACGTGACACGTCCCGCTACCTTCCTGCGCTGCCGCTACGTCGCCCGGCCCACTCTGGCAGAGGGGGACGTCGCCATCATCGGAGTCCCCTACGATGAAGGCACGACCGGCCGAGCAGGCGCCCGCGAGGGACCGCAGGCGCTGCGCGCCATCTCGGGTCAGTGGGCCTATCGCGAAGGAACCGAGGCATTCTGGGACGGTGAGACCGCGTCCAGCCTGCTGGGGGGCGTACGCTTCGTGGACGCCGGCGACGTCTCTCTTGCCCCCACCGCATCGGCGGAGGTCAGCTTCCCCCTCATAGGCGGCCGGGTGGCCGAATGTATGCGGGCAGGCGTATTCCCCGTGGTGCTCGGGGGAGATCACTCGATCACCTATCCGGTGCTGATGGGGGTGCAACAGGCAAGGGGGCCGGGATTGCGGCCGGTACAGTTGGTCCATTTCGATGCACACATGGACTACTGGAACGACATACAGGGAGAGTTCTTCACCCATGCCAGCCCGATCATTCGCGCTCACGAGGACGAACTCGCGAGCACTATCGTGCAATATGGGATCCGGAGCCTGCACACGGCTGCCGACAACGTGGAGTTGGCCCGCGAGAGGGGGGTGACCACGTTCTGGTGCCAGCCCATGAAGCAGGAACTCAAGGCCCACGGGATCCGCTATCTGATTGAAGCCGTGGAGCCCGACACCGAGACCTGGGTGACATTCGATATCGACTGTCTCGACCCGGCTATCGCCCCCGGGACCGGCGTACCCGAGCCGGGCGGCTTCACCTATTACGAGGCGAAGATGTTGCTTCGAGCGGTCGCCGACCGGGCGAACGTCATCGGCATGGACCTGGTCGAGGTCTCTCCTCGCTACGACCCGGGCGAACTGGCCGCACTCCACGGAGTGCGGCTGATCCTCGACCTGGTGGGCGCCGTCTTCGAGAAGCGCAGGCAGCCCGATTTCTTCCTGTAGGCTCTGTGCGCTAGACGTCCTTCGCCTGCTCGGCGTCCGGAGCGAAACCTCGCGCGTACGGTGTTCTCCGTCACCACGCGCGGCTCCATGAATTGAAGCAGGTAGTCGGGTCCGCCGGCCTTGGATCCCACGCCGCTCATCCGTGAGCCTCCAAACGGCTGCCTTCCTACCATGGCGCCGGTTATCGGTCGGTTGATGTAGAGGTTGCCGACCCGGAATTCTCTGGCGGCCCGCATGATATGCGCGGGGTTGCGGGATAGAGCCCGCCGGTGAGTCCGTAGCGCACATCGAGGGCCATGTCGAGGGCCTGGTCGAAGTTGGAGGCGCGTATCACCGATAGGACCGGGCCGAAGATCTCCTCCTGCGCGATGGTGGCGCCGGGTGCTACGTCGGCGAAGACATGCGGCGGGATGAAGTATCCAGGCTCGTCCGGAGGGGTACCCGACGGCGCGACGTCCTGTGCGTGCCGGGCGGGTTCGCGGCCGCGTCATCGGTGGCTGCACCGTCTTCCGCGGCTGCACCGTCTTCAGTGCCGCCGTGTTCCGTCGCCCTGAGTAGCTCCGATCGCATCGGCGCTCACTGCATCGCCCTCTGCAGGAGTGTCGCCGGCTGCAGCATCGATCAGCGTGTGCACGTCGACGTCGCCGATCTCGGTGGCGAGGGCGGGGCTCAAAGGAATGCCGCCCTCGGTCTCAAGCTCAGCCTGCGAGCCGGCTGCCTCCGCGGGCGTCCCCGTCGAGTCGGACGCGGTTGCGTCCGGGGCCGGCTGGGGTCACGACCAGTGTGGCCTCTCCCTTGCCGATCTCGATGTAGCGCAGGATCTTGTCGCGCGCCTCGGCGCTGATCACAGGTCCCACCCGGCTCGCGGGATCGACCGGATCGCCCGTCGTCAGGCTGAGAGCTGCCTGAGCGAGACGGCGCAGGAACTGCTCGTGGACGGTGTCGAGCACGATGACTCGGCTGCAGGCCGAGCACTTCTGGCCCGCGTAGCCGAAGGCCGAAACGAGCACGCCTTCCACGGCCGAATCAAGGTCGGCGTCGGTGTCGATGATGATCGCGTTCTTGCCGCCCAATTCGGTGATCACCTTCTTGATGCTGCGCTGCTCCGTGACCACCGTCGCCGCCTTACTCGTGATCGAGAGTCCGTCTCCAGGCTTCCGGTAAAGGCGATCGAGATCGACACGGGGATGGAGACCAGGTAGTCCCCGATCTCGCCGCCCGACCCGGGCAGGAAGCTGACCACACCCCCGGACTCCGGCCTCCTGCAGGATGCGGACGAGGGCGTAGCCAAGCACGGGAGTCGGTGTAGCGGGCTTGAACACCACGCTGTTTCCGGCGGCGAGCGCCGCCGACACCATGCCTGTAGGTATCGCGAGCGGGAAGTTCCAGGGAGCGATCACCGCCGCCACACCGCGCGGCTCGTAGAAGTAGAGGTCGCTCTCTCCCGGCACGTCGCTGAGTTGCCAAAGCGCAGATAGTCTGATGGCCTCGCGTCCGTAATACTCGAGGAAGTCGATGGCCTCGGTCACGTCGGCGTCGGCCTCCCGCCATGGTTTGCCCGCCTCCACGACCTCGAGGGCGGCGAGTTCGAACCGCTGCGCGCGCATGGCGGCGGCGGCCTTGAACAGGATGTCGGCACGCTCGGCAGCCGGGGTATCGCGCCACAGCAGGAAGGCGGCGCGAGCGCTCTCCAGAGCCCGGTCGGCTTCCGGCTGTCCCGCAGCTGCAACCCGTCCCACGACCTCCGAGGGTCTGGCCGGGTTGACTGAAATGATCCAGCGGCCCGTCTGCACGGGCGCCCCGTCGATGAGAAGCGAGTAGTCTCGGCCCAGGCTGGCGGAGATCGTGGTCAGCGCCTTCTCCATGGTGTTTCGATTCGCGTCCCTCGAGAAATCGGCGCGCGCCTCGTTCTGGAAGGGTCGGCAGGCTGCCTCCACGGCCGCCTCTGGCGTGGCGCCCTCAACCGGGCTCTCGGCCTGCGGCGCCGCACCGGTCCGCGGCGGAGCCAGGAGCATCTCCGGGTCCTGATGCTGAGCGAACGTCAGGCGGAGGAAGGATTCGTTTGCAGTGTTCTCCAGCAGGCGCCGAACGAGATAGGCCATGCCGGGGATGAGCTCGCCCACCGGGACGTACTCCCGCACGCGGTAGCCCTCCCTGACGGCCGCTCTGCGGATGGAGTCGGCCATGCCGTGAAGCACCTGGATCTCGATGGCACGAGCCGGCAGACCGATCGCCTCGGCAGCCGCTATCCCGACGGCGATGCTGCGGATGTTGTGGGTGGCCAAAGCGGGGCGCGTCCATTCCCAGTTGTCGACGAGTCTCTTCGTGAGCCGCTCGAACTGGGCGTCGGTCTCTGCTTTCTGCAGGAACACCGGAGGAGGCCAATGCTCTTGCGCGGCGAGGATGGTCTCGTAGTCCCAGTAGGCGCCCTTGACCAGACGCACGGTGAACGGGGTCCCGCGGTCCTTGGCAAGATGGATCAGGCCCTGAACGATCTCGGCGCTGTCGCGCAGATACGCTTGGACCACGATCCCGAGATGGGGATAGTCTCGCAGATCCTCGTCCCGGCAGAGGTCGGCGAACGCGGCATACGTCAGATCCCGATGCGCGAATCGCTCCAGATCCAGGTTGAGAAAGACGCCACTCTCCCTGGCCTTGAGGAACAGAGGTCTCAAGGCCGCCACCACTGCCCGGCGCGACCCTTCGAAATCGAGCGGGTCGATCTGGGAGTAGAGAGAGCTCACCTTGAGGGACAGGTTGACTCTTGGTATCGGCCCGTAGGGGGAGTCATCGATGGCCGGCTCGTCGTCCCACCGGTTCACCCGTGACGGGAGGTAGTCGAGCAGGTCGTGATAGCGCCGGGCATACTCTTCGGCCTCGGCCTCGCTGAGGCAGGCCTCGCCCAAGATGTCGAGGGTGAAGCCTGTGTGACGCCGGCGCAGGCGCTTGAGATCGGGGAGTGCTTCCGTCGCGTCCCGCCCGGCGATGAGGCTCTCGGCCATTCGCTGCATGCCTCGCTCGGTCAGGCGTGTCACGGCCCACGATGGCAGACGTCTCCGGTCGGTGGCCACCAGCCTGTCGAGTGGGCGGGGGACGTCGACTTCGCCTAGGTAGCTGCGAAGGTGGCGTATCAGGTCGCCCGAATCGCGGATGCTGGGGTAGACATCGACGAACCTGAAGAGTTGGGTCTTGAAGGCGGGATCCTCCATTGCCTGTGCGAGGACGCGGCGCTGCATCGCCCGGCCTGTGATGAAAGAGGAGGCAGCTCTCGCCGGCCCCCGCTCGGAAGCGGCCTCAAACAGGCGCATCCCCAGCTCGTGGACCCTCGGCTCGAGATCAGGTGGAGTCTTGGGGCGTGGCGCAGCGTCTCTGCCGGCTTCGTCGCTTTCGGCTGCCGTCCCCGCGCCTGTCTCCACTGCTGCGGCCTGTATGTCGGCAGCAGCTCGAGAGCGGGCTTCGCTCACCGGCACCGGCGTGTCGACGATGGGTCCGGGGGCGAGAGGCTTGCGTTCAGGCCAGGGTTCCAGCTCATCCTCGAGGGCGAAATCGTCGCCGGCGTCGGGAGGTTCCAGGACGCCGTCTGTCGGCTGCGGCTCGGCCGACGTCTTACCCTCGGCCGGCGTCTCACCCTCGGTGGATGTCTGCGGCTCGGCCATCCCCGGCTCGATCACCTCCGGCTCGGCCACCTGCCCCAGAGCGCTCTCGTCCGGCTTCTGCATGCGCGCGGGCTGCTCCTGCCCGTCTGGCGGCTTGTCGTCGTCTGGGCGCTTCCGCGGCATGGTCACTCGCCTTTGTACTCGCGATAGGCCTGCATGAAGGTGGGGAAGCCGCACGTGGGGATCACCAGAAGGAGCGCATGCATGATCTCCTCCTCGCTGGCGCCGGCTTCGCGGGCGCGAGCGACCTGCGTGTTCACCGAGGTGAGATTGAGGCTCGCCGCTGCGATCCCGATCTTGACCAGGGAGCGGATCTTGTCGTCCAGCGGGCCCCCCTGCTCGTGAACCAGGCGGCCTAGCTCCTCGTTCTTCTCGATGATCTCGGGGAAACGTGCGCGGAATTCGGCATAGAGCCCGGGGACTTCTTTCATGGCTCCTCCTTCGTGTCGTCGTACACAGAGAGCGGGAGAGGCGGCGTACGGTCAACCATCTCTCATTGGCCATGGTACCGCGAAGTCCTGCGGCCTCGCGCCTCGGAGGGGCCGCGTGACGGCTACTGCGCACGTATCATGGTGAGTAGTGCCACCATTTCGGGGAGGGATGCTATGACCGGCAGCGCGCCTGCGAAACTCGACCTCAAGAAGCAGCTCAAGCATCTCTACCTGCCATCCGCGAAGGAGTGTGTCCTCGTCCAGGTCCCCGAGATGCAGTTCGTCATGGTCGACGGGCGGATCGAGCCGGGGCTGACGCCCGGGGACTCCCCGGCGTTCGCCGCGGCGATAGGGGCTCTCTACGGAGTGTCCTACACTCTCAAGTTCATGTCCAAGAAGAGCGTGGACAGCCCTATCGACTACACGGTGATGGCCCTGGAGGGTCTCTGGACTACCCCGACGGGCGGCGCCGACTACGCTTCATCCGGCGACTGGCAGTGGACGCTCATGATGATGCAGCCGGATCACATCACCCTGGGGATGTTCCGGGAAGCAGTCGAGAACCTGCGCGCGAAGCGCGCGAAAGAGGGCACGGCTGCCGAGCCGCTCGATCTGCTCCGCTTGGAACGCTTCGAAGAGGGTCTGTGCGTCCAGGTGATGCACGTCGGCCCCTACGCGGACGAGCCCGCGACGCTGGTCCGCATGGACGAGTTCGCGCGCAAGCAGGGCTACGCGTTCTTCGGCCCTCACCACGAGATCTACCTGGGTGACCCGCGTACGGCCAGGCCCGAGAACTTGAAGACCGTGCTGCGACACGCCGTCGTACCCCTCGCGTGAGGGATCGCCGCGCCACGCCGGACGGTTGGCGTAGACCGGCGGCACCGCGGACAGGGGTCGTCGCGGCTTTGGCGGCGGCGGCGCTCTTGACGGCCGTCTTCGTCGCGCTGGCTGTGGCCTCTGCCCGCGGGTCGGCTCTCACGGCCTGGGACCAGCAGATCGCCGATGCGTTCGTCGCCTGGCGCTCTTCCGTTCGCAGTCACGTTTTCTGGGCGCTGACCCTTCTGGGCAACGCCCCGGTGCTGGCGGTACTGTCCGCCTCTGTCGTCCTGCTCTTGGTCGTCTGGGGAAGGCGCGGCTGGGCGGTCCTCGTCGCGGTCGGGATGCTGATAGGTTGGGGGCTCTCCGAGACGGCGAAGGCGGTCATCGACCGGCCAAGACCGCCGGTGGATGAGGCCCTCATCGCCATGCCTTCGTCTGGGAGCATGCCTTCGGGTCACACGCTCACCACGTTTGTATTCCTGGGATTGCTGGTCTACCTGGCGATCGGCGCATGGGGGGCTGCATCCGGCCGGAGAGGGACGGTGCCGGCGTCGGCGACCGCGGCGGTGGCGGTCGCAGTGGCCGGCGCGATCGTCTTAGCCGGGGTGATCGGAGTGTCCCGGGTCTATCTCGGTGTGCACTGGATGAGCGACGTCATCGGCGGATGGCTCCTCGGCGGCGCATGGCTGGCGGCGTATCTGGGGGGGATATGGGTATGGATGCGGCGGAAGGTCCGAGATGTTCGCTTGTTCGAGTGCCGCCCGCCGCTGAGGGTCGCCGTGCGGATCACGGCGGTGGCGATCGCGGCGGCGCTCATTGTAGCGGTGTATCTGTTGACCGCAAACGCCGACCCCCTGCTCGCTGAGATGTGATACTGAGAAGGGGAGATGGCGTTTGTGTGACGAGGAGGGCAGGGGGATGATGCGCAGTGAGAGGATGAGCAAGGGCGCTCTCTTGGCGGGGCTCCTGGGGGTCGCGCTGATCCTTTGCGGGTGCGGCATAGGGACTGGGCCCACGCAGGAGACCGTCATCGAGGAACCCCTCGGCAGCGCGGCGGTCACCGACGTGGTGCTCGGCATGGGGGCCGGTACGTTGAAGGTGCAGCCCGGGGCCGAAGGCTTGGCTTCGGGTGTGATCCGCTGCAATGTCGAAGCCTGGATGCCCGAGGTGGTTCGCACCGACTCTTCGCTCTCCATCAAGCAGGGGAGCACCAAGGGTCTCTCTGGTCTCGGCGGCGACGTGGTCAACGACTGGGATCTCAAGCTGGGCACTGGCCCCCTTCGTCTGACCGTCACCGCCGGCGCCTATGACGGGTCTTATGAGCTCGGGGGCCTTTCGCTCCAGCGACTGAGCATCAAGGACGGCGCCTCGAAGAGCTCGGTGGTCTTCTCGGCCCCCAATCCCAGCCAGATGGAGTTGCTGGAGTACGAGACAGGAGCATCCACGGTCTCGCTGACCGGCCTTGCCGACGCGAACTTCAAGAAGATGGAGTTCAAGGGCGGTGCCGGCTCGTTCACCTTGGACTTCTCAGGGCAACTGCGGAGCGACGGCACGGTCGATATCGAGGCCGGGGTGGGCAAGGTGAACATCATCGTGCCGGCCGGCACTGCCTGCAAGGTCACGGTCGACGGCAAGCTGACCGATGTGGGTCTGGAGGGAGACTGGGTGACTTCGAACGGGACGTATAGCACCCCGGCCGTGGACTCGGATCCCAAGGGGAAGCTGATCACCGTCATGGTCAACATGAGCGTCGGCAGCCTCACCCTCACCAGCCGGTAAGCCGGATGACCGAGTCCGCCCAGGACAAAGACATCTGGCTCGAAGCGGTGCGGATCCGCGGGGACGAGTACCCCGACACCGAGTCCTACCCTTTCGACGTCCCCGCCTTCCAGGGCCGGCAAGAGCTACGGTTTGAGCAGAGTGTAGCCTTCCTGGTAGGGGAGAACGGGTCGGGCAAGTCCACGCTTATCGAGGCGGTGGCGCGGCGCTGCGGCCTACACCTGTGGTCGCCCCAGAAGCGAAGCGGAGTGATACAGGACGGTCGGAGCGGTGGCCGTACCTCTTCAAGTCGGGCCGCGCGGGCGCTCAGCGACTATATCGATGTCGCCCTGGGGCGGGGACCGGTGAGGGGCGGCGTGTTCACGGCGGAGAGCTTCAGGGAGTGGGCCGAGTTTCTCGATGACGTCACCGAGATCGACCCCGGCCAGGCCAGATTCCATGGTGGACAGAAGCTGACCCTGCGCTCCCGGGGGGAGGGACTCCTTGCCTACTTCCGCGGTCGCTACCAGACTCCGGGACTGTACTTCATGGATGAGCCCGAGGCGGCTCTCTCGCCGGCCAGTCAGCTGGAGCTGCTTCGCCTGCTCACCGAGTACAAACGGCAGGGTCACGCCCAGTTTGTCGTTGCCACCCACTCTCCCGTGCTCATGGCGGTCAAGGGAGCGCAGGTCTTCGTGTTGGGTGACGGGCGCATCGACGAGACCACGTACGAGCAGACCTCTCATTACCGTCTCTACAGGGACTTCATGGCCGACCCGTCGCGGTTCGTCTCCGACTGAAGAGCGAAGCCCCCCCGGGAGCGGTGCCGGCACCGCTCCCGGGGGGGCTTCGCCTTGCCCCTCGAGTCGGATCGCTCCTATTCGACGTCGATCGTCACGGAGTATGTCTGTTCGGGGGCGACCCCCTCTTCCCACGAACGAGCGTAATTCAGCGTAATGGTGGCCTTGCCCGAGTCGGCGGCCTTGAAGGTGAAGGTGAACGTACCTCCGCCACCCACCAGACTGGGGTCGGTGGACTCCTGCGCGTAGACCGGATCGCCCTGCTGCTGCATGATGGCCGCATCAGCTTCGCTCAGATCCGACGTCCAGGAATAGCCGGTGGTGGGATTTCCGGGGAGAACGATCTGTACGAGATCGTCCACCTTGACTGTGTAGCTCTTACCGTTGTCGGCCTCGGTCAGCTTGAGGGTTTCGGCGGCTTGGGCCTGGCTGCCGCAACCCGCACTCACGGCGGCCACGCCGACGACGATGAGCACAAGGACCACCGTCGCTCCGATAGTGCGCTTGCTCGACCTGCTCATTGCTCCCCCTTTCACGTCGAGGTCCATCCCCCGCGCAAAGACAAACGGCACGTATGTCTTTTCAGATGCGGCTAGGACGGAGCCGGTGCGCGCGGGGTTTCATCCAGGGCGAAGGGGCACTTCGGGTGGCGAACGACGGACCGGGGGCTCTAGCCCGCTTGGTGCTCCCGGGCCTGTCGGCGTCTGTCATGCTTGACCGTCCGGCGGTGCGCGGCCCGGCGTCTCCAGGCCACCAGCGCGAGCAGGGCCACGATGGCGACCGTGGTGATGACGATGACCAGCGCCGACATTCCTTGAACCGCCATGGCCACGATGTTGGCCACCAGGGTGACCGCCCAGAGGACCAGCGTCGTCCCTGTGGGCGTGAATCCGAAGGCCAGCAGGCGGTGGTGAAGGTGGTCGGTCCCCGGGGTGGAGATGGGGTTGGTGCGTTTGAGCAGGCGGCGCACGATGACGAGGGCTGTGTCGAGCAGGGGCAGGAAGAGGAAGAGGACCGTGGGGAAGAGCGACACGACCGTGGTGACCTTCAGGTTGCCGAGTATGCTCGTGGCCGCCAGCACGAAGCCGAAGAAGTACGCACCGCTATCGCCCATGATGATGCGCGAGGGCGGGAAATTGTGGCGCAGGAAGCCGAGGGCCGCTCCCGCCACGCCGGCGAGGAGGAGAGTGGCCGCCGCCCTGCTCTGAAACTGAGCCGAGACGGCGAGCAGGCTCATCGCGGTGATGAAGCTGACTCCTCCCGCCAGGCCGTCCACACCATCGATCAGGTTGATGGCGTTGGTGATAGCCATGATCCAGATAACCGTGAACAGTATGGAGATCACGTCCGCCCAGGCTCCTCCGAACGTCACTTCGATCCGGATATCGGCGCTCACCAGGAGGAGCGCGGCGATCAACTGGACGAGCAGGCGGAAGACGGGGGGCAGGCCGAACTGGTCGTCGATGAAGCCGGCCATGATCATGAAGGCTCCGCCGAGCAGGACCGCAAGGACTTCGACCTGGACCACGTCGATGCCGATGTGGTGTATCAGCGTGGAGACGATCAGAGCGACAGTGACCGAGGCGAAGATGGCGAGGCCGCCGGCGTTGGGGAGGGGCTCCTTGTTGATGCGCCGGGCGTTCGGCTCGTCGGCCCAGCCCACCTTCAGGGAGAACAGCCGCATGTGAGGCATGAAGCGCCAAGCGGCCAGGCCGGCGATGAGGAACGTGACGATAACGGTGATCCATCCCCGGCGCCCTGGCTCCGCTATTCCCAGTGCGTTGAGGAAGTCGACTATGTGGTCGAGCACCTGGCGGCACCACCTGCTGGTGTTTCCTAGGTCCAGTGAATCGTACCATCGGCGGGCAGACTCTGATCCCCCTTATGCGAATCCGCCTGGGCTGTGCGGGTGGGGGAGCGTGCGGTACAGTGTGCGACGGAATGCCAACGGCCCGCCGGGCCTTGCTGGAACGGAAGCACTCCAGGAATGAACAAGACCGAGTCTATCCGCATCGGCACGCGATCATTGTGGAACCGGGCCAAGGGCTGGCCCGTGTGCCTGTCCTTCGAGGTCACCCATTCATGCTGTGCGGACTGCCTGCACTGCGACAAGGGCGGCGTCAAGCATGAGACGACCCTGATGGCACCCGTCGATTACCAGCGCTATTCGGAGGAACTCAAGCCGGGCGTGTGCCAACTCTCCGGGGGGGAACCTCTACTCCGCGACGATCTGGAGGACATCGTCCGTGCCGTGAAGCGCCGGGGCGGACTCCCGATGGTGGTCTTGGTGAGCAATTGGTGGCTCATGACGGAGGAGCGCTATCTCGCCTTGAACAAGGCCGGGGTGTCCATGTTCTCCATCTCGTTGGACTTCCCCGACGAGCGGCACGACGACTTCCGGCAGATACCGGGTCTGTACACCAAGATGAGGGAGATCATCCCCTATCTGATCAGAAAGTACGACCGGGGCAACATCGTGCTCAACTCGGCGCTGACGCACGCCAACTTCACCGAGATCCCCGGTCTGGTGGCTCGGGCCGAGGAGTGGGGCACCCAGATCTCGTTCAGCGCCTACAGCCCCCTGCGTACCGGCGATCTCAGCCTTTGCATCTCCGCGCCGGAGGACCTTGCAGTCCTGCGCCGGCACTTCGACTACCTGAAGGAGCACCGGCGTACCTCGTCGGCCGTGATGAACTCCGACTACATCCTCGAGCAGACGTACCGGTTCTTCGCCGAGGGCGGGATGAAGGGCTGCCAGGCGGGGCGCCGCTTTCTCGTGGTGCGTCCCGACGGGCTGCTCAACGCCTGCTCGATGTACCCGGATCTGCAGTACTCCTCGCGCAAGGAGGCGGTCAGGGAGTTCAAACCCACCCGGGAGAGCTGCGATCAGTGCTACGTCTCCATCCGGGCGAGCACCGAACGGGGTTTGTGGCGACTCATCGAAGACAATCTTCATCTCGCAGGTGATGCGCCCAGCTTCGCACCGGCCGAGGACTAGGCGCAAAGGCCCCGATCGGCGCAAACCGCGGGATATGATGCCGCATCTACCGTCGGCGCTAGTATGATGGTAGGCGGCTCGTCCATCGTTCGTTCGCGTTAGCAGTGACCGCTCAGAAGCCGGGGGGACGGCTTCGAGAGGACTGGCAGATGCTGGAGTCTCTGCTCTATCCCAAGAGTGTCGCCGTGATGGGGGCCTCTCGGACACCCGGGAAGGTGGGCTACGCGGTGGTGGCCAATCTCGTCGCGGGAGGCTTCGAGGGCGACATCGTCCCGGTGAACCCGTCCGGAGGCGAGTTGATGGGGCTGAAGATCTACCCCAGCCTCGAGGACTACGGCAAGCCCATCGACATGAGTGTGATCGTCGTGCCGACCGATTCGGTCAGGGAAGCCGTCGTGAGCTCGCTCCGGCGCGAGGCGAAGACAGTGGTGATCATCACCGCCGGCTTCAAGGAGGTGGACGAGGCCGGCGCGCGTCTGGAGATCGAGTTAGCCGATCTTTGCCGGGGGCGGGGAGCAAGGTTGCTGGGCCCCAACTCGCTGGGTGTCATCAACACCCATCACCGACTCAACGCCGCCTTCGCCAGCCATATGCCGGAGGCGGGAGGCATATCGATCCTCTCGCAATCAGGGGCTCTGTGCTCTGCCATCCTCGACTGGGCGGCCTCGCGCAAGGTGGGGATCGCCACCCTGTTGAGCATGGGTAACAAAGCCGACCTCTCCGAGACCGACCTTCTGGCGGCCTTCAGAAACGACGCGAAGACCAGGGTCGTCGCGGGCTACCTCGAGAGCATCACCTGCGGGGACGAGTTCATCCGGGTGGCCGAGTCGGTGGCAGCGGTCAAGCCGGTGGTGATCCTCAAAGGAGGCACCACCTCCGCAGGCTCGAGGGCCGCGTCGTCACACACAGGGGCGCTGGCCGGGGCGGATGTGGCCTACGAGGCGGCCTTTAGACGGGCGGGTATCATCAGGGCCGACACGTTCGAGGCGTTGCTCGACTTCGCCACCGCCTTCGCCACGCAGCCACTCCCCCATGGCAATAGGGTCGCCATCATCACCAACGCCGGAGGACCCGGCACGATGGCTGCAGACGCCGTGGAGCGAGGCGCCATGCGGATGGCCGTCATGAGTCCGAAGAGTGCGGAGGGGCTGCAGAGCCGGCTTCCCCGAGCCGCGCGCACGGGCAATCCCATCGATCTCCTCGAAGACGCGCTGCCCGAGCGCTACGCGCTGGCGGTCGAGGCTGCCCAGGACGACCCTGGGGTGGACGCCTTGATAGTCATCCTCACGCCTCAGGCCGTGACCCAGGCCGCCGAGACAGCGCGCGCCATCGCCGGCGCGCGAGGCAAGAAGCCGGTGCTGCCGGTCTTCATGGGGGGAGGGGACATCGACCCGGGCCGCCGGGAACTGGCTTCTGTGAACCTGCCCAACTACCCGTCACCGGAGCGCGCGGTGGCTGCTCTCAAGGCGATGCTGGACTATACCGCGTGGCGCCTGCAGCCGCGCCGGGTGGTCACCCGCTTTCCGGTCAACCGTCGCCGCGTGAACCGCATCATCGCCCATCAGTTGCTCGTCGGTAAGACCTATCTGGGTGAGGTGCGGGCCAAGGACATCCTCAAGGCCTACGACTTCGTGATCCCCGAGGGGCGCCTGGTCAGCACTGCTGCCGAGGCTATCGAGGCGGCTTCGCAGCTAGGTTATCCCCTGGCTATGAAGATCGTCTCCCCGGATATCGTCCACAAGTCGGACGTGGGGGGAGTCAGGCTCAACTTGGCCACCGAGCAGGAGGTGGCCGACGCCTTCGAACTGATGATGCTTCGAGTGGCGCGCGAGGCCCCCGAAGCCTTTCTGGAGGGAGTGTACCTGGAGCGCATGGTGGCGAAGGGGCGGGAGGTCATCCTGGGGATGACGCGGGACCCGCAGTTCGGTCCCATGCTGATGTTCGGTCTGGGGGGCATCTTCGTGGAGGTGATGCAGGACGTCTCGTTCAATCTTGCGCCCATCACCTCCGCCGAGGCCATGAGTATGCTGATGGGCACCAGGTCCTACAAGCTCTTGGAAGGCTTTCGCGGCCAGGCCAAGGTCGACATCACCGTGATCGCTGAGGCTCTGCAGCGCATCAGCCAGCTCGTCACCGACTTCCCTCAGATCGCGGAGCTCGATATCAACCCGTTCATGGTCGGAGGACCGGGGGAGGAATCGGTCGTGGCCGACGCGCGTATCCAGTTGGCGCCTGCGAGGAACGATGGTGGCTGATCCGGACGCCGTCCGCTCCGTTGCCACCGGCCCTATCGGGAAGACAGCCCGCCCCGCTGCCGCACCCACCCCTGACCATGACACCGAATGGCAGCGCCGCTACCAGAAGATGGTCATGACCGCCGAGCAGGCGGTCGCGAAGATCCGGCCGGGGCAAAGGGTGTTCATCGGCACCGGAGGAGCCCAGCCCCTGCGGCTGGTGCGGGCGCTCGTGGCCCGACACGCCGCGTTGGCCGATCTGCTGGTGCTCCAATCGCTGACCTTCGGAGAGGCCCCCTACGCTCTCAAGGAACTCGCCGACCACTTCTCGGTGAACGCGTTCTTCGTGTCGGCGAACGTGCGCGACATGATCCAAGAGGGATACGGTTACTACACGCCGATCGCTCTTTCGGACATACCCCGGCTCCTTGCCAGCGGAGAGATCCCGCTCGATGTCGCGCTCATCCAGGTGACTCCCCCCGATATCCACGGTCGCTGCAGCCTGGGCATCTCCGTGGACATCGTCAAGTCGGCCGCTGCGAACGCGGGTCTGGTGATCGCCCAGGTGAACCCGCAGATGCCCTGGACCTTGGGAAACAGCTTCCTCAGCGTGCTCGATCTGGACATCCTGGTGCCCGTCGACGAACCTCTCGTGGAAGCGGCCAGCGCCGAAACCGATGAAGGGATCTCTGCGGAGGGGTCTGCAGTGGGGCCATCGAAGCAGAGCGCGCGCGCGATCGGTCAGAACGTGGCCTCGCTCGTGGAGGACGGGTCGACGCTCGAGATAGGCATCGGTCGCATTCCCCAGGCCGTGGTCCCCTTCCTCAGGCGTAAGAAGGATCTGGGTATCCACTCCGAACTGATCACCGATTCGGTGATCGAGTCTGGTCGAGTCCGGTGCGGTCACCGGGGCTCAGAAGACCACCGACCGCGGGAAGATCGTGACCACCCTGGCCATCGGTTCCCGGCGACTGTACGACTTCGTCGACAACAACCCCCTCTTCTCGTTCAATCCCACCGAGTACGTCAACGATCCCCTGGTGATCGGACGCCAGAACAAGATGGTGGCTATCAATACCGCCTTGGAAGTGGATCTCACCGGCCAGGTGTGCGCCGATTCGCTGGGGACCAGCTTCTACTCGGGCGTGGGCGGACAGGCCGACTTCAATCAGGGGGCCGGACGCTCATCGGGCGGCCGGGCCATCATCGCGCTGCCCTCCACCGCTTGTGGGGGCACGGTATCCCGCATCGTCGCCACACTGAGGCCTGGGGCCGGCGTGGTCACCACCCGGGTGAGCGTGCATTACGTAGTCACGGAATACGGGATCGCCTACCTGCGCGGTAAGAGCGTGCAGGAGCGGGCGATGGCCCTCATCACCATCGCCCATCCCGACTTCCGCGAGGAGCTCCTGGCCAAGGCTCTGGAGCACCGGTGGGTCAACCCGGAGATGGCCGACGTTGAGGGCCGGCTCTTCGTGGGGCCGGAGGAGGTCCGTACCACCACTGTCTTGGACGATGGCACGCTCATCCGCTTCAGGGCCATGGGGCCCACCGACGAGCCTGCCACCCGCGACCTCTTCTACTCCCTGTCCAGAGAGACCCTCTACTACCGCTATATGTCCAATCTGGAACGTATCTCTCGGAAGGAACTGCGCAACTACGTCTACATCGATCACCGTAATCAGGTGGCGATAGTCGGCACTCTCCCCGAAGCTCACGGCGAAGAGATCATCGCCATCGGGGGCTACTACCTCGATCAGAAGACGAACCGGGCCGAGGTGGCCTTCATCGTGCGGGACGACTGGCAGGGGCGGGGCATCGGCACCTTCATCATGAAGCACCTCACCGGCATCGCCAAGCGCAACGGGATCGCCGGGTTCACCGCCGAGGTCCTTACGGGGAACAAGCCTATGCAGGCGGTGCTGGACCACAGCAATATGAAGGTCCGTCGGAGCCACGGAGACGGCGTCTTCCACTATGAGCTGGACTTCTGAGCCGCGGTAGCGTATCCAAGGGGAGGGGTGCCGCGGCGAAGCGCCGGGCGGGTGGCCGGTGCGTCTAGTGGCGGCGCCAGACGAGCTTCAGAGCCGACCACTCGGCATCGAGAGCCGCTACCTTGACGTCCACCAGTCCTCCGGCGAGCGCCAGACGCCGGACGGCGTTCTCGTTGAGATCGCCGGGTAGCCCGCCACCACCGCGGACCGAGGACTGCTTGATCCAGGAGACCCAGAGGCTTCCTCCGGGGCCCACCTTGTCGCGCAGGGCGGGGAAGTCTCTGACCAGGTCGGCCCGGTTGAAGGCGAAGACGTGCAGGTAGTCGTAGGTTCCGTCTGTCGCCGCCAGGTCCGCGACGGAATCCAGGACTACAAAGGCGTCGGGCAAAGGTGACAGCAGCCCGGCGACATCCTCGCGTGGAGCGACGATCGCGCCGCGTAGGCCCGTGCGTATTCCCAGCTTCTTGTGCAGGGGGTTGGTGCCGCCATCCTCCGCTGGGGCCGCTGGCTCTGTGTTATCGCGTGGTTCGTCGGTCATGGAGCCCATCTTAACATCGGAGGGCGGCTCGGCCGAAACCCTACGCGCCCGACCGGGCGTGTGCCGGCGGGCGGCGCGTTGTACCACTGGGTGGACTGCGCTGCCATCGCGCGAAGACTGCCCTGCCTTCCTGGCGGCGGTCCTACGTGATAGCCTTCAGACCTTGGTTGGGGTCATTCCCAGCCGCTGCGGCATGTGCTCGTTTGGGGGCGGCGCGGTCGCACGCAAAACCCTTTGCACGATGAAGGAGAGTATATGGAAGTCCTGGACCAGGGGGTCAATCCGGTCTTCACCGATCCTGATCCGGACAAGGCGCGCGAGTTCTTCCGAGAGAAGTCGCGGGCCATGGTCGACAAGCGCATGACCGAGAAGGAGGCCGTGGAGAGGTTCGTCCACGACGGCGACTACCTGGCCATCGGCGGTTTCGGCGCCAATCGCATCCCCAACGCGATCGTCCACGAGATCGTCCGGCAGCGGAAGAAGGATCTGGGTTTCCTCGGGCACACCTCCACTCACGACTTCCAGGTGCTCGCAGCCGGCAAGTGCTTCAACCGCTGCGATGCCGCCTACATCGTGGGCCTCGAGGCTCGCGGGCTCTCGCCCAACGCTCGGCGGTACATGGAGTCGGGCGAAGTACAGGTGACCGAGTGGAGCAACTACGCACTGGACGCCCGCCTGAAGGCCGCCGCCGACGGCGTCTCCTTCGGGCTCGTCCGGAGCATGCTGGGCACCGACACCTTCAAGATGTCCGGCGGCCAAGGTCATCGAGTGCCCCTTCACCGGCAAGAAATACGCGGCCGTCCCGGCCTTCTGGCCCGACGTGGCCGCGATCCACGTGCACGCGGCCGACATGTATGGCAACTCGGTGATCCGCGGCATCTCGGTTGCCGACCTGGAGCTGGCGCGCGCGGCCAAGCGCCTCATCATCACCACCGAGAAACTGGTGCATAACGAGGTCATCCGCGAGGACCCCACCCACACGTCCATCCCGTTCTACCTGGTGGACGCGGTGGTCGAGGTCCCGTACGGCAGCTACCCCGGCAACATGCCCTACTGCTACTTCTCCGACGAGGAGCACCTGGCCCAGTGGATGAAGGTGGAGAAAGACCCGGAGGAGTTCGAGAAGTTCCTCGACCACTACATCTACAGCTGCGCGGATTTCCAGGAGTATCTGGTGCGATGCGGCGGACTGAAGCGGATCGAGGAGCTGCAGAAGCTCGAGAACCTGGTCGAGGACTGACGGACGCTCGAGGTCGAAGGAGCATAGCGAAATGGCACCCGAATACAACACGATGGAACTGATGATCTGCGTCGCCTCGCGGTATCTGGAGGACGGCAAGACCGTCGCGGTGGGCACGGGCGCTCCCTGCGCCGCGGCCATGCTGGCGCAGAAGACCTGCTCGCCCAACCTGATCATCCTGTTCGAGGCCGGCGGCGTAGCCCCCTTGCTTCCGCAGATGCCCATCTCGGTGGGCGATTCCCGCACCTTCTACAAGGCCGTCATGGCGGCTGGTATGGCCGAGATGATGACCACCTGCGCCCGCGGCCAAGTGGATTACGCGTTCTTGGGCGGCGCCCAGATCGACAAGTACGGCAACATCAACTCCACCCTCATCGGCGACCACCACAAGCCCAAGGTCCGTTTCCCGGGAAGCGGTGGCGCTAACGACTTCGCCTCCTTCTGCTGGCGCACGATGATCATGACCGTCCACAGCAAGGCGCGGTTCGTCGAGAAATGCGACTTCATCACGTCGCCCGGCTTCCTTACGGGAGAGGGCGCGCGCGAAGCCGCCGGCCTGCCCGAGGGCGGCCCCTACAAGATCATCACCGACCTGGCGGTCATGGGCTTCGAAGCGCAGACCAAGGCGATGATGGTCGAGTCGCTCAATCCCGGCGTGGAGCTCGACAAGGTCAAGGAGAACACCGGCTTCGAGCTGGTCGTCCCCAAGGAGATCGGCCGCACCGAGGCGCCGACCGACGAAGAGCTGCGCATCCTGCGAAACGAAGTCGATCCGCTCAAGGTGGTCATCGGGAGGGCGTAGGGGCCCGGGCTCATAGCCCCCTCGCCCCGGCTGCGCTGGTGCGACTCCTCCTCCGAGGGCCATAGGCCATAGGCGGCGATGATGGTTGGTCCCTCCCCGGCAGCGCCCGGGGAGGGACTCTTTCGTGAAGGGCTCTCGTCCCGGCTTCGCCGGGGCGGGGTCTTTCCCAGATAAGGATCTTCCAGGCATCCAACCTGGCCCTCGGTCGTCTCTGCATCGAGCGAAAGACGTCAGCTGGGCAAGCGTGGCAAAGACCGCGGCGAACGCATGATTTGAGGCGTGTAGGGTAAGCGGAGCACGGGTGTCACCGCCGAGGCAGGAAGGAGACGACATGCACGAATGGCATTTCACCAAGCCCACGTCCGCCTCGGGCTACCTGGAGGCCATGACCCGGGTCATTTTCACAGCGGGGATCAATTGGCATGTGGTGGATGCGAAATGGGATGGCATCCGAGACGCCTTTGCAGGCTTCGATGTCGAGAAGGTCGCGAACATGAGTCTGGCCGACATCGACCGCCTGGCGGCCGATCCTCGCATCATCAGAAACCGACGTAAGATCGAGGCGATTATCGACAACGCGGCCAAGATCTCTGAGCTGGATGCGGAATTCGAGGGTTTCGACAAGTATCTTCAGTCGAATGAGGACTACCAGAAGATGGCGTCCGCCCTCAAGCGCGATTTCCAGTTCATGGGCGATTCCACGACCTACTTCTTCTTGGCTATGGTGGGGGAGGCAGTCCCGGACTGGGAGCAGCACGCGGGCAAGACGGCTGGCCCCCACGGCGGTGCCAAGGCCGGCGCGTAACCGACGGAGGGTTCAGTGTAACCGCCGGCCGGTCTTATGGGCACCACGGCAGCCGGAGAGCCCACTTCCGCGCCGCGGGAGAGTAGATGACCTTGGCCTTGAGAGTCTTCATCAGCACGCGCCGCTTCAGCTCGGAAAAGGTCTTCCGATAGGCCTCGTCTGGCGTGGCGCTTCCCACCGCCCGTCCTGCGGCTGCGCCGCTCAGGAGGGCGAACGAGATGCCCTCACCGCTCGAGGGACTGACAAGCCGGCAGGTCCCCGGCGAGAAGGACGGGTGCTGGGGTGCGCCGGCTGCGCGGAGTGATCGAGAGCGCTCGAACGCGCGACGCTGCAAGCGTCTCGAGGGAGGAGGCCGCCCTACTCGACGAAGCCCTCCACCACGTAGGTCCAGCCGGCCTTCTTCTCCCGGTGCAGCTTGATGAACCCCCGCTTCTCGGCGTCCACCAGCAGGCTGCTGAAGCTGCGATAGCCGTAGGCCGACTCGTTGAACGAGGGCTTCTTGCGCTGCATGGTGTCCTTGACCATGGAGGCGAAGATGGGGTCCTTGTTCTCCCGGATGAGGGCTGCGATCGACTCCAGCAGCAGGTCGAAGACCTCCTTCTTCTCCGGCGGGATGTCGACGGCCTGCGGGCCGGGCGCGGGCGGCGCCGCCTGCTTCTCCAGATCCTCGTAGAAGATGAACTCGTCGCAGTTGGCGGCCAGGAGGTCGGACGTGGAGTCCTTCATCCCCAGGCCGATCACGTGCTTGCCGTTCTCCTTGAGCTTGGAGACCAGCGGCGAGAAGTCGGAGTCGCCCGACACGATGACGAACGTGTCGATGTGCTCCTTGGACCAGGCCAGGTCCATGGCGTCGACAGCCAGTCGGATGTCGGCCGAGTTCTTGCCGGTCATCTGTCGCTTGGGGATCTCGATCAGCTCGATCGCGTTCTCGTGAAGTGGTTTGGTGTACTGCTTGTACTCGCCCCAGTCGGCGTAGGCCTTCTTGACGATGACCTTGCCCTTCTCTACCAACCGCTCGAGGATCTTGTGGATGTCGAATTCGCCGCGCCGGTGTTTGAAGCCGATAGCGAGGTTCTCAAAATCGATGAAGACGGCGAGAGTGCGTTCGGTCTCTGCCATGTGGATGCGGTGCTCCTTCCTCAGAAACGCACCAGTATCGTGCTTTGTCATTCGAATTCTTGCACGATTCCCTCATTCCTGTGCTGCCGGTCCGCAAACGAGCGCACGAGCGAGGTCGCGGAACGCTGCGTCATGAGGGGCGCGCGCGATTCTCGGGGCGCGCCGCTCTTTGTTGTACGATTGGCATCGGTGTCTCCAATCCCGCCCGAGATCCATGGGCGGCCGACAGCATAGACGTGCTCGTGAGGGCCCGCACGTCGACTGTCCCGGCGACGTGAGGCCTCAGCGCGCATCGGTCTGGCTTGGACGAAGTGCCTGACAAAAAGGAGGCTGTCATGTCGCTCGGGATCAACCCCGACACCCTTAGCGCCCTGGGGCTCGCTCCCGAAGACGCTGCCGAGATGGTCAAGAAGCTCGACGACATGGACCCCGGCATCCCCGCCGGCGAGCTGTGGGGCCGCGTTTCGCGTGAGGTGCTCTCGCCCGACGTCCCCTTCCCGGTCCACCTGCACCTGTACAAGTCCATCTTCAAGAGACTGGGATCACTCGCAAGGTCCGCCTCCCGCCTGGACTCCCACCGAGCGTGACATCGCCGACTCGAACATCGCTGCGCTGCCAAGAAGGTGGGCCTTACCTCAGTCCACGATCTCCACCGCTGGTCCGTCGAGCACCGCGCGGAGTTCTGGGGCCAGGTGATCGAAGCGCTGGGCGTGAAGTTCAAGCAGCATCCGTCCGCAGTGGTCGACCTTCGCCGCGGGCTCGAAACGCCACGGTGGTTGCCCGACGCTCGGCTCAACATCGCGGAGAGCTGCTTCTTGGCGGCGGCCGACGTCCCGGCGATCCTACACCAGGCCGAGGGTGGCACGATCGAGGTCACGACCTACGGGGAGTTGGACAGGCTGTCCAACCGCTTCGCCAGAGCCCTGGCGGAATCCGGTCTTCCTCGATCTGCCAGTGTCGCGCTCGTGATGCCCATGACTCTCGAGGTTGTCGCGGCCTACTTGGGGGTCATCAAGGCCGGGTACGCCGTCGCCTCCATAGCCGACAGCTTCGCCCCGGACGAGATCGCCACGCGCATGCGGCTGGCCAAGTCGGGGGCAGCCGTCACTCTGGACGTCATGCCTCGGGCGGGGAAGGCCCTGCCCGATGTATCAGAAGGTCGTCGATGCCGGAGCCGCGCGGGTCGTCGTCGTCCGCTCGGGAGCAGCCGAGTCGGTGTCTCTCCGAGAACAGGATGTCTGGTGGGAGGATTTCCTGGCCGAGGAGGACACGTTCGAGGCCGTGTCGTGCGACCCCGACGATCTCAGCAACGTGCTCTTCTCCTCGGGGACCACGGGCGATCCCAAGGCGATCCCCTGGACCCACACCTCGCCCATCAAGTGCGCCATGGACGGCCATCTTCATCACGACATCAGGCCCCAAGAGGTGATCGCATGGCCGACGAGCATCGGCTGGATGATGGGACCGTGGCATATCTACGCCACTCTGATGAACCGGGCTACGATGGCGCTCTACTATGGGGCCCCCAATACCCGGGAGTTCTGCGAGTTCGTGCAGAACACCCGCGTCGCGATGCTGGGGCTCGTGCCCAGCCTGGTCAAGGCCTGGCAGAACGCGGACCTGGTCCGCGGCCTCGACTGGTCCTCCATCAAGCTGTTCAGCTCCACCGGCGAGACGTCCAAGGCGGATGACTACCTGTATCTCATGTCCCTCGCCAACTACCGGCCTATCGTCGAGTACTGCGGGGGGACGGAGATCTCGGGCGGATACATCACCGGCTCCATCGTCCAGCCGGCGTCGCCCGCGACGTTCTCCACCGCCGCATTCGGTCTCGACTTTCACATCCTGGACGAGCACGGCCGGCCGGCCGGCATCGGCGAACTGTTCCTGGTCCCGCCCTCGATCGGCCTGTCGAACACGCTTCTCAACAAGGATCATCACGAGGTGTACTACGCGGACACTCCGCCCGGTCCGAACGGCGAGCTGCTGCGCCGGCATGGTGATGAGATGGAGGCTCTTGCCGGAGGCTTCTACCGGGCGCACGGGCGTGCCGATGACACGATGAACCTTGGCGGTATCAAGGTCAGCTCGGCGGAGATCGAGCGGACGCTTGGCTCCGTCGACGGGGTGGTGGAAACGGCCGCGGTCGCGTTCAACCCGCCGGACGGCGGACCGAGCCTGCTCGTGATCTATGCCGTGATGCTTCCCGAGGCGCCCTTGGCCGACGAGGCCCTCAAGAAGGAGATGCAGCGGGCGATCGCCGGAAAGCTGAATCCGCTGTTCAAGATCCACGAGGTGGTACCGGTGGCGGCTCTTCCTCGGACGGCGTCGAACAAGGTGATGCGGCGGGTGTTGCGCGACGAATACGGCCGGAGGAGCGAGCTACCCGGAGAGCGCTGACGAACCGCGTTGCCTCCAAACCCGGCGCTAACCGCGGTGCCTCCAAACTGCGGCGCATCCGGCTGCGTCGCGGCTACAGCAGCTCGAGGAAACTCTCCATCTGTTGTAGAGACTTTTCCTGGTTGGGTCCGCCTCGGGCCAGAGCATCTCCGTCGATGGCCAAGAAGGGGATACCGGCCTCCATGAAGGCTGCACGCACCACGGGCACCGACCCCAGACCGTGCCGACAGCCCCAATGGTTGAAGTGCACCGCTCCATCCACTCTCAGTTGCTTCGCCAGCGCCACGTTGAGGCGGGCGCGCCTGGCCGAGGTTCCCCAGAGTGCGTGGTCGGTCAGCCGCCGGGCAAGGCCGGGGAAAGGATCGTCGGGATCGATGGTCTCGAGATGCATCTGCCCCATCTCTTCGAAGATGACGACCGCGTCACGCTTCTCGATGAGGTCGAAGAGCTCGCGATCGTGGTGCGGGACGGTGTGCAGCCACAGCAGCCGCTTGAGCCTGCGGCCACCCGGCAGTACCGGCGCCATGAGGTCGCGCCTGCCCTTGTCGGTGAGCAGGCGCTCGAAATCGTTGGCTCCCGCCTCGGTCCCCCAGAGGAGTTGACCCAGGAACACCAGTGCGAACGTCTTGCGGCCGTCCATCTCCAGCTCCCCCGCCAGGCGGGCTGCCATGATGGCCCCCCAGGCCTTGGAAGCTCGGTTCGAGGTCTCGATGGCCTTCTTGAGGTTGGGGGAACGACCCGTCCACCGGCCGATATCGTCATGGAGCACACGCATCTGCTCGGCCACGTCGGCAACGACGTCGGGCGAGGCCTCGCCCTCATCGGGCGGCAGAGGCACGCGGATCTCGCGAAAGGGCACGTTGTGCCTCACGGCCAGCATCTCGAGGAGGCACTCCTTGCCGAGACAGAGGGGAGTGGTGCCCAAGCACATGGTGGGGGCGGGCAGCATCCCGTTCTCCACCGCGGCCAGGGCGGTGCGGTGATAGCTGCAGACATCGCGGGCCAGAGGCATGCGGGCAGACGCAGCCTCCACCTCGTCTCGAAGGTCGCTGCCGGTGATGGTGGCCGAGCCGATCTCGGGGATCATCGGCGTGATGCCGTAGGAGGTGAGGATCTCGGTGGGAAACAGGTACGACACCCAGGGGACGATGGCCCCGGTCTTGAACAGCTCCAGGGAGGCAGCGAGCGCGTGAAACTGCAGGTAGGTCCGGGCGGTGCGGGTCTGCATGGCCTTCCAGCGGGTGCCGGTAAGGAAAGCCGTGCGGATGAGGGAAGCACTCAAGGAGTTGCCGGTCACGTCGGCCATGCCGGGCACGGTCAGACCTCCCCGTCCGCGTCGTCCAGGAGGTCATCGTCGAGCAGCTGGGCCTCGAGGAAGGCCTCCACTCGGGTGCGAAGCGGGCCGCTCGCCTCGAAGGGGAACCCGACCTCGATCTCGAGGTAGGGAAGGCCCCTTTCTTCGGCCAGTCGTGCGACCAGCAAAGCGTCGTAAGCACCGGGGTCGCAGAAGCTCTGGCGCGCATATATCACCGACGACGGGCGGCTCTCGTCGAGTCGCCTGATCAGATGGTCGCGTCTCTCCATGGTGGAGCGGCGGGGGCACATCCCCATGGCCAAGAGCTCCTGGGCGAGGGCGATGAAGCGGTCACGGTCCGGTGTCGCCGCGGGAGCGCCGCCGGCCTCGGCCAGAGGTCTCCAGCGGTCGGGAGACGTGCACGATTCGAGCCCGGAGACGTGTGCGCCCAGCTGGCCGATCAGCCGCAGCAGGGAATCGTCCGTCAGCGGACCGGCGACCACGAATACGCCTCCCGGTCGAGGCGGCGCAGGATAGTCCACACACGGGGTCTGCTTGACAGCTGCACTCGCGGGTGCGATCGGCTCCGCACTGCCTTGCGCGCAACGTCTGAGCGTCGACGGCTACGCGCGGCTGCGCGGCGGCTTTGCCTTCCAGCCACCCTTCGAGCTGAGCCAGGTCGGAAGCCAATGTCTGGACGACTCCGTCCGCCGAGGAGCGAGCGAGCGGAAGGGAGAATACCCGGCCGGGATAGGTAGCGGCGAGCAGATCACCCATGCGTCTCATGGCGTCGCAGCCGCCTGGAACGAGGAGCACGTCCTCGCCGTCGGCGTCGTCGAGAAGGGCGTCGGCTGCGGCCACCAGACGGGCCACGTAGGGGCAGGTCATGGGGTGGATGCTGAGCGCGTCGCGGCGGGCAGGTGCCCCGGGATCCTGCAGATGCTCGCCGAGCCACCGAGGGGAATAGCCGGTGCGGGCCACCAATTCGAGGGGCAGGAGATTGCAGGTGTAGTAGGCGTTGGGCATCGAACGCGTAGCTTAGGCCCCGGCGGCCCGGAAGGCAAGTGCATGGATGTCGCGTCCAGACTCCAAAGACGATAGAATCCCTGCACTGCGCAAGAACCCGGCGGTGGGGGACCGGGGCGGCGCCTCGTCCAAAGGAGCAGGTCGGAATGAAGGTCGTGGGTGGGGACCGCGGCATCTTCTGAGCGGACCGTAACCGAGCCGGCTGGCCCGTCCTCGGACGTCGCGCCGAGGCAGCGCATTCGTTCGCGCTGGCGCGGTTTGCTCCGCCATGTTCTGGTCGTCATCTTCATAGGTCTCTGGATCGGAGCGGTCGTATACCCGGATCCTCGTCCCCTGGTGGGCTCCATAGCCCGCCTGCAGGATCCGCCGGTGGACGCATCGGCTGTAGGTGCCGTGGCGGCCGCACTTCCCAACGACTACAAGGCTATAGAGGACTTCGCCCTCGACTACGTCGAATACCGGCCGTCTTGGACCGTCTACGGGCTCCCCTGGTATTTCCCCAACGTGGGAGAGGTCTTGCAGGCGCGAGCAGGAGACTGTCAGGCACGAGCACTCCTCGCGGCCAGCGTCTTCGAGGCGAAGGGCATGCCGTACACCCTTCGCTACTCCTTCACCCACGTCTGGATCGACTATCCGGGCAAGAACCCGGCGAAGATGGAAGACCCGGCCACTGCTTTCGTGTCGGACGACGGGAAGGGGTGGTTGGCGAAGCTACCCAAGCAGATCCCTCTTTGGTCCATCGTCAAGAACCGAGTGGCTTACCACTGGACGCCCATGCCTCTGCTGCAGAAGATCATGATCGTCTTCGGCTCGCTGCTGATCATCGGGTGGGGGCAGAAGCCGCGGCTGCGCCGCTGGAGCCGAAGAGCGAGATGGCCGGTGCGAAGGAGGGCAGTCGCCTAGAGGGATCGCGGCCCAGCGACCGCCGGCCGATCCACGGCTGGTTGACGCCGTGACCTAACCCAGGACCTCCTGGAACACGCGCAGAAAGTTCCCGTAACAGACCTTCTCGATCTGGCGCTCGGGCAAGCCGCTCTGCCGCAGCAGATCCTCTATCCGCGGATAGTCCTGGACGCCCGCGAAGCCTGCGGGCAAGCGGTCCACGCCGTCGAGGTCACCGCCCAGGCCGACGCAGTCTTCGCCCCCGACGTCGATGGCCCATCGTACGTGATCGACTATGAGAGACAGCGGAGGCCGAGGCACAGCGGCCATCGCGTCGGCGATCCCGGCCGTGACCTGCTCGAGTGTCCGCTGCCCCGAGGACACCGCTGCGTACCAATTCCCGGTGGCTGCGCGCTCAGCCTCGTAGTACCCGGCGGAGAGGAACTCCGGGGCCAGCGAGATGCCCACGACGCCGCCCCGCAGGGCGAGCGCCCGTATCATCTCGTCGGTGAGATTCCGAGGATGCGGGCAGAGCGAGCGGCAGTTGCTGTGGCTGGCGACGAACGGCCGCTCGGCAACGTCACAGACGTCCTTGAAGGCCTGGTCCGATAGATGGGAGACGTCCACCATGACCCCCAACGACTCGCAGGCCGCGACGAGGTCGGCTCCCTTCTTGGTCAGCCCGGTCCCGTCCCCGTACGTGGAGCCGCAGAACGGATTGTCGCCCCAGGCCAGCGTCAGCAGCCGCACCCCTGCATCATGGAACGCGAACAGGTTGTCGACGTCGCCCAGCAGCGGGTCGGCGCCCTCGAGGCTGGGGAGGACCGCCACCCGTGGCAGCTGCGCCCCGTCCGCAGCGAAGGCCTCCGCGAGTTCCGCGGCACTGAGGGCCAAGACCAGGTCCTGGGGGAAGTCCGCGCAGAGCCTGCGCACGGCCTCCACCTTCGCCATCCCGACCTCGTACTCCCGTCCCTTGTGCGCTCCGCTCCAGGTCCAACTGGCGAACACCTGGGCGCCGATATGGCCGGCTCTGAGACCGGGCAGAGTGACATGGAGCGGATGGTCGGCCGGGCTGCTCGCGGCGGCGTGAGCAGCCGAAACCTCCTCGGTGACGGCCTGCGCCGCGTTCGCTGCCGCGAAGTCGGCTTTTCCCTCCCAGATCGGGCCTATGGTGTCGCAGTGAGCGTCAAGAAAGCGCATGGTTCTTCTGTCAGCGCTGCGGTCTACCTATCCCGCCGGCCTCTCCGTCTCCGCCAGCCTGCGTTCCAGATAGGCGATCCTCTCCCGTAGCTCGGCGATCTCTGCGGTCGAGGCTTCAGCGGCACGCTGTGCCGGGGTGAGGGGCGGGGGCGCGGTCGCCGGCGCGGACTCCGACGTCGCCGCCGGTGGTAGCCAGGCGCCCGAACTCTCCATCGCCTCCATGGGTACGATCGGCTCGTAGTCCTCCTGCCGCACTCGCAGGCTCAGGATGTCCCAGCGGCTGTAGAGGCCGGTGATATTGATGATGCCTCGCGCCATCTCGTTGACCTTGAGGTCGATATCGCCGTAGACGATGCCTTCCTGGTCGCGCAGGGGTCCCGCCACGATCTCGCCGAACGGACTGATGATCGCGCTGCCTCCAAAGCTCTGATAGAAGCTGGTGTTGGGATAGAAGTCCTTGGGCCGCTTCTCCGGCGGGATGTACTCCGCGGCGAGCACGCACCAGCAGGCGCCGGTGGAAGCGACGGCCGTGGTGACCGCCGGGGTGACCCAGGGCAATTCCTCGGCTCCACCCAGGTATCCGGGCCACATCGAGCAGTTGACCTTGGTCCCCTGGATGATGTAGTTGTTCCACAGCATCGGCTGGTTGTGCTCCCCGCAGATGAGAGCGCTCACCTTGCCGAAGTCGAACTCCGGGATGACCAGGTTCTGGCCACCATTGCCGCGGGTGTGGATCAGCAGTTCCTGCACGGTGATATTGACCTTGCGGTGAAGCCCGGCGATCTCGCCCCGCTTGTTGATGAACAGCGCCGAGTTGTGCTGCCGGCCGCCGTACTTCGCCACCCGTTCGTTGATGCCCATGACCAGGTTGATCTTGTTCCGGCGGGCCGCCGCGCAGAGGATGTCGGTCTCATCGCTTGGTACCTCCATACCGTGGCGGAGGTATTCGGCCCAGATGCTCGTGTATTCGGGACCCTTCGTCAGTTCAAGGGCGAAGTGGCAATAGCCGGGGATAGCCAGCTCGGGGAACACGACGAGCTCCGCTCCGTTCGATGCCGCCTCCTTGATGGCTTTGACCGCGTTGTCGAGGGTGGCGGGCATGTCGAAGTAGACGGGCTTGTCGTGGTAGACGGGGGCCTGTTGGACCGCCGCGGCTGTGAACTTCGGATAATCCTTGAGCACGGCACTCTCCTTGGTCGACTCTTTCACTGGCTCCGCATCCGGGCCAGGATGAGCTCTCGATGCTCGGCCACGTAGGGGCTCGAGGGATCGCGTCCGCAGGCGCGACACGAGAGGTCATAGGCGGAGTTCATGGTGCCGCACTCGGGACACGTGTGGCGGATGGTGGCCTCCACCAGCCAGGCCCGTCCGCCGATCTCGGCTATGCGAGCCAGATCGCGGGGGATGTCGGCCCGGTGAGGCCGCTCGGCGATGAAGGTCTGCAGCTCCGGGCACGGGTACTCCGGGCACTCGCTGCAGAACCCGTACCCCCGCTCGGCGGCGCAGGCGAACATGTGGCAGTTGCCGCAATAGAAGAGACGGCGGTCGGAGCGGCAGCCGTCGCAGTGCAGTCGTTCCACCTCCAGGCCGAGCGCGTCGGCGAGCCGGTCGAGTCGCTCAGGGTCTTCGTGGGTGCCTATGAAGAACGTGCAGGCTGAACAGAACAAGCCGCACACGGCAGCGGTCACCGGCTGGCCTATGCCGTCCGCACCGTCCTGGCTGGGACCCACGCCGCCCCCTTCCCTTGTCGCTATCGGGCACCCGCACTATGGCACCTCGGCGCGCCTGAGGGAAGGGGTGCGGATGCGCCGACGGCGATGCTACACTGACGACCTCATGGAGACCGTGGTGATGATCCGCTGGGACGACGAGGGCGCTCGCGCGCTCCATAGCACTGCGCGTCGCGCCGAGGGTCTCTGTCTCCTCCTGCTCCTCCCCCGCTGAGGGGGAGAGTTCGCGTGGCCGGCGCTCACCGGCATGTCAGCAGCTATCATTGAGTGCAGATACCAGGAGGTACAGCTATGTCCACCATCACGGCGCCGGGGCGTCGCAATATCGGGAAACCGGTCGTCTTCTTCGACACCACTCTGCGTGACGGAGAGCAGTCACCCGGCAGCAGCCTCAACGCGTCTGAGAAGCTGGAGATCGCCCACCAGTTGGCGCGCCTGGGAGTGGATGTCATCGAGGCGGGATTCCCGGCCAGCAGCCCCGGCGATTTCGACGCTGTACAGACCATCGCCCGAGAGGTGAAGGGGCCGGTCATCTGCGGGCTCGCACGCTGTGTGGAGAGCGATATCCGTACGTGCTGGGATGCCATCAAAGCCGCCCAGCGGCCTCGTATCCACACGTTCGTGTCGACGTCCGACATCCACCTCGAGCATCAGATGCGGGCGACGCGTGAAGAGGTCATAGACCTGACGCGGCGCATGGTGGAGCTGTCGGTATCGCTCTGCCCCGGCGACGTCGAGTTCTCGGCGATGGACGCCACCCGTTCCGATGTCGGTTTCCTCGCTCAGGTCCTGCAGACTGCTATCGAAGCGGGGGCTACGACCATCAACGTGCCCGACACGGTCGGCTACACCCTGCCGACAGAGTACGCGGCACTGATGGACAGTCTGTATGCGAGGGTTGCCGGTCTGGAGAACGTTGTGCTGAGCGTCCACTGTCACAACGACCTGGGGCTGGCGGTGGCCAACTCGCTGGCGGCTGTGGAGCGGGGTGCGACCCAGGTGGAGGTGGCCGTCAACGGGCTGGGTGAGCGGGCAGGCAACGCCGCGCTCGAGGAGGTGGCCATGGCCCTGGTCACCCGAGCGGACATCACTCAGCGGCCGGTGAACATCGTCACCTCGGAGATATTCCGTACCAGCCGCATGGTCTCGAGCTACACCGGCCAGATCGTGCAGGCCAACAAAGCGATCGTGGGCAAGAATGCCTTCGCTCACGAATCCGGGATCCACCAGGACGGGCTTCTGAAGGAACGCACCACCTTCGAGATCATGCACGCGAAAGACATCGGGCTTGCCGAATCGGACATCGTCCTGGGCAAGCACTCCGGGCGCCATGCGCTGCGCACGCACCTGGCCGAACTGGGCATACATCTGGAGGGAGCCGAACTGGACGAGGCCTTCCGCCGCTTCAAGGAGATCGCCGACAAGAAGAAGGAGGTCACCACGGCCGATCTGGAAGCGCTTGTGGGGGAGGAGATCCGGGAGCGCGAGGATGTCTATTCACTCGACCACTTCTACGTGGCCGCGGGCTCCGACATCATCTCCTCCGGGCAGGTGGGTGTGCGCAAGCAGGGAGAGCCCTACGCGGGTAAGGCCTTCTCCGGCGGGTCGGTGGAGTCGATCTTCCTGGCCATCGACGACGCCGTGGGCGTGAGCGGCAGGCTCATGGACTACCAGGTGCGCTCCATCACGTCGGGCAAGGATTCCCTGGGCGAGGTGCGTGTGGTTGTGGAGGTCGACGGCAAGCGCTACGCGGGCCAAGCCGTGTCCATCGACGTGCTGGAAGCTTCGGCCAAGGCGTACGTCCGCGCCCTCAACAACGCGGCCCGCAAGAGAGAAGCCGGCGGAGCCCGGGGAGATCGGGTGTACCTGTGAGCGAGATCAGGGTGTGCACGTGATGGAGATGAGCGCTGCCGCGGTCGCGCCGGCGGGCGGCCCGTTCGGGGCCTGGAAGACGGTGGAGTTGCCCGGGGGAAGCGCCCGGGTGGCCGACCTGCGACGACTCGCCCAGGCGGGTGGCGAGGACCTGAGCAGGTTGCCCTACTCCGTGCGGGTACTGCTGGAGAACGCTCTTCGCCACTGTGGACAGGGCGTGGTCAGCGAAGAGGACGTGCAGACCCTGCTCCGGTGGGATCCTCGCTCTCCCGAGCGTCAGGAGTTCGCCTTCATGCCGGCGCGCGTCCTACTGCAGGACTTCACCGGCGTTCCCTGCGTGGTCGACCTGGCCGCGCTGCGCTCGGCCGTGTCGCGGAGCGGAGGCGATCCCACGATCATCGACGCCAGTGTTCCCGTCGACCTGGTGATCGACCACTCCGTTCAAGTCGACTACGCGGGCGTGCCGGACGCCTGTCGGCTGAACATGGCAAAAGAGATGGAGCGCAACCAGGAGCGTTATGCGCTGCTGCGTTGGGCTCAGGGCCAGTTCGGAAATCTGCGGGTCGTCCCTCCGGGGGCCGGCATCTGCCATCAGGTGAACCTGGAATACCTGGCGCAGGTCGTACGCCGGGAGCAGGCGGCGGGAGAGTGCGATCCCGAAGCGCCGCCGCTGGGCCTATCCCGACTCCGTGATCGGCACCGATTCCCACACCACCATGATCAACGGGCTCGCCGTGCTGGGCTGGGGAGTGGGGGGCATCGAGGCCGAGGCGGTCATGTTGGGCCAGCCCTATTTCATGCTGGTTCCCCCAGTCGTGGGGGTGCGTCTCAGCGGTGCACTGGCCCCGGGAGCCACCGCCACCGACCTGGTCCTCACCATCACCGAACTGCTGCGGGCGGTGGGGGTGGTGAATCACTTCGTGGAGTACTTCGGGCCGGGGGCGGAAGGGCTCGGCGTCGCCGACCGGGCCACCGTCGCCAACATGGCGCCCGAATACGGGGCCACGTGCGGCTTCTTCCCGGTGGATGCCAAGACCGTCACCTATCTTAGGCAGACGGGGCGGTCCGACGATCTCTGCGAGCGGGTGGAAGCCTACAGCCGTATCCAGAGCCTCTTTCGCGAGCCGGGTTCGCCGGACCCGGAATACTCCCGGCTGGTCGAGTTCGACCTGTCCGACGTCAGGCCCAGCCTCGCCGGTCCGCGTCGGCCTCAGGAGCGGGTCCTGCTCGAAGACATGTCTGCCAGATTCCGGCAGAACCTGCCGAGCCTCGCTCAAGGCAGGACCGGGGCCGTTCAGAGCACCGTGGAGTTCGACGGCAGGCGCGAATCCGTGCGCGACGGCGATGTCGTCATAGCCTCCATCACCAGCTGTACCAACACCTCCAATCCCGCGCTGATGCTGGCGGCGGGCCTGCTCGCGCGCAACGCGGCAGCACTCGGCCTGAGGCCCAAGCGGTGGGTCAGGACCAGTCTGGCGCCCGGCTCGCGCGCCGTAACCGGCTACCTGGCCGGCGCCGGTCTTCTCGAGCCCCTGGAAGCGCTCGGCTTCGCCACCGTAGGCTACGGCTGCGCCACCTGCATCGGCAACAGTGGGCCCCTCCCGGACGACCTGGTCCGGGCGATCAAGGACGACCGGCTGGTCGTGGCGGCGGTGCTCAGCGGCAACCGCAACTTCGAGGCTCGCATCCATCCTCAGGTGCGGGCCAACTACCTAGCTTCACCGCCGCTGGTGGTCGCCTTCGCCCTCGCCGGGACCGTCGACATCGATCTCACCGAAGAGCCCCTCGGGACCCGGTCGGACGGGCGGCCCGTCTATCTGCGCGACCTGTGGCCGTCTGCCGACGAGGTGGCGGCGCTCGTCTCAGATGCTCTGCAGCCCGGGGTATTCCGCGAGTCATACGCCAAGGCCCTGGAAGGCGGCGAGGCGTGGAGACTCCTGGAAGTTCCCGCAGGGGCCCTCTACCGCTGGGATCCCGAATCCACGTATGTCCAAGAGCCACCCTACTTTGCCGGCTTCAGCGCGGAGCCCGCCAAGGTCGGCGATCTCATCGGCGCCCGCATCCTCGCCGTGCTTGGGGATTCGGTCACCACCGACCACATCTCGCCTGCCGGGTCCATCGCCGCCGATAGCCCAGCGGGCCGCTATCTGCTCGAACACGGTGTCCGGCCCGCCGATTTCAACACCTATGGAGCCAGGCGGGGCAACCACGAAGTGCTCATGCGAGGCACCTTCGCCAACGTCCGGCTTCGCAATCTCATGACAGGATGCGGGGAGGGATGCTGGTCGGTGCACCACCCCTCGGGGGATATCTCGTCCATCTACGACGTCGCCATGCGCTACCGAGGGATGGGTGTCCCCTTGGTGGTCTTCGCGGGGAAAGAGTACGGCAGTGGCAGCTCCCGGGATTGGGCCGCCAAAGGCCCGGCCCTGCTGGGGGTCAAGGCGGTCGTCGCCGAGAGCTTCGAGCGCATCCACCGCAGCAATCTGGTGGGCATGGGGATCCTCCCGCTCGAGCTCGAACAGGGTGTCTCTGTGGAGAGCCTTGCCCTGGACGGCTCGGAGGCGGTCGACATCACGGGGGTGAGGGACGATCTCACGCCGGGTGCCGCGGTACAGGTGGTCGTCCGTCGGATGAACGGTGACGAACTGCGGCTGACCTGCCGGGCGCGGCTGGATTCGAGTGTGGACGTCGAGTACTTCAAGCACGGGGGCGTGCTGCCCCGGGTGCTGCGTCTCAAACTTCGCGGCGACGCCTGCGAGATCTGAGCGAGGACGTTCATGGCCTCCATCCTGCACCTGAAGCTCACGCTCGTCGATGTCAGACCCCCCGTCTGGCGCCGGATAACGGTTCCCGACCAGATAACGCTCCGGCGACTTCACCAGATGATCCAGGCCGTGGCCGGGTGGGAGGACTACCATGCTCACGAGTTCGACATCGCCCATGAGCGCTACGGAGAGCCGGCTCCCCACGAAATGGTGCCGGTGCGAAACGAGGTCCTCGCTCACCTTCACGGTCTCCCTCTCGATGTGGGCACCACCTTCACCTACGTGTATGACTTCGGCGATCACTGGGAGATCGAACTCGAGGTGGAGAAGATGCTTCCGCCGAGCCCGCGCGAGGTGAGTCCCTCGGTGCTGGCGGGGGCCAGAGCCTTCCCCCCTGAGGACTCCGGGGGAGTGTCGGGCTACGAAAGGCTGATCGAGGCTCTCTCCGACCCTGCCGATCCCGAGCACGACGAATATCGAGAGTGGGCAGGTGAAGACTTCGACCCGGAGAGATTCGATCGAGAGGCGGCCAATGAGCGTCTGCGGCGGTTGACGAGCGAGTAGTCGCGTCCCCGGCTGTCCGAGCTCTAGTAGGTGGCCGGGTCGGCCGCCAAGGTGGCCACAGGGATCTTTCCGCGGACGGAGTTACCCACTACCACCTCGTCGGCTTCGAGCAGTTCGATCAGCGTCAGCGAGCGCTCCTGCGCGCCCGCCTGAGCGAGAAAGTGAGCCCGCCAGATTCCGGGAAGCAGCCCATCTCCCAGCGGAGGCGTCACCCAGGTCTCGCCGAACCGGGCGAACAGGCTGGTGATGGCCCCCTCGGTCACGAAGTCCAAGCGATTGATGAAGAGCGCGTCGAAGCAACCTTCCGCGACTGCGCGCCGGTATTCACGGTCGTAGAAGCCTCTGCTGCTGGTCTTGTGGGCGAGCAGGTCGTCGTCGGGGTCCATGCGGAAGGGCGATACCAGGAGAGCGACGGGGGTGTCGGGTGGGGTAGGGAGGGGTCGGGTGGACAGCTCCATGATGCCCGACCTGTCCACGTCCAGACGAACCACCAGCGGTCCAAACGCGGATCGAGCCATCCGGTCCAACGCCATGGCCGCGGCCTCCATGTCGAAGGGGAAGCCCAGCACCGAGGCCGAGGCGGCCAGGCGGGTCAGATGGTCGTCCAGGTAGCGGTAGTAGCCGTCTTCGTCGAGCAGCATCGTCTCGAAGAGGCGCAGGTCGTCTTCGGCCGCCTCGGTCCCCTGCGGCCGCCATCCGCCGCTCGGCGAGGGGAGGGCGAACGCAGCCTTGGCCAACGTCTCCTCGTACTCGGCCGGAGCGGACGCGTCCCAGACGATGCCGGAGCCGACCCCGAGAGTACATTCTCCATCGCGGTGGATGATGGTCCGGATGCCGATGTTGCCGGTGAAGTCACCCCCAGGGGAGAACAAGGCCACGGTGCCCGTGTAGACCCCGCGGGGCTCGGTCTCCACCTCGGCGATGATCTCCATGGTGTGATGCTTCGGGGCCCCGGTTATGGAGGCGCCGGGGAACACGGCCCGCATGATGTCGATGAGTGAGGCTCCAGATTCCAGCTCTCCCTGCACCGTGCTGGTCATCTGCCAGACGGTCCGGTACGGCTCGAGCGCATAGAGGACCGGCACGTGGACGCTCCCTATCCGGCAGACGCGGCCCAGGTCGTTGCGCACCATGTCGACGATCATCAAGTTCTCCGCCCGCTCCTTCTCGGTCTCCACCACTTCGTGGGCAAGGGCGACATCGGCCACATGGGTCTGGCCGCGGGGACGGGTGCCTTTCATCGGCCGGCTCTCGAGCCGGTCGCCGTCCCGGCGCAGGAAGAGTTCCGGCGAGAGGCTGATGACCTGAGTGTCACCCAGGTCGAGGTAGGCCGCGTAGGGTACGGGTTGGCGGACAAGGAGAGCAAGGAAGTACTCCAGCGGATCGAGCCTATCGAGTGCGCCCGGACCGGCGAGCCGATAGCGCGCCCGGACCGTGTAGTTGACCTGGTAGGTGTCTCCTGCGGCGATGAACTCGCGCACGCGCCTGATTGCCTCGCGATACTCGTCCTTGCTCACGTTCAGATCCGGTCTCGTCTCCTTGAGAAGGCGACCCGCCCTGGATACGTCCAGGGAGTCGAGGTAGAGGGCCCACTCGTCAGCGGGGACGATGACGGCAGAATCGGCCGGGTAGACAGCCATCCAGGCGAGCGGGATGGCGTTGCAGGCGAGGGCTCCGTCAGGGAGCGCGCCCGCGGAGCCGTCTCGGATGTTCAAGCCAAAGGCGGCGCCGGCTTCGTAGGCCAGGTACCCTGCCACGAAGCGGCCCTGCTTCTGATAGGCCTGGACTTCGGCCAGCAGGGGCTGCACGTCAGCGGGCTCCGTGGCCACCAAGACCCGCAAGGGGTCGCTCAATAGCACCGCCTCGTCACCGCGGTGGCCGATCGCGCCAGCCGGGCTGCCCGCCCCTCGAGGCAGCCACGCTCCCCCACCGGCAAGGACAGCCGTACCCGCGCCACGCGGCAGCGACGTTCCATCGGGCAGCGCGAATGTCGCCGGTCTGTGCAGGGATCATCCGCCCTTTCAGGTCCGGCTCATAGGCCGATCAGGAGGTGTATCCGGCGAAGCTTTCGACCACGGTGTGATCTTGCGGGATCTCGAGCTGCTGCATGACCTTGTCCATGGCCGTGATCATGGGAGGCGGCCCCACGATGTAGTAGGTCCAGGTGCTGGGATCGGCCAACTCGGCGCGCACGATGCCCGCCGTGATGAACCCCCCGTAACCCTTCCAATTCTCAGTAGGGTTGGTGATGACATGGATCACTCGAAGTCCGGGGATGACCCGCTCGAACTCGTCGAACTCGTCCTTGTAGACGATGCCGTCCTCGGTCATGCTCCCGTAGAAGACGACAAGTTCTTGCCCGGGCAGCCTCCCCGCTCCCTTCGTGTCGGCCAGATACCGGAGCATGCTGCGAACGGGCGTGACCCCTATGCCTCCCGTCAAGAACGCGATCCGCGGCTTGTCGTACCCGAAGAGGAAGAGGCCGTACGGTCCCTGGATCTGCACCACGGCGCCCACGGGAAGGGAGTCGAGGGTGTTCTTGAACGTGGAACCGGTGAGCCGGGTGGTCAGCTCGATGTGCGATTCGGTGGGCGAGTCGGCGTGACTGAAATGATGATCGAGCGGTCCCTCCGGGGAGGGGACGGTGATGGTGTACCACTGGCCCGCCTTGAAGGTGTAGTCGGGAGGCCGCGAGAAGCGGTAGCTGGTGGTATCGCTGCTGCGCGGAATCTTCTCGAGAAGTGTGCTGGCGAAGGTCATGGCTGCCATAGAACGTCGACCTCCCGTCGTGGACGGCTTGCGGGAACGAGCGGCGTGTGGAGCGGCTCCCGCGGGATAGAATAGCAGCCGCATCAGACGGGAGGCGTTATGCCACAGGTCACAGACGTTAGAGTCGGGTCGGCCCCCGGGCCAGGTCTCGATAGTACGCTGCAGCCAGACTACGAGCTCGACGCGGTGCGGGCGGCGCTACGGGAGGTCCTTGCTCCTCTGGGCGGCATGGCGGCTTTCGTCAAGCCGGGCGAACGCATCGGTCTCAAGCCGAACCTGTTGCTGGGCTCGGATCCCGGGCAGGCCATCATCACTCATCCCGTGGTGCTTGCCGCGGTGGCCTTGGAGGTCAGGGAAGCCGGGGCGACCCCTCTGGTGGTGGAAAGCCCGGGCTCGGGGCGGTTCCCACGCCAAAGGGTGCTCGAGACGGATCTTTCGCAAGACCGGGTACCGCGAGGTGGCCGATAGCTACGGCTTCGAGCTGAGCCTTGACACAGATGGGAGGGGGTCCCGCATCCCGATGGGCTCGTGGTCAAACGGGTGGAAGTGATCAAGCCGGCGCTCCGGGTCGATGGGCTCATCAACCTGCCCAAGTTCAAGACGCACGCCTTCATGGTCTTCACCGGCGCCACCAAGAACCTCTTCGGGGTGATACCCGGGCTCACCAAGGTCGGCTATCACGGCAAGTTCGCTCGAGCGCGAGCGCTTCGCCGGCATGCTGCTGGACGTCGCTTCGCTCATGCGGCCCCGGCTCAGCATCATGGACGCTATCGTGGCCATGGAGGGCAAAGGTCCCGGCACCGGAGGCACGCCCAGGCCCCTGGGCCTGATGCTGGCGGGTACCGATACCGTCGCCATCGACGCGGTCTGCTGCCGTATCGCCGGGTTCGATCCGGCCGCCGTCCCCGTGCTCTCTGTGGCCCGCGACCGGGGACTGTGGCAGGGCAGAGTAGCAGACCTCGCCACCCTGGGCGTGCCGGTGGCCGATCTCGTCCTGAACGACTTCCAGCCCCCGGCCAAGGGGATAGCCAGCAACGGCCTGGATGCACCGGTCATCGGCGGGCTCGGCCGGCGCCCTGCTCGAAGCGGGTTCAGTCCCCGGCCTCGTCCCCAGGCAGGCCCCTGTACCATCTGCGGGTCGTGCGAGCAGGCCTGTCCCGGGCCAGGCCATAACCATGGACAAGAAGGCCCGGGTGGCCCGGGTGGACGACGACAAGTGCATCCGCTGCTACTGCTGTCACGAAGTCTGCCCCAACGCGGCGATCGAACTCCAGTTCACCGGGCATGGGCAGAGCTGATGCACGGGTTCGGACTGGTGTGATGGAAGCGGCCGGCGACCCGCCTCGTCGTGGCCGTGGACCTCGATGGGGTCGTCTGGCTGGGTGGCGACGGTGTTCCCGGAGGCCGCCGGCGCTCTCACCGCGGTGACCGAGCGCGGCCTCGATCTGCGCTACGTGACGAACAACTCCACCGCCCATCGCGAGGACGTGTCCGAGCGCCTCGCGGCCGCCGGCCTGCCGGCCGGCGCCGAACGGGTGTTGACCTCGGGCTACGTGACCGGTCGCTGGCTGCGGCAGCGGCTGCCCGCATGTGCCCCGGTGCTGGTGGTGGGCGAGGCGGGTCTCGTGAGGGAACTGAAGGAAGCCGGCCTTGCGCCCGGTCAGGGCGGGAGCCGACCCCCATCCCGCGAGGACGGCGACCCGGACGCCGTTGCCGCCGCCGGTGCGGGCGCTGCGGCCTGGAGCCTCTGCGCGCGGAGCCGCCGCCCTGGCCCCGCTATCCCTGAGGCCGCTGCCGGCCGATTCCAAGCCGTCGTCGTGGGGATGGATCGCGGCTTCACCTTCAGGTCTCTCGCTCAGGCCCAGGCCGCGATCGCGGCCGGAGCCTGTTCGTCGGCACCAATCAGGATCCCACCTTCCCGACCCCGGCCGGCCTGCTACCCGGCGCGGGGGCGATCGTGGCGGCGGTGGCCGCAGCCGCCCAGCAGGAGCCGGTCTTCATGGGCAAACCCGGACTGGCTCTGGCCGAGATCCTCGCCGTCACCACCATGGTGCCGGCCGCGCAGACCCTCTTCGTGGGCGACCGGATGAGCACCGACATCGGGATGGGACGCCGCGCCGGCATGATCACGGCGCTGGTGCTGACCGGCGTCACCAGCCGTGCCGACCTGGAGCGCGCACGAGCAGAGGGCAGCCCGGACCTGCCCCATCATGTGCTGGCCACCCTGGCCGACCTGCCGCCACTTCTCGACGCGCTAGGTGCGGCCGAGCCTGCCCAGCTGAGGGCGCGTTTAGGTGCGCCCCGCCGGCGCTCCGCTAACGCGAAGCCTCAGTTCACTCCAGCCTTAGCTTCTCGCCTTCCCGGCGCACCCGGAATTCCCTCTCCCAAAGCGCGCCGGCATCTTCGGGGGCGTCCGCATCCCGCGGCCTCACCAGCAACTTCACCTTGTCGCCGTCGCGCAGGTTTCGGGCGAGGGTGTAGCAGTAGAAGGTGGGAGTCTCGTCCTTCTGCCACTCTTTGAAGCTTGCGACCGCTCCCGGACTGGGAGCGGGCCGGCCCTCCACCGAGCATTCGGTGGCAAGCTTCCGTTCCCCAGTCCTCTCCCGGGTCCGGCCTGACTTGGAAGCGGATCTCGACGGGTGCGATCGGTGCCGCCTCGGGCTCGAGCGGATTGTCCAGCCTCTCCAGCTCCGGCCACCTCGCCAACTCTGCCATTTGCGCACCTCCGTGCTCTTGTCGGGTGGATATACTCCTCCTATGTCTACCGCGATTCCCATCATCGTAGTCATCGTCGCAGCGCTCCTTGCCTTCGCAGCAGGGGCGGTCATCGCGCGCCGGCGCGGCTACACCGAGCCGGTCGAGACCATCGTGCGCTGCCGCCGGGGACACCTCTTCACGACGGTCTGGGTCTCCAAGACGGCGGGCAGAAAGCTCGACTTGGGATGGGCGAGGGTGCAGCGCTGCCCGGTGGGCCATCACTGGACCCTGGTTACGCGGGTCGACGCCTCGGGTCTCACCGCCGAAGAGAAGAAGATCGCCCGGAAGCATCGCGACCAAGCGAAGGGTTGACGAAGGGAGCCTCGGCCTGCCGCGGAGACGCATGTCGAAGTGGCAGGCGACAGGTGCGGCTGCTGCGCATGTCGGCCGGCGTGGTCAGGTAGAGGAGTGGGTCAGCGCCCACGGCTCGGGGTCTTCGCGATGTTCGCGTGCTTCTTCCGGTGCGACGATCGGGGGCAGTGTAGGACCGGGAGTGTCGAGGTCGGCGACGAGGGCAAGCAGCCGTTCACGAGCCGAGGCGTAGGCCGCTTCAGCCGCCAGACGCTTCGCCGGATCGCACGTGCCGGGGAGCGCTCCTCCTCCTCTCGCGCGCTGTCACAGTCGCGGGCCGCTCGTTGGGCCTCGCGCGCCGTCTCGATCACCTCGGTCCAGTGTTCGACCAGTTCGGACACGACTTCCTCCTTCCGCCCGGTTCCGTGCTCGCGTAGGAGAGTTCCCCCAGGATCGCGAGCTCACTCGCGATGCACGGGCAGCTTGACAAGGGCCGATGATAGTCTACTATTCCGACCAAGTTAGTGTACTTGGAGCGGAGCGGCGTGTATTTGCTTCGCGATCGGCCCGAAGGAGCAGAGAATGGTCCTCTCTCAGAGATCTCAATACGCGGTGCGCGCGATCATGGAGTTGGCGAAGCGCGAAGGCCTGGGCCCGGTGAAGGCCGCACAGATCGCAGAGGCTCAATTCATCCCCGTTCGCTTCCTGGAGAACATCTTGGGTCAACTCAGGCAGGCCGGTATCGTTGAGTCGGTCCGAGGCAAAGACGGCGGTCACCGGTTGAGGCGAAAGGCCCAACAGATCACAGTGGGGGAGGTCGTCCGGATCATGCAGGGGCCCATGTCGGCCATCGACTGCGTGAAGGCCGAGATGGGCTCGGACTGCCCCCTCCGAGTGGGCTGCGTCTTGCTACCGATGTGGGAGAGAGCCCACCAGGCGATGATGGACGTGTACGACGCCACCGATTTTCAGGATCTGGTCGAGCAGGAGGCCAGGGTGAACGGATGTGAAGGGCTCGACTACGCCATCTAGCGCGTGACTTCACGATGACTTTGCGTACGGTGACCTGAGAAGAAATGCGACCTGAGATGAAAGGCGACCTGAGATGACAGACCAGACAACCGACGGCGCGCCGGCCCGCCATGAGGGCTATGGACTCGATACGCTGGCGCTCCACGCCGGCCACACCCCGGACGACGAGACGCTTTCCCGAGCAGTGCCCCTGTATCAGACGAGCAGCTACGTCTTCCGCGACGCCGACCATGCGGCGGACCTCTTCGCCCTGCGGGCTTTTGGCAACATCTACACCCGGCTGACCAACCCCACCACAGAGGTGCTCGAGAAGCGGCTGGCAGCCATCCACGGAGCCACCGGGGCCGTAGCCACCGCCTCCGGGCAGGCTGCCATCTTCTACGCGATCGCCGCCATCACGTCGGCCGGGCAGAACTTCGTGACCGGCGACAAGCTCTACGGCGGCACCTACACGCAGTTCTCGTATCCGCTCAAGCGCTTCGGCATCGAGGCTCGTTTCGTCGACTCCGGCGATCCGGCCAACTTCGAGCGAGCCATCGACGAGAACACCAGGCTGCTCTACACCGAGTCCATCGGCAATCCCAAAGGCAACGTGGACGACCTTGAAGCCATCGCCGAGGTGGCCCACAAGCACGGATTGCCCCTGGTCATCGACAACACGGTCACCCCACCGCCGCTCTTCAACCCCTTCGACCACGGGGCGGATATCGCCGTGTATTCGCTCACCAAGATGATCGGCGGTCACGGCACTTCCATCGGGGGCGCAGTGGTGGAGAAGGGCGACTTCGACTGGAAGGCCGCCGGCAGATATCCGGAGATAACCGAGCCGGACCTCGCCTATCACGGGGTCAACTTCTGGGAAGCGTTCGGCGGCCATCCTGGAGCCGTTGCTCCTGGGCTGGCCTACGTGCTCAAGATCAGGACCGGACTGCTTCGCGATCTGGGCGCCGCCCTGTCGCCCTTCAACGCCTGGCTCTTCATCCAAGGGCTGGAGACTTTGCCGCTCCGCGCGCGCAAGCATGCCGAGAACGCCCTTGCCGTGGCCGACACCTGAAAGCCCACCCGGCCGTGAGCTGGGTGGACTACGCCGGACTATCTGATCACCCCGACTACGAGCGAGCGAAGCGCTACCTGCCGCTGGGACCTGGGGCGGTGTTCAGCTTCGGCATCAAGGGCGGTCTGGAGGCCGGTAGAAGGTTCATCGGCTCGGTCCGGCTGGCCTCTCACCTGGCCAACATTCTCGACGCCAAGACCTTGGTCATTCAGCCGGCCACCACCACCCACGCGCAACTCAGCCCCGAGGAGCAGGCGCAGGCCGGGGTCACTCCCGACTTGGTGCGGATATCGGTGGGTATAGAGGATCTGCGTGACATCATCGCCGATCTCGATCAGGCTCTGGAAGCATCGCAGCGTTAGTAAGGAGAATACGATGGCTCACACTCACGGCCACATCTTTCGTATCTACGACGACAACTCGCTATCGATCGGGCACACCCCGCTCGTAAGGCTCAACCGGGTGGTGGGGAAGACCACCGCCACCGTGCTGGCCAAGATCGAGGGGCGCAACCCTGCTTACTCAGTCAAGTGCCGCATCGGCGCCGCCATGATCTGGGATGCCGAGGAGCGGGGCATCATCAAGCCGCATACGGAGATAATCGAGCCCACCAGCGGTAACACGGGCATCGCGCTCGCCTACGTATGCGCAGCGCGCAACTACAAACTGACGCTTACGATGCCCGAGACGATGAGCTTGGAACGACGCAAGGTGCTCCAGTTCTTCGGGGCCAATCTCGTGCTGACCCCGGGCGCGGAGGGGATGAAGGGAGCGGTGCGGGCGGCGGAGGAACTCGCCGCGAGTGACCCCGAGCGCTACTTTCTGCCCCAGCAGTTCAAGCAACCCCGCGAACCCGACGATCCACGAGAAGACCACCGGCATGGAGATCTGGGACGACACCGAGGGAACCGTCGATGTCCTGGTGGCCGGGGTGGGCACCGGCGGCACGATAAGCGGGCATCTCGCACTACTTCGAGAGGGTGCAGGGCAAGGCGCTCTACTCGGTGGCGGTGGAGCCGGCCGCCAGCCCCGTGATCAGCCAGAAGCTGGCCGGGCTGGATCTCAAGCCGGGACCCCACAAGATCCAGGGCATCGGCGCGGGCTTCATCCCCGCCAACCTCGATCTGGCGATCGTCGACCGCGTGGAGCAGGTGGAGAGCGACGAGGCCATCGAGATGGCCCGACGGTTGGCCAAGGAGGAGGGCATCCTGTGCGGCATCTCGTGCGGCGCGGCGACGGCGGCAGCGGTCAGGTTGGCGGCTCTGCCCGAGTTCGCCGGAAAGACGATAGTGGTGATACTGCCGGACGCCGGCGAGAGATACCTTTCGACAGACCTGTTCGCATAGTGCGAACGCTGCGGGCCGGACCGTGGCCGGCGGGCGGCTGCGCGCGAGAGCCGGTCGGCGGCCGTGCTAGAATACCTACCAGGGTATACACCGGTCGGGCAGAAGGAGCAACGACATAGGTTCCTGGGTCAACATAGCGATCATCGTGCTCGTCGTGATCGTACTGATCGTCACCATTGCACGAAGGAGCAGCGGTGGCGGCGGCGGAGGCGGTGGCTGAGGACTGTAGCGTGAGGCTCCGTGTGAGCCTTTCAGTCCTGGGGAGATACACATGGAAGAACTCGACCGCTATTCCCGGCAGGTCCTCTTTCAGGGCATCGGGCCCGAAGGACAGCGCAGGCTGGGCGCCGGGTCGGCGGTGGTCGTGGGCTGCGGAGCCCTGGGCACCGTGGCAGCCAGCGCGCTGGTCCGCGCGGGTGTCGGCCGGGTGCGGATCGTGGATCGTGATTTCATCGAGGCCCACAATCTCCAGCGCCAGATCCTTTTCACCGAACGAGACATCGCCGAGAACCTGCCCAAAGCCGAGGCGGCCGAGCGGCATCTTCGCGAAGCGAACTCAGCGGTGAGAGTCGAGGGCGTGGTGGCCGACTTCAGCCAGGCGAACGCCGAGACTCTCGTCGAAGACGCCGACGTGATCGTCGACGGGCTGGACAACTTCGAGACCCGTTTCCTGATCAATGACGTCGCCCTCAAGAAGGGTATCCCGTGGATCTACGGAGGGGCCATCGGCTCGACGGGCATGACGGCCACCTTTCTGCCGGGTGAGCCCCCTTGTTTCCGCTGTCTGGTCCGGACGGCGCCGAGTCGGCGGGACGCTCACCTGCGACACTGCCGGCGTGGTAGGGGCTGCACCGTGGACGATCGGCTCGTTGGAAGCGGCCGAGGCTATCAAGGTGCTTGTCGCCGACGAGAAGGCCGCCCCCGTGAGCCGCGACCTGGTGGTGCTCGATCTCTGGCAGAGATCGTTCGAGTCGCTCCCCCTGAGCAGCTTCGTCGATCCCGACTGTCCCGCGTGCCGGGGTAGCTACGAGTTCCTCGAGGGCAAGCCTCGCACCCGGGTCACCAGTCTGTGCGGTCAGAACGCCGTGCAGATCTGGGACACGGCTTCTACCGGCGTGCCCCTCGCCCAGATCGAGGAACGCCTGAGCGCTCTGGGCCCGGTCGAGAGTGGCGCGCACATGCTGCGCTTCCCGGTGGGGGAGCAGGAGCTGGTGGTCTTCTACGACGGCCGCACCATCGTACGGGGGACGCGCGACGAGAAGCTTGCCCGGTCCCTCTACGCGAAGTACATAGGAAACTGAGTCACCGGCGGCTGGGTCTTCGGGGCTCGTTCCCTGACGATCCGGCGCGCAGGCCTGCCGGTCCAGGGGCGCCGCTCACTAATCAAGGGTCTGCCGCGTGCCGATATTCCCCACGAGTGCCTCGCGGGCTGCTGCCCGCCGCGGCGCTCTGTAGGTCGAAATACGAGGAGGAGAACGCGATGGACGCCATCGCCCGCCCCCAGGACCAGCGGACACGGGTGAGTATCGAGGCCAGCGACTTCAGCTGCGAAGGTACCGTCCACCTTTCTGGGATCAGGCTGTCCGATGTCATGAACGAGAAGTACCCGTTCCTGGCGGTGATCGACGCGGTAGTGGTGCACCGGCTGCCGGGCACGGCTGAGAAGCGGCTCCTGAAGTACGACACCATCCTGATCCGGAAGGGCGAGATCAAATACGTGGTGCCGATAGACACCCCCGTTGCCGAGCCGAAATCACCCTCCGGGCTGCTGGCCGTGCAGTCCCCCGACTAGCCCCCGAGATAGCTCGCCAGCCCCTCCCTGACCGGTGTTGCGCGGAACTCGGGGAAGCGTTCGGCCAGGAGTTCTCGGTCTTTGCCCGTGACGGCGCCCGCTTGGGCGACGAAGTCCACCGCAGCTGGTGACAGCGGCCGCCCGGGGAAGTTGTACATCACCGCTCCCTGCAGCCTTCCCAGCGGTTTCGGGATGTGCAGGATCGGCCGTATCCGGCCCATGGCTCGAAGCGCGAGATGCAGGAACTGGTTGAGCGTCACCATGTCGGGGGAGCCGAGGGCGAACAAGGTGTCCCGGCTTTCGTCAGGGTGGGCCACCAAGAGCGTGAAGAACCGTCCTATATCCTCGACGTAGGTGGGGGTCAGCGGCTCGCGCCCGTCTCCGAAGATGGGGACGAACGGTAGATGGTCGGAGTAGTGCAGGATGCGGTTGAGAGCGGCGTCGTCTCTTCCGTACGCCCAAGAGGAACGCACGATGGTCCACTCCAGCCCGCTGCCTCGGATCGCCTCTTCGGCCTGCCACTTGGCCTGGTCCCACGAGTAGGGGCTATCAGGCGACACCGAGACCCCGCTCATGTATATGAACCGCGGCGTTCCCGTGGGGAAACGCCGCATGTCCTGGCCGGCCGTGGGTCTGCCATAGGCGTCGCAGATGGCAGCGAGCAGGTTGACGGTGCCGCGGCGGTCGACCGTGTCGTAGGTGAGCCCCTTGGCCGGGTCCTCGACGGGGGCGCCGGTGAACTGGGCTGCCTGCACGACCACGTCCACGTCCCGCACCGCATCGAGCAGAGTGGCCTGCCGGGTCACGTCCGCTTGGGCGAAGGTGAGCCTGCCGTCCGCCAGAGCGCGACGACCGGCCTCGTGGCCGGCGTACGTGGTCATGGCTTTGCCCGTGGAGCGGCTCATGGCCCGGACCTCATGGCCCGCTCCGAGCAGGTGCCGAGTGATGGTGCCGCCGACGAAGCCGGTCGCGCCCGAGACGAGGATCTTCATGTGACCTTCTTTCCTCTGGGTCCAGTCTAGCTCGCTCGGCGCCTGCAAGGCCAGGAGGCATCGTCATTGCGGCTGCGGACCCGGCGCCACACGGCGCCACCGCGCTATAGTGGACGCCATCATGGGCTTCTGGGAAGAGAACAAGACCGTCTTCACCGACGCCATCGTCAGCATCGCGATCCTGATCGGCGCCTGGATAATCTACTGGGCTCTCCGGAAAGCCATCAACGGGTTTTCGCGCCGCCGCAACCTGGCCGAGACCGACCCGGGGGCGGAGACTCGTTTCCGCATGATCCAGCGGCTTTCCGCCGTCGGCATCTTCTTCATCGCGCTGGGGCTGATCTTCTGGGTCATCGACATCGAGGCCCTCAACAATCTGGCGAAGGGCATGTTCGCCTCCGCGGGCATCGTAGGCATCGCCATCGGCTTCGCAGCGCAGACCACGATGGCCAACCTCGTGTCGGGGATCATCATCGCCTTTGCCCAGCCCATCCGCCTCGGTGACCAGGTGAGGATCGACGAAGAGTTCGGGGCGGTGGAATCCATCGGCCTCTTCTATACCAACATCCGCCTCTGGGACAACCGGCGGCTGGTCATCCCCAACAAGCTGCTCTCCGATCGCACGATCCGCAACTACACCCTCGTCGACCCGCGTATGCCGGCGCTCGTCCTGTTTCGTCTGGCGTACGGTTCGGATGTGGATGCCGTGCGCAAGCTCCTCATCGAGGAGGTGCGCGGCCACCGGCTCTTCGTCGACGACCCGCCTCCCTCGGTGCTGGTGACTGAGGCCGACAACCTGGGAGTGACGGTGCGTCTCATGGCCTGGGCCGCCAACCAGGCCGACGCGTGGACCATGACGGCGGAGGTGCGGGAGTCGGTACTGGCCAAGCTTCCGGAAGTAGCTACGCCGGTGGGTCTGAGCTGGAGCGGAGGATCACCCCAGAATCCACCTCAATGAGCCGCGCGCCGGAGCACCCGCCGGCGGACGGCCTCGCACCGCCCCGGCGCAAGATCTGGGGGCTCGACCGCGAACGTCTTCTGGGCGGGCGTCGCGTCCTTCTTCATGGACGTGAGCTCGGAGATGGTCTACTCCCTCGTGCCGATCTTCCTGTCCTCGGTACTGGGGGTCAACAAGTCGCTGATAGGCCTGATCGAGGGGATCGCAGAGGCGACTGCGAGCCTTGTCAAGCTCCTCTCCGGCTGGTTCAGCGACCGTGTGGGCAGGCGCAAACCCTTGATGCTCTTCGGCTACGGCATCTCCACGCTGAGCCGCCCGCTGCTGGCGGTGGCGACCGGGTGGGGCATGGTGCTCGGGGCGCGGTTCGTCGACCGCTTCGGCAAAGGGGTGCGGACGGCGCCGCGCGATGCCATCGTGGCAGATTCGGCCCCGAGGCACCAACTGGGACGGTCTTTTGGCTACCACCGGGCCATGGACCAGTTCGGGGCGGTCGTCGGCCCGGCCATCGCGTTCGTGGTGCTCACCGTGCAGCCGGGCGGATACCGGACGGTCTTCTGGATCTCGATGATCCCCGGAGTACTCTGCGTGGCCGTCATCTGGCTGTTCATCCGGGAGAGGCGCCGCCCGCGGGCGGCCGCGGTCGCGACCGAAGCAGGCTGCCGGCGCGGGCGCCGTGGCGGGAGACCCCGCTACGCCCGGCAGGCGACAGCCGGTGGCAGCGGCTGCGCCGGCTGCGGGGGCCGCTGCTCGGCTATCTGCTCGTGACCGCCGTCTTCTGCCTGGGCAACTCCTCGGACGCGTTCCTCATCCTTCGCGCCCAGGACCTGGGTGTGGCCACAGTCCTCATCCCGATCCTCTACCTGGTCTTCAATCTCGTCTACTCGTCGCTCTCCATCCCGGCCGGACTGCTGGCGGATCGAGTGGGCAGGCGCAAGGTGGCGCTCATCGGTTTCGCGATCTTCGCCGTGACCTATGCCTGGATGGCGCTGGCCGAGTCGGAGGCGGCGGCTTGGGGTGTCTTCGTACTCTACGGCGTGTACATGGGCATCTCAGACGGCAACGGGCGGGCGCTCTTGGGCGAGTTCTCCTCCCGAGAGCGGCGGGGTACCGCCTTCGGTGCCTACCACATGGTGGTCGGGCTGGCGGCACTGCCCGCAAGCGTGATAGCCGGGGTGCTCTACGACAGGGTGTCGCCCTCGGCGCCGTTCTGGCTGGGCGCCATCGCCGCGGTCGTTGCCGGGGTGCTCATGTTGGCCCTGGTGCCGGAGACGAAACGGAACAGAGTCTGAGGCGCGCCCAAGGAGTCACGCTCACCGAGAGGGCATCAGGTAGGGCGGGCTCCGGTGGCCGCGCTCTCGGCGGGCACCGGCCCGTCGAGCCGGCGGACGACTCCGCCGCGCCGCTCTCAGCGCCCCTCTAGCCGAGACGCACGAGGATCTCCGGGATCTCCCGGTGGTCGCTGATGACGAAGTCGGCGTGCGGTGGTTCCGGGTGGTCGACGACTCCGGCGCAGCGGATGGTGGCCATGCCCATGGCGCCGGCTCCCGCGATGTCGGTGCGGGGCGTGTCGCCTACGTGAACGGCCTCCGCGGGCCGGGACCCCAGTCCCACAAGCGTGTTCTCGAACATGCGGGGGTCCGGCTTGGGGAACCCGGTCTCGTCGGAGAAGGTGAGAGCGGTGAAGCAGTCCAGAAGGCCGTCCTTCTTCAAGAAGTCTCGGAGGACCCGCCCCGGGGTCAGACTGGTGTCGGAGATGATGCCCAGCCGGTAGCCGGCCGCCGCCAAGGCAGGTATGGTCTCGTACACCCCGGTCACCAGGGCCGGCGGGGCCAGGTAGGAGGCATCTTCCAGTGCCGTGACGGTCCGCTCGAACTCCTCGTCTTCGCCGGGCCCGCCCGCCGGCCGGGCGTGGAAGTACTCGAGGATGAAGGCCACATCCTCGCGCGCCCCGAAATGCCGCCCACTCGTCCAGGCCGCCATGTATGCGTCGAAACCGGCCCGGTAGGCCGTGACGAGTTCGTCCTCGGAGGGACGTAGGCCGCGAGTCGCCAGGATCTCGGCCAAGAGCGCGAGGCGCCGCGGCCGGACGACGTCGGCCGACCACCCCGTCGGCGGAGTAGAGCGTGTTCCAGAGATCGAACGTGAGTGTGGTGATGCGTCTGGGCATGCCGGCAAGTATAGAGGGCGTGGCGGACGGGAACGCGCGCCGGCCGGCGGGCGGCCGCGACTCTGCCGGTGAGTGGACGCTAGCCCCGGGTCGCCCTGCCGTCACCCCCGATGGGGATGACCGGGCCAAGGAACCGGGGGCCGGGTCTGGTGACGTAGAGCTGGAAGGAGGCGTTGAGCCGCGCCGGCCACTCGCGGAGGGAGAAGCGCCACTCGCTGCTGTAGGGCCGGAGGTCGGCTACGACCCCGGTAGCGTCGAGGCCGAGAGCTCGCGCGGTCTGGACGGCCCGAGGTAGGTGGAACGCCTGGGTCACCACCAATGCGTCGCTCACCTCGAACACGTCCCGGGCCCGGTACATCGTGTCGTAGGTGTCGAAGCCGGCGTGGTCGGTGAAGACGTCTTGGTCGGGAACGCCTCGGTCGAGGCAGTACCGCAGCATCGCGTTGACCTCATCGTATTCTTTGCGACCGTGGTCGCCGGAGAGCAGCAGCTTCCGTACCTTGCCGAGCTTGTAGAGCTCCACGCCGGTCGCGAGGCGGTCGGCCAGCATGGGGGAGGGGGTGCCATCCGGGTGGACCCCGGCGCCCAGCACGATGGCGACCTCGGCTCGAGGGGCGTCGCGGGGGTCTGCGACGATATGGGAACGCGCAGCCCGCACCATGACTACGTTGGGGATCACCACGGCCAAGGCCAGCATCACCGCCACGATGCCCGCAGCGACGAGTATCCAGAAGAGCCGGCTCCGCTTGCTGGTACGCCTGGCCATGGGGGACAGGGTAGCACGGGGCGCAGCCGCCGGCTGCGCCCCCGCCCAGGCGGACCTTCGAGTGCTAGACCCACTCCTCCGAGAGGATCTCCCCCTGCAGGCCGACCACGACGGCCTTCACCGGGATCTTGCGCGACGACTCCGCGACAGCCTCGGAGGCTAGGGCGAGCAGTCCACGGCAGCACGGGACCTGCATCATCACGACGGTGAGGGTATTGATCCGGGCGTCCTCGATGAGAGCCGTGAGCTTCTGGACGTAGACATCGAGCCCTTGGTCCAGCTTGGGGCAGGCTATGGCGAGGGATCTCCCCTTGAGGTAGTCGTTGTGGAACGCACCCAGCGCGAAGGCGGTGCAGTCTGCCGCCAGGAGCACGTCCGCTCCCTGGAAATAGGGAGCCTGGGGGGAGACAAGGTGAAGTTGGATGGGCCACTGCCTCAGCTGAGAGGGCGCGCTGGTCGTGGTGGCTTCATCGGTCGATGTCTCTGCGTTCCGCAGGTCCATTGTCGCGGACCCGGGACAGCCGCAGCCGAACTCGCTCATCTTCTTACCTCTTCCTTCGTTCTTTCGTCGTTCACGGTGTGACTAGTGCTTCGACCCGCTCCACGAAGCGGGTGTAGTTGGGGGTGAAGTCTGGTCCCGCCGCCCGATCGACGACGGCGAACCTCGAGAAGAGCTCTCCGACCTGGGTGGTCGTCAGCTCTCTGTCCATCCAGGGGTAGAGGATCTCGTCCTCCCTCCTGATATGGCCGCTCAGTAGCTCCCCGTAGGCGCGGAGGTGTTCGGTGACCTGATCGGCGTCCCGCCGGTCCACTGCCTCGATCACCTGCCGCACGTGATCCCGCGCTGTCTCATGATCGGCGAGCATGGCCTGGATGATCGCCTGGGTCTCGTCGAAGTACTTGAAGAGGATGTCCTCTTCCTTGGCGTGGTGGAACCTGTCGGCGTAGGAGCGGATGAAATCCACGCCGTCCAGCAGCAACTGCCGGTCCTCGGTCGTGTTCACATCGGTGCCCGCGAGGACCGAGGGGATGACCTCGACCCACCTCTTGATGAGGACGTGTTCGTCAACCAAGGCCCTCAGGGGAGGCGAGTACCTGAGCTCCCTCGGAGGAGCGTACTCCCTGGAGGCGGTGGGGGTCTGTGACGGCGAAGCAGCCGGCGTGGACTGCGGTAGTTCCTGTTCCGAAGCGAGCACCACCGCGAGGCGCTCCATGAGCTCTTGCTCCGTTTCGGGGGGCAGGCTGTGGATGGAGACGACGTCTTTGAGTGCGCAGGTGCCGACGTAGCAACTTACGCACGCCACGTCGTAGTCTTGCAGGATCGTCCCCACCTCGGGGAACTCGGCGATGACATCCTTGATGCCGGTATCCAGATATCTCTGCATCGCTGCCTCTTTACGCGCCGTCTTGGTGGACGATCCTATTGTGTACGAGATTGCTAAGGATTTCCTTGACTTACGTCAAGTCGGGTTGAGATCGGCCGCCGGCCGTACCTATCGCACGAGCCGGAGGGCGCGGGGTTGCCGGCGCAGCGGCCCCTTGGTTGCCGCGTGCGCGGACGTGGAATAGAATGTCTTCTCTCTTTTGGCCGGCCGGATCCTCGCGCTTCTGCGCCCAGCTCCGAGGCGGGCGGGCGGCCGCTGGAGGGCGCACACATCCCGAACGAAGCCTCGACGACTGGGGGTACGTGGCATGGCCATGACCATGACCGAGAAGATCCTCGCCCGAGCTGCCGGCAAGGAATCGGTAGCACCGGGCGATCTGGTCATGGCTCGAGCTCGATCTCTGCCTTGGCAACGACGTCACCGCCGGCGTGGCCATCGACGAGTTCGAAAAGGCCGGGTTCGAGCATGTGTTCGACCCCGAAAGGATCGCGCTGATCCCCGACCACTTCACGCCGAACAAGGACATCAAGTCGGCCGGACTGGTCAAGCAGATGCGCGAGTTCGCGAAGAAGCACGGGATCGTCCACTACTACGACGTGGGCCGGGTGGGCGTGGAGCATGCCTTCCTGCCCGAGCAGGGCCTGGTCGGGCCCGGCGACGTGGTCCTGGGCGCCGACTCCCACACCTGCACGTACGGCGCTCTGGGCGCTTTCGCCACCGGCGTGGGCTCCACCGATCTGGCCGGCGCGATGGCTACCGGCGAGGCCTGGTTCCGGGTCCCCGAGACCCATCTGTTCGAGTTCGAGGGCACCCTGGCGCCGCTTTGTCACGGGCAAGGACCTCGTCCTCTTCACCATCGGCCAGATCGGCGTGGACGGCGCGCTCTACAAGGCCATGGAGTTCGCCGGGTCGGCCATCCGCGGTCTCTCCATGGATTCGCGCTTCACCATCTGCAACATGGCCATCGAGGCCGGAGGAAAGAGCGGCATCATCGCTCCCGACGACGTCACCAAGGCCTACGTGGAGGGCCGCTATCGCCGTACTCCCCGGTACTACACCTCGGACCCGGACTGCTGGTACGAGAAGGTATACCGCTGGAAGGCGGAGGAGATCCCGCTGATGGTGGCCAAGCCGCACCTGCCCTCCAATACGCAGCCGGCCGCGGAGCTGAGCGACATCAAGATCGACCAGGTGGTCATCGGCAGCTGCACCAACGGCCGCATCGAGGACCTGCGTCAGGCGGCGGAGATCCTGCGCGGACGGAAGGTGCACAAGGACGTGCGTCTCATCGTCATCCCCGCCACGCCGGCCATCTGGAAGCAGGCCAACGACGAGGGCCTGTTCGACGTGTTCGTCGAGGCGGAAGGCGGCCGTATCGGCGCCCACCTGCGGACCCTGCCTGGGCGGCCACATGGGCGTGCTGGCCGAGGGCGAGCGAGCCGTCGCGACCACCAACCGCAACTTCGTGGGCCGCATGGGCCACCCGGGCTCGGAGGTCTACCTGGCCGGCCCGTACGTGGCCGCGGCCAGCGCGGTCGCGGGGTATATCGCCACGCCCGACCAGCTCGGCGCCGCGGCCCGGGCGGCGGCGCCGGCGCGCCGGCCGCCGAGGGAAGGAGGCAGCCATGACGGCTCTGCTGCACGGAAGAGCCTGGACCTTCGGCCGCGACATCGACACCGACCTCATCATCCCGGCGCGCTACCTGAACATGAACACCGCGGAAGAACTGGCTCCGTACTGCATGAAGGACGCCGATCCGGACTTCGCGAAGAAGGTCAGTCCCGGCGACATCGTCGTGGCCAAGGAGAACTTCGGCTGCGGGTCGAGCCGCGAACACGCTCCCATCGCGCTGAAAGGCGCGGGCGTGTCGGTGGTCATCGCCAAGAGCTTCGCCCGCATCTTCTATCGCAACGCGTTCAACACCGGCCTGCCCATCCTGGTGGCGCCGGAGGCGGTGGACGGCATCAGCGAGGGCGACGAGCTCACCGTCGACCTGGCCACCGGCCAGATCAAGGACCTCACTACCGGCGTGGACTACCAGGCGCAGCCGCTGCCGCCGTTCATGCGCGAGTTGGTGGAAGCCGGCGGCCTGCTGCCCTACCTCAAGCGTCAGAACGAAAGGAACGAGAAGTGAACTACAACATCGCAGTGATGCCCGGGGACGGCACCGGTCCCGAAGTCGTGGCAGAAGGACTCAAGGTCCTCAAGGCGGCGGCCGCCCGGGCAGGTTTCTCGTATTCGTTGACCGACTACGATTTCGGTGGCGAGCGCTACCTGCGCACCGGGGAGACGCTGCCCGACTCGGCCATCGGCGAGCTGGGTGGCCACGACGCCATCCTCCTGGGTGCCATCGGCCATCCCGACGTCAAGCCCGGCATCCTGGAACAGGGCATCCTGCTCAAGGCCCGGTTCGCCCTGGACCTGTACATCAACCTGCGTCCGGTCAAGCTGTTCCCCGGGGTAGAGACTCCCATCAAGGACAAGGGCCCCAAGGAGATCGACTTCGTCGTCGTGCGCGAGAACACCGAGGGGCTGTACGCCGGCACCGGCGGCTACTTCAAGAAGGGCACCAGGACGAGGTCGCGACCCAGGAGAGCGTCAATACCCGCAAGGGGGCGGAACGCTGCATCCGGTACGCGTTCGATTACGCAAGCACGAGTCCCGATCGCCGCGGCAACAGTTGACCCTGTGGGTAAGACCAACGTGCTCACCTACTGCCTGGGATCTGTGGTGGCGCGCCTTCAACGAGGTGGGCGATGCCGACTATCCCACGATCAAGCGGGAGTACTACGCACGTGGACGCCACCTGTCATGTGGTTCGTCAAGAACCCGGAATGGTTCGACGTCATCGTCACAGACAACATGTTCGGGGACATCATCACCGACCTGGGCGCCATGATCCAGGGAGGCCTGGGCGTGGCCGCGGGTGGGAACATCAATCCCGGAAAGGTCGGCATGTTCGAGCCCATAGGCGGGTCCGCCCCCAAATACACCGGGCAGAACGTCATCAACCCGTTGGCCGCCATCGGAGCCGTGGGCATGATGCTGGATTATCTGGGGCAGACCGAGGCCGCCGGATGGGTCGAAGCGGGGATCGTCCACGCGGTGAGCAAGATGAAGTCGCTCTCGGCGGGCCAGATGGGCATGGGTACCGATGCCGTCGGCGACCTGGTGGCGGAGTACGTGGCCAAGGGCTGAAGCGGAAGGCCCAACAGCGAGGAGGGCACGGTGATCTTGGACCGGTCCAACACGGCGCTGGTGGTCGATTCCACTGCCGACCTGTCTCCTGAGCTGGCTCAGGACCCCAACCTCACCATAGTCCCGCTCACGGTCTTGTTCGGTGACCAAGCCTACCTGGACTGGGTGGAGCTCAAGCCGGAGGAGTTCTACGAGAAGCTCGCGAAGGCGCCGCAGTTGCCGACGACGTCGCAGCCGGCGCCCGCCCTGTGGCACGAGGTGTACGCACGGCTGCGGCTGCGCTACGAGCGGGTGTACTCCGTGCACCTCAGTGCGGAGTTCAGCGGCACGTTCGAGACCGCCCGCCGGGTGGCCGAAGAGACCGGAGGGGTCCGCGCGGTCGACTCCCGTCTTGCCACCGGAGGGTTCGCCCTGCTTGTCGACCGAATGATGGAACGGATCGACCGCGGAGTCCCCGAGGAGGATTTCGAGGCGTACCTCGAGCACTTTCGAAAGAACAACACCTTCTTGTTCCTGCCCATCACTCTGGATTATCTCCACAGGGGGGGCCGCATCGGCCGAGCCTCCCATCTCGTGGGCACTCTTCTCAATATCAAGCCGGTGCTGATGATCGACGATGGCGTGGCCGACGTCTACAAGAAGGTCAGGGGTACCCGACAGGCTCTCGAGACCATGCGCGATTGCCTGCTGGATAGGACCCAGCCTGGGTCCGATGTGTTCGCGAACGTGTCTCACGGGCTGAACGTACCCCTGGCGGAGCAATTGCGCGGACTGGTAATGGCCGTGTCCGACCGTCGCGTCCACCTACGCCCGGGCAGCATCGTGGGTTCGGTCATAGGTACCTACGCCGGACCGTCGGCCGTGGGATTGGGTTTCATCCAGGAGTAGAAGCACGCGCTGCCGCCGGTAGCGTTTGCCGCAGTGGACCTGCCGCTCAGGGAGGTGGCAGGTCGGCGGGTTACTGAAGGACGGGATCCGGGAGGTCGGACATGTCGCTCGAAAGCGAAGACGGCGCGCAAACAGGACCGGCGAAACCTGGGCCAGGCACCGAGCCGCACGTGGCCTCGCTCCTTCGTCGCCGGGCGAGCCGCAACCTGAACGTGGTGCGGGCGGAAGAGGAGAAGACCCTCGGAGAGCGCACGGCCGACCGCCTCACCGCCGGCGCCGGTAGTTGGACCTTCATCCTCGCCTTCCTGGGGTTCGTTGCCATCTGGATGATCGCCAACGTGGTGGCCCTATGGCAGCACTGGGATCCCTACCCTTTCATCCTTCTCAACCTCGTGCTGTCATGTGTGGCCGCCATCCAGGCTCCAATAATCCTCATGAGTCAGAACCGCGAAGAAGCCCGTGACCGGATGAGATCGGAGGCTGACTACGAGGTCAATCTCAAGGCAGAGCTTCTTCTGGAACATCTGACCCAGGAACTGGAGACTCTGAAGGCTATGCTGACAGAGGGACAGCGCGCCGGCGCCAAGTGACGCGCGATCAACAGCCGAGGCGGGAGGGAGGACAGATGAACATCATCGTCGTGGGGGTGGACGGATCGCCGGGCGCGGAGCAGGCGATCAGGTTCGCAGCAAGAGAAGCGGCCGCGCACGGGGCGACCCTTCGCCTGGTGTCGGCTTGGGTTATTCCCACCAGCGTGCTGGCGAGCGGAGGCGTGGGCGCCGAGATGTACCGGAGCTTCGAAACCGAGGCGCGGGAGATCGTCCACGACGCCGCCGCAAGCGCGGCGGCGGTGGAGCCGGCCATCGTCATCGAGGAGGCGACCGTCGAAGGGCACGCGGGAAACGTGCTCGTCAAGGAAGCCGAACGAGCCGACCTTGTTGTCCTGGGCCGTCGGGGGCACGGAGGTCTTTCTGAGCTTCTCCTCGGCTCGGTGAGCCATCAGGTCGCCGATCACGCCAGGTGTCCGGTGGTCATCGTGCCGCCGGCCGCGGTGGAATGACAACGGCTTCGGTTCCCCCGGAGGCTTCCTCCCGCTATAGTTCTGCGTGAGAGAAGCTCAGACGACAGATGCAGGGGGTCTGATGGAAACCATCGCCGTCTTCGTCAACGGCTCCGAGGAGGCGGCCGCTTCACTCGAGTTCGGGGCTCACGAAGCAGCCATACGGCGAGCACGCCTTCGATTGGTGGCCGCTTGGGATGTTCCCTCCTCCATACTTGGTGGCGGCGTCGCCGGCCAGGATGTATACGACGAGTTCAGGGAGAGCGCCGAAGCGCTCATCCAGGAAGCCGTGGTACAGGTGGCCGCGTGGGAGCCGTCGGTGGAGGTGGAGACCCGGGTGGTCAAGGGCCAGCCGGGCCCCGTGTTTCTGGAGGAATCGCGTGATGCGGCGCTGATCGTGGCGGCCAGGAAGCGACACGCGGGCATCAAGGAACTCGTCCTCGGGTCGGTCAGCAAGCACATCCTGAACAACTCCGAGCGCCCGGTGGTGGTGATACCCATCTTGCCGCGGTCTTGACCGCCGGCCTCGACGGCGCGGATGTTCCGGGTATGGCGGGCAGACACGGCCCCGGAATGCGGCGCTAGCGAGCCGCCGACGAAGAGGCGAGTGCAAGCGCGGCGGCGTCCAGATCGGCAAAGGCCCGGAAATCGGGCTGTTCGGTGAGCCCCGTCATCTCCAGCAGGCGGGCTACCGGTGGGATGGGTCCCACCGCCCCCAGCCAGGCGGTGCCCCTCAGCCGGGTGAGCGCGTCGAACAGCACCGACAGCCCACCGCTGTCCAGGTAGGACATCCCGCTGAGTTCCAGGATGACCGCTGGTGGAGCGGAGGCCCACTCCTCCTCGATGGCCGCCCGCAACTGAGGAGCCGTCTGATGATCGAGCTCCCCCTTGACGTAGATCAACGGTGCGCCCAGGCGGTACGAGACCTGCAGATCGAGGGGGTGGCTCGAAGAAGATGAGGGCACCGATATCGGTCTGGCCATTGGTCTGCCTCCTTGCCCTGACGCCGCGCTGCGTGTGCGCCCCTTCTACCCGACGGAGGCAGCTTCTAACCCTCGACAAGCGGTCCAGTCTTGCATGCTATACTGCCGCCGACATCCGATAGGGACGTACTTCAGGCGCTCATGTAGAGGCAAGCTTTTCTCTATTCCGGCCCTCAGTCATGGCCTCTCGTATGCCGAAGTGTAATTCTCCCTATGGAGGACAGAATGAGTTCCGCAAAACTGTATGTCGGCAATCTGAGCTACAACACCTCCGACGCCAGCATCAAGACCCTGTTCGGGCAGTACGGTGAGGTCGTGTCCGTCAACCTCATCACCGACAGGGACACCGGCCGGCCCAAGGGCTTCGGCTTCGTCGAGATGGCGACGGCCGAAGAGGCCGAAGCGGCGAAGACCGCTGTCAACGGCACCGAACTCGACGGTCGTACCCTCAAGGTCGACACCGCCAAAGAGATGCAGCCCCGTCCCCCGCGTAGCGGCGGCTACGGTGGCGGCGGTGGCTACGGCGGCGGTGGCGGCTACGGTGGTGGTGGCGGCTACGGCGGCGGCGGGCGTCGCTACTAGCCCCACTCTCCCGCATCCAGCGAGCGGAGGGCGCCGGCCTGTGGCCGGCGCCCTTTTTTTGTCGGCTCCTCGTCGGCCCTTGTTATGTTAGGGGTGACGCACTAAAATAGGCGCAGCTAACTTTCAGGTCGAGGAGCGCCGTGACCAGCACCATGTCCATACGCGCGGGTGATGCCCCCCAGCAGGCGGGTGGGGAGCCCCTCAGCGCGAGCCTGGAAGACTACCTGGAAGCAATCCTCCAGCTGGAACGCGCCTCGCGCGTGGCTCGTGTGAGCGAGATCGCAGGTCAACTGGGCGTGTCCCGGCCGTCGGTGACGGGGGCGCTCAAGCAACTCGGGGCACGCCGGCTCGTTGCGCACGCCCCGTACGGACACGTGACACTCACTGCCGAGGGTTCCAGGATCGCCGTGGAGGTGGAGCGGCGGCACCTAGCCATCAAAGACTTCCTCACCTGTGTGCTGGGCATCCCCGACGACCGCGCCGAGACCACAGCCTGCAAGTTGGAACACGTGCTCGAAGCCGAGATCCTGGCCTACTTCGTCGCTCATGCCGAAAGCCAGGGGGCGCAGGCATGACCGCCCTCTCCCACATGCCCAGGGGGGCCAGGGGCAAGGTGAGCCGGCTATCTCATCAGCATGGTCTGGCCAAGCGTCTGGTGGCGTTGGGCCTCAATCCGGGCGCCGAGGTGTGTGTGCTGCAGAACAGGGGCCGCGGCCCGGTGATCGTCGAGGTGCACGGAGCCCGGCTGGCTCTGGGGCGGGGCCAGGCGGAGCGGGTGACCGTCGACCCGGTCCCGGATTCACCGTGTGCGGTGGATGTAGCGGCGGACCAGTAGGACGGCGGCAGTAAGAGCGCCGGCCCCCCTCACCCTGGCCTTGGCCGGTCAGCCCAACGTAGGCAAGAGCACCGTCTTCAACGCGCTCACGGGCCTCAATCAGCACGTCGGCAATTGGCCGGGCAAGACGGTCGAACAGAAGACGGGCAGGTTCGAGCACCGAGGCCGCCGCGTCGCCCTTGTCGACCTACCAGGTACCTATAGCCTCACCTCGGGCTCCGAAGAAGAGCGGGTGGCTCGCGACTATCTCATCACCGAGCCGCCGCAGGCGGTCATCGCCATCGTCAACGCCGCCTCACTTGAGCGGAACCTGTATCTCGTGGCTGAACTGCTGACCCTGCCGGTGCCGGTGGCGGTGGGGCTCAATATGGTCGATGTGGCCGAGGCGCACGGCGTCCACGTAGAGGCTCCGGTCCTGGCGGCCGCGCTAGGCATCCCCGTGGTCGAACTGGTGGCCAGCAAGGGGCGGGGACTGCGTGAGCTGATCGACGCCGCGATCGAGCTGGCGGATCATCCCGACTCCTTCCGCCCCAACCGTCCCGTCATCCGCGCCAAACACCTACCGGTGCTGCGCGAGCTCGAGGCCCTCCTGCAGGACAGGACCCCCGCGGGGTATCCGCCGGAATGGCTGGCGCTCAAGCTGCTCGAAGGCGACGGCGACGTCGCCCGACTGGTCAAAGACCAGGTGCCCGACCGGTGGGATGCCGTCAACGAGCGCCTGGCCGAGCATGAGGACGCGTACCTCGACATCGCGGGCGGCCGCTATGACTGGGTGGCCCGTATGGTGCGAGCGGCCGTGGTCCAACCGCGTCGTGGAGTCACTGTGGTGACGGATCGCATCGACCGCGTGGCCACGCACCCGCTGTGGGGCCTGCTGATCCTCATCGCGGCGTTGGGGCTCATGTTCTGGATCACCTATACCGTGGCCAATCCCGCGGCCAAGGCGCTGAGCAGTTTCGTTTCCGGCGACCTCTCCGCTTGGCTGCATGAACTGCTGGCATGGGCCCCCGCCTGGCTCTCGGGCATCGTCATCGACGGTATGGTGGCCGGTGCGGGCACCGTCCTCTCCTTCATTCCCATCCTGGTGATCTTCTTTGCGGCTCTGGGGCTGCTCGAAGACGTGGGCTACATGGCCCGCACGGCGTACGTGATGGACCGCTACATGCATTGGATGGGTCTGCACGGCAAGTCGTGCATGCCCCTTCTGCTGGGGTTCGGCTGCAACGTGCCGGCCATTCTCGGTACCCGGATCATCGAGGACCGCAAGGCCCGCATGCTGACCATGATGCTCACGCCTTTCGTGCCCTGCACCGGGCGCCTGGCCGTGCTCGCCTTCCTGGCCCCCGCTTTCTTCGGTGACGCGGCGGCCTGGGCTGTCATGGCTCTTGTCGGCGGCAATCTGATCCTGTTGGCGGTGGTGGGAGTGACGGTGAACAAGGTGGCCTTCAAGGGAGAGCGAAGCGCCTTCATCATGGAGATGCCTCTCTACCACGTTCCCAACGCCCGCACCATCGGTCTGTACGTGTGGCGGAACACGCAGGCGTTCATCCGCAAGGCGGGCACGGTCATCGTGCTCGTGTCCGCGATCGTGTGGGTGCTCGCCAACTATCCCGGCGACGAGCCGAGCGAGAGCGTGCTGGGAGTGATCGGTCAGGCGCTGGAGCCCTTCTTCAGTCTGATGGGGCTGGGAGACTGGCGTCTGATCGTCGCCCTGCTCTCCAGTTTCGTGGCCAAGGAGAACAGTGTCGCCACTCTGGGCGTGCTTTTCGGAAGCGACCCGAGCGCAACCGCCGGCCTGGCCGCGGAGGTGGCAGCCGTGTTGACGACGGCGGCGGCTGCAGCCTTCCTCGTGGTGCAGATGACCTTCATCCCCTGTGTCGCCACCGTGGCCGCCATCAAGAACGAGTCGCGCTCCTGGCGCTGGACGGGGGCCAACCTGGGGCTGATGCTGGTGGTCGCGATGTTCATGGGTATCATCGTCTATCAGGTGGGATCGCTGTTCGAGTAGGGGATTTTGTATACTTCACCTTCGACAAGCGGACTCCGCTCTGCTCAGGAGGTTCACATGCAGATCTACATCGATGGCGAGTTCTACAGCAAAGAAGACGCCAAGATAAGCGTCTTCGACCACGGTCTTCTCTACGGTGACGGCGTGTTCGAGGGCATCCGGGTCTACAACGGCCGGGTATTCGAACTCGATGCTCACATCGACCGGCTGTACGCCTCGGCGCAGATCATCGCCCTGGATATCCCGCTGTCGCGCGACCAGCTGATCGACGCCATGATGGAGACCATCCGGCGCAACGATGCCGAATACGTCCGCCTGGTGGTCACGCGCGGTATCGGCGATCTCGGGCTCAACCCCGCCAAGTGTCCCAAGGCTACGGTGTTCTGCATCGCTGGGGGGATCACTCTCTACCCGGACGAGGTGTACCAGAAGGGTTTCAAGGTGGTCACCCTCTCCACCCGCAGGAACGATCCACAGGCCATCAACCCGGCGGTGAAAAGCCTCAACTACCTCAACAACGTCATGGGGGCCTTGGAGCTGAGAGGCTGCGACGTCAACGAGGGGCTGTTCCTCACCACGTCGGGATACGTGTGCGAATGCACCGCCGACAACTTCTTCCTGGTCAAGGGCCACAAGCTGCTCACGCCGCATCCGGCGCTGGGTGCGCTCAAGGGCATCACCAGAGGAGTGGTGATGCGGCTGGCCGCCTTCATCGGGCTGGAGGTGGAGGAGGGCTTCTACACTCTCTACGACGTCTACACCGCCGACGAGGCCTTCCTGACCGGGACCGCCGCGGAAGTGGGCCCGGTCGTCGAGGTCGACAAGAGGATCATCGGAACGGGTGTACCGGGACCGGTGACCAAGGAGATCACCGCCCGCTTCCACGACTACGCACAGAATTCGGGCAGCCCGGTGAACCCGTAGGGCCGGGAATGCCTGCGGATGGAGGTCTGATGGCCGCGGTGCGTCCCCTGCTACTGTACGACACCACCCTGCGTGACGGGATGCAGCGCGAGGGCCTCAGTGTGTCGGTGGACGAGAAGGTGCGCATCGCCGTCCGTATCGCCGACCTGGGCGTGCACATCATCGAGGGCGGTTTCCCGGGATCGAACCCCAAGGATGAAGAGTTCTTCCGCAAGTTGGAGGGTCAGCCTCTGGGGAAGACCGCTGTCGCCGCGTTCGGGATGACCCGGGCCCGGGGCAAGGCCGCGGACAACGACGAGAGCCTCCGCGTGCTGGCCGAATCGTGGGCCCCGGTCGCCTGCGTCGTGGGCAAGACGTGGGACCTCCATATACAGAAGGTATTGCGCGTCCACCGGGACGAGAACCTTCGCATGATCGCCGAATCGGTGGCCTTTCTCACCCGTCAGGGTAAGCGGGTGCACTACGACGCCGAGCACTTCTTCGACGCGTATGCCGCTCATCCCGACTACGCTCTCGCCTGTCTGCGGGCAGCCGCCGAAGCAGGAGCGGAAGCGGTGGCCCTCTGCGACACCAACGGGGCCACGCTGCCCATGGCGGTCGGCGAGGTGGTGGAGCACGTCACCTCCCTGTTGGGCGACACCTGCCGCGTGGCCATCCACGCCCACAACGACACCGGCTGCGCCGTGGCCAACTCGGTGGTGGCGGTGGCACGGGGAGCCGACGTGGTCCAAGGGACCATCAACGGTTACGGTGAGCGCTGCGGCAACGCCGACCTGTGCGCGATCATCCCCAATCTCAAGCTCAAGATGGGTGTCGACTGCATCTCCGACGCCGATCTCGCCAAGCTCACCGACACGGCCCGATTCGTGGCGGAGCTGTGCAACGTCTCCCCAGATCCCCACCAGCCCTTCGTGGGTGTGGACGCCTTCGCTCACAAGGGCGGCATGCACGTCTCGGCCGTAGAGCGAGATCGCAGCACCTTCGAGCACATCGATCCCGCCCTGGTGGGCAATCACCCGCACGTACTGGTGTCGGAGCTCTCAGGCAAGGCCACCATCAGGCAGCGGGTCCGGCAACTGGGTTATCCGGTGGACGACCGAGACGTCGCCGACCGGGTGCTCGCGCGCCTCAAGGAAAAGGAGCACGAGGGGTACCACTACGAGGCGGCCGACGCTTCCTTCGAATTGCTGGTCCGGGCGGAGATGGGCCTGGAGGCGGAACTGTTCCGTCTGGAGGCGTTCCGCATCATCATCGAGCAGCGGGAGGACGGGTCCACGCTCAGCGAGGCCACGGTCAAGGTGCACGTGGGTGGGGAGCGGTTCATCGAGACGGCGGAGGGCAACGGGCCGGTGAACGCCCTCGACAAGGCGTTGCGCATGGGCATCGAGCGCCGCTTCCCGAATGTGCACGACATCCACCTGGTGAACTACCGGGTGCGTATCCTGGACGAAGACAGGGGCACCGCCGCCACGACTCGGGTGATCATCGACTCGTCCGATGGAAGGGACTGCTGGGGCAGCGTGGGGGTGGGTGAGAACATCGTCGAGGCCTCGTGGGAGGCCCTGGTGGACTCCATCTCCTACGGGCTGCTGCTCGCCGCGGGGGCCTTTGAGGGCGAGGCGAGTCGCGGTGCGGCGGAGTCTCGCGGAGAGGAGTGACCGATGAAGCTGGCCCGGATCCTTTACCAGGGGGAGGCCTGTGAAGCCTCGGCGGAGTGCAACGGCTACCTGATAACCCACCCGGACGCGCTGAGGGGGACTCTGGTGTCCGAGCAGGAGGCTGTGCTTCTGCCTCCGGTCGCACCGGGCAAGATCCTGGGGGTCGGCTGGAACTTCCGTGCCCACGTGAAAGAGATGGAGGAGCGGCGGGCAGGTGGCCAAGCGGTGGCCGAGCCGCCGGCCGAAGACGTCCCGCCTCCCATCCTGTTCTTCAAACCGTCCTCCAGCCTCATCGGGCATGGAGGGACAATCGTCTACCCCGCCGACGCCACTCGGGTGGAATACGAGGGTGAACTGGCTGTGGCCATCGCCCGCACCACCCGCAGAGTGACGCCCGCCGAAGCGAGACGCGCGGTGTGGGGCTGGACCTGCGCGAACGACGTGACCGAGCGCGATCTGCAGAGCCAGGACAAGCAGTGGTGGCGGGCCAAGGGTTACGACACCTTCGCTGTGGCGGGACCCTTCCTGGAGACAGAGACCCCGTCTCCCGACTCCTGGATCCGCACCCGGGTCAACGGGCGACTCCGGCAGGAGGGACAGGTGCGGGACATGATCCGCGACCCCTTCGAGGTCATATCGCTGGTGAGCCAGGCTATGACTCTTGAGCGGGGGGATCTCATCATGCTGGGAACCCCCCCGGGGGTGGGCGAGTTGCAGCCCGGGGACGAGGTGGAGGTCGAGATAGACGGGGTGGGCTATCTTCGGAACACAGTGCGCTCGGAGGGCGAGTGAACGCATCGTCCCGGCCTCCGGGGCTCGACGGACTCTCGGCCGCGGACGTGGCGGCCGCCCTTCAGATGCAGCCTCATAGCGAAGGCGGCCATTTCCGGGAGACGTACCGGTCGCCGATCACCATACCCACGCCTCGAGGCCCGCGCTCGCTGTGCACCGCGATCCTCTATCTGCTCACGGCAGCCGATCCCAGCCGCTTTCACCGCTTGCGCTTCGACGAGGTCTGGTTCTACCACGCCGGGGCCCCGGCGGAGCTGGTCTTCCTTCAGCCGCTCGAGACGCGGGTGATCAGCGGCGCGACGCCCCAAGTCCTCGTGCCCGGGGGACGCTGGATGGCCGCACGCACCGTGGTGCGGGCAGGAGCGGATTCCGCGCAGCCGGTCCTTCCGTGCGCGGACTGGACTCTTGTGGGCTGCGTCGTGAGCCCGGGCTTCGAGTACGAGGACTTCGAGCAGGGCGAGTGCGAGATCCTGCGCAGGAGCATCCGGAGGCAGTGGAGTACATCCGCGCCCTCACGTGAAACCCGCTCACAGCGGACTTTGTTCTCCGACAGCCGACGCGGGTGCTTGAGGGGTCACGGCCGTTCGGGTAGAATCGGTCGATAGGGGCATCCGTCCCATGGTCAATTTCCAGGGAGTTCTTTGACTCTAGTATCACCATCTCTCTCCGCCCGAAGTGAGACCCCCGGTCCGGTGGCGCAGCAGGCGCCGGCGGAGCCGGCTGCGCCCCGCACGGGGTTCTGCCATCTGCATGTGCACACCCATTACTCCGCGCTCGACGGCGCCTGCAAGGTGGACGATCTGGTCGCGAGCGCGGCCGAGATGGGCATGCCGGCGCTCGCCATCACCGACCACGGCGTGCTCTCCGGCATCATCCAGTTCTATCAGCAATGCCGCAAGACGGGCGTCAAGCCCATCATCGGCCTTGAGGCCTACGTGGTGGAAGACCGCTTCCGCAAGGAAGGCCAGAACGAGGAGCGCTGGCACCTCACCCTGCTGGCCCGGGACCTTGCCGGCTACCGCAACCTGCTCAAGCTGGGCAGCCTCGCCTTCCTCGAGGGCTACTACTACAAGCCCCGCATGGACTACGCGCTGCTCAAGGAACACGCCGAAGGGCTCATCTGCCTGACGGGCTGCCCGAGCGGACGGCTGTCTCGGGCCCTGCAGAACGGGCAGACAAACGCTGCCGAGGCCGAGGCGCAACGGTTGCTGGACATCTTCGGCGAGGGGAACGTCTACCTGGAGATGCAGCAGACCGGCATCCGCGAGTTGGCGGAGGTCAACCCCCGCATGGCCGACTTGGCAGCCAAGACGGGGCTCAAACTGGTGGCCACCAACGACGTCCACTACCTGCGCGAGGGCGACGCCGACGCGCATGACGTGCTGCTCTGCATCCAGACCGGGTCCCGACTGGCCGAAGAGAACCGGATGCGCTTCGATTCGCGGGAGTTCTTCTTCAAGAGCGAGGAGGAGATGCTGGCGGCGTTTCCGGACCATCCCGAGGCGGTGGCCACCACTCTCGAGGTCGCCGACCGCTGCAACGTGGAGATCGAGCTCGAGGAGATGCTCATCCCGCACTTCCCGGTGCCGGAGGGTCGCGACGAAGCTTCCTACCTGCGCGAGCAGTGCGAACTGGGGCTTGTCCGCCGCTACGGCGACCAGGTGACGCCCGAGATCCGGGAGCGGCTGGAGAGCGAGCTGGCCGTCGTGGAGAAGATGGGCTTCCCGCCCTACTTTCTCATCGTCTGGGACTTCGTCAGCTACGCCAAGAACGCGGGCATCCCGGTGGGGCCGGGCAGGGGATCGGCCGCCGGTTCCCTGGTCTCGTATCTGCTGGGCATAACCGACCTCGATCCCATCAGCTACAAGCTGCTGTTCGAGCGCTTCCTCAACCCCGACCGCATCAGCATGCCCGATATCGACATCGACTTCTCGGTGAACGGCCGGGAGAAGGTCATCGACTACGTGGCCGCCAAGTACGGGCGCGACCGGGTGGCCCAGATCGCCACCTTCGGCACCATCAAGGCGCGGCAGGCCATCCGCGACGCCGCCCGGGTCATGGACGTGCCGTACGGCCAGGCCGACCGCATCGCCAAGCTGGTGCCCGAGGTGCTCAACATCACCCTGGACGCCTGCCTGGCCGACACCAAGGGCGACTCGCAAGGCCTACGACTCCGAAGACCTGGTGCGCGAGGTGGTCGACATGGCCCGCCCGCTCGAGGGGCTCATCCGCCAGGACTCCATCCACGCCGCCGGCGTGGTCATCTCCAAGGGTCCGCTCACCGACCATCTGCCCATCATGCAGAAGGGCGACGCCGAGGTGGTCACCCAGGTCTCCATGACCGACGTGGAGAAGCTGGGACTGCTCAAGATGGACTTCCTGGGCCTGCGCAACCTCGACGTCATCGACAGCGCGGTCGGCATCATCCGCGCGGGGGGAGCAGCCCGATTTCGATATCGAGACCATCCCTCTGGATGACTCCGACCACCTACCAGATGCTGGCCAAGGGCGATTCCGAGGGGGTGTTCCAGTTCGAGTCCAGCGGCATGCGCGAAGCGCTGCGCGAGATCCAGCCCACCGGCTCGACGACCTCATCGCCCTCGTGGCCCTCTATCGCCCGGGTCCCATGGAGTTCATCCCGCAGTACGCGCGCAACAAGCGCGACCCCGGCTGGCATCAAGTTCGAAGACGATCGCTTGGAGCCCATCCTCAGCCCCACCTACGGCGTCGCCATCTACCAAGAGCAGCTCATGGAGATCTCCAAGCGCATCGGCGGCTTCACGCCGGCCCAGGCCGACGACCTGCGCAAGGCCATCGGCAAGAAGATCCGGGCCAAGATGGACGAGCTGGAGCCCAAGTTCCGCGCCGGGGCCGAAGCTTCGGGCACCGCGCCTCGGGTCATCGACCACCTGTGGTCGCTCATGGAGAAGGCGGGCGACTACTCGTTCAACAAGTCCCACGCGGCCTGCTACGCGCTCATCTCCTACCGCACCGCCTATCTCAAGGCCAACTACCCGGTGCAGTACATGGCGGCGCTCATCTCCAGCGTCATGGACACCAAGGACAAGGTGCCCTTCTACGTGAACGTGGCCAACGAGATGGGCATCGAGGTGCTGCCCCCCGATATCAACGAGTCGGTGGTGGACTTCCGGGGCGTCGAGGGGCGTATCCGCTTCGGCCTCAACGCGGTCAAGAACGTGGGGGAGACCGCCATCCGCAACATCCTCGAGGCTCGGGACGCGGGGGGCCTTCGTCGATCTCTTCGACTTCTGCGAGCGGGTGGATCTGGGCGTCGTCAACGGGCGGGCCATCGAGAGCCTCATCAAGTCCGGGGCCATGGATTCCATCGGCCCCTCCCGCCGGGGCATGCTCCAGGTGCTGCCGCAGGCCATGGCCCACGGCAAGAAGACCCGAGCCGACGCCGACCGAGGCCAGGGCTCCATCTTCGATCTGCTCGTCCGAGCCCGAGCCGACCACGGCGCACCGCCAACGGTCAAGCGCAACGGCGGCGGGCTCCCCCGGTGGTCATCCCCGCCGACGACTTCAGCAAGGAAGAGCTGCTGGCGCTGGAGAAGGAGACTCTGGGCCTCTACGTCAGCTCCCATCCGCTCAAGGACATCAGGCACGAAGTGCGGCGAGAGGCCGGCCATCTCATCTCCCAACTGGCCGAGCTGCCCGACGGGACCGTCACCACCATCGTGGGCATGGTGGGCGCGGTGAAGCGGATCACCACCAAGAAGTCGGGCGAGACTGATGGCCTTCGTCACCGTGGAGGGCCTGGAGGGCCCGGTGGAGATGCTCTGCTTCCCGGCCATCTATCAGGAGAACCAGGAACTGCTGGTCGAAGACAAGGTGGTCAAGGTCAAGGGCCGGGTGGATCACAAGGACGAGGCCGAGACCAAGTTCATCCCCCTGGCCATCGAGGCCTTCACGCCCAAGAACGGGCTGGAGCCGCTCGCGCTCTCCGTGGACGGCGATCGCCTGCCCAGCACGGTCATCGACGATCTCAAGCGCATCCTGGCCGCTTTCCCGGGCCGTGCCACGTGGACATGTACGTGCGGCGACGGCGAGACGCTCCGCCGCGCCTGCGCTTGGGCGACGGCTTCCGGGTCGACCCGCAGGCCAGCCTGTTCGCCGAACTCAAGGAGCTGCTCGGGCGAGGCTTGCGTCTGCCAGGGCCCCCGCGACCGGCAACGGCGCCTAGCGGGTCGGGAGCAGCGCTGAGGCGAGAGGCAGTAGGGGCGGCAGAGAGCGACGGGGCGATGCTCTGTCGAGGACACTGCACTCATCGCGGCGGTTCGGCCGCCACGGTCGCCGCCCTGCGCCCGGCGGAGGCTCTGCAGCCGGGAGATCGCCGGACACCGTGGCCGGCTCATCTGGCCGCCGTGCGCGCGAGGGGCGACGCCGCCGTCGTCGAGGCCACGCGCACGCTTCGACTGGCCGGACGCGACCGGCCGCAGTCACCTCGCGGTGCCGGCCGCCGACCTGGAGGCCGCCTACCGCGAGTCGACCCGCGAGCTGCTGGCGGCGCTGCGAGACGGCCCGCGAGAACTGCACCTTCTTCCACCGGCACGAGCTGCGTGCCCGACTGGGAGGACATGGGCCCCCAGGGGCAGAAGCTGGGCATCCGCCATCTGCCCGGTGGAGCGCGCCGGCCTCTACGTGCCCGGCGGGCTGGGCTCCTACGCCTCCACGGTGATCATGAACGCGGTGCCCGGCCCTGGTGGCCGGCGTGCGGGAGCTGTTCATCTGCACGCCTCCGGGGCGGGACGGCTCTGTCAACCGGTCGGTGCTGGCGGCCGCCCGGCTCATGGGCATCGAGCGGGTGTTCCGCGTAGGAGGGGCCCAGGCGGTGGCCGCCATGGCCTACGGCACCGCAGACATCCCTCGGGTGGACGTCATCTGCGGTCCCGGCAACGCCTACGTGATGGAGGCCAAGCGCCAGGTGTACGGCGGGTGGGCATCGACAGCCTGGCCGGTCCCAGTGAGGTGCTGGTCGTGGCCGACGGGACGGCCCGGCGCGGACTGGGTCGCCGCCGACATGCTGGCGCAGGAAGAGCACGGCAGCGGGGCGCGAGGCGGTGCTTGTGGCCGAGACGGAGGAGATCTGCGAAGCGGTGGCGCAGGCGATCGACCGCTTGCGCGGAGCGCGCGGCACGCGGGGCCGCAGGCCGCGGGCGCGGCGTCCGCCGGTCTCGGCGCGGTCCCCGAGCCGGCGCTACCGACCGAGCTCGGCGGCCGGCCGCTTCTGGCCTTCTTCCCGGCCCCCGGCGAGGACTTCTCGACCTGGCCGCCGCCTTGGTCAACACGTACGCGCCCGAGCATCTGGAGCTCCATCTGGCCGATGCCCGCGCGTTCCTGCCCGGGTGCGGTCGGCCGGGGCGGTGTTCGTGGGCCGCGGCACCCCCACGGCCTTCGGCGACTACGTGGCCGGCAGCAACCACGTGCTGCCCACCGGCGGCTCGGCCCGCTTCTCGTCGCCGCTGTCGGTGGACACCTTCATGCGCAGTCTTCGTCCGTGGGAGATGCCGGCCGAGGCCGCCTGTAGGCGCTTGACGCCCGCCTCTGGCGCGTCTCGCGGACAGCGAGGGCTTCACGTTCCATCGCGTCTCGGCGGACTCCGGCGCCGCGGCGAGCCGACGAGCGAAAGCGGCTTTAGGGCGCTTTGCGGCGGCTGCGGGCGCCGCGGCTTGCGCAGCAGCGCCCTCGTGCGATCCTGCCTGCGTCGCTCCGAGGCGGCGCCTGGGACGTCGGCCCTGCTGCGCAGCTCCGGCCGGCGGGATGCGGCCTGTGTCATCCTCCGGATCCGGCCCAGCCCGACTGCGACCACGGAGGAGACAGTGCAGCCCGAGAGCACCGCCGCGAGCCCGAGAGAACTCGCCGGCGGCCACGATCGAACGGAAGACCCGGGAGACGACGTCGCGCAAGCTCGACCTCGACGGCTCCGGCAAGGCTTCCATCGTCACGGGGCTGGGGTTCTTCGACCACATGCTGGAGCTCTTCGCCGGCCACGGTCTGTTCGACCTGACGGTGGAGGCCAGCGGCGACCTGCAGACCGGTGGACACCACACGGTGGAAGACGTGGGCATCTGCCTGGGCCCGGCCCTCGCCGAGGCCTTGGGCGACAAGACGGGGTATCAACCGGTACGGGAGCATGCTCGTGCCCATGGACGAAGTCGCTTGGTCCTGGTCGCGCTCGACCTGAGCGGGCGTCCCTACTTCGCCTACGAGGGCGGACCGGTGGGAGAAGCATCGCGGGGTTCGACAGCAGTCTCGTGGCCGAGTTCTTCCGGGCGGTGGTCAACCACGCCCGCATGACCATGCACGTGCGGGTGCTGGCCGGCGGTGACGCGCATCACACCATCGAGGCGGTGTTCAAAGCATTCGGCAAGGCGCTGCGCCAGGCGGTCACGCTCGATCCCAGCGCCAGCGGCGTCCCTTCGACCAAAGGGGTCTTGTGAGCGGCATCGGCGATCCGGGGCAGGAGCTCGGATCGCTCTACATCGTCGACTACGGCTCGGGCAACCTGCGCTCGGTCCAGAAAGCTTTCGAGCATGTGGGGGTGCACGCCGTCGTGGGCGCCGACGCCGCGGCGCGATGGCCACGGCGGCCGGCTTGGTGCTGCCGGGAGTGGGAGCCTTCGGCGCGGCCATGGCGCAGCTCGAGGAGCAGGGGCTGGTCGAGCCTCTGCTGGAGCGGATCGAGGCCGGGGTGCCGTTTCTGGGCGTCTGCCTGGGTCTGCAGCTTCTGTTCGAGAGCGAGCGAGGAGGACCCGGGTGTGCGCGGGCCTGGGCCTCGTGCGCGGGGACGTGCGGGCTCTGCCGCCGACGCGTGAAGGTGCCGCACATCGGCTGGAACCAGGTGGAGCTCTGCACCTGCTCCGATCTGTTCGACGGGATCCCCGACGGCTCGGCGTTCTACTTCGTCCACAGCTACGCGGTCGTGCCGCGCTCGGCCGGCCGACGTGCTCGCCATGACCGACTACGACGGCGTGACCTTCGTCTCGGGCATCGAGGTGGACAACGTGGCGGCGGTGCAGTTCCATCCGGAGAAGTCGAGCACCTCTGGGGCTCCGCTTCTACCGGAACTTCGCCCGCCGGGCAGGGCTGGTGGACGGCTGATGCAGGCGGCAGGCTGATGCGGCTCATTCCGGCCATCGACATCCAGGGCGGCCGCTGCGTGCGCCTGCGCCGGGGCGACTTCGCCGACGAGACCGTGTTCGGCGACGACCCGGTGGCCATGGCCGAGCACTGGGTCGCGAAGGCGCGCGCTATCCTGCACGTGGTCGACCTCGACGGAGCCCGGGAAGGAGCGCCGCGGAACTTCGACCTGGTGCGGGCCATCGCCGAGGCTGTGCCCGTACCCGGTGGAGACCGGCGGCGGCATCGCACCGAGGCGGCCCTCGAGCTGATCGAGGAGAGCGGGTCGCCAAGGCCGTCCTGGGCACGAGCGCCGTGGAGGACCAGGCCTTCCTGGACGCGCGCCCTGGCGCTGCTGGGGCGGAACGGCTGGTGGTCGCGGTGGACGCCGAGGACGGCTTCGTCAAGACCCAGGGCTGGCAGGAACGGAGCGCATGTCCGGGCGCTGGATCTGGCGCGGGTACCTGGAGGCAGGCGGAGTGCGCGAGATCCTCTACACCGATATCAGCCGGGACGGCATGATGCAGAGCGTCAACCTGGAGGGCATCCGCGAGCTGGCCGAGAGCACTCGGCTGGAGATCATCGCCTCGGGCGGGGTCACCGGTCTGGACGATCTGCGCGCCCTCAAGGCGTTGGAGCCGCTGGGGTGACCGGGGTCATCGCCGGCCGGGCGCTCTACGAGCAGCGGTTCACCGTGGCGGAGGCCCTGGCGGTGCTGGACGCTGCCGGGCCGGGAGGCGGGCCGGTGAGGCTGGCGCGGCTGAGACCGGCGGGGCTGGCGGCGACTGATGCTGCTCAAGCGCATCATCCCCTGTCTGGACGTCGACAAGGGCCGGGTGGTCAAGGGCACCAACTTCGTCGATATCCGCGACGCCGGCGACCCCGTGGAGCTGGCCGCTCGCTACGACGGCGAGGGGGCCGACGAGGTGGTCTTCCTGGACATCACCGCCTCGCACGAGAAGCGCGACACCATCGTCGAGCTGGCCCGCCACTGCGCCGAGGAGCTCTTCATCCCCTTCACCATCGGCGGCGGCATCCGCAGCGAAGACGACGTGCGGGCGCTGCTGGGCGCCGGGGCGGACAAGGTGTCGCTGAACTCCGCCGCCATCCACGACCCGGCTCTTATCACGGCATGTGCCCGCCGGTTCGGATCGCAGTGCGTGGTCGTGGCCATCGATGCCAAACGGATGGGCCGAGAGCCCGCATGGGCGTGGCGCCGGCCGCCCGGTGGCGCCGCTGCCCGTGGGAGGCGTATCTCAACGGGGGACGGATGCCCACCGGCCTCGACGCGGTAGAGTGGGCGGTCAAGGCCGTCGGCACTGGGCGCGGGGGAGATCCTGCTGACCTCGATGGACCGGGACGGCACCAAGGACGGCTACGACCTCGATCTCACCCGCGCGGTGGCCGAGGCCGTGAACGTGCCGGTCATCGCCAGCGGCGGCGCCGGGACGCTGGACCACTTGGTCGAGGTCATCGAAGAAGGCGAGGCCGATGCCGTGCTCGCCGCGTCGATCTTCCACTACGGGGAGTACACCATCCGTCAGGCGAAGGAGCACATGGCGGCGAGGGATCCCGGTGCGGCTGTGACGCGTGTCACCGCGATAAAAGCAACGCTGACATCGGCCGCAGCGTACGCATTTGCAGGAGAGTTTCACATCTTTTTGATAGAATGCATACCCGTATGAGCACTCCCCGGACACCGGAAGCGCATACACGCCGGGCTTGGAGATGGGTTTCCCCGTGTCTCCTCGCCTTCATGATGCTCTCGTTCCTCCTTGTTTCACCTCTGCTCTCTCCCGCCTTGGGCTCCACGCTCACCCAGAAGCAGGCGGAGCTCGAAAGAGGCCAGTGCCAAATTGAGCAAGCTTCAGGCCTCGTCTCGACGAATTGGCCGCGAAGTACAACAACCGCCGAGATACGGCTTGCCAATCTGGACGATGCCATCTCGGAGATCGAGAACGACATCGCCCGTTCGGAGAAAGACCTAGGGATCGCCCAGGCGCCGCTGGCCGAGCCGTCTGGTCGAGCTTTACAAGAACGGAACCACTCATCTATGCCCCGACTATCTGGAGATCCTCTTTCTCGGAAACCGATCTCGGCTCCGCCATTATGCAGCGTTTCATCCTGCTGGGCAAAGTAGCGGACGACGACCAGCAGCTGTTCGACGAGATCGAGAGCCATCTTAGGAAGTCCGAGGAGCCGCGAGGCGGAGCTTGCAGAGAAGAAGCAGGCCCAGACGGCCCAGATGGAAGAGCTGAAGACGCTCCAGACCGAGATGAACGACAAGATGACAGGCCTCGGCGAAGGACTTATCAGCGCGCCTCAAGGCCCAGGTGGCGGCGATAAAAGAAGCTCAACGCAAAGCGGCCGCGGCCGCGGCCAAAGCCAAGGCTGCGGCCGCTGCGGCTGCCAAGGCGGCAGCCAAGAAGAATTCGAGCGGGGGAGCCGTCCAATCCGGTTCCTTCGTCTTCCCGGTGGATGGGCCGCACAGCTTCACCAACACTGTGGGGCGCCGCTCGATCGGGCGGGCGCAGTCACAAGGGCACCGATATCATGGCTCCACGTGGCACGCCGGTGGTGGCCTGCGTCTAGCGGGACCATCCTCCGGACCAATCCCTCCGACACTCGGACTGGGCGGCATCACCATTTGGCTACGCGGGCAAGAATGGCTCCAGCTACTTCTACGCTCATCTGGACGGGATCGCCTCGGGTATCCATTCGGGGGTCTCGGTGAGCGCCGGGCAGACGATTGGCTGGGTGGGTTGCACCGGGAATGCCAATCCGGCGCTATCACCTGCACTTTGAATCCACCCCGGGGGCGGGGGGCGGTCAATCCCTATGCCGGATCGCTTCGCGCCGCCGACTGACCGACGCCCTTCCTCGACCCGCCGCCTCTCGCTCCGGCCGGATGTCACCGGCGCTTCCGGCCCCGAGGCCGGTTTGACGATCACCCCGCGCTGCCTCTTGCCGTTGATCTCGACCATCAGAGGTTCGTCGAAGTGCAGCCGACGGACGTATGTCCGCCTCTCGACCGCCGGCTGGGCCGCCAGCCACTCCCAGTCCAGAGAAGCCCTCGCCGTCTTCCGGGTTGACGGTGAAATACCCGACGCGGAACGAGGTAAGGTTCTGGAAGAAGTGGCTGCCCTGGGAGGGGGTGACCTTGATGTCCTTCAGCCCCGATTCGACGATCACCCGTGCGCCGGAGATCTGCTCCCAGGTGACGGGGATGCCCAGCCAGGGGTCGGCGGAGCCCCAGCGTCCCAGGCCGATGAGGATATAGGGCACGCCGCGGCGACCAGCTCCGCGTTGAGCCGGGCGACCTCCGCGGCGATCTCGCCGCTCTTTGCCCGGTCGAAACGGTCGTAGTCGACCACCACGACGTCGCGCAGGTGCGCGAACTTGCCGTTTCCCAGCACGCTGCCGGAGTGCGACCAGGACCTGCTCGGGGTCCACGCTCTCCGTATCGAGCTCCTCCAGTTCGCGCGACAGCGCCATGGGCCGCATCTGCAGGAACCCAAAATCTGCCGACCCGCCTCGCGCGGTCCCCGAGACTTCGACGGCGAACTCTATCTCCACCTCGGTGTTCATGCCCCAGCGGCCCAGCTCCATCGAGCCGTTCGAGTGCCGCCGGGAGGGGGAAGGCTCCGTTGTTTGAGGATGGGCGCGAAGCTGACCAGCCGCACCCCGGGGCGGGAGATCCCGTCGTACACGGCGTCGTTCTCCGGGCTGATACGTGGAAGCCACCCAACCCAGGGTGCCGTCGGTCTCGGCGACCGCCAGCGGGTAAGTGGCGCTCGGCGATGTCGTCCTCGCCTTCCTCCATCTCCACCGCGATGAAGTCCCGCTGCGAGTTGGCCAGCATGTCCTCCACCGCGGAGAAGTGCATGAGGTGCTGGGGGTGCTCGGGGGAGAACGAAAGCGCCCGACCGCCATCGACCACGGTCCGCCCCAGACCCAACGCCATCGCGACGACGCCGTCTTCGGCAGAGAGGGGCCCGCGTGGGGTAGAAGTTGTGCGAGCGGGCCACGCCGGCGAAGAGGGATAGAAGCGGGTCACCGTGGCGCGAACCCACCATCTTCTGGATGATCACCGCCATCTTCTCTTCCTCGAGGCGGTAGGGGGTGACCTTGAAGTAGTTCTTGGCGTAGGTGAGGAAGGTCGAGGCGAAGACCCGCTTGACCGCCTTACCAGCTGGTCCAGAGCGGACCGCGTCGTCGGTGTGGTTGTTGGGCAGCATGTAGGTCTCGTATACGCCCGCCAGTGGCTGGTACTGGGAGTCCTCGAGCAGGCTGGACGAGCGCACGGCCAAGCGGGTAGCCGACCAGATCCAGTAGGCGGCCAGCGTTCGCTCGATCTCCGCGGGGAACGCCGCCGCCACGAACCGCTCCTCGATCTCCCGGTCGTCGTCGGTCCGCATGGCGAACTGGCGCAGGTCGTTGTGCTCGAGGAAGAGGTCGAAAACGTCCGTGGCCAGGACCACGCAGGGCGGGACGGTGATCTGCATACCCTGGAACTGCTCGACGACGCCGAAGTCGCGCAGCAGGTGGCGGACGAACGCCAGAGCCCGGGCTTTGCCCCCCAGCGAGCCCTCTCCTATGCGGGCGAAGCTGTTATCGGGGTCGAACGCGTCCGGGTCGAAGTCGCTCACCGATTCTCGAGTCTGCTCGCGTCGGTAGGCGTCTATCTGCTCGATGAGGTAGCTGCCGCCTGTCCTCGATGTTGTCGTAGTCGGCGGCGGTACGCGGGCGAAGGTGGTGAGCCAGGTGAAACTCAGTTCGGGCCTTGAGCCAGGTGGAGAAGTGGTTGCGCTCGGCATGATAGGTGATGGATTCTGCGGGCACCTTCCTGAGCATCTCCAGCAGGCTCTTGAGGTCCTTTGCCCGACCGACCTCGGTGCCATCCGGAAGCCGGAAGATGAAGTCGCCGAAGAAGAAATTGTCCACGATGAAGCGACGCAGGTCGTCGAGCAGCGTGGGCGAGCCCTTTCACAGGAACTCGGCGCCCACCTCCCGCGACGAGCGCCTCGCTCTCGGGCCGGCTCGACTGGAGCAGTATGGGGATATCCCTGTACTCTGTCCTCACCTTGCGGGCGAACTCGGCGCCCGCCTGGGGGTTCAGCCTTCCTTCCTGGGGGAACTCGATGTCCGAGATGACCCCCAGGACGTTCTCCCGATACGCGGAGAATACGTCCCACGCCTCCTCGAAACTGGTACAAAGCAGGATCTTCGGCCGGGCCCGCATGCGCAGGATCTTGTGGGCCACGTTGAGTCCCTCGCTGATGAGGTGCTGGGAGTGGTTGATGATCTCGGTATAGATCAGGGGGAGGAACGACGAGTAGTAGCGGATGTTGTCCTCGATGAGCAGGATCACCTGCACCCCAGCCACGCCCGTGTCGTAGGCCACATTGAGCTTGTCTTCCATGTACTTGGTGATCGCCAGGAGGATGCGGGAGTCGCCCTGCCACAGAAAGATGCGCTCCAGGGAGGTCGTGTCGCGGTTGGCCATGAACTCGGCAAGCTCCCCGCCGTCGTATGCCAGGAGGATCACGGGGATGTCGAGTCCGGCCCCCTTGACCCTTCGCGCCAATTCCGAGGCGTCCATGTCGCCCAGGTTCACTGCGGTGACGATCAGGTTGAACCGCGGCTCTCGTCGTCGCGAGGGCTATGGCCTCGGCGCCCGTGGCTACGTGGCGTGAGGCCCGTGGTGTGATGGAGATTGAGGTCGAGGAACTCGCCCAGCATCAGTTCGCTGAGTTGTCCGTCCTCCTGGAGGATGAACGTGTCGTACGTGCTCGAGACCAGGATGATGTTCTCCACCCTGCTGGCCATGAGGTGCTGGAAGTCGATACGCCTGGCGCCACTCCAGCTGGAGCGGCCGTGCACGCCGGGCGTGGGCGGCGCCGGGTCGGGCATCTCCGCCTGCCCTCCTCGCGGGGTCTGTCACACCACTCCCTGGTCCATCATGGCGTTGGCCACCTTGAGGAAGCCGGCGATGTTGGCCCCGTTCACGTAGTTCCGGGCGTGCCGTACTCGGCGGCGGCCTCCACGCAGGACTGGTGGATGCTCCGCATGATCTGCCGCAGGCGGTCGTCCACCTCGTCTCGGAGCCAGCAGACGCGCATGGAGTTCTGGCTCATCTCCAGACCGGAGGTAGCCACCCCGCCCGCGTTGGCGGCCTTGCCCGGGGCGTAGAGGATGCCGGCGTCCAGGAACACGGACACGCCTTCGGGGCTGGTGGGCATGTTGGCCCCCTCGGCCACCAGGTAGACCCCGTTTCGGAGCAGGTTCCTGCGCGTCCATCTCGTTGATCTCGTTCTGCGTGGCGCAGGGGAAGGCGCAGTCGGCCTTGAGGTCCCATTGCGGGGAGTGATCGGCGGTCAGGATCGAAAGCGGTGTACACGGCGCTCGGGATACTTCTCCGCGTACTCCTTGATGCGGCCCCGGCGACGTTCTTGAGCTCCTTGAGGTAGGCGAGCTTCTCGCTGGTTGATGCCGCCCTCGTCGTAGATGAAGCCGCTCGAGTCGGAGGCCGATGACCGGCTTGCCCCCAAGCTGCGAGGATCTTCTCGATGGCGTACTGGGCCACGTTGCCAGAGCCGGAGACCAGACAGGTCCTGCCTTCGAAGGTCTCTCCCCGCGTGGCCAGCATCTCGGCGGCGAAGTAGATGCAGCCGTAGCCGGTGGCTTCCGGGCGGATGAGCGATCCGCCCCAGTCCAGGCCCTTGCCGGTGAGCACCCCGGAGAACTCGTTCGCGAGGCGCTTGTACTGGCCGAAGAGATAGCCGATCTCCCGGCCGCCCACCCCGATGTCCCCGGCGGGCACGTCGGTGTTGGGGCCGATGTGGCGGAAAGTTCGCTCATGAAGCTCTGGCAGAAGCGCATGACCTCGCCGTCGGACTTGCCCTTGGGGTCGAAGTCCGAGCCGCCCTTGCCGCCGCCCATGGGCAGGGTGGTGAGGGCGTTCTTGAACACCTGCTCGAAGGCCAGGAACTTGAGGATGCCCAGGTTCACGCGGGGGTGGAAGCGCAGTCCGCCCTTGTACGGACCGATAGCCGAGTTCATCTGGATGCGGAAGCCCCGGTTCACCTGGATCTCGCCCCGATCGTCCACCCAGGGGACGCGGAACATGATCACCCGCTCGGGCTCCACCAGCCGCTCCATGATCTTGGCGCGCCCGATACTCGGGGTGCCGCTCGATGACCAGAGCCGTGGACTCCACCACCTCGAGTACCGCTTGATGGAACTCCGGCTCGGCAGGGTTCTTGGCCTTCACCGAGGCGACGATCTCACCGGCGTAGTCCCCCATGGTTCCTCCCCTTGGACCGGCGCCTCCTCGGCGCCGGCGCGGTTGCGCGAAAGGCGGCTCGCGGTCCATGATAAGTCCAGAAGGTGCAGCACGTCCACAAGGAGAGAGCCATGGAACAGACCGGCACACCAGCGCCCGGTCCGGCTAGGGTCGGGAACGGCGCCGGGGCCCCCGGACGCCAGGCCCGGCCGCGCCCTGGAGAGACCGGGCAGAAGTCGCGGCGCCGCTATCGGTACCGTTCTTTGTTCTGGCCGTTGATCCTCATCGGCGCCGGGGTGATCTGGCTTCTCTACACCCTCGAGGTCATATCGGGTTCGAACCTCGCGGTCTTGGGGCTGGTATGGCCGATCCTGATCATCGGGATCGGGGTGGACCTCATCGTGGGCCATCGCTCGCCGGTGGCCGGGGCGATCGTGGGAGCGATCACAGTGGCCCTGCTGGTAGTGCTCATGCTGCTCGGTCCCAGTCTGGGATTGGCGGACGACACCGAACTAACCACCCAGACGATCGTCACCGAGGTCGGCGAGGCGACTCATGCGCAGATCGACATCGGCCTCTCCGGCTACTCGGCGTCGGTCCACGCTCTACCCGCCGCCACCGGTCCTGATCGACCTCTTCTGGCGGCGACCCTCACGTACAGGGGCACGATCGACTTCAACGTGGAGGGCACCACCGACCGGATGGTCACCCTGAGGTCGGGCAGCGACTGGCAGTGGTGGCAGCGGATCGGTGACGACACGGCCACGCCCTGGGACATCGGGCTGGACGGGGGCGTACCCCTAGATTTGACGGTGCAGTCTTCCTCGGGATCGAGCACGCTCGACCTGACCGGGCTTCAACTGCAGAGTCTGGAAGTCGATGCCAGCTCCGGGGACAGCCAGGTGATGCTGCCGGCCGCAGATCCGCTCAGCTCAGACCGTCTTTCGCTACGGCTGCAGAGCAGTTCGGGACGGATGGATGTCCAGGCGCCGGACGGAGCCGCCTTCAGCGCCGACGTAGAGATGAGCTCCGGGGACACACGCCTTACTCTCGGCAGAGACGCGGCAGTCGACGTGACTTTTCGCGGGTCGAGCGGCCAGTTCGTCCGTGACCGTCACGACCGGCCAGGCCCTCAGGGTGGAGGTGCAGGATATCTCCGCGGGCGACGTGGACCTGCCCGACGGGCTCACGCGCATCTCCGGGGACGAAGAAGAGGGCGTGTGGCAGACCCAAGGATATGATTCCGCTCCGTACCGGGTACATGTCGTCATCGAGCAGATGAGCTCGGGGAGCGTCGATATCCGGATGGAGGGCTGATCTTGGAGTTGCGGCGGGCGACCAAGGCGCAGATAGCGGAGCTGCGGGCGGCCCGGCTGGAGACCTTGCCGTTACCGATCATGCCCGGTTTCTACACTGGGCTGGTGGAGGAGGCCGAGCCCTTCCTCGTCGTGGAACGCTCTCCGGCCGGCGAGGACTCGCTCGGCTATGCACTGATCCTGAGCCACGAACACGAGGGTCACGCTCATATCACGTTGGTCGAGCTGCATCTTGGTGAGGAGTTCCAAGATCGCTACGAGGATGTGCTCGACCACGTCCGTGAGGAGACCAAACCGACCGCGTACCTCGTGCGCACCGACGATTGCCGGCTGAACGCCACCCTGCTCGCCCGCGGCCTCCAGGTAGAGCCCACCGCTCTGGTGATGGTGCCCGAGGAGCGCCGAGGGCTGCCTCGGTCCGCTGCGCCGCCTACGCCGCCGGCACCGACCATCACGCCCGCGGCCGGTGGCCCGCCGGCCGCCGCGGGTGCTTCCGGCAGGTGGGCACTGAGCGTTATCGCCCCTTCTCACGTTGCCGCTGTGGCCGCGCTGCTGGGGCCGGACGACTCCGAAGCGGACGGAGCGGGTCGGGGTCATCGCCACGGCTCCACGCCGACGGAGGTCATGACCGAGGTCCGCATCATGGCGGAAACGGGTACCGGTTGGGTCCTTATCGACGACGGTCGGCTGCAGGCCGTGGTCGCCCGGCTCGCGACCGCGGATGGGCAGTTCGAACTGCTGGACTTCGTGGTGGCGCAGGGGGAGGAGGAGGGACTCTCATGGGCGGTCGCGCAGGCCTCCGAGGCAGTGCGGGCCGCCGGCCGCAGGCCGGCGGCGGTGATCGACGCTCTGGACCCGGTGCGCCGCCGCATCCTGCGCGGCGCGGGTTATTTCACGGCCGCGGCCTTCATGGTCTTCTACGATCCCGTGGCGGGACGGCCCAGTGTCCCCACGGTCAGCCTCGACGAACTGCGTGCCATGATCGAGCGCAAGGAAGCCTTCCACCTCGTGGACGTTCTTGGCGAGCGGCATTGGAACGACGGGCACTTGCCCGGTTCGGAATGGATAGACTTCCGCGGCTTGGGCCGAGAGGCCAGGCGGCGCTTCAAAGCCGACGAGACGATCGTGGTGTACTGCAGTGGCTTCACGTGAGAAGCCAGTAGTATCGCTGCTGATAAGCTGCGACAGTTAGGCTTCACTCGAGTGTTGGACTTCGCCGGCGGGCTCAACGAGTGGGTCTCGGCCGGCCTGAGACTGGAGAGCGCATGAGGGAATCACTCATCGACAGGGTGGCGATCGAGAGGCTCTTCCTGATCGCGGGGGCGCTCCGTGCCGGAATCATTGATGTCCTCGCTGCCGCGGAAGGGCTCACAGCGGCCGAGGTGGCCGCCGGCGCAGACGCGGATGGGCGCGCGACCCTGGTGGTGCTGGAAGCGCTCGTCGGCGAAGGGCTGGTAGAACGGTCGGGGGCGGCGCCGGAACCGCCGCCCTCGCCCTCGGACCGGGCACCGCAAGCGACCGGGGGGCGCGGCTCTGAGCCCGACGCCGGTGCCGGCAGCGGCTCGGAGGCACCCACCTATCGACTCACGCCCCTCGGCAGAGCTCATCTCGTCGACCCCGGTCCGCTACTCGAGCGCTGGAGTATCCTCCATCAAGCCCGTAAGTCCATCGGATGGCTGGAACTGTCCGAGGTCATCCGGAGCGGCACGCGGCCCCCTCGTGACGCGGTCAGGCGCGATCCCACGACCATGGTGTCGGCCATGGGAGAGCGTGATCCCGACATCATCGACGAGATCGTGGAGCGCTGTCTCGCTTACGCCGGTCCCATCCAGAGCATGGTCGATGTCGGGGGTGCTGTGGGGCACGTGGCCCGGGCGTTCGCCCGCTGCGGCGTGCGTGCCACCCTGTTCGACCGACCCGCGGTCATACCGCTCGCTCGCGAATACCTGGGTGAGGACGGCCGCGATATCGCTCTCGTCGAAGGAGACTTCACCGAGGCGCTGCCACCCGGACCGTTCGATCTCGTCTACTTCGGCAACGTCTACCACATCTACAGCCCGGCTATCATGGCCCGAGTCACCAATGAGGCCTACGCGATGGTGTCCCCTGGGGGGACCATCGCGATCCAGGACTACGTGTGGGGGCGGAGTCCTCGGGCTGCCATCTTCGCCGTGAACATGCTGCAGGCCACCGAAGGAGGCGGGGTGTGGAGCGAGGCCCAGTTCCGCGCCTGGCTGAGCGAGGCCGGTTTTGCGACCGTTGAGTTGTTCGACCTGGAAACGGCCGGGACCCATCTGGTCTTGGCCAAGCGGCCTCTCGAAGGCCAAGGATAGGAGCCCGGATGGAACGGTACCTGCTGCGGGATGACATCTGGTGGGTAGGCGCGATCGACTGGGATGTGCGCGACTTCCACGGTTATGAGACCCCCCGGGGGACCACGTACAACGCCTACCTCATCCTCGACCAGAAGGTCGCGCTGGTGGACGGATGCCGGGAGGGCTTCGGCCCGGAGATGCTCGCCCGGGTCGCGGGCTGCTGCAGCGGTCGCCCGGTCGACTATCTCGTCATCAACCACGTCGAACCCGACCACTCGGGAGCCATCCCGTTGCTGGTGGAACGGCTGAGGCCGGAACGTATCTTCTGCTCCAAGAGGGCGAAGGAAACGCTTGCGCTCTACTACGGGGCGGATACCACCCAGGCCTGGGATCTGCACGTGGTGTCGACAGGCGACGAGCTCTCGCTGGGTCAGAAGACGCTCCAGTTCATCGAGGCTCCGATGCTGCACTGGCCCGACAGCATGTTCACGTACGTGCGGGAGGCCAAGACGCTCCTGCCCAACGACGCGTTCGGTCAGCACCTGGCGTCTTCGAGGCGGTTCGCCGACGAGGTCGACCGGGGGGCGCTCATGGAGGAGGCCTCCAAGTACTACGCCAACATCCTCATGCCCTTCGGCGGCCCGATCGAGAAGATGCTGGGGAAGATAGGCGACTTGGGACTGGAGATCGAGGCCATAGGCCCGAGCCACGGGGTCATCTGGCGGAGACCCGAGGACATCGCCCTGATACTCGACGCCTATTCACGCTGGAGCCGGTTCCAGGCTCCCGAGCGCGTGGCCCTCATCTACGACACCATGTGGCACTCGACTGAGAAGATGACCATGGCCATAGAGGACGGCGTGGCCCAGGAGGGCGTGGAGTGTTCGGTCCTCAAGCTGACCGTCAACCCGCGGTCGGAGCTTGCGCGTCACGTCCTCGAATCCCGTGCCTTCCTGGTCGGGATCTCCCACTCTCAACAACAGCATGTTCCCGACAGTGGGAGGCTTCCTCACGTATCTCAAAGGCCTGCGGCCCAAGAACCGCTTCGCCGGGGCCTACGGCTCGTACGGCTGGGGCGGCGGCGGCGTCAAGCAGGTCGACGCCGACCTGCGGGCCCTGGGGCTCGACGTCGTCGATCCCCTGCGAGGTGCGGTACATGCCCAGCGTGGACGACCTGGAGGCCTGTCACGATCTGGGGCGCCGGGTGGCCAGGCTGGTCAAAGGCGAGACGCAGGGATAGGAGGTCCGAGGTGGCGGTCACGGTCCTCGGCCTTGCCGGCAGCGCGCGCAAAGGCGGCAACACCGACACTCTGCTCGAGTGGTGCCTCGAGGCAGCCGCCGCGGAAGGCGCCGAGATCGTACGGTTCCGGCTCTGCGACCTGGATCTGCGCGGGTGTCGGGGCTGCGAGGCCTGCTCCAAGGATGGGCGCTGCATCCAGAAGGACGACATGCAGCAACTCTATCCCCACCTGCGCGCGGCGGATTCGATAGTGTTGTCGGCCCCGGTCTATTCCATGGGGATGCCCGGGGTGCCGAAGATCATGATCGACCGCTGCCAGCCTTTCTGGGCCATGAAATACGTCCTCAAGGAACCGGTGAGCGCTCCCGGCGGCCCCGAGAGGCGGGGAGCCTTCCTCAGCTGCGCCGGCACCACGTTCTCACACGTCTTTGACGGCAGTCAGCGCGCCGTCCGCTATCTTTGGCATGTACTGGGTGTCGTCTCCGTCGGCGAACTCCTGTTTCCGGGAGTGGACGCACGGGGAGAGATACTTGAGCAAGTGGGAGCCCGAGCCTCGGCCGAGGACATCGGCCGACGGCTCGGCGGACAGCGCTAGACGAAAGGGGTAGGGTTGAGCGACGTCAGGACCTGCATGGAATGCGGCAAGCTCTTGGTCGACCGCGTGGAGGAAGTGGAGCGCACCGGGACAGGGGTGAGTCGCTCTACGGGCGAATGCGCCACGTATCGAGTATGGTCATGCGTGAACGCGGAGTGTGTCCTCTACAAGACGGACATCTACCGGGAACAACTGGCCGACCGGACAGACAGGTAGGCTCGGGGGCCCTTCCGATCCGGGCCCCCATGGGGCGTACGGGGCAAAGGAGACAAGGTGGAAAAGCGGCTGCATAGATCGCGGACCGAGAAGATGATCGCCGGGGTGTGCGGGGGACTGGCGGAGTACTTCGGCGTCGACCCCACCATCATCCGGGTGATATGGGTTCTCATCACCTTCTTGGCGGGGTTCGGAGTGCTTCTGTACCTCATCCTCTGGCTGGTGATGCCGCTCGACCTACCAGAGCCGCCCCGCCGCTGACGGATCCCGACTCCTTCGCTCGAGCGCGGCCGGCACGAAACCGTGAGGAAGCTCCAGGTCGTGCGCCGATAGCAGCGCGGCGTCGGCCAGCACTTCCTCGGTGAGGCCGTCGGCGACGATGCGCCCCTCGATCGAGGATCACGCGTCCTCTCGCATAGCTCGTAGGCCACCGTCATGTCGTGGGTCACGACGATCTTGGTGACCGGGAGGCCGCTGAGGATGTCGATGAGCCGCCTCCGCGACTTGGGGTCGAGGTTCGAGGTGGGCTCGTCCAGCACCAGCACATCGGGCCGCATGGAGAGCACGGTGGCGACGGCGATGCGCTTCTTCTGCCCGAAGGAGAGGTGGTGGCTCGAACGCTCCCCGCTCCCCTCCATCCCCACGGCTGCGAGCGCGTCTGCCACCCGTTCCGCGATGTCGTCGCGGTCGAGCCCCATGTTCGACGGCCCGAAGGCCACATCTTGGGCGACGCTGGTGAGGAACAGCTGGTCCTCGGGGTCCTGGAAGACCACGCCCACCCTTCGTCTGACTTCTCGCAGGTTCTTTGGCTCCACCGGCAGACCGAACACCGTCACGCTGCCGCTCCCGCGAAGGATCCCGTTGAGGTGAAGAAGCAACGTGCTCTTACCGGCCCCGTTCGGTCCGATCACGGCCACCGACTCCCCTTGCCGGATGACGAGGTCGATACCTTCCAGTACCCTGGTTCCATCGGGATACGCAAAGACGAGACCCCGGATCTCGAGGGCGGGCGGCGGTTCCAGGGTCGGCGCCGCCCGGCAGCTTTCGCCCGCCCGGCGGCTTTCGCCGGCTCGGCAGAGTCATCCATCAGGCGCTCCAGGCAGTCGCGACCCGTACGACCAGGGCCGCACCCAACACGCCGCCCACGAAGAGCGCCTCGGTCCAACCGAACGCCCCGTCAGGCTCGAGACGGATGCTCCCCTCGTATCCGCGGCTCACCATGGCCACGTAGACCCGCTCGCCCCGGCTGTAGCTGCGCAGGAAGAGGGATCCGAGCATCCGGCCGAGGGTAGGGACGTTGCCCAGCCATCGGGCTCGGAAATCGCGGGAAGCCATGGCTCGCTGCATCCGGCGTGATTCCTCGAGGAAGAGGTAGCCATAACGATGCATGAAGCTCACGGTCAGCACCAGGACCTTGGGGGTATGCAGGCGCTCGAACCCGGTGACGAGTTCGGAGAACGTGGTCGTGAGACCGAGCACGACCATGCTGAGGACGCCGAGCAGGGCCTTGGCCAGGACGTTCCAGAGCACCAGCAGCCCCTGGTCGGTGACGCGTGCCCCGCCCAAGGAGAACACCGGATCGCCGTCCTGATGGAAGAAGGGGAGGAACACGGCGACCATGATCACGAAGGGGACCACCACCAAGGCTCGCTTGGCCAGGGTGACGGGGGAGAGGCGGGCCAGCCCTGCGACGAAGGCCAGGACGACGGCGTACAGGACGAAGGCCCACACCGCTTCCGGGGGAGTGGTCACCACGATGACGACGAAACCGATAAGCCCCAGGATCTTCGCCCGGGCATCGAGGCGGTGCACGGGAGTACTGACCGCCCCGCCGGCGATCTCGGCGTGGATCACCCCGACTCCGTCTTGGGACGTCTCCGTCCGAGGGCTCGCCCCGCGAGTATGACCACCGCGAACAGGGCGGCAGTGCCGATGAGCCCGGCGAGGGCGGTCGACACCGCCTGGCTCTCCACACCGGGAAGCTGATAGTCGGGCAGGGGAGCGAGCTGCCACGCGGGCGTGCCGGTCGCCGTACCTTCTGCCCCCTGGGCGAGGGCCACACTTTCGAGGCCGTCGGGGGCTCCGGAGACGAAGGGCGAGACAAAGACGGCGAGTGCCGCCGCAACTACGAAGGCGCCGGCGACGAACGACCAGAAACGAAGTCTGGATGGGGACCTACCCACATCTCTGCGGAAGGCCTCTCCGGCGGGCAGACCATAGGTCCTGACCAGATCGGGGCGGGCGACCAGCACGGCGGACGCGATCGCTACGGTGATCAAGGCTTCTCCCAGCCCGATCACCATGTGTACCGAGACCATGGCCGGGAGTGCGTTGCGCAGGGGCAGGGTGCCGGAAACAGCCAACTCGACCGCGCACGCGGCGGCAGCGGCCACGATGGACAACCAGGAAGAGACCGCCAGAGAGACCAGGTACCCGGTCGAGGTGCGTGGCAGAAGACGTCTGAGCAGGAGAAATGCCCCGTAGCCCACAAAGACGGCGACGATGCGCCATGTTGAGGACGTTGGCGCCGAGAGCGGTGATCCCCCCGTCGGCCATGACCAGGGCCTGGACGGTCACGACCACGGTGAGGGTCACCGTCGCCGCCCAGGGTCCTAGGAACGCGGCCGCCAGCATGGCCCCCAAGAAGTGGCCGCTGGTACCGGCTGCGACCGGGAAGTTGAGCATCTGGGCGGCGAAGATGAAGGCGGCCGTGACGCCAAGGAGGGGGATCGTGCGCTCGCCCATCTCTCTCCCGGTCTTGCGGACCGCGACGGCGACCACTCCGAGCGACACCGCTCCGGTGACGACCGCCACGGGGATGTCGACGAACCCGTCAGGGATGTGCATGACCGGCCCCCTGGATTCGCCCGTCCGCGCCTTCTTCGCGCACACCGCGCCTGCGCGGCTTCTCGCCCCCGCGCACGCCGCCCTTGCACGACTCGCAGGTGCCGAAGATGGTCAGCTCGCGGGGAGCAAAGCCCTGCTCGGTTTTCATCACCTCCAGAAGCGTACCCAGGTCCTCGTCGTGGACGTGGGTCACGCTGCCGCAGGTCTCGCACACGAGATGATGGTGGGGGACCTCCTCTTCCACCTCGAAGAATCGCCGGGCCGGCCCCAGATGGGTCTCCCGCACGAGATCGAGTTCCACCAGCAGCTCGAGCGTGCGGTATACGGTGGACATGTTCACGTGGGGGAACTGCTCTTGCACGAGCGCGCAGACCTCTTCGGCGCTCATGTGGCGCTCCTCCCGCCGGAGCACGTCCCAGACCAGGGTGCGCTGGGGAGTGAGCCGATACCCCATCTCTTGGAGGGTCCGTGTGGCGTGATGAGTCATCGCATCTGCGAGTCTATTGCAATAGCGTATCGGTCGTCAACGCCGGTGGGCCTTGTCGACGGGGCCTTTCGTGCCCGCCGGGCGGCGCGAGGCCGCGCGGTTCTGTGGATACCGGACCATGCGTCTGCTAGTGTCTGGAGGACAGGCGCGGCCCACGAGTGCCAGGCGCTGTCCGGCTGCAAATCGCCACACGCGTTCGCCGGCACCCATGCGGCGTGCGCCTGCACCGGCGCGAGGGGACGGAAGGAGGTGATGATCGATGGAAGAGATCCCGAGGTTGACCACGCTGTCGCACGGCTCCGGCTGAGCGTGCAAACTCGGCCCCAAGGACTTGGGGCAGGTCATCGCCCATGCTGCCGCCGTAGACGACCCGGCGCTTCTCGTGGGCTCCGACACGCTCGACGACGCCGCCGTCTACCGCCTGAACGACGAGATCGCTCTCGTGCAGACGGTGGACTTCTTCACGCCCGTGGTCGACGACCCGTACGACTTCGGGCGCATCGCCGCGGCGAACGCCTTCTCCGATATCTACGCGATGGGCGCGCGGCCTCTGACCGCGCTCAACATCGTCGCCTTCCCTTCGGGAGTGCTGCCGCTCGACTACCTCGGGCGCATCCTGCTGGGCGGGGCCGAGATCGGCCCGCCTGGCTTCGGCGACCATCGTCGGGGGCCACACCATCGACGACCCGGAGCCCAAGTACGGCTTGGCGGTCACCGGGCATCGTCAAGCCCGGGGAGCAGATCACCAACGCCGCGCCGCGTCCGGGCGACGTCCTGGTGCTCACCAAGCCGCTGGGCACCGGCATCATCGCCACGGCCATCAAGCAGCGGCAAGGCGCCCGCCGAGGTCGATCGCGGCCGCCACCGCCTCCATGGCCGCCTCTCAACCGCGACGGGGCGGAAGTCGCCCGCGCGCACGGCGTGCGGGCGCTGACCGACGTGACCGGCTTCGGGCTGCTGGGACATCTGAGCGAGATGTGCCGGGCGAGCGGGTGTCGGCGTCGACCTCTGGTTCGACCGCCTGCCCCTGCTTCCCGGGGCGGTCGGACTGGCCGCGCAGGGCGTCGTGCCGGGCGGGACCAGAGGAACCTGGAGTTCGTCGAACCCTGGACCGTCTTCGCTGACGTCGCTCGAGCCCTGGCAGAGGCTGCTCTGCGCCGACGCGCAGACCTCGGGCGGCCTGGTGCTCTCGGTGCCCGCCGACAGCGTCGAGGCTGTCCTGCGCGACCTCGAGGCGCGGGGCACGCCTGCGGCCGCGGCCATCGGCCGGGTCCGGGGCCGGAGGACGTCATGATGAGGGTGCTCGCGCCGGGACAGGGGCCGGCCGAGCGGGGGCAGAGCCGGGGGCTGACCGGCTAGGACAGCAGCGCCCCTCGGCCTCTTCGAGGTCGCGAACACCCGGAAGTTCGGATCGACGAGCAGCCCCACTATCTCCAGCAAGCGCCTGACGTTGGTGTTGGGCCCCACCACGCCCAGCCATCCGCGGTCCCGCAGACGGCGGACACCGGACAAGAGCACAGACAGGCCTCCGCTGTCGATGTAGGTGACATCGCGGAGATCCAGCAGCACCACGGTATGGCCTTCATCCAGCGCGTTGCCCAAAGCCGACCTCGACCGAGCCACAGTTGTTGTGGTCGATCTCTCCGTGCGCCTCGATGAGCGGCGTGTCTCCGAGCCGGGAGACCCTTACGTCCATGGCCATCTTCTCGATCTCGCTTCGGCGGCGTCGTTCCTAGCCGGTTCATGTCAAGAATCGGGACGGTTTTGGTCGGGCGTTGAGCCAGCGCAGGATCGGGTTCACGGGCGGCCCGGCCTTCGTCGGGCCGCCTCACCGGTGTGGTGTGTGGCGCGCTCGGCCACCGTCTCGGGGTGTTCCCTCAGTTCCTTCACGATCTGCGTCATGACGTCGACGAAGCCGTCGAGGGTGGGCAGATCCTCGGTCTCGGTGGGCTCGATCATCAGGGCTTCGGGCACTATCAGGGGAAAGTATACGGTGGGGGCGTGCATGCCGAAATCGAGGATACGCTTGGCGATGTCGTGCGCCGCCCGCGGGCCGTGGCCGGCTGCCGAGAGCACGAACTCGTGCATGTGGGGCCATCGAAGGGCAGCGGGAACAGCGGCGTCAGCCGGGTCCTCAGATAGTTAGCCGCGAGCACGGCGTCCTCGCTGGCCCGGGTGAGGCCGTCGCCTCCCATGCGCAGCACGTAGCAGAAAGCGCGGATGAGCACCCCCACGTTGCCGTAGAAGGCCTTGACTCTTCCGATGCTCTGCGGTCGGTCGTAGTCAAGGCTGTAGCCCCCGCCGGGACGAAGGGTCACGAGTGGTACGGGCAGGTAGGGTGCGAGCGGGCCCGAGACCGCTACCGGACCGGCACCCGGGCCGCCTCCGCCGTGAGGCGTGGAGAAGGTCTTGTGCAGGTTCAGATGTACCACGTCCATGCCCATGTCCCCGGGGCGGGCCTTGCCCATGATGGCGTTGAGATTGGCGCCGTCGTAGTAGCAGAGGGCGCCCGCCTCGTGCGCCAGACGAGAGATCTCCAGGATGTCCTCCTCGAAGATGCCCAGGGTGTTCGGGTTGGTGAGCATGATGGCGGCGGTGCGTTCCGAGAGAGCAGCCCGCAGGGCCTTCAGGTCGATCAGGCCTCTGTCCGAGCTGGGGATCTCCACCACCCGGTAGCCGCCCATGGTGGCCGACGCGAGGTTGGTGCCGTGGGCCGAGTCGGGGACTATGACCGTGTCCCGACCCGCTCCTCCGTGGTCGCGATGGTAGGCCTTGATCATCAGGATGCCCGTCAACTCTCCCTGCGCGCCGGCCGCCGGCTGGAGGCTCGCTCTGTTCATCCCGGTGACGTCGAGAAGTCCCTGCTCCAGCTCGTACAGGAGTCCGAGGACGCCCTGCACGTCCTCTTCGGACTGGTATGGATGCATGTCTGCGAAGCCGGGCAGTGCCGCCACTTCGTCGTCGACCTTGGGGTTGTACTTCATCGTGCACGACCCCAGCGGGTAGAACCCGGTGTCGACGCAGTGGTTGAGATGGGCCAGGCGGGTGTAGTGGCGGACTACCTGCGCTTCGGCGACCTCGGGCAATCGTGGCGGCCTCTGGCGCAGCCTGACTCCGGGGAGCAACTCGCCCACGTCTCGGACGGGGACTCCGGGTGACGGAAGGTCCACGCCCCGGTGGCCGGGGAGGCTTAGAGCGAAGATGGGGGGCTCGAGACGTGATCGAGGGTCGGAGTTCACCGGCTGACCCGCTCCTGCTCATCGGTTAGACCTTTCGGTCCCATGGGAGGAAAGGACCTCGGCGGCCGCGACGAAATAGGTGTCGAGGGCCTCCGGCGGGTTCAGTTCGGTGACCGCGACGAGCAGGACGTCATCGCCGAGGCCGGTATCTGACTCCAGTCCGGCATCGGGGCGCCGTATCGGTCCTCTGCTCAGCCGGGAGAGCGGCACTCCGGGATCCACGCCCTTCGCCCTCATGGCCGACACGAAGTCGTCTGCCGGAAGAGGCAGACGGAGAGCGAACTCGCGGAAGAAGGGTCCGTCGACGGCCGGGCGCACGCCGGGCAATGTGCACAGCAGGGAGTGCAGGTGGTGGGCCCGCTGAAGTCCGATCTCCCCTCGTTCTCTCAAGCCCATCGGTCCCAGGAGGGCGAGGTGGATGGTGGCCGCCAGGGCGCTGAGGGCCTGGTTGGAACAGATGTTGGAGGTGGCCCTGGCTCTGCGGATATGCTGCTCCCTCGCCTGGAGGGTGAGGGTGTAACAGTCCCGCCCGTCCGCATCCACGGTCTTGCTCACCAGTCTGCCTGGGATCTGGCGCAGGTGTTCCTCACGGCAAGCGAGGAACCCCACCGACGGTCCACCGAAGGAGGGCGGGCACCCGAAGACCTGAGCGTCGCCGACCACGATGTCGGCTCCAAGCGCTCCGGGCGACTCCAGTACGCCCAGCGTTGACGGATCGACTGCCACTACCAGGAGGGCTCCCATGGCGTGAGCCGCCTCGGCCAGCGATCCAAGGTCTTCGATGATCCCGAGATGGTTCGGTTGCTGCACGAGCAGCGCGCCGAGGCCGGTGCGCGTGGTCGCAGGGGCGAGATCGCTCGCGCCTGGCCGGGTCGCCCCCGACTGCGGTTCGAGCGCCAGCCGTCGCACGCTGATGCCGGGCCCGCCGGCGTAGGTATCGACGACCTGCACGCTCTCGGGGTGAACTCCGGCCGACACTACCAGCTCGTTGCTCCGTGTGGTCCTCAGCGCCATGAACGCGGCCTCGGCCAGCGCCGAGGCGCCGTCGTAGAGCGACGCGTTGGCCACGTCCATCCCGGTCAGCTCGCATATGCAGGTCTGGAACTCGAATATGTGCTCGAGCGTGCCTTGGCTCACCTCGGGCTGGTACGGCGTATAGGAGGTGGCGAACTCGCTGCGGGACACGAGGGCTCTCACCGCCGCCGGCACGAAATGGCGGTAGCACCCCGCGCCGAGGAAGGATGTATCGCCGAGGGGGCGGTTGGCGGCTGCAAGCGCCCCCGTCCGCGCGCGCAGTTCCTGCTCACTCGTCCCGGGTGGCAGTCTCAGCGTCATCCCGCGGAGCTCCTCGGGTATCTGCGCGAAGAGCTCGTCTATGCGGGAGGCTCCTACCACCTCCAACATGCGGCGGCGATCCTGCTCGCTGTGCACGGTGTAAGGCATCAGGACTTCATGTTAGCTCGTTCACACCGAGTTCCGGGTGAGCATGACGGCAAAGGTGGAGTCTCCGCCGACCAGCCGACGGCTGCCGCCGCCGCCGGCCGGACTCCGGAGGGCGTGTGTTACCATACGTTCCGCGCGGACCATCGACATCCGAGAGGCGGTCGTGCGAATCACGTTCATTGAACCTGCCGCCCCAGGTTTTCACGTTTATAGCTTCGTAAAACAGATGCGTCTAGGTCTCCCGCTTCTGGGAGCGCTCATGACTGCACGCGGTCACGAGGTGCGCATCTACGCGGAGAGCTTGAGCGAGGTCGACTGGGACGAAGTCCTGTCGTCCGACCTGGTGGGCATCTCCACCACCACGTCCACCGCCATCAGGGCGTACCGGTACGCGCAGCGGGTGCGCGACGCCGGAGTACCGGTGGTCATGGGCGGGCCGCACGTCACCTTCATGGCCGACGAAGCCCTTGACTTCTGCGACTACGTGATAAGGCATGAAGGCGAAGAGCCGCTCGTCGAACTGGTGGATTCCCTCCAGGGCCGGGGAGCTCTCGGGGACATCGCCGGGCTCTCGTATCGGTCGGCCGACGGGACGGCGGTCCACAACCCCGATCGACCGCTGTTGAGCTCTCTCACCGACCTTCCCTGGCCCGACATGGATCTGGTCGTCAACGGAGCCAACCTGAACCCCACCCCCATCCTCTCTTCGCGCGGCTGCCCCTTTGACTGCGAGTTCTGCTCGGTGGTCCTCATGTTCGGCCGGCGAGTGAGGGTCGTGGACCCTGCCGAGGTGGTCAAGCATATCCAGCGGGTGAAGCCGAGAAAGCTCTTCTTCTACGACGACAACTTCTTCATCAGCAAGCGTAGGGGCAAGGAACTGCTCGACCTGATGATCAAGGCCAAGCTGGACGTCCCCTTCTTCGCGCAGATACGGGTGGATTCCATCTGTAAGAACGGAGTGGTCGACAAAGAGACGCTGGACATGCTGTGGAACGCCGGCTGCCGCATCGTCTACCTGGGGCTCGAGTCGGTCAACCCGGCCACCCTCAAGGAATATCACAAGGAATCGAGCGTAGACGACATGGCCGGTGGCCTGGAGGCGCTCGCCAAGAGGGGCATCCGCACGCACGGGATGTTCGTGTTCGGGGCCGATTCCGACACGTTTGATTCGCTCTCCAAAACGGCCGACTTCGCGGCTGACAACGGGCTCAGCACTGCTCAGTTCCTCTGTCTCACGCCGCTCCCCGGCACCCGGCAGACGGCCCAGTTCGAGGCCGAAGGCCGCATCTTCACAAAGAACTGGAGCCTGTACGACGGCCACCATGTTGTCTTCTGGCCCAAACAGATGACCCCGTACGAGCTGCAGATGGCGGCCCTGGACGCGCACAAGCGCTTCTACCGTCTGGGCCGGACCTTGACCCTCAAGCCCGACGCGCCGCGCTATCGCAAGCATCAGTTCGAGGGGTATCTACTGGCGCATGCCTGGGAGTATGTGCGCGAGAACCGTGAGTTCCTGCGCGAGCTCAGGGACTTCTCCGAGACCCAGAGGCCACCGGTGTCTGCCGGCAGCGGCTTCATGGGCAAGGGCGTGGGCTCGGGGCTGGAGACGGCCGTATCCTGACGGCGTCCGGGGCGGTATCCTCATACGGAGGATTTCCTCCATTCTTTACGAAAAGATATCGATGGCTACCCGGTGCGCTGTCCACCCAGGAGGGGATGACATTTGGCCAAGGTTCTGGCCTTTGCGAACCAGAAAGGTGGCGTCGCCAAGACGACCACCACGTTGAACCTCGGCGTCGCCTTCCAAGAGTTGGGTCATCGCGTGCTTGCGGTGGACATGGACCCCCAGGGCAACCTGACGATGAGCCTCGGTCTCGACCCGGATTCGGTGCGTCCCAGCATGTACGACGTACTCGTGAGCGGGGTGAACATCGAAGAGGCGCTTCTGCGTCGCGAGCTGGACGTCGTTGTCTCGAGCATCGACCTCGCTGCGGCCGAGATCGCGCTGAGCTCCCTCATCGGCAGGGAGCGCGCGCTTAGCAAGGCTCTTCTGCAGGTGGCCGATCGCTACGAATACATCGTGATCGATACCCCCCCTCGCTCGGTCTCCTGACCATCAACGCTCTCACGGCCGCCGACGCCGTGATCGTCCCGGTCCAGTGCGAGTATCTCTCTCTTCGCGGCTTGGCTCAGCTCGAGAAGACCCTCGAGCTGGTCAGAGACAATCTCAATCCTCGCGTGCACATCGCCGGCATCGTGCCCACGATGTACGATTCCCGGACGATCCACGGTCGGGAGGCGGTGGAGGTGCTGCAGGCAGCACTTCGGCGATCTCGTCTTTCAGACGGCCATCCGCAAGACCATCAAGTTCGCGGAGGCACCGGTCAAGGGGGAATCGGTGCTGAAATACGCCCCCGACAGCCAAGCAGCCAACGCATATCGGCAGCTCGCAAGAGAGGTGCTCAGTGGAAAAAAGATCTAGCATGAAGGACAGCGGGCTCAGCTTCCTGTTCAGAGGCACCGAAGAAGGCGCGCCGGTGGACGACAAGGCTGCCGAAGCGCCGGCATCCGACAAGACGCAGCCGGCCGAGTCGTCCTGGAACATCGGCGAGCACACCGACGCGGGCCGGCGCACCCTCATACAGCCCTCCCGGACCTTTCCCGCGGTGATACGTGTCGTAGGCGTCGGCGGTGCCGGCACCAACGCCATCAACCGCATGCTCGAAGCCGGGCTGGAGGGAGTCGAGTTCATCGCCATCAACACGGACGCCCAGGCCCTGGCCATGTGCGAGGCCGACCACAAGCTGCGCATAGGCCGTGAGCTCACCAAGGGTTTGGGCGGCGGCTCCGATCCCAGGATCGGGCGCGAAGCCGCACTCGCCGCCTACGATGAGATCAAGGGTATCCTCAAGGGCAGCGACATGGTGTTCATCACCGCCGGTGAGGGTGGCGGTACCGGCACCGGCGCGGCGCCGGTGGTCGCCGAGATCGCGAAATCCGTGGGCGCGCTCACCATCGGCGTGGTGTCCCGGCCGTTCGCCTTCGAGGGCAAGCGCCGCGGACTGCAGGCTCTGGACGGAGTGCGCATGCTCCGGCAGAAGGCCGATACCGTCATCGTCGTGCCCAACGACAAGCTGCTCCTGGTTGCCGACAGGGGAACGTCGATGCTGGATGCCCTCCGGCTTGCCGACGACGTGCTGCGCCAGGGGGTGCAGGGCATCTGCGACCTTGTGACTGTTCCCGGTCTCATCAACCTCGACCTGGCCGATGTGCGGACCATCATGACCGGAGCGGGGACCGCCCACATGGGGATCGGCAGGGCGCGGGGAGAGGGACGGTCTCAGAAAGCTGCCGAGATGGCGGTCAACTCCTCTTTGCTCGAGACCTCCATCGACGGAGCGCGCGGCATCCTGCTCAACATCAGCGGTGGCTCCGACCTTTCGCTTCACGAGGTCAATGAGGTCGCCGAGATCATCAACGCGGCCGCCGACCCCGAAGCCAACATCATCTTCGGGGCCGTGGTCGACGAGACCCTGGGCGATACCATCTGGGTGACCGTGGTCGCCACCGGGTTCGAGGTGACCAGCGAAGAGCCGTTCGAGGAAGACATCGACGCCACCCGGCTCGACACGAGCGCTGCGCGGGCCGCGCAGCCGCGGGCCGCGGACGAGGGCGCTCCTTCAGGACCGGTACTGTCGCGGGAAGAGGCGCGCGCGGCGACCAACGATGAGGTCGTGGAGATCTCTGGAAGCGGTCTGAGCGACGAGGAGCTGGAAGTCCCGCCCTTCCTGCGCTAGGCGGCGCATCCCGCCGTCAGTGCAGCGACCTGCCGGTGCTGGGTTCCTCAGGACGCTGGCTTCCGCCTGACTCGCGCCCGAGATCCAGTTCGCGCTCGAAGTAGAGGCAGGTCTTCTCGCTCATTCCCAGACTGCGATAGAACGCATGGGCCCCGAAGTTCCACGACTCCGCGAGAAGGAACAGCCGCACGCAGCCGCGGGCCTGGGCGACGTCTTGGGCTGCGAGAACAAGCCCTCGGCCGACATCGTCGCGGCGGTGCTGCTGGCCGACGATCACGTCCTGGAGCTCGCAGACGGGGGCGGCCGACCATGTGCTGATGGAGAAGATGAGGCTGCACATGCCCACGAGGCGCCCGTCTGCCTCGGCCACGAGGAAACTATGGCCGGGCGCTGCGATAATGCTGGAGACGGTCGCGGCCAGCCGGGAATGCTCCGGGGGAGCGACTGCATGGTGCTCCATGATCTCGTGGAGCAAAGACATGATGGCAGGAACGTCTGCCTGGGTAGCTAGGCGATAGCCGATCACGACACGAGGGTAGCAGATGGATAGCGAGACGCTGTATCTGAACGGGGAGTACCTACCTCTTGACCGGGGACACATCCACGTGGAAGACCGCGGCTTCCAATTGGGGGATGGCGTCTACGAGGTCATCAAGGTCATGAACGGACGACCGGTGTGGCTCGAGGGCCATCTCGAACGACTGGACCGGAGTCTGGCAGCCGTCCGTCTCACCGAGGCTTCCGCCGGTCACGTCTTCGAGACTGTGCTGCCCGAGTTGGTGCGGCGATCCGGCGTGGTGCACGGTATGGTCTATGTCCAGGTCACGAGGGGGACCGCACCCCGTGAGTTCGTGTTCCCCCGTCCACCTCATCCCACCGTGCTCGCGTATGCGCGGGTCAAGGCCGCGACGGCGCCCGCCGAGATACTCGCCGGCACCAGCCTTCACCCTGTCGAAGATTTGCGCTGGGCGCGGTGCGACATCAAGTCCACCAACCTGCTGGCGGCGGTGCTGGCCAAGGAGGAGGCGAAGGAAGCCGGCGCGGACGAAGCCCTGTTCATCAGCCCCGAGGGCACGGTACGGGAGGGGGGTTCGTCCAACGTGTTCGCGTTCATGGAGGGGACGCTTCGGACCCACCCCCTGAGCAACCGGATCTTAGGCGGCATCACTCGTCTGCACGTCATCGAGATAGCCCGCCGAATGGGGATCCCCGTGGATGAGAGAGCCTTCACCCTGGCCGAGGTCACCCAGGCCCCTCCAGCCGACCTGGAGGTCTTCTCCGCCTCCACCACCAAAGACCTGATGCCGGTGGTGCGCATCGGCGATACGGTGGTGGGAGATGGACGATCCGGCCCCGTCACCCTGGAACTGCTCGACGCGTTCCGGCGCGAGCAGGCGCTCCTCGTGGGAGTCGAGCCTCCGCCTGGACTGCGGCAGGCCCTCGGGTCATAGGCGCTTTGGTGCCGGCCCATGCCGGCGGACGGGTCGCGCTGCTCCGCTCCGCATGCGCTTGGCGAGCACCATGTTGGCGGCATCGGGCCCGTGTCCCTCGGCGCCGGGTACTTCCAAGACGAACGGCACCTGGGTGAGAGCAGGGTGGCGGACCACCCGGCTGAGGGCCTCGTACCCGATCAGCCCTTCACCGAGGTTCTCGTGATAGTCGCGCCTGCTGGCGAACGCTGTGCGGGAATCGTTGAGGTGCACCAGTCCTGTCCGGTCCAGGAGCTTCAGCTCACGGAGTTCCGCAATGAGTTCCTCGAGGCCGGTCTCCTCGTGGACCGCATAACCGGCCGCGAACAGGTGAGCCGTGTCGATGCAGATGCCGAGGGCCGGCGGCCGGACATCCGCGTCGGCCTGCGCTCCGGCGGGCAGGTGGTCGGGGTTCCCCGCCCCTGGCCCGGCCGTGCGGCCGGCGTCGTGCAGCGATAGCAGGTTCGCGAGGTCTTCCAACCGGCCGCCCACGGTGTTCCCGGCTCCGGCCGCGGTCTCCAGCAGGAGGCGCGGCAGCTCCCTCTCACCGGCGGCAAGACGCTCAGGCCCGCGATCGGCAGCGGCTGCCTGCGCGCCGGCCAGATCCCGGGCCAGGGAGAAGGCCGCGGTTATGGACTGCACGATGCGGTGAGCGGCCCGATCCACCGCCTCTCCCCGATGTGAACCGATGTGGGTGACCACGGCCTCTGCCCCCGCCGCGGCCCCGCTCGCGAGGGCGAGGGCCAGTGCCTCCAAGGAGCGCTGCCGCAGCTTGTCGTCGGCCGAGGCGAGGTTGATGAGGTAGATGCTGTGGAAGAAGAGGCGCAGCCGGTGCTTGCGCAAACCGGCTACCAGCGCTTCGATCTCGGTGGGGGCGGGGATCCGGGCTCGCCACATGCGTGGATTCGTGTTGAAGACCTGCGCCACCTCGGCGCCGATGGCGACGGCGCGCTCCGGCACGGAAGCGAATCCGCCTGCCGTAGAGAGCTGGGCTCCGATGAGCGGCGCCTTCGCTCGTGAGGCCGTGGTCGCCCCCCGCCTTGTCGACATGCCCTCGTTTTGAGATGCATCCATGGAGGGTGAGCATATAGAATCGAAACGGTGAAGTGAACCGCGGCACGATCTGCCGGTGCGGGAGGGAGAGGACGATGGGCAAGCTTTCGGTGGACCTGACCCGTTGCATGATAGGCGGCGGGATCACCCGGGGACTCACCTTGGAGGTGATGGACGGCTTCAAACCCCGGCTGGACGCCGCTCTGACGGCGGTGACGGCTGCGGCCGGCACCGGCATGCTGGAGTGGACCGAGCTACCGGACCGAAGCCCTGAGGACCTGCTCAGCTTCGCTGCGGAGAACCACGGCAAGTACGACTGCCTGGTGGTGATAGGCATCGGGGGTTCGGCCCTCGGGACGACGGCTTTGGCGACGGCTCTGCTGCCCTTCTACTGGAACGAGCTCAGCTCCACCCGCCGCAGGCATGGGCCTCGCCTCTACGTGCTCGACAACGTGGACCCCGACGAGACGGCGGCTCTGCTCGATCGCCTCGATATGGAGCGGACCCTGGTCAACGTGATCTCCAAGTCGGGCACCACCGGCGAGTCCATGGCCGGATATCTGGTGGTGCGGCAGCGGCTGGAGGCGATCGTCGGAACCCGCGCGGTCAAGGAGCACCTGGTCTTCACCACCGACCCTGCGGGCGGCACGCTGCGGCAGATCGGGCAGGCGCTGGACATTCCGATGTTCGATCTGCCCGCGGGGGTGGGAGGGCGCTTCTCCGTGCTGAGTCCGGTAGGTCTGCTGCCGGCCGTCCTCACCGGCATCGATGTGCCGGGATTGCTCACCGGGGCGCGCGACATGGCAGCCTGGATCGCCGGCTCGGAGGGCTGGGACAACCCGGCGTGCGCCTTCGCGGGAGTCCAGTACCTGGAGGATGTGGAGTTCGGAAGGCGGGTCAGCGTGATGATGCCCTATTCGGCCCATCTGCGCGATCTGGCGGACTGGTACCGGCAGCTCTGGGCGGAGAGCCTGGGCAAGCACGTCGATCGCCAAGGTCGCACCGTCAACGTGGGACCCCTACCGGTGAAGGGGCTAGGGAGTGACCGACCAGCACTCACAGCTTCAACTCTATGCCGAAGGCCCCGACGACAAAGTCATCACGTTCCTGGGAGTCGGCGAGTTCGCGCGGACGGTGACCATCCCGGCCCCCGGACCGGAAGCCGAGGCACTCGCCTACCTGGGAGGGCATTCTCTCGCGGAACTGTTGTGGGCCGAGCAGAAATCGACGGCTTGGGCTCTGGCCCAGAAGGGAAGGCCGTCGCTCACGATCACCCTGCCCAAGGTCGACGCCCAGTCCGTGGGTGCTCTCATCTACATGCTGGAGATGGCCACCGCCATCGCCGGAGAACTCTACGATGTGGATGCCTTCGACCAACCGGGGGTGGAGCTGAGCAAGAAAGCCACCTACGCGCTGATGGGTCGCGCCGGCTACGAGCACCTGGCGGGGCAGATCGGGTAGGAGGCGCCCAGCCGGGTCGGACGCCCAGCCGGGTCGTGAGCGTAGCTGGGTCGGTGTACTTCTCCTTGTGTGCGAACAAATGTTCGTATATCCTGTTCGTATGGAGCGACAGGGGGAACATGCGGCGCCGTGGGGGCACGAGATCATCGTCCGTCCTTGCGCGCCCTACCGGGTCATAGCCCACCTCGATTTCGACGCCTTCTTCGCCGCGGTGGAAGAGAACCGCGACCCTTCGTTACGGGGTAAGCCCGTCATCGTCGGGGGCGGGGAGAGGGGGGTGGTCGCTACCGCCAACTATGTGGCCCGGCGTTACGGTGTCCACTCCGCCATGCCGCTTCGCACCGCCAGGCGCCTCTGCCCCCATGGGGTGTATCTCACCGGCCACCATAAGCTCTACCACGAGTATTCACGCCGTCTGATGGCTATGCTCGACGGCTACTCGCCCCTGGTGGAGCAGATCAGCCTCGACGAGGCCTACATCGATCTCACCGGTACCGAGGAGCTCTTTGGCCCGCCGGTCCGCACCGCCCGGGTCATACAGAAGCGGGTGTCCGACGAACTCCGGCTCAGCATCTCTGTGGGAGTGGCGACCAATAAACTGATAGCCAAGGTGGCCTCCGATCTCGAGAAACCGGCCGGCTTCACCGTGGTTCCGCCGGGGGGAGAAGCCGGTTTCCTCGCTCCTCTTCCCGTGCAGAGACTTCCCGGGGTGGGTCCCGCCCTCCTCGAGCAGCTACGGGACCGCGGTGTGGCCACGGTGGGCGATCTTGCCCGGATACCTCCGCATTTGCTGCGACTTTCCTTCGGCGAATGGGGAGAGCTCCTCGCCCATCGCTCTCGAGGGGAAGACCTGCGCCGGGTGGTCCCGCGCGAAGAGGTCAAGTCCATCTCCCGTGAGCACACCTTCGATGAAGACGTCTCCGACATCGGGGTGCTGGAGTCGACCTTGATCGCGCTCACCGAGGATGTATGCCGCCGTCTGCGGCGCAAGCGCCTGGAGGCGCGCACCGTCACCGTCAAGATCCGCTACTCGGACTTCGTCACCCATACCTGCTCGCGGACTCTGCGACGGCCCCTGGACGTGGACGAGGTGTTCTTCGGAGAGGTGCTGGGGCTTTTCCGGCAGGGGAGGCGCCGACGCTACCATCTGCGTCTGGTCGGTGTGGGCCTCAGCAACCTGGTGCCGCGGGCGTGGCAGGACGATCTGTTCGATCAGGAGCTGCCGTTGCTGCGCGAACTGGATATCAAACTGGACGCCATCAGGGAAAAATACGGAAAGGACGCTATCAGACGGGGAGCGGCCCTGCCCCTTCGCTAAAACCAGGGCGGTTTCGCCGGCTCAATCACCAATGCTCTCGTACACCCGGATCTCGGAGAGAGCTGCGTCCTCCCATTCGTAGCGCGGATACACCGAGATGATGGTGAACGTGATCTGGGTGGTCTCCCTGACCGCGGGCTTGATGGTCTGCAGCCCCTGTGCGTCGAGCAATTGCACCAACTGCTTGGTCCCGTCCGAGTATGCCAGCTCCAGGGACTTGACCCGCGCAGTCGCCCGCAAAACGCTCTTCGTCACGCTGATAGCCGTTGGCGATCTCGATGCGCGCCAAAGGCACAGGTTCTCCGAAGTCGTAGAGCACCCACTCGCCGATCCCGGGTCCGTCGGCGCCTTCGTTCCACGCGCTGGCGGGATCGCCATCGAGCAGATTGGTGGGCTGGAAGTCACTGATCAAGGTGGCCGTCAGCGACGAGGACGCGGTGGCGCTGTCGGGACGCACCTGGATGGCTCCTGCGGCGTCCGTCGTACCGGTGCTATCCGTGGCCGAGCCGGTGGTGGAGGTGTAGAGGGTAGCGACGGTGCCGGAGGTGCCCGCGTAAGGGTCGAGGGTGGTTTCGGTGGGCGCGAGCACGCGGGTGACGATCGTATAGAGCACGAACACAAGGATGGCGAGGGCCAGCAGCAGAGCGAGGGCCATGGCGAAGCCGGCGGCAGAGACACCCCGGCGTCGGGTGCCGGCATACCCGGGGCGATTGAGGGAGGCTCCGCAGCGGCTGCAGAACAGTGCGCCCGGCTCGTTGGGGACCCCGCATTGTGGGCATCTGATGTGGTTGTTCCCGGCCACTATCCGGCGGTCCCTCTCCTCTGGTCGCCTGGAATACGCCGTCGTCATTATGGCAAAGTGCAGACCTGGTGCCCAAACGCACCGCGCGGAGCACGTGACGCATGACTCGCTCAAACATTCGCGGGTTCCGCGCCGGGCCCTGCTAGAATCTCCTCGTCCGTCCCTCGCGAGCGCAAGCGGAGAGCCCTCCATGCCAGATATTGACAGCATCAAGGAATCCAAGAACTACTACCTGGACATCCCGGCCACCAACAAGCCCTTCTTCCTCAAAGGCTCCGGGGCGCTCGACTGGGGTATGCAGAATCGCCTGTCCCGCATCTTTCGGGCCCAGTCGGGACGCACGGTGATGCTGGCTGTGGACCATGGCTACTTCCAAGGTCCCACCTCGGGTCTCGAACGCATGGACGTCAACATCGTCCCCTTGGCCCCCTACGCAGACGCCCTCATGCTCACTCGGGGTGCGCTGCGCTCGACCATCCCTTCCAGCTTCGAGCGGGGCATCGTCATGCGGGCCAGCGGCGGTCCCAGCGTCCTGCGCGAACTCTCCAACGAGCAGATCGCCGTCGACATAGAAGATGGTGTCCGCATGAACGTGGCGGCCATGGCCGTACAGGTGTTCATCGGGGGCGAAGGGGAGACCCAGTCCATCTACAACATGACCCGCATGGTCGACGCGGGCTACCGCCATGGTATCCCGGTGCTGGGAGTCACGGCAGTGGGTAAGAACATGACCCGCGATGCTCGGTACTTCAGGCTGGCCTGCAGGATGGCCGCCGAACTGGGAGCCAATATCGTCAAGACCTACTACGTCGAAGAGGACTTCGAGACCGTCACCGCCTCCTGCCCGGTACCCATCGTCATGGCCGGCGGCAAGAAGCTGCCCGAACTCGACGCCCTCACCATGGCTCACAAGGCGGTGAGCGAGGGCGCAGCCGGTGTCGACATGGGTCGCAACATCTTCCAGTCGGAGGCGCCGGTAGCCATGATCCAGGCGGTCGGCAGGGTCGTCCACGAACTGATGCCGCCCAAGGACGCCTACGAGTTGTTCCTCACTCTCAAGAACGAGAACAAATAAGCGGACGACTGGGCGGCCGAAGGCTGCCGATCGGAAGGCGGGAGGACCAGATGGGCGGCACACTGGGCAGGTTGCGCTCGCTCTGTCCCACGGTGAGCGTGGGCACGCTCACCGCCGACCTGATGCACCTGGGGTCTGAGCTGGAACTGCTGGAGCGTGTCGGCGTCGGCGTCGTGCACATCGATGTGATGGACGGCTGCTTCTGCCCGCAGATGACTGTGGGCCCACCCTACGTCAAGGGGCTGCGTACGCCCCTGCTCAAAGACGTCCACCTGATGGTCGAGGAACCGCTCGACAAGCTCGACGCGTATGTCGCTGCCGGCGCCGACATCATCTCGGTGCATGTGGAGGCGGCGGTGCACATCCACAGAGTGCTCCAACGGCTGGGTTCCCTCGAGCACAGTGAACGCCCGGGGGAAGGGATAGTGCGCGGTCTGGCTCTCAACCCGGGGACGCCCCTGGAGTGGCTGGTGCCGCTACTGGATGAGATCGACATGGTGAGCATCCTGGGGATCGACCCGGGGTGGAGCGGGCAGAGCATGGCCCCCGGCACGCTGGTGCGGGTCAAAAGGGTCAAGGACTTGGCCGTCGCAGCCGGCAGGGACATACTCGTGTGCGTGGACGGCGGCGTGACACGAGCCAACATCGCAGAGATCGCAGATGCGGGAGCCGATCTGATCGTGACCGGCAGCGCCGTGTTCGACGGCAGGGCCGCGGAAGCAAACGCCCGTTATGTCCTGGCTGCGGCAGGCGGCCGGACGGCATCTTGACCAATTGCTGAACCGCGGCGACGCGGGCGAGGAGGCTGCATGCGCTCGAGGTGGTCAGACGAAGAGGCCGCCGGGTTCGTAGCCCGATATGCTGCCGATTGGGGAGAGCCCCTGGCTCTTCGCACGTATTCGGCCCGTCTGCTTGGCGCAGAGCCCGATCTGGTGCTGCACGGTGGAGGCAACTGCTCGGTGAAGGCTCCCTGGACGAACGTTCTCGGAGAGACGATCGAGGCCATCTTCGTCAAGGCTTCAGGGACCGACATGGCCACCATCGAGCCCGAGGGTCATCCGGGAATGGATCTGGGCTATCTTCGGCGTCTGCGCGCGCTTTTGGCTATGGACGACGGGGTGATGGTGGAGCAATTGCGCACTCATCTGCTGCGCGCCGATAGTCCCACCCCGTCCATCGAAGCCCTGGTGCACGCCTTTTTGCCCGGGGTCTTCATCGACCACACTCACGCCGACGCCGTGCTCCTGCTGACGAACCGTGAGCATGGTGAAGCCGCGGTCGCCCAGGCCCTCGGCTCCGACGTCACCGTCGTCCCGTACGTGACCCCCGGTTTCAAGCTGGCTCTGGCGGTGGCCGAGGCGTTCGAATCGCGGCCCGAGGCCCGGGGGATGGTCTGGGCCCATCACGGCATCGTCACCTGGGGAGCCACCGCCCGCGAATCCTACGAGGCCATGATCGACCTGGTCTCGCGCGCCGAGGCGTACACCGCGGCGCGCCGCGCGCAGCGCGGCGCGCGGGGCAAGGATGCCCACGCGCCGGTCCGCACGGGCGCGGCTACCGGCGGCGCCGCCACCGAGGTGCAGGCCCCTGGCGGCGTCGGGGCTGCGGTCGACGATCCGCAGACGGAGGTCATCCCCGTGGTGCGCGGCCTCCTGGCCGCGCGCACCGACGACTGCGACCGGCCGCACCGGCGGGTGGTTGTCCAGATCATCGACGATCTGGAGACGATGGCCGCTCTGAGCGCGCCCGGAGCTCGGGAGACTCTCATCACCCCCCCACTCACCACCGACCACCTGATCCGCACCAAGCCGTTGCCCCTCTGGATCGAAAGGCAGGCGGGTGACGACCCCTCTGGAACGGCTGAGCGGATCGCCGCTGCCGTCGAGGCGTACAGCGTCGAGTACGAGGCCTATCTGCGCAGGCACGCGGCCGAGCTGCCTGCCGGGGTGGAGCCCTTCGACAGCCGCCCGCGCGTGGTGATGATCCCCGGCGTGGGAGTCATCTGTGCCGGCCCCGATCTCGAGCAGGCCGTGATCACCCGCGACATCACCAGGCAGACCATCGCCGTGAAGACGGAGATGGCCGCCGAAGGGGCGACCTACAAGGGTCTCGCCGAGGACGAGCTCTTTCGCATGGAGTACCGCACGTTGCAGCACGCCAAGCTCAAAGGGAGCCCGAGGGCCGGTGGCGACCCGGCGGCCGCCCTTCGAGGGCAGGTGGCACTCGTGACCGGCGCGGCCGGGGCGATCGGCACCGGTATCTGCGAGGGGCTGCTGAACGCCGGATGTCTCGTTGCTGCCACCGACCTGCCCGGCAAGGCTCTGGACGTTCTTCTGGATACTTTGGGAGCGGAGTTTCCGGGGCATATGCTCGGTGTCCCGCTGGACGTGACCGACCCAGCCTCGGTGGCCGCCGCCTTCACACAGGTGGTCCGGACCTGGGGCGGCGTCGACCTCGTCATCCCCAACGCCGGTGTGGCCGCCGTAGCGCCGCTCACCGAGCTGAGCCTGGACCGCTACCGCGCACTGGAGAGGGTGAATGTCGAAGGCACCCTTCTGGTGCTGGCCGAGGCTGCTCGCTTCTTCCGGCGCCAGGGCACGGGAGGAGATGTAGTACTGATCTCGACCAAGAACGTGTTCTCGCCCGGCGCCAACTTCGGGGCCTACAGCTCTACCAAGGCGGCGGCTCACCAGTTGGCCCGGATCGCGAGCCTCGAGCTTGCCGCCGACGACGTCCGGGTCAACATGGTTTCTCCGGATGCGGTGTTTGCCCACGGTGCCTGCCGCTCCGGTCTGTGGGCCGAGGTGGGTCCCGACAGGATGAAGGCCCGCGGCCTGGATGAAGCCGGTCTTGAGGCCTACTATCAGAGCCGCAACCTGCTCAAGGCCCAGGTCACCACCAGGCACGTAGCCAACGCGGTGCTGTTCTTCGCTACTCGGCAGACTCCGACCACGGGCGCCACGATCCCGGTGGACGGTGGGTTGCCCGATTCGACGCCTCGGTAAGGAGGAGGACATGTCTTATCCTGCCGCACCGATCGATCTGCGCAGTGACACCATCACCAAGCCCAGCGAGGCCATGCGTCGCGCCATGGCGGAGGCCCCGGTAGGAGACGACGTCTACCGCGAGGACCCCACGATCGAGCGGCTGCAGGAAATGGTGGCCGACCTTCTGGGCAAAGAGGCCGCGCTGTTCGTCCCCTCGGGCACTATGAGCAACCAACTCTGCCTGCGCACCCTCACCCATATGGGCGACGAGGTGATCGTCCACGAAGACGCCCACGTGCTCCACTACGAAGGAGGCTCGGCCGCCGCCCTGTCGGGGCTGCAACTCCGGCCCGTGGCCGGCTCCTTCGGGGTCCTATCGCCGGACGCGGTGGAGGCAGCCATTCGGCCTTCCGGGGAGCACTTCGCCCACACGGGAGCGGTGGAGATGGAGAACACGCACAATCGCTGCGGGGGGACCATCTGGCCCCTGGATGCCATGAAGGCTGTGGCCGCACTGGCCCGGTCCAGAGGCGTCAAGGTCCACCTGGACGGCGCCCGTCTCTGGAACGCGAACAAGGCGACGGGCGTGCCACTGGCGGAGTATGCCGCGACCGCCGACTCGGTCTCGGTGTGCTTCTCGAAAGGGCTGGGGGCCCCTGTCGGTTCGGCGCTCGCCGGATCCTTCGAGTTCGTGGAGAGGGCCCGCGACAACCGCAAGCGCTACGGCGGAGCCATGCGGCAGGCGGGGATCATCGCCGCGGGCGCCATCTACGCGCTCGAGCACAACATGGACCGGCTTGTAGAAGACCATGAGAATGCGGCGACGCTGGCGTCGTACCTGCGTGGGATACCCGGCTTGGAGATAGGCCATCCCGTCGAGACGAACATCGTCATCGCTGATGTCTCGCGGTTCGGCGGGGCGGAACGGGTCGTGGAGGCCCTCAAAGAAGAGGGAGTGTTGTGCGGCGTGGCCGCGCCCACGCGGGTGCGCTTTGTGACTCACCTCGACGTCGACGCCCAGGCGGTCAGGACGGCGGGGGAGATCGCTGTGCGGCTGCTGCCGGCTCTGGCGCAGACCCGGGAGTGAGTGTGGATCCTGCCGCGGACGCCCGCGCGCCCTATGCACGCCTGGCCGTGGTGGGACTGATCTGCCGGCCGGACGCCCTCGGTCACACGGAACCGCCGCGCTGGCTCTTGCTGCACCGCGTCACCCCCTTCGACGCCTGGGACCCTCCCGGCGGGAGGATGGAGGCCGACGAGGATATGATTCAGGCGGTCAGGCGGGAGGTGCACGAAGAGACCGGGTTGGACGTCGAGGTGGGCGGCCCCTGTTACGCCTTTCTGACCTTCTACAAAGGGGAGCGGTTGCTGGCCGTGAGTATGGCCTGCCGGCCGCTCGGCGATGCGGACGACGTGCGGCTGGAGGGCGACGATGTGGCCGGTTGGCGATGGGTGGACACGGCCGAGTGGGAGGCCCTGGCGGCCGCGGGTGCAAGTTCGTGGGGGCTTGAGGACGTGAGAAGGGCGACGCGCATGGCGATCGCCCTGTGGGAGGTGGAGTGAGGATGACGCGCGAAGAGGCACTCGCCATGCTGCGGGAGCGGGTGGAGAATCCCAACATGATCAGTCACATGCTTGCCACTGAAGCGATCATGGGAGCCCTTGCGCGGCGTCTCGACGAAGATGAGGAGCGCTGGCGATTGGCCGGCCTCCTCCATGACCTCGACGCCGAGCAGACCGCGGACCGTATGGACGTACACGCCACCTTGACCGTGGTCTGGCTGAGAGAGGCCGGCCTGGACGACGAGGAGGTGCTGCACGCGATACTGGCCCACAATCCCGGCAACGGCTCCACCGTGGAGACGCCCATGGACCGGGCGCTCTTCGCGTGCGACCCACTTACCGGGCTGATCACGGCTGCGGCGCTCATCCGGCCGGAGAAGCGCCTCGAGCCGGTGGCACTGAAGAGTCTGCAGAAGCGATTCAAGGAGCCGTCGTTCGCCAAAGGAGCGCGGAGGGAAGACATGCTCACCTGCACCGAACTCGGGCTCGAACTCGACGAGTTCCTCGCGATCGGACTGGATGCCATGAAGGAGATAGCTGATGAACTGGGACTCTGACGCGAAGGCGAACCCGGACAGCGAAGGCGGCCCGGTACTGCTTATCCGTGTGTTCGACCCGGTGGAAGCCGAGATAGTCGTGGCCAAGTTGCGCAGCTCGGGCATCGAGACGTACGTGCGCCACGAGGCTCTGTCGGTGGTCTACGGGCTGACTGTGGACGGCTGCGGGCAGCAGGACATCATGGTCCGAGCCGGAGACCTCGAGGAAGCTCGTGCCGCGTTGGCAGCCGGCCTCGAGATGGATCCCGCAGACGTGCCGGACGCCGCCGGACAGGACGCCGCCGGTGCCGGATGCCGCAGGCCCACCCGGAGCTGCGGACTAGGCGGCAGGGATGGCGGAGGGACAGCCTCACGGGGGAGCGCACGGCAACTCCGGCCTCTCCAGGGAGATGCGACTCGATCCCTGCTTCGAGCCGATGGCGGCCGTGATCCGCGGCCGTGCCGTGGAGTCCCTGCATCGGGGAGCCGTGGCCGTCGTCGATGTCGAGGGGAGGCTCGTCGGGGGCATAGGCGATCCTCTCGTGGAGATCGTTATTCGCTCGGCGGCAAAGCCTTTTCAGACCGCGGCGGTGGTGGAGAGCGGCGCGGCCGATGCGTTCAGGATGGACGATGCGGAGTTGGCGGTCATCACCGCTTCCCACGCGGGAGCTCCCGAGCATGTGCGCGCGGTCCAGGGCCTGCTGGACCGGGTCGGGACGACCGCCGCTTCCCTGGTCTGCGGGTCGCTCGAACACATGTGCTCGGGCAAACACGCCGGAATGATCCTTCTGGCCCACCACCTGGGCGTTTCCGCGGAGGGCTACGAGCGCGAGGACCATCCTGTCCAGCAGTACATGGCCGGATATATCGGTTCGCTCCTTCGAGAATGTCCGAAGAAGCTGTGTCGTGACCCCGACATCGCGGGAACGACCCCGCGAACGCTCTTTGTGGGCAGCGACGGTTGCGGCGTACCCGCATTCGGCTTGACGCTTTGCGAGGGGGCCTGGCTGTACGCTTCGCTGGCCGCTGGGACCACCTCGGCGCTTCGCCGGGTGCGAGACGCGATGATCGCTCACCCCGTCCTGGTGGCGGGCGAGGCTCGCTTCGACACGCTTCTCATGAGGGCGGCGGATGGGCGAGTCGTGGCCAAGGGCGGGGCCGAGGGAGTGCAGGGTGTAGGTCTGCTTCTCGGGGGCGAGGGTCCGGGCGATGGCAAGGAGCCCCGCACGAGCGAGGGCCCCAGCGCAGGCGACGGCACGAGCGCGCCTCGCTATCTCGGCTGCGTGGTCAAGGTCGAAGACGGTTCGGCCCGAGCGGTTCCCGCCGTGGTGACCCGGCTGCTTCGAAGTCACGGGCTGGTGGAGACTGCCATTGCTGTGGAGGAGGACCACTCTCCGGTGCTGCGAGACCGCAGGGGAGTGGAGGTGGGGCGCATCGACGTCCTGTTGACCGAGGCCGACTGGGGCACCGCAGCCTCACGGCGTCGGGACGCACCGAGGGCGGATCCGGCCGGTCCTTGGACCGGCTTCCGACCGGCCTGCATCTTTTCGGACGGAAGGACGATCGGGTCACGGTGTGCAGAGGCGACGAGAAGGAGGTTCTGCGCTTTCTCCGCGACCAGTGGCCCTCGGTAGACGAGCAGTACTTTGGGCGGAGGGTCGAGTGGTCGGCCGAGCCCCACTCGCTTGTCTTCCGTCGGGAGGGCAAGATCGTCGCAGTACTCAAGGGACACTTCATCGGGGGCGTCGGGTCCGTTGACGAGCTGATGGTGGATTCAGGGGCCCGGGGTAGCGGCCTGGGCTCGCTCCTGCTCGGTTCCTTCGAGGAGGAGGCGCGAAGGCGGGGCTGCATCCGGGTCGTTCTGCGAGCGGTCAAGGGCAGCGCGGCTGAGGACTTCTATCGCGGGCGCGGCTATCATCGCGAATGCGTTCAGTTCGGCTACGAGTTCGGTTACGACTACGTCCGTCTGGCCCGCGACATCTGCCAGGATGCCGGCGAGGCCGAGGGGCGGGAGAAGAAAGGGGAAGGCGCGCGATGACCTCCGTCCTAGGGGTGGATGTAGGCGGCACCAAGGTGGCGATCGGACCGGTCGATCGCGCCGGGGTCGAGCTCGCCCCCACGCTCGTGGAGGCGACCCGCACCGAGGACGGAGCGTCGTTTCTTGCGGGACTCGAAGCCGGCCTGCGGCATTCCCTGATGGTCTTCGACGCCTTCGAGCCCAAAGCATTCGGGCTGGCCTGCGCGGGCACCATAGACTCGGAGCAGGGGCTGGTTGTGGCTTCTCCCAACCTTCCTCTACAGACCCTCCCGCTGGCACCGCTGCTGGAGCAGGCCCTCGGCCTGCCGGTGGTGCTCGAGAACGACGTGAATGCAGCCGTAAGAGCCGAAGCCACCGTTGGGGCGGCGGAGGGGCTGCGTGACGTGGTCATGGTCACCTTGGGAACCGGCGTCGGCGGGGGGTTGTGGCTCGACGGACGGGTCTACCGGGGGGCGGGCGGGGGCGCGGGAGAGCTCGGCCACACCATCGTCCGGACCGGCGGTCTGCCCTGTCCCTGCGGTTCCCGGGGCTGTTTCGAGGTGTATGCCTCAGGCAGGGCACTGGTCCGCTACGCAGCCGCCCGGGCAGGAGATCCGGCCAAAGACCCTTGCGGCGAGTTGACGGCCCTCCAAGAGCAGGGTCGCCTGACCGGCGGCGCCGTGACCCGGTTGGCCGCAGCAGGGGACAAGGCGGCTCTTGAAGCGGTGGACGAGCTTGCCCACTGGCTGGGGGTCGGTCTCGTGAATCTGACCAACTCGTTCGACCCCGAGATGATCGTGGTGGGGGGAGGAGTCAGTGCCCTGGGGGAGCTCTTGCTGGGTCCGGCGCGTGAGATCGTGCGCAAGCTGGCCATTCCTCCGGGTCGCGACCGGGTGCGGATCGCCACGGCCAGACTGGGAAACCGAGCCGGCCTTGTGGGAGGGGCCCTGAACGCCTGGGAGCGACTGGGAGAGACGTATCTTCCGGCGGGCTCCGGCTCGGCGGGCTCGGGGCGGGCTGATCTCTTCATGCTCTACATCTGCCCCACCCCGATAGGCAATCTTGAAGACGTGTCCCTCCGGGTGCTCTCCGTGCTGAAGCAGGCCGATCTCATCGCCTGCGAGGACACGAGGCACACCCGTATCTTGCTGCAACGGTACGGCATCACCACCAAGTCGATGAGTTTCCACGAGCACAACGAGGATGAGCGGCTGCGGACCGTACTGCCGCTGCTGCGCGAAGGACGTGACGTCGCCCTGGTCAGCGATGCGGGGATGCCGACGCTCTCCGATCCGGGCTTCACCCTCGTCCGCGCCTGTGCCGAGGAAGGCCTGCCTATGACCGTGCTGCCCGGCCCCTCGGCCGTCACCACCGCCCTGGTCATCGCGGGACTCCCGTCGGACAGATTTGCCTTCGTGGGATACCTCGCGCGGGGTAAGAAGCAACTGCTTGATCAGATCGGGGCCTTCGACGGCACGGGGGCGGCAGTGGTCGCCTTCGAATCGCCGCGCCGCCTGCGGACCACTCTGACGTTGGTAGCATCGCGGTGGCCCCAACGCCGGTTGGCGGTGTGCCGGGAGCTGACCAAGATGCACGAAGAGGTGTTGCGGGGGACGGCGGCGGAGGTGGGGGACCTGCTTCCCGAGACCGTCCGCGGCGAGATCGTGCTGGTCCTGCAACCATCCCTGGAACGCGAGTTCCGCCCCTCGGGAGTCGTGGCCGCGGCCACGACCGGAATCGCCTCGGGCCCGTCGGACATGGGGGGAGGGTCGCTCGAGGATCGGACCCGGGCGGCACTGGTGGAGTTGATCCGGCTCGGTGTGGGTACCAAGAAAGCGGCGGCCGTCGTGTCGCAGCTGACGGGTATGCCCGGCCGAAGGGCGTATGGGCTGGCGCTCGAGGTCAAAGAGGCGCTGAGAGACACGGATAGCTGATAGCGCAGAGCGTACTTCATCGATCGCGTCAAGCAGAAGGAGAGGGGGCGTTCCACATGACCTCGAAATCGGATCATGAAGCCAAGACCGCGGTGATGAAGGACATCATCCTTCAGCTCCATCAAGGTCTGCCGGTCACCGAGGCCAAAGAGCGTTTCGAACGGGAGATCGGCGATGTCACCTCCACGGAGATAGCCGAGATGGAGCAGAGTCTGATCGCCGACGGTCTTTCTGTTGACGAGATCAAAGAGTTCTGCAACGTCCACGCTCTGCTGTTCCAGTCGGCGCTCGAGAAAGCGGGGTTGGAGGAGACCTCCCCGGCTCACCCCATATCCCTGTTCAAAGCGGAGAACGCTGAGATCGCCAAGCTGGTCGCCTCGCTGCGCGAGCTGGCCGGCACCGTGGGTGAGGGCGGTCCTGGCGCTGCCGATCTCGACCAGATCAAGGAATCGCTCAAGGAAGGGCTCACCCACCTGCGCGACATCGACACGCACTACGAGCGCAAGGAACAGCTGCTCTTCCCATACTTGGAGAAGTACGGCTTCATGGGTCCTTCGAAAGTGATGTGGGGCAAGGACAACGAAGTCCGGGACCTGCTCAGGAGGGCGCTGGCGGGACTGGAGGGTGTCTCCGACCCGGAGGCGTTCGCCGCTTACGCCACCTCCACGTTGACCCCGCTCCTCGACGAGGTCGACGGCATGATCTTCAAGGAGGAGAACATCCTGCTGCCCACCTCTCTCGAGAAGCTGCAGCCGGCCGACTGGGTGAGCATCCTCAAACAGAGCCCAGAGATCGGCTACGTCTTCATCCAGCCCCCAGAAGAGGCTGACGTCCTTATCCGCAGCCTGCAAGCGGAACTCGAGGAACCTCTGATCATCGACGGCGCGGTCGCCCTGCCCTCGGGGACCTTGGCTCTGGGCGAGCTCCTGGGTCTGCTCAACACCCTGCCCTTCGACCTCACCTTCGTCGGCGCCGACGATACGGTCAAGTACTTCTCCGAGGGTGGCGAGCGCATCTTTGCCCGCCCGCGAGCGGTGATCGGGAGGAAGGTGCAGAACTGCCATCCGCCTCAGAGCCTGGACGTGGTGGAGGGGATCTTGAACTCCTTCAAGAGTGGCGAGAAGGACCACTACGAGTTCTGGATAGGGGTGCAGGGTAGATTCGTGCACATCAGGTACTTCGCCGTACGCGACAGGGCCAGAAACTACCTGGGCACCCTGGAGGTGACCCAGGACATCGCCCATATCAAGACACTCGAGGGCGAGAAGAGGCTCGTGGATGAAAGAGATTGACCTGAACGCCAGCCTCTATCAGCTGACGGAGACCTACCCGGAGCTGATCCCTATCCTCAAGGAGATGGGGTTCGTGGGAGTTGCCAACCCGGTGACCCGCAACACCCTGGGAAGGGTGACGACTCTGCCCGAGGGGTGCAAGAAGCAGGGCAAGGATCTCGCCGAGGTGCTCGCGACGCTGCGCGAGCACGGTTACGAGGCCAAGGACCAAGCTCTGGTCTAGGATGTGGCTGGTGCACTGCCGGCGGCAACCTGCGGCCGCCGGCACCGGGCAGAGGCCGATACGGCGTCTGTTAGAATAGCCCGGCCATGGGCCGCTTCTTCATCACCACACCCATCTACTACGTCAACGACGTGCCGCACATCGGGCACGTGTACACCACGGCCGCGGCCGACGTGGCGGCGCGCTTCCACCGCCAACTCGGCGACGACGTCTTCTTCCTCACCGGCACCGACGAGCACGGCACCAAGGTCGAGCAAGCGGCGGCGGCCCGCGGGCTGACGCCGAAGGAGCACGTCGACGAAGTGGTGCAGAAGTTCAGAGAAGTGGCCGGCAAGGTGGGCGCCAGCAACGACTTCTTCATCCGGACCACCGACCCGCAGCACGAGCGCTTCGTGCAGCAATTCGTCCAGCGGTCCTACGACGCCGGCGACATCTACAAGAGCTCGTATTCGGGCCTCTACTGCCCGGCCTGCGAGGCCTACTACATCGAGGAGAACCTGGTCGACGGCCTGTGCCCCGACCACGGTACGGCGCCCGTCCACATGGAGGAGGAGAACTACTTCTTCCGTCTCTCCGCATTCCAGGACCGGCTCGCCGAACACTACCGCGGGCATCCCGACTTCGTCCGGCCGCGCCATCGCTACAACGAGGCGCTCTCGTTCATCGAGCAGGGTCTGGATGACATCTCCATCTCCCGGGCCACCCTCAAGTGGGGGATCAGCGTCCCCTGGGACGAATCGCAGGTGATCTACGTGTGGGTGGACGCGCTCATCAACTACCTGAGCGCGCTGCACTACGCTCCGGGCGAAGACCTCGTCGCCCGCTTCTGGCCGGCGAGCTACCACATGATGGCGCAGGATATCCTCAAGTTCCACGGCATCATCTGGCCGGCGCTGCTCATGTCGGCCGGCTACGAGCTGCCCGAGCACCTCTTCATCCATGGCTATCTGAAGCTGGGCGGAGAGAAGATGTCCAAGACCCGGGGCAACGTCATGGACCCGTTCCCGCTGATCGAGCGATACGGGGCGGACCCCTTCCGCTTCTACTGCCTGCGCGAGGTGAGCTTCGGCCAGGACGGCATGGTGAGCGAAGAGGGCTTCAAGGCCCGCTACAACAGCGAGTTGGCCAACGAGCTGGGCAACCTGGTGTCGCGGACCGTCTCGATGATCGGCAAGTACCGGGGCGGCGCCGTCCCGGCGCCGCCCGGTCCCGGGTGCCGACGGCGACGCCGCGCCGGGCGCGGGCTCGCCGCTGGCGGCGGAGGCCGACGAGACCGCCGACAGGACCAGGTCCCAACTCGAAGACATGGACCTCAGCGGGGCCCTGGAGACCATCTGGGTGTTCGTCCGGCGGCTCAACCGCTATGTGGAAGAACAGGCGCCCTGGAAGCTGGCCAAGGAGGAGGTCTGGCGTGGCCGCTCGCGGCGCCTTGACGCCACGCTCTGGGATCTGGCTGAAGGCCTGCGTCTGCTCTCCGTGCTTCTCCACCCGTTCGTTCCCGCAGACGGCGGCGGCGATACGGGAGCGGCTGGGCCTCACCTCGGCTCTGCAGGCGGCCGCGGTCCCGGCGTGGGCGGGTCGGACTGGGAAGATGCCCGTTGGGGCCTGCTGCCTGCCGGGCTCACGGTGGTGGCCGGCGCCCCCCTGTTCCCGCGCATCGAGGACTGACCGGTAGGCGCCGGGACCGGCTGATCGCCCACCCGCACGGGGCTCGCGATGTTCATCGATTCCCACACCCATCTGGACCACTGCAAGGAAGACCCCTCGGTGCTGGTCGCCGACGCTGCGAAGGCGGGGGTGGAGGTCATCATCCAATCCGGCATCGACCTGGAGCGATCGCGCTACTCCGTGACGCTCGCAGAGCGGTTCCCGCAGGTGTTCGCCACCGTGGGTTTCCACCCGCAAGAAGCGGGACTCCTGGACGAAGAGGGGCGCCGTGGGCTCGAAGCGTTGGTGACGCCATCCGCGGGTGGTGGCCGTGGGAGAGACGGGCTTCGACTTCTATCACGATAAGTGGGCGCACGACCTTCAGGAGGATGTGTTCCTCCATCACCTCGACCTCGCTCGCAGGGCAGGCCTGCCGGTGGTGATCCACACGCGTGATGCGGCCGAGGTGACTCTGCGGCTGCTCGGGGAGCACGCCCAGGGCCTCACGGTGATCCTCCACTGCTTCTCGCTGCCCGACCGTCTTGCGGAGGTGGTGGATCGCGGCTACTACATCAGCTTCGCCGGCAACGTCACCTACAAGAACGCCGCCGAGCTTCAGGAGGCCGCGCGGATCGTACCCGCTCACCTGCTGCTTCTGGAGACCGACGCTCCCTGGCTCACGCCGACGCCTCTGCGGGGGCGACCCAACCGTCCGGCGCTCGTGGCGGCGGTGTACGAGTTCGTGGCGCGGTCCGCGGCGCGGACGTCGAGCGAATTGGCCGCCCAGGTGCAGGCGAACGTGCTGAGAGCTTTCCCGCGAGTAGCGGTCGCGGTAGATGGCGGCGGCCATGGGACGGCCCAGCGAGGACCGAAGAATGAAGGCGCCTCGTCGCAGGCCGACGGTCGGGAGGCCGGGATCGTCGCGCCAGGTCTCGCTGGCTCGGCATCGCGGAGTTCGGGATCGACCCGAAGCGCGACCTGGGGCAGAACTTCCTCATCGACGACAATATCCTGGGCGTGATCCTGGGGCAGCTCGAGATGCGGCGCGGACGATGTGGTCCTGGAGGTCGGCGCCGGGCTCGGGGTGCTCACCGCGGCGCTTGCCGGAGTGGCGAGTCACGTCCACGCCTTCGAGGTGGACCGCAGCCTCGAGCCGGCGCTCGCGCGCCACCCTCGAAGGCGGCTCGAACGTCAGTCGTGCACTTCGCAGGACGTGCTCAAGGCCGACCTCGAAGAGTCTCGACCCGGCGCCGACCCTGTGCGCCAGCAACCTGCCCTACTCGGTCGCGGGCCCCTTCGTCGTGGAAGCACTGCAGCGTCTGCCGGGCATCCGCCGCTACTGTCTGATGGTGCAGCGCGAGGTGGCCGAGCGCATGGCGCGCCGGCCCGGGCACCAAGGCCTACGGCACCCTCTCGGTCTGGGTGGGTCTCTACACCCGGATCGTCCGGACCCGCGCCCTCTCCCGGACGATCTTCTATCCGCAGCCCCATGTGGACTCGTCCCTGGTGGTGTTGGAACGGCTGGGACCCGATGAGGCGCCGTCGATCGACCGTCGCGTCCTGCGCACGGTCGTCCAGGCTGCGTTCGGTCAGCGGCGGAAGACCCTCGCCAACGCTCTGAGCGCTGGTCTGGGGCTGCCTCGGGAGAAGATACTGCGGGTCATGGTCGAGGTGGGACTTCCTGCCGATGTGCGCGCCGAAAGGCTGACGCCGCGGGCAATTCGTCGAGTTGTCCGAGAGGATCGTTCGGGGCGCTTCAGGCGTTTGAGCTCCAGCGCTAGGGTCCGGTGGTAACCGGCAGGGTGGAGACTGCGATGGCGAGCAGCTCCTCTCGCCGCAGATCGAAATAGAGGGTATTGCTCACCCATTTGAGCACGCCGGCGGACACCCACCAGATGTGATCGGTCTTGGCACTCGTCCCCACCAAGGTGAACACCACCCCGGCGGGCCCTGCCACTTCGGTACCCGGGCTGGCGACGGGGGCGTCGAGCCAGGTGGTCTCACTCAAGCCCACATAGCGGTCCCGCGTACCGTACCTATAGCCTACCCGCACTGCCGGCACGCCCTTATCGTCGACCGCTATCGAGTAGTCGCGTCTGAACGCGAAGGTGCAGGCCTTGGGGAGGTAGGTGGGGGCTACCAAGGAGAAGTCGGTGGCGGCGGCGAGTGCCCGCCACTCTTCGGCGTTCCGGATCTCCGGCGCTCCCGTGGGACCAGCCGACGGCGCCGGCTCCGGGATCAGGTCGGCAGATGAGGCATAGTCGTCGCCCAGGATGACTCGCACTCTGACTGCTGGACACCTGGTGGGTCTTCGCGATGCCCAAAGCCGCGGCCACGCGTTTGGCTTCGTCGGCCCGGGCAGCCGGGTGTGTCACCACGGTTCCCTGGGTGTAGGGCTTGGCGGCCTCCTCGACCCTACCGACGCTTGCGCCCTGCCTTAGAAGCCAGACTACCGCCAGCGCTCCGTGGCCGACCCGTCCTGTCGCGTTCTCCACGTCCACAGACACCCCTTGGAGGCCGACCTCCTGCAGGACCGCGGGAATCGATGGCTCCTCGCCGGGCGAGGTGGTGACCGTATCGGCGGGTTCCCTCGGGGGCGCAGTCAGGAGAGCCTTGACCGCCGCGGCGATCGTGGCCTTGGAGATGACAACGTAGCTTCGGCCTTCGATCGTCTGCGATCCGCCGCTGAGCTTGGCCAGACGGATCCGACTGCCGTCGATCTTGACTCCCCAATAGGCGAGTCGAAGAACATCATTGGCACTGAGGTCGGTATCGATGTTGTCGAATACGGCTCTGACAATCCCGGGGAGTTTGAAGGGCAGATCCCAGCCCATCGCCTGTTCACGAACGGCCGAGAGGAAGCGCTGTTGCCGCTCCATCCGCCCGAAGTCGTAGTTCCGGTCGTGTCGGGTACGCACGTAGCGGAGCGCGATCGAGACCATCCAGCAGTTGGTATCCGGGCTGGAACTGTATCAAGCCGTCGTCGTAGGGTCGGTCGATGTCCACGTATACGCCCCCCAGCTTGTCGGTGATCGCTTTGAAGGCGTTGAAATCGACCTCGAGGTAGTGATCGAGATCTATCCCCAACTCCCGCTGGATTGTTCTGATCACGAGTGCGGGTCCGCCGTACACGTAGGCGGTGTTGATCTTCTGCGGCCCGTGGCCGGGGACGGTCACCAACAGGTCGCGCGGGATGGAGAGCACTGAGAGATAGTCCCTCTTCGGATCGACATGTACCACCATGATGCTGTCGGACCGTCCGTTCCTGCCGGTGCTCGCTCGGCTGTCGGAGCCGAGTAGGACGATGTTCATCCCCGAAGGGGCCTCGGGGGCCGTTTCGGAGGTGGTGGTGGACGGAGGGGGCGGCGGTGATCGAGGTGGACACCGAGGAGGGTATCGAAGGAGAGACTGAGGGCGAGGGTGAAGAGGCCGAGGTGATGGTGGTGGAACTGGGAATCACTCCGGCGGCAGAAGAGGGTGTTTCCTCGAGCGCCTGGATGATACCCGGGTCGACGCGCTGGTTGGATGCATCTACTTGGGCCCGGAACCACAGGTAGAAGCCGCCTCCGGCAGCCACACACAACACTACGAGGCCGATCGCACCCCAGAGGACGATGCGCCTCCAGCCGACGTCTCTGCCTCCACCCGTCTTGTAGACCCGTGGCTCCACTCGCGACCCTCGCTCCCCGGTAGCCTCTTCGACACCGGGTGGGAGACACTCGTTCCTGCAAGCTATGGTACTCGCACTCGGCGCGGAGGGGTCCGCGGGACGGCGCGCGGGGAGGGAAGGCGCCGGTTTTGCGGTATTGTCAGGTGCAGGCGATTCTCCGACGGCATTCGAATGGACGACACCATGGGCAACGGCACCCCTGGCGGGACTCTTCGCGAGCGCGGCAGGCGCGGGTCCTCGCGTCGCCGTTGGCCTTGGGCGGTCCTCGTGCTGGTTGTGGTGGTCGCGGCCGTGGGGGCGTATCTGGCGGTCCAGAACGCCCGCTCGGTGACCCTGGCGGCTTTCTCGCCGGCCCCGGGGGCGGTCCTCAATTCCCGACCCCTCACCGTGTCGTACGCGCTGCCCCGCTTCGTACCCGGCACGGGCACGGTCTCTCTCAGCGTCGACGGACAGGCTCTGCCCCTGGACAAGATCAGCCTGCGGCCGGGGCTGGTACAGACCGAGCTGGGTTTGCCGGATGGGGAGCATACCGTCACCCTGGATTACCGCTCCGGCAATCTGTTCTCGCGGCATCTTAGCCGTACGTGGTCGTTCCTTGTCGATACCACTCCGCCCGAGGTCAGCATCGCCTCGCCCGCCTCGTTCCCGCTGCTCGTGGCCAAGAGCAGCGAACTGGGCCTGAGGTTGTCCGAAGAAGCGGTGGTGGCGCTGACACTCGATGGGGATCCGGTCCTTGTAGACCCCACCGGTCCGCCGGGGGGGCCGCTCGACGCGGCCCTCACCGCCGGCGAGGGGGTACACCTCTTGGCCCTCAGGGCCGTCGACCAGGCGGGCAACGTGTCCACGGGACAGTGGCAGGTATTGGTGGATTACAGGGCCCCCGTGGTGGCGGTGGAGGGCATCTCCGACGAGGAGGTGTGGAACGAGCAGAACTCAGCGGCGGGGACCTTCACCGTCTCTGACTCCTTTCCCGAGGAGCTGAAGGTCGAAGCCACGCTCGATGGCGGTCCGCTCGTCCTCCTCGACGGCGAAGCCGCGACCCCTGGCGAGCGTGCCTATTCCTTCGAGACCGGCACTCTTCCCGAGGGCCTTCACGAGATCGAGCTCACTGTCGTGGATCTGGGAGGGCACACCAGCACGTGGAAGCGCGGGTTCCTGGTGGACACGTCGAGCACTTTTGGGGAGAGATCCCTGGCGGCCGGCGCCTTTGGGTCCGACGTCAAGCAGCTCCAGCGGATCCTCAAGATCAAGGGCGTCTACGACGGAGAGCCCGACGGGACCCTGGGCGAGAGCACAGCGGTAGCGGTGGCCGCCTACAACGCCGCGCAGGGTCTGAGCGGCGGCCGGGTGGTCACAGCTGAGACGCTGGACCACCTTCTGGGATCCATCCGGATCGATCTTTCCGAGCGCAAACTGTACCTGTACGGCGGCGGGGGTGCCCCGGTCAAGACCTATCGGGTGGCCGTCGGCATGCCGGCCTATCCCACCCCGACGGGACGCTTCCGCGTCATCAACAAGGAGGTCGATCCCACGTGGAACCCCCCCGATTCGCCGTGGGCCGTGGGTCAGGACCCGGTGGCGCCGGGACCGGGCAACCCGCTGGGGACCCGGTGGATGGGCCTGAACAGCCCCGGGATCGGTATCCACGGGACCTACGCCAGTTCGTCCATAGGCAGAGCGGCCTCGCATGGCTGCATCCGCATGCTCATACATGAGGCGGAGGACCTCTACGGCCGGATCTTCGTCGGTACCCCGGTGGAGATCGTGAAGTAGCGGCGCACGGGCGCCGGACGGGAGTTGTGTGATGCGTGTGACGAGAAGTGCCCCGGGGAAGGTCAACCTGTCGCTCCTCGTGGGCCCCACGGATTCATCCGGATACCACGAGCTCTTCACGGTGTTCCTCCCGGTGGACGTCTACGACGTGCTCGGCTTCGCCTTGGAGGCGAAGCCGAGCAGCGGCAGCCCGGGCGAGGTGCATGTGAAAGCTCACGGCATCGAAGCGGAGGCGAACATCGTGGCCCACGCCCTGCGGGCTCTGGAGCGGCAGACAGGGTGGGTCTTCGCAGGCAGGGTGACCATCGACAAGGGCATTCCCATGGCGGCCGGCATGGGCGGCGGCAGCACCGATGCGGCCGTGGCTTTGCAGGTGGGGGCCCAGGTGCTGCGCGAAGCCGGCGGGCCGGTTCCGCGCGACGAGGATATGCGTAGGCTCGCTCGGGCGCTCGGCGCCGACGTCCCCTTCTTTCTCGACCCCAGGCCGGCGATAGCGCGGGGGGTAGGCGAACTTCTCGAGCCGGTCGTCCTGCCGGACCTGTCGCTGGTGCTGGTCTTCACGGACCAGCCGCTCTCCACCGCCCGTGTGTATCGCGAGTTCGACGCCGACAATCCTCGCGAGAACCGTGCCGACTTCCTGGCGCGCTCCCAGGACGAGGAGCAGCGGTGGCGGCAGGTGCGGACCGCCACCGACGTGGCCAAGCTGCTTCGCAACGACCTGGAGGAGACAAGCTGCAACCTTCTGCCGGGGGTCTGCGACGCGAAGGAGACGCTGGTGCTGGAGGGGGCTCTGGGTGCGCTCATGAGCGGGTCGGGCCCGACCGTCTACGGCGTCTGCGCCTCGAACGAGGACGCCCAGGCTCTCTGCGATAAGGTCTCCGCGGACGGTCTGAACTGCCGGGTGGCCCGGTCGCTGGCGGCGGCCCCTCCGCCGGATGAGGACCCCGCCTCTTCTTGACGCCCTTTCGAGCGCTGACCTATACTTCGTGCGCTCGTGGCGCGTGTGCCCACGCAGTCCGAAGCGTTGGGGCGTAGCCAAGTGGTAAGGCAACGGGTTTTGGTCCCGTGAGCGTAGGTTCGAATCCTGCCGCCCCAGCTTTGTCCTTCCGTCATCGATCTCAGCGGAGTTGCAGCCTGGACCCGAGTTCATACATCGCGACCGTCGTCGTCCTGGCTGCCGGACAGGGCAAGCGCATGAAGTCCGAGCTGCCCAAGGTGCTGCACCCGGTCTGCGGCCGGCCCATGCTTCTCCACGTGCTCGCCGCGGCCGAAGAGCTCGCCGTCCCTCGTACCGTGGTGGTGCTGGGGCATGGGCACGCCCAGGTCGAGCCTCACCTTCCCCCGGGCTGCCTGGTCGCTCTTCAAGACCGGCAACTCGGCACCGGTCACGCCGTCTTGGCCGCGGCCGAGCACATCCTCCCAGGGGGCCTCCTGGTCCTGTCGGGTGACACGCCGCTGATCACGAGCCACGTGCTGCATTCCCTGGTGGCCACGCACGAGCGTCCTGGGGCCGCCGCGACCGTTCTCACCATGGACCTGCCCGATCCCACCGGATACGGCCGGGTGGTCCGGGACGGGAGCGGAGCGTGGCGAAGATCGTGGAACACCGCGACGCGTCTCCCGAGGAGCGGGCCATAACCGAGGTCAACAGCGGCATGTACGTGCTGCCGGCTCCGCTTGCTCTCGAGATCCTCGACGAGGTGGGTTCGGACAACGATCAGGGCGAGATCTACCTGACCGACGTGATAGCCGGCCTGCGCGCGCGCGGCGAGCGGGTGGCGGCGTGCAAGACCGATGACGCCTCCCTGGTGCTGGGGGTGAATTCCCAGGAAGAGCTGAGGCTGGCCGAGCGACTGATGGCGTGCCGGCCCTAGGGCAGACGAACACGCGCTCATAGTGGTACCGTACGCGTGACGTGCGGGGGAGATCAGAGGAGGAGGAGGACCACCAGGATGGGAGATTGGGAGCCGCGCCGGTGCACGCGGATCACCTCTGAGCGTTCGCTGATGGTCTTTGCGGGCCGCGGCACCCCGGATCTCAGCGCCAAGGTCGCTGAGAAGCTGGGTATCGAGTTGGGCCGGGTCGACATCAGGACCTTCGCCGACGGCGAGATCTACGTCAAGTACAGGGAGAGCATCCGCGGCGCCGACGTGTTCATCGTCCAGTCCACCTGCCGACCGGTCAACGAGAACCTGATGGAGCTTCTCATCATGACCCAGGCCGCACGCCTGGCTTCGGCCCACCGGGTCACCGCCGTGGTCCCCTGGATGGGCTACTCGCGCCAGGACAAGAAGAGTTGCCCGCGGGAGCCCATCACCGCCCGGCTGGTGGCCGACATCCTCGAAGCCGCGGGAGTCGACCGGGTGATCACGATGGACCTCCATGCCGGCCAGCTGCAGGGCTTCTTCAGTGTCCCGGTGGACCATATGACCGCTCTGTCCATGATCGCCGACTACTTCAAGCTGAAGGGCCTCAAGGACAAGGTGGTGGTCTCTCCCGATGCCGGGGGCCTCAAGACCGCCAAGCGCATGGCCGACCGGCTGGAATGCGACGTGGCCGTGCTCAGCAAGCTCCGCCCCGAACACAACGTCTCCCGGGTCATGCACGTCATCGGTGAGGTGGCCGGCAAGACCGCCATCATCGTGGACGACATCATCGACACCGCGGGGACCTTGGTCAACGGGGTCCAGGCACTGCTCGACAAGGGGGCGAAGGAGGTCTACGCCGCCTGCACGCATCCTGTGCTGTCCGATCCCGCCTACGAGCGCATCGCGGATTCGCCGCTCAAAGAGGTGGTGGTCACCGACACCATCCCGCTCCGCCACGATGCCGACCACAAGAAGATTGTGGTACTATCCACGGCCGATATCCTGGCGGACACCATCAGGAGCGTGTTCACCGATGAGTCGGTGAGCGAGCTCTTCCAGGGAGACAACCAGCTTTTCTAGCTGCACAGAGCCTTTAGGAGACGAACATGGACACCGTGAAGCTTCAGGTCAACGAGCGGGAGCAGACGGGTAACGGCCCGGCGCGCAGGCTGCGCGCGGACGGTCGTCTCCCCGGTGTCCTTTACGGCAAGGGGACCACGTCCAAGGCCATCTCCATGGACACGCAGGAGCTCAGAGACGCGATGTCCATCATGGCCACAACGTGGTCCTCGAGCTCGATCTCGGTGATACGGCCAAGCCGGCGAAAGGCAAGAAGAAGGCCGTCCCGCACTACGCGGTGGTCAAAGAGCTCCAGTTCCATCCCACCAAGCGCTACCTGCTTCATGTCGACCTGCACGAGGTCGACCTGGCTGTCGAGATCGAGGCCGCTGTGGCCATCGAACTGGTCGGTACGCCTGCCGGCTTAGCCGACGGCGGCGTCCTGGACTGGGAGCATCGCGAAGTGACCGTGCGCGCCCTTCCCTCGGACATACCCGCGGCGCTCGAACTCGACGTGAGCGGGCTGCAGATCGGTCAGCACCTGACGGTGGACGCTCTTAGGCTCCCGAGGGGACGAGATCCTGGACGATCCCCAGGTCATGCTCATCACGCTGGTGCCGCCGCGTGTCGAGCAGAGCTCCGCCGAAGTCGCCGAGGTCGCCGAGCCCGAGGTCATCGGCGGCGCCAAGAGCGAGGAGTAGCTTCCCGGGGCAGTGGATACTGCCGCCAATTACGTGGAAGCCGCCAGCGTATACCTCATCGTCGCCCTGGGCAATCCCGGGCCCGAATACCAGTACCATCGCCACAACGTGGGCTTCATGGTGGGCGAGGAGCTGCGTCGCCGCCACGGACTGCCGGCACTGCGGTCCCGCTTCCAGGGACTCGCCGGCGAGGGGACCATCGCCGGGACGCGGGTGGTACTGCTGCTGCCCATGACCTTCATGAACCTCTCCGGCCGGGCCGCGGCCGAGGCCGCGCGCTAGCACAAGATCCCCGTGGAGCGGATGCTGGTGATCCACGACGAGGTCGAGCTGCCCTTCGGCGAGGTCCGCCTGAAGGAAGGGCAGGGTCTTGGCGGGCACAACGGCCTGCGCAGCCTGGAGCAATCCCTCGGGTCGCGCGACTTCTGGCGGGTGAGAGTCGGCGTGGGCCGGCCCGAGTCGCGCGGCAAACCGCTGATCGACCACGTTCTGGCGCCGTTCAGCGAGCCGCGGGAGGAGGTGCTGTCGCTCATCGGGCGGGCCGCCGACGTGGCCGAGGAGTGGCTGGCGGCGCGTGGCGGCGATGCCACAGGCGGCAGCCCCGGCAGCGCCCGCCCGGGTGGCGACGCGCGGACCGGCGATGCGCAGACCGGCGACGGCGCCTATGCCCCGCCTGACCGACTTCCTGCGCGGCTACGCGCCCTTCGAGGAGTTCGTCACGCGGGCGACCGGGGACGCGTCGACGGTTGCAGGGCGCGGCTCGGCCCGCCTGACGGCGCCCAGCTTCGTCACCCCTTCTTACCGCTGCCATCGCGAGCACCGGCCCTGGCGGGAAGGTCCGGTGCTGGTCGTCGCGCCCAACCAGGACGCGGCAGCCGAACTGGAGCACGAGTTGGCCCTCTACTGTCCGGAGCGCCCGGTGGTCTATCTGCCGCCGCGAGGGGTGTGGTACGGGTCGGAGGGAGAGGTGCAGCCGCGGGTGGCCGGCCGGCGGGCCCGTGCGGTGGCGCGCTGGCCCGGTGGCGGCGCCGGCGGCCGGCCGTTCCGCCCCCATCGTGGTGGTCGAGGCGGCCACCCTGATGGAGGGGGTGATCGCGCCGCCGGGTCCGCCGCTGCAGTAGCCGCCGGGTCGCGCCACGACTTCGAGGGTCTTATCCGAGCGCTGGTCGCCCTGGGCTACGTCCCGCGCGGACCAGGTGGAGGACGCGGGCGACTTCTCCGTGCGGGGCGGGCTCATCGACGTGTTCCCGCCACCGAGCGCTATCCCGTGCGGATGGAGTTCTGGGGCGACGAGGTCGAGAGCCTGCGCAGCTTCTCCGTGTATTCCCAGCGGTCGCTGGGTCCGCTGGAGAGCGTGCGCCTGCACGCGGCCGCCGAGGAGCGGTCGACCCGCCTATCAATCTGCTCTCGCTTCTTCCCGGGAGACGCCGGGTGATCCGCCTCGATCCTGCCCGGGCGCGCGCTCGGCGTGGAGGCGTTCCAGACCGATCTGGAGGACGTCCTGGGCGATGACCGTACGAGGGAGACGGATACGACGTCGTGGCCGGAGGTCGAGGGACGCCTTGCCGGCCTCCCGGTCGTCACTCTGGACTCGCTGGGCGGCGTGCCGCACCCGAGGGAGGCGTCGCCGAGGAACGGGAGTGCGACTTCTCGCGCCACGAGCGGCGATCTGCCTGTCACCAATCTGCCGGAGGCCGAAGAGGCCATCCGCGCGCCTGGCGACGCGACGGCTACCGGGTGGTCATCGCCTTCGAGCAGCGGGCGGAGGCGGAGCGGGCCGGTACGTGCTGCGGCGCGCGAGCGGGACGCTCGTGGCGTGACGCGGAGGCGAGATGCCGGAGCCGCGGGTGTCGTTCCTCCCGGTGCCGCTGCGCCGCCACTTCGTCATGCCCGAGCTCAAGCTGGCCCTGCTCACCGACGCGCTGATCTTCCCGCGGCGGCACAAGGCGGTCGCGCGCGCGGCGGCTCGTCGCCGGGGTGGAGCTGTCCAGCTTCCGCGACCTGCGCAAGGGTGACTACGTGGTGCACGAAGACCACGGCGTCGGGCGGTTCGAGGGCATCTCCACCAAGACCGTGGCCGGCGTCACCCGCGACTACCTGGACCTCGCCTATCCGGACAGGGACATGCTCTACGTCCCGCACGACCAGATAGGCAAGGTCATGCGCTACGTGGGGGCGGGCGGAGCGGCGCCCGGCCCTCTCCAAGCTGGGAGGCAAGGCCTGGGAGCACGTCAAGAGCCGGGTGCGCAAGGCCGCGCGGCAGGTGGCCGGCGAGCTGCTGCATCTGTACGCCCTGCGGCAGGCCACCAAGGGCTACCGCTTCTCCGAAGACGGCGAGTGGCAGGTGCGCTTCGAGAAGGCCTTTCCCTACGAGGAGACCGAGGACCAGCTGCGGGCCATCGACGCCGTCAAGGACGACATGGAGTCCGCCGCAGCCCATGGACCGCCTGCTCTGCGGCGACGTGGGCTACGGCAAGACCGAGGTGGCTCTGCGGGCCGCCTTCAAGGCGACGCTGGACGGCAAGCAGGTGATGGTGCTGGTGCCCACCACCATCCTGGCGCAGCAGCACTACGGCACCTTCCGCGAGCGCTTCGCCGACTTCCCGGTGAAGGTGGAGATGGTCTCGCGCTTCCGCTCCGCCGCGGAGCAGAAGCGCATCCTCAGAGGATTTCGCCGCGGGCAAGGTGGACGTGCTCATCGGCACCCACCGGCTGCTCTCGCAAGACGTCAAGCCCAAGGACCTGGGCCTGGTGATCGTGGACGAGGAGCAGCGCTTCGGCGTGGCTCAGAAGGAGGCGCTGCGCCGCCTGAAGGTGAAGGTGGACGTGCTCACTCTGACCGCCACGCCCATCCCGCGCACGCTGCAGATGTCGCTCTCCGGAGTGCGCGACATCACCGTCATCGAGACGCCGCCGCGCGACCGCCACCCCATCCAGACCTACGTGGGCCTCTACGACGAGGGCATGGTCGAAGCGGGCCATCGAGCGCGAGATCGACCGGCGGCGGCCAGGTCTTCTACCTGCACAACCGGGTGGAGACCATCGACAAGGCCGCCGCGCGCCTGCGCCCCGCTCATGCCCCAGTGCGCTTCGCGCGTCGCCCACGGCCAGATGCCCGAGCAGGAGCTGGAGCAGGTGATGCTCGACTTCCTGCGCGGCGACTACGACGTGCTGGTGACCACCACCATCATCGAGAGCGGTCTGGACATCCCCAACGCCAACACCCTCATCGTCGAGCGGGCCGACCTGCTGGGGCTGGCTCAGCTCTACCAGATCCGGGGGCGCATCGGGCGCTCGGCCGGGTGGCGCACGCCTTCCTGTTCCATCCCGGACGAGGCGGTGCTCACCGAGGAAGCCGTGGCCCGGCTCTCCACCCTGGCCGACTACACCGAGCTGGGCTCGGGCTTCAAGATCGCCATGCGCGACCTGGAGATCCGCGGCGCCGGCAGAGCTGCTGGGGGAGGAGCAGTCGGGTCACATCGCCGCGGTGGGCTTCGAGATGTACCTGTCCATGCTGCACGAGGCCGCGGCACAGCTGCAGGGCGAGGAGCCGGACCTGCGAGAAGCTGCCGCGGGTGGATAGTCGGGCTATCGACGCGCACGTGCCCGCCGATTCATCGGCTACGAAGCGGCCCGGGTGGACCTGCACCGGCGGATCGCCTCGGCGCGGTACGCTGGAGGAGTTGGCCGACCTGCGCGCCGAGCTGGAGGACCGCTTCGGCGAGATGCCGGAGCCGGTGGACAACCTGATCTTCCTGGGAGAGGTGCGGGTGACGCTGCAGGACCTGGGCGCCGACTCGCTCTCGGTGCGGCAGGACCGGCTCACGGTGACCGGGCTGACCCTGCCGCCGGGTCGCGCGAGCGCCTGCGCGCGCGCGACCGTCGCTACGTGTATGCTCCCGTCCAGGGCCAGCTCTCCCTCGGCATCCGCGGAGACGAGCGGCGGCTCGCCAGGTGGTCCGAGCAGGTGCTCGATGATATACTCGCCCTCTCCGCCGGGGAGGTGGACCCTGATCGGTAAGAACAGAACCAAGGCGGCCGTCAGGCTGGCCTTCGGCCTTCTTCTCCTGCCCTTGATCGTCCTGTCGCTCGGCTGCGGCGGTGAGCTGCCCCAAGGAGCCGTTGCTCAGGTGGGCGGCAAGCTCGTCTCCCAGGATCAGTTCGACGAGATACTGGCGACCTACGAGGCGGCGGGCCGCGCCCCCGACAAGGAGGCGCAGCCAAGGAGTACCAGACCTTCGAGCAGAATCTGGCCGAATACCTGGTGATGCTCGAGGTCCTGCGTCAGCAGGCGCCCAAGTTCGATGTCCGCATCACCGACCCCGACGTGGAGCCAGCTCGACCAGATCAAGGACATGTTCCAGGGCGACGAGGAGAGGTTCGAACGCGGCGCTCAAGAAGCAGAACCTCACCCTCGAGCAGTTCAAGGAGTCTCTGCGTGAACGCCTGCTGCTGGACGAGATGAAGGCGGCCGTCACCGAGGACGTCGACCGTCACCGACGCGAGGTGAAGGCCTACTACGACGCGCACAAGGCCGACTACACCGAGCCCGAGGAGCGCGAGACCCGCCACATCCTCATCTCCCCGTTCGCCGAGGCGGCCGGAGGAGCCGGCACTATCACTCCCACTGAGGCCGACTGGGACGCGGCCCGAGCCGAGGCCGAGAAGGTGCGCAGCGAGATCCAGAACGGCGCCGACTTCGGCACCGAGGCGCGCAAGTACTCCGACGACGCGACCACGCGGAGGCCGGCGGCGAACTGGGCAACCTGATGACCGGACAGATGGTCCCCCAGTTCGAGGAGGCGGTCTTCGGCCTCAAGAAAGGTGAGTTGTCCCAGCCGGTCAGGACCCAGTACGGCTACCACCTCATCCAGGTGGTCGACATCACCCCGGAGGCCCAGACTCACGTACGACGAGGTCAAGGAGAAGATCCGCAGCGCTCTCCTGGCTCAGCGCCAGGCCGACACGTGGGAAGCCTGGCTGGAGGGAATGAAGCAGGAGCTGGGCGTCGTCTACAGATCAGATCTTCAGCCCGCGAGCAAGGCGGCACGGACCACGACCAGTTCCGAACCCTCGTCCACGACCGTCCGGAACGGAGGACTAGCCCGCGGTGACGCGCGAATCCATCATCTCCGAACTGGGACGCTCTACGACCTCACCATGAAGCTCCGGCAGGAGTGTCCCTGGGACCGCAAGCAGACCCAGGAGACATCGTCGCCTACACGCTGGAGGAGACCTACGAGCTGGCCGACGCCATCCGCCACCGGGCAGACCCGGGGGGACGATGCCGTGCGCGGCGAACTCGGCGATCTGCTCTTCCAGGTGTATTTCTTGGCCAGCGTGGCCGAGGAAGCGGGCTGTACGACCTGGGTGACGTGGCGGCCGGCATCCACGCGAAGCTGGTGCGCCGGCACCCCCACATCTTCGGCGAAGCCCAGGCGGAGACGCCCGAGGACGTGCGCAGGAACTGGGACGTCATCAAGCGGGAGTCGGAGGGGCGCGAGGGCATCTTCCACGACGTCCCGGCAGGCTTCCCCTCGACCTTGCTGGCGCAGAAGCTGCAGCAGCGCGCGGCGGCGGTGGGCTTCGACTGGGAGCACGCCGCCGAGGTGATGGCCAAGGTCAAGGAGGAGACCGCGGAGATCGCCCAGGAGCTGCCGAGGGTGGAGATCCCGAGCGGCTCGCCTGCGAGATGGGCGATCTGCTGTTCTCCGTGGTCAACCTCGCGCGGAAGCTGAAGGTGGACCCGGAACTGGCTCTGCGCCGTTCCGCGCTGCGCTTTCAGAGAGCGGGTGGAGGCGGCAGCGAAGGCAGCGGCGAGAGGACGGACGGGTGTTCGAAGACATGGAATTGCACGAGCAAGAGACGTACTACCAGCAGGCGAAGAAGGAGCAGAAGCGATGACCGTTATCCTCGGTGTATACGGGCGGCAGATCCTCGACTCGCGCGGCAACCCCACCGTCGAGGTGGAGGTGGAGCTCGCGAGTGGGGCATTCGGGCGGGCCGCGGTGCCTTCGGGCGCTTCCACGGGCAGCTTCGAGGCGGTCGAGCTTCGCGACGGGGGAGAGGCTTATGGCGGCAAAGGCGTGCTGAAAGCGGTCGAGCACGTCAACGGCGAGATCGCCGACGCCCTGGTGGGAATGGACGCCATCGACCAGCGGGAGATCGACCGGCTGCTCATCGAGACCGACGGTACGCCGAACAAGGGCCGCCTGGGCGCCAACGCCATCCTGGGCACCTCGCTGGCGGTCGCCAAAGCGGCGGCCGAAGCGCTGGGTCTGCCGCTCTACCGCTATCTGGGCGGTGTCAACGCTCACGTGCTTCCGGTGCCCATGATGAACATCCTCAACGGCGGCAAGCATGCCGACAACAACGTCGACCTGCAGGAGTTCATGATCGTCCCGGTGGGCGCTGCCGGCTACTCCGATGGCCTGCGGATGGGCGTGGAGGTGTTCCACTCGCTCAAGAAGGTCCTGTCCGATCGGGGTCTCGCGACCTCCGTGGGCGATGAGGGCGGCTTCGCGCCCAACCTCGCCAGCAACGAGGACGCCATCAAAGTGATCCTCGAGTCGGTGGAGAAGGCGGGCTACACGCCGGGCGTCGACATCGCCATCGCACTCGATCCGGCGGCCACCGAGTTCTTCGACGCCGGGAGGAAGCTCTACGAGCTGGCCAGCGAGAGCCGCAAGCTGGACCCCCAGGAGATGGCCGCCTACTACGCCGACCTGTGCCAGCGCTATCCGATCGTGAGCATCGAGGACGGCATGGCCGAGGAGGACTGGGACGGCTGGGCCGCCCTCACCGGACTCGTGGGCGACCGCGTGCAGCTGGTGGGCGACGACCTGTTCGTCACCAACGTCGAGCGGCTGGCAAAGGGTATCGAGCGGCGGGTGGCCAACAGCATCCTCATCAAGCTCAACCAGATCGGCACTCTGTCCGAGACTCTCGACGCCATCTCCATGGCCCATCGGGCCGGCTACACGGCGGTGGTCAGTCATCGGTCGGGGGAGACGGAAGACAGCACCATCGCCGACCTGGTCGTGGCCACCAACGCCGGGCAGATCAAGACCGGGGCGCCGTCGCGAGGAGAGCGCACGGCCAAGTACAACCAATTGCTCCGCATCGAGGAACAGCTGGGCGACGTCGCCGTCTACCCGGGCTGGAGAGCGTTCCGTCAGGGTGGCGAGTAGCGACGTACGCCCGCGGCAGGTCGGCGGCTAGACGCGGCGAATATTACCTAGACCATGCGAGGATCAAGCGTCCCCACGATGCCGGTGCTTTCCGGTGAGATGGCCGTCCGTAGGCGGCGATCGTCGCCTGCCGGCCGGCGACGCTGGCTGGTGGTGTTCGGAGCGGTGATCCTCATGGTGGTGGCCGTCCTCGCCAATATCGGACCCCTCACCCATTACGAGGACGCGCGCGCACGCTTCGACGCCGCCACGGAGAAGGTGAACGCCCTGGAGGCGCAGAAGACCGAGCTGCAGGGTCAACTCGCGAAGCTCAGCGAGGCCGGCTACCTGGAGACCCTTGCCCGCGAGCAGCTCACCTACGTGCGGCCCGGCGAAGAGCTCTACATCGTCACCAAGCCCGCCGGAGACGCGGATGGGTCTGCCCCCGTCGAAGTGGCGCCGGGGGCGACCGCGCTGGCCGGTATCGGAGCGGGTGCGCTGGATGGTCTGGGATCGGGCGCAACCAGCACGACCCAGACGGCCGGGGACGTTACAGGGAGCGGCGCCTCCGGAGCCGGCACTTCCGCGGCCGGCGCCTCGGGATCCGACGCTGAAGCCGGAGCCGGAGGATCTCCCGGGTTCCTCGAGCGGGTCATCTCCGGCATCCGCGGTCTCTTCTAGCCGGCCGTGCCCCACCAGCCCGAGACACCGGCCGGCCGCCGGGTGAACGTCTACTCCAGCCAGACAGAGATGCCTGACGGCTCGGCCTCGCGCCCGCGCAGGCAGAAGCGGTCGCGCGTCCTGGCTGTGATCGTACTGGTGGCGATGGCCGTGGTCATCGCTCTCGTGGGCATCGCGGCAGGAGACGGCGGCTCAGGGGCGGGAGAGAACGCCGGGACCTTCCGGTTGCTGCCCATCACCACCAGCACTTCGTGAGCCTGCTGGGCGGGGGTGAGCCTGTGGGTCCCGCCGACGGCCTCGACGAAGCGGATCTGGCGATCGTCTCCGGGCAACTGGGCAGGCAGGCCCGGGATGTGACCGGGATCGCAGTGCGGTGCCCGTTCGGGCGCCCGGTGGTCATAGAGACATCTTCGGTCCTTACGGGAGGCATGCCCAACCCGACCCTGCTGTACCTGACGTGTCCGACCGCGGTCACGGCTATCAGCCGGGTCGAGTCGGCGGGCGGGGTCAAGCGACTCAAGTCGGCCTGCGTTGACGACCCCGAGCTGCGCCTGGTGCTGGACGCCATCACCGATGCCTACCGGCAGAAGAGAGCCACGCTGGCCGGCGGCGAGGATCCTCGTCCGAACGCCGGTGTCGGAGGTCCCGAGAATCCGGAGAGAGCGTCCTGTCTTCACGCCTACACGGCCGCGCTGCTCGCGGCGCTGTCCGGGTGGCTGCGGCCGGAGATCGCGCTGGCAGAGGGAGAGGGTGAACCGCGGGGGACGGCGCTCGCAGATGCTACCGAGGCGAAGGAGCGCCGACCGGTGGACCTCGCCGATGCCGCCGAGGCGGTGTGGGACCGCCTTCTCCCGCCTCGCGACACCCTCTGGTGTGATGACGATCGCTGCGCACGTTACCGCGCCTCCGGCGAGGGCGCCGTGCCTGTCGATGAGGAGCAGGAGCCGGCGCGGGGCCGGGGCGGCAGGAGAGTGGCCGCCATCGATATAGGAACCATCTCTGTCCGTCTGCTGGTGGCCGAAGTGGTGGGCGGCCGGCCGGAGCACATCTACCGGCAGGTCGAAGTGACCCGACTGGGAGAGGGACTGCGGCCGGGCGGCAGGTTGGGCGAAGAGCCGGCGCGACGCACGGCGGCGGTCGCCCGCCGCTACATCGCTGAAGCCCGTCGTCTGGGGGCTTCCGAGATCGTGCTGGCGGGCACGAGCGCCACTCGCGATGCCGTCGACGGCCGAGAGTTCATCCAGGCGCTTGGCGACGAGACCGGCGTGACGGCGGTAGTCCTGACCGGGGCGGAGGAGGCGCGGCTGGCTTACGCCGGCGCCTGCCTCGATGTCCACGGCGACGTGGTGGTCCTCGATGTTGGAGGCGGTAGTACCGAGCTCATCAGGCGCACCCCTGAGGGGGACATTGAGGCGGTCAGCCTGGATATCGGGGCGAGCAGGGCTACGGAGCGGTGGCTGCATTCCGATCCGCCGCGGCCCGAGGAGATGGCCGCGGCCGCCGAAGAGGCGGCCGCTCTGCTGCGACCACTGGGACGCCGCTTCGGGGCCGTTTCCGCCGGCGATCGGGCCGTCGCGGGCGGCGGCGCGGACGACGGCGGGCTGCCCCGCCTCGTCGGCGTCGCCGGCACCATAACCACCCTCGCCTGCCTTGACGCTGAAGCTGAGGTCTACACTCCCGAACTCGTCCATCTGCGGCGACTATCGCGGGACGCAGTCGAGGGGTTGGCGGCACGTCTTGGCGGGATGACCATCGCCGACCGCACTGCTCTTCCTTGCGTCCAAGCGGGGCGGGCGGCCGTGATCGTCGGCGGCGCGCTCATCGTGAAGGAGGCGATGCAGGTGCTGGGCTACCCGGAGCTGGTGGTCTCCGAGCGCGATCTTCTCGACGGACTGGTGCTGCTCGGTACGTCGTAGTTGCCGTCCCCAACCACCGGGATGCTGTTGCCCTTCTCGGATGGCGCTAACTTGCCGGCTCGATCCGGATAATCCGATCATCGCCGGGCCCGGGGTCGCCCCTGCCGTCGTGGTTGCTGGTGCCCAGGTAGAGGGCGCCATCCGGTCCCTGAGCGATCGCGCGCAAACGGCCGAAGCGTTCGTCGAACAGGATCCGCTCCTCGGCAACGGAGAGAAGGTCCCCTGGCTCCGACGGTACCAGGACGCGAAGATCCTGCTCCTTGAGGGTCACGAAGAGGAAGGTTCCGCCCAGAGGGCCCATCGTACCTTCCGCGCAGAAGAGGGCTCCCGCGGGAGCGATGGTGGGGCTCCACGTGATGAGGGGGTCCACGAAGCCGGGAGTCTGGACGATCCCGCGCAGATCCGGCCATCCGTAGTTCCCTCCGGCTGCCAGGCGGTTGACCTCGTCGTTGTCCGACGGTCCATGTTCCGTGACGAAGGAAACGTCGCTCGCCGGGTGGAAGGCCAACCCCTGAGGATTACGATGCCCGAGCGTGTAGATGAGTGAGAAGGGATACGGCTGATCGGCGAACGGGTTTCCCGGGGCCGGTTGTCCGTCAGACGTCATGCGCAGGACCTTGCCTGCCAGCGAATCCATGCGCTGCGCCCGGTCGCCGTCGCCCGCGTCGCCGGTGGTGACCCAGAGATAGCCGTCAGGCCCGAAGGCTACCCGGCTGCCGTCGTGATTCGTCCCGGCGGGGATGCCTTCCACGAGCACCGTCTCCGGCCCCAACCGCGGCGTTCCTGTGTCGAGACCCTGCATGACGAAGCGGCTCACCCGGTTGCCGCGTCCGTTACTGCCCGAGTAGGTGTAGCTGACGTAGATCGTGCTGTTCTCAGAGAACGCGGGATCCAGCGCCAGCCCCATGAGGCCGCCTTCTCCTCGAGCGGAGACGTCGATCCGGCCCACCTCGGTCACCATGCCCGAGCCCACGTCCGCGACGACGATCCGACCCTCGCGCTCGGTCACCAAGAGCCGCCCGTCCGGGAGGAAGCGCATCTCCCAGGGGATACGCAGGTCTTCGACCACGGTGGTTGCGCGGTAGCCGGAGTCGACGACCGTCGAGCCGGTGGAGGACGGGGACGTAGAAGACGGGGTGGAGGAGGGAGGCGACGACGATGAGGTCGGGAGAGATGTGCCGGTCGTCACGGGGGACGTCTGAGTGGTGTCCGAACTGCCGCTGGTGGACGGACTGGTGGTCGTGCCGCAGGCGATCACCGCCAGCAGGAGCGCGATCAAAGCAATCGCGGTCGCCGCCGCGGCGCACGTTGCAGAGAGCCGCCGCACCGCCACCTCCTTCGACCTGTCGACCTCTGCCGGGTCGTGTTGGAGGCAGTCTACCCAGGCGGGCCGGTGGCTATGCGGAGCCCCGTGCTAACGTAGTAGCCGCCTGGACTCGCACGGTACTGACCCTGAGGGCGACGCGGCCCTGAGGGCGGTGCTGACCCTGAGTCCGGCGCAGCCGGCCGGAGTGGCGGAATGGCAGACGCAACGGTCTTAAACACCGTAGGGCTATGCCCATGCGGGTTCGAGTCCCGCCTCCGGCATACGTGATTTGCAGGGGTTTCTCTCACGGCTCATCCGGCCACCAGCCTCAGTTTGGGCCGGCTGCCGTCCAATTGCCGTCCGCCTCTGGGACGGCTCCGCTGCTGCCGTCCGTGAGGCCCGCATTGTTGTCTTTGTCCTCGACTTCATCCGGTGCCGGCCTGGCGCCGTAAGCATCGTCCAGTTTTGCGGCGGCCTGAGCGTCGGCCCCAGGGAGCAGGTGCGCGTCCTGCGCCTCCTTGTGCTGGCTAAGTGCCTCGCGGGCGAAGGCCGGGAGAGTGACGGTGCGGCGGCTCGTCCTCGTCTTGGGCTGTTTGAATGAGAGTCCCGCTGCTTTGGTCTCCGAGAGGGTACGGCGGATCGTTACCGTTCCCGCGTCCAGGTCGCAATCGCTCCACCGTAGAGCAAGCAGCTCACCTCGGCGAAGTCCCGAGCCGACAGCGAGCGCGATGGGCGCATAGATGGCGGTACCCTCTGCTGCCTTAAGCAGAGCTCTGCAAACGGGTTTCCGAGGGAACGACTGTGCTCACCGTCGTCGACCCGAGGATGGCTCTTTAGTTCCCGTAATACCCATTTCGGGCCCGGAGTTTTTGGTTCCCATAATGCGCGTTTCCGGCCCAAAGTTCGAATCCCACAGTGGGCGTTTCAGGCCCGGTTCGCTTCGAGAGCGGTCGGAACAGGCTTCGAGTGAGACAAAGATCGCTGTAATCCCGCTGCCTGTTTCTCCCGACCCGTCAGACGTAGCCGCGCATGTCTCTTAGAAAGTCGTCGCTCGGACTCTCCAGCAAGAAGGTACTTGCTACTAGTCTGCTCCGCTCACTCAGTTAGGTCAGAGCGCTGTATCGAGTCGATGAGATTGTTCAAGATCTTGTCCGCCGTCCCGCCTTCTATGAACTGGCTAAGGCCCTCTAGCAGCGCAAAGTCCTTTGTCCAACCGAGTCCCATAAGACTCCAGCCGACAACTTCAGGGTCCGCGTCTTGCCGGATGGTGCCCTGGCACTTTCCCTCTTCGACTATGTCGACGAATCTTTGGAGTATCACCAGCTGGTTCCTACTCATGCGCTCGGTTAATCCCTCGTTTCGGGCAGCCGTGGCCAGTTCGAAGAGCGGCATCACCAGCCATTCCTGATCGCCCCTACATATCTCTCATGCACCCGGCCGCCGAGCTCGCGCAACCGCTCGAGCATATTGGGGTTGGAGGAGGAGTCTACCCAGGCGAGCGTGCGCTCGAGAAGGATGTCCAGCGCACATTCAAGAATCTCCTGGCGACCGGAGAAATGGTTGTAGAGCGCGGGGGAGGAAATGCCCGCCGCCTCGGCTATCCGTCGTAGGGTCGCTCCCTGCACCCCGTACTGAGATATGACCCGTAGCGCGACTGTCGCGACCTGCTCGCGTCTCTCGGCGCCAGTCCAGCGTCCTGGCCTGGCTTCGGTCTTCGCATCGGCCATGTTTCGCCTCAATAGGTGCGGTTGATTCGATTGACATTGTAGCAGGAGAGCGTTATTAATTAGCGATAATGAACCGCGAGCTCGGTCCGGGCTGGGGCGGGAAGGGAGAACGCTCTCGCTGTGAACGCTATCGACATCGATTTCCACGCCTGCAACGGCTGCCAGATCTGCTACAAGGCCTGCTTCGTGGACGTGTTCCGCTGGGACGAGGCGACGAAGCGGCCCGTGGTCGCCTATCCGGAAGACTGCGTGCAGTGCAACCTCTGCGAGCTCAACTGCCCGACCGACGCCATCACCGTGACCGTCGATTGGGACAAGCCCTTCCCGTCGGCGCTCGAGCACGGCACAGAGGTACCCGGCATGAGCGCTCTCGACGCTGCTGGGCGACGTCCGCGAGACGGACATCCTCATCGTGGGCGGCGGCATCGCCGGACTGGCCGCGGCCATCACCACCAAGGAGAAGTCCCCGGACCACCCGCGTGCTGGTGGTGGACAAGAACTTCAGCGGCTGGGCAGGCCAGGCCAACAAAGGCGCCGGGATCTTCATGTTCCTCGGCCCCGACGACCCGGTCGAGCGGTTCCTGCGACTATCACACCCACAACATCGGGATGTTCCTCGAAGACCAGGTGCTTCTCGGCGAGTTCGCGGCCGAATCACTGGCCACCATCGAGAAGCTCGATTCCTGGTACCCACACCTTCTGCCGCAACGCCGACGGCAGTCTGGCCACCGACACTTTCAAGCCCGGCTTGCCCTGGCGGCTCGCCGCCGCGGAACTCGATACGCAGATGAAGGCCCAGCGCCACGCCAAGCGCCTGGGCGTCGAGTTCCTCGATAAGACCGCCGTCATCGACGTGCTCAAAGACGGCGAGCGCGCGGCCGGCGCCATAGGCTTCAGCATGCTGGACGGCACGTGCCGGTATCTTCCGCGTCGAAGGCCGTGATCCTCGCCACCGGCGGTCAGAGCTACCGCATCCTCTCGATGTGGAACGGCGCCCGCGGCGACGGCATCGCGGCCGCCTACCGGGCCGGCGCGCAGATGCGCAACGCCGAGTTCGGCTCGTTCATGCAACTCGTGAACATGCGGAGCAAGGAGCCGCTGCTGGGAGCCGAGGACGCGCTCTACAACGCGAAGGGCGACTTCCTCTCCGACGTGGAGGCGCCAGTTCGAGCCCGACGTCGATTCCATCGGCCGGCGCCGTCTGGTACCGGGAGATGATGGCCGGCAACGGCCCGATGTTCACGCACAACGACGAGAACTGGCTGCTGCAGCACACCACCAAGCATACCGAGAAAGGCGGCCACGGCGACGACGCGCCCGAGCTGTGGGACCGCCCGAAGGCCGAGGCGTTCTGGGCGCGGTTCCTGTCCAAGGCGGCGGAGGCCGACGGCCGCGGTCCGGTCTCGGAGGTGTTCCCGGGGTTCCTCGGCGAGCTTTCGCCGGTCAAGGTCGACCACCAGATGGCGACGACGGTCCCCGGTCTTTACGCGGTCGGCAACACGGCCACGAGCGGCTGCGCCATGGCGGGCGCCGTGCCTGCCTCGCCCGGGCGGGTCCGCGGCAAGGCCCTCACTTCCTCCACCTGGATGGGCATCCGGGCGGCGGGCGCCGTGCTCGAGTATGTCGAACGAAGTGCCCATCGGCGACGCCGGACGCCGGCCAAGCGGCGCTCTAAGACCCGCATCTTCGCCCCGCTCGGCCGTGAAGGACGGCGTCGAGCCCCTCGACCTGGTGCGTGAGGTGCAGGCACGCCATCGCGCCGGTCGGCTACTCCATCTACAAGAAGAGGGAGCGGCTGGAGGAAGCGCTCGGTCTCGTGCTCGCAGGCACAGGCCAAGCTGGGCGATCTCGCCGCCGCGGACCCGCACCACCTGGCCGCCGCCCACGAGGCCGGGGCCATGGCCCTCTGCGCCGAGATGTTCTACCGGGCCTCGCTCGCCCGCCAGGAATCCCGCGGCTGGCACCTGCGCGAGGACTTCCCCGAGCGCGACGACGCCCGCTGGCTCAAATGGATCCTCGTCCAGGACAAGGACGGCGACATGTCGCTCTCGACCGAAGACGTCCCCATTCACCGACTATCCCGTTCCAGCCCTAGCTTCCGGAGGACACCATGGCCGACGACCGCCACTACTACGACAGCATGATCAAGGAATACGACGTCCCCGTGCCCATGCGCGACGGCGTCACCCTGCGCGTGGACGTCTACCGTCCGGACGCCCCGGGCAAGTTCCCCGTCCTCTACACCTGCGCGATGCACAACAAGGACCTGCAGCGCGTGGAGGTGGCCGAGAACCTCAAGGTCGGGCAGCCGGCGTGGTCGCACCCAGTGGTACGGCGTGATCGAAGGCGGCGACTCCAAGCGTTTCGTGGCCAACGGCTACGTGCACGTGATCGGCCAGGTGCGGGGCGGCCACAAGTCTGAGGGCCAGTTCGGCGTGGGCGACGAATGGGACCACTACGACACCATCGAGTGGATGACGCGTCAGCCCTGGTGCGACGGCAACGTGGGCATGATCGGCATCTCCGCCTTCGCCGCCGAGCAGTGGCGGGCGGCCGCCCAGGGCCATCCGGCCCTCAAAGCCATCTTCCCGTTCGATTCCGGCGGTTGCTACGGCGGGCCTCGAGGGCTTCCGCGACCAGCACCCGGGCGGCGTCATCCAGACCATGCCCTACCACATCGGCCTGTTCAACAGCATGCACATGAACATCGGCACGCCGCCCGAGCTGCCGCCGCCGGTGGAGGAAGCCTGGCAGGCGGGCCATGCAGAACCCCGACTACATGATGTACGTGAACCTGTACAACATCCTCACGCTCAAGGGCCAGCGCGACCCGGGCATGTTCTTCCCCATGCTGTTCCCGTTCGAGCGCCCGGGACCATCGAGGCCACCGAGGAGAACTTCAAGAAGATCAAGATCCCGTTCGTGTGCGGCGCGTTCGGCGGCGCCTACACCTACAAGATGCACTGGCAGGGGGCGCAGGACTTCTTCTACGGCATCGACCAGCCGCACAAGCACCTGTTCGTGACGCCCGCCGGCTCACGCCGAGCGGCCGCTGCACGAGTGGCACGAGGAGATCATCCGCTGGTACGACCACTGGCTCAAGGGCATCGACAACGGCGTGGACAAAGACCCGGCCGTCAGGGTGTGGGTGCAGGGCGAGAACAAGTGGCGCACGTTCGCCGACTGGCCGGTACCCGAGACCCAGTGGACCAAGTTCTACCTGCACAGCTGGGAGAAACTCAGCACCAAGGGGCACCTGCCGGCCGCTCACACCTACATCAACGAGCCGCCGGACGCCTTCGTGCAGATGCCGCCCACCCAGACCAACACCATCGAGCGGCTGCGCTACATCACCGAGCCGCTTGCCGACGACATGCTCATCGCCGGTCCCATCTCGCTGACCTTCTGGGCGTCGCTCGACGAGGACGACACCAACTGGATCGTCATCCTCAAGGACCTCGGCCCCGACGTGTCGGTGCAGACCGCCCGCCCCGGCGAACGCGAGATCCCGGCCGACCTGCCGGAGCGGGAGCTCACCCGCGGCTGGCTCAAGGCCTCCCGCCGCCAGCTCGACCCGGCCCGCACCAAGCCCTGGAAGCCCTGGCACACGCTGGCCCCGCAGGACATCCGGCCGGTGGTGCCGGGCGAGATCAACGAGTATCAGGTGGAGATCCTGTCCACCGCCAACCTGTTCAAGGAGGGCCACCGCATCTGCCTGGAGATCACCAGCCTGGACCTGGCCGAGGGCGTCGCGGGCGAGACCTACGCCGAGTACATCCCCAACCACATCTGCTCGAGCAAGACGGTGCTGCACAAGGTCTTCCACAACGCGGAGCACCCATCGCATCTACTACTGCCGGTGATCCCGCTCTAAGGATGCGAGACGCTCTTTTCGCCCGCCGGGGCTTGCTCCGCTTGCCTCGCCGGCCTACGCAGTGCAGGTTGATCGGTGCGCAACTACTGTGAAAGGCCAGCTTCGGAGTGCCAGAGAGTGAACATCGGTCAACCAAGCGGGACAGAACCCGTCAGTGCACAGAGACCAACGCGACCAGAGGAGGGGCGATGAGCACGGGATCCTGCAGTCGTCGAGAATTCTTGAAGATCGTGGGAGGAGGTACCGCCGCGGTAGCGATAGGCGGAGGGGTGGCGGGGCTGGTAACGGGCTGCGGAGGCGAGACGGCCACAACCACGACTGCCGCTCCGGCAACCCCCACGACTGCGGTGACTGCCACCACCACCACCGCGGCCCCGGAGAGCACCACGACCACAGCCGGAGCAGAGAGCGGACGGGAGGTCAAGATCGGTGTCGTCTCTCCGCAGACCGGCCCCCTCGCCGTGTTCGGGATCGCCGACAAGTGGTCTTCGGACCTGGCCAACAAGACCATGAACGGCGGGGTGGTGCTGGGCGACGGCAAGAAACACCCTATCACCATGGTTTTCCGCGATACGCAATCTGACTCGAACCGGGCAGCCCAGGTGACCGGTGATCTGATCAGCAACGACAAGGTGGACATCATTGCGGTGTCCGGCTCGCCCGATACCGTCCTTCCGGCTGCGGACACCGCGGAGGCCATGCAGACACCACTGCTCAGCGTCTTCTGCCCTTGGTCGGCCTTCGTATTCGCCCGAGGCGGCGCCATGGACAAGCCGTTCAAATGGACGTACGGCCACCTTCTCGGCCTCGAGCAGGTGTGTGCCGACATGGTGGACGTCTTCGGAAAGACGCCGACCAACAAGAAGGTCGGGTTCATGGCGATGAACAACGCCGACGGGATGGCCTGGGTGGACGCCAAGACCGGAGCTCCGCCCTATCTTACGCCGGCCGGCTACACGCTGGTGATCCCCTCGCAGTACACTCCGGGCGCTGAGGACTTCACCGCGCAGATCGGTCAGTTCAAGAAGGAAGGCTGCGAGATCCTCACCGGGGCCATGATGACCCCTGACTTCACCAACTTCTGGAATCAGAGCTTGCAGCAGGGCTTCAAGCCCACTGTCCCGAGCATGGCGCTGGCTCTGGGCTTCCCGCAGGCGGCCGAGGCGGTCGGACCGAGCGTGTATGGACTCATCGGGCCCGACGGCTCCTGGCATCCCACGTTCCCATTCAAGGACTCGCTCACCGGCATGACCTGCCAGGAGTTGGCCGACGACTACGAGAAGACGACCAACAGCCAATGGACCGGCGCCATCGGTGGACACGCCAAGGTCAGCTGGGCGGTGGACGTTCTAACCCGCGCTGCCAGCGTCGACGACAAGGAGGCGATCCTCGCGGCGATCAAGAGCTCGAAGCTGGAGACCATACTCGGTCCCGTCGACATGACCAAACCCGTCGACGCGAACCCCGGCGACCCGGCCGGAACGCGGCCGCATCCGAACATCACCAAGCCGGTGATGACCGGGCAGCAATGGGTCAAGGGCAGCAAGTGGCCCTACGAGTGCGTCGTCGTCAGCAACGCGCTGGCGCCGATGGTGCCGGTGGTGCCTCTCCAGCCGATGAAGTACTCGTAGAGGTCGCTCGACTCGTTCGGGAGTGAGAACGCGGAAGTCCCGGGATAACTCCCGGGACTTCCGTTAGCAGCTTGCAGGCTACGCGGGGAGGCAACAGAAAACGGGGGATTGCGAGCGAATACCAGAGAGCGGACCGAGGCTCGCGTTTCCCACTTTTTGCAGGCGGAAGTCGACCATTTCTGGGTGCCTTTTAGCACGAGAGATCAGCCGAGAAGAGGCCTACGGGATTTGCACAGCCGGCCATCTGGTAGACTCCCGGGGGGCGTCCTCGGCGCTCCCCACGCTCAGTCAACGACCGAAAGCGCACGTCCATGAGCCAGTCCTTTGTCTACGCGGGCACCAGCGACTACATCGCCGCGCCCGACCTCATGCAGACTGTCAACGTCGCCGTACAGCTCAGCCGCCCGCTGCTCATCAAGGGCGAGCCCGGCACCGGCAAGACCATGCTCGCCCAATCCATCGCCAGAGGCCTCGACTTGCCGCTGCTCATCTGGAACGTCAAGTCCACGACGAAGGCGCAGGACGGACTGTACGTCTACGACACGGTCCAGCGTCTGTACGACGGCCAGTTCGGCGACGGCGACGTGAGCGACATCGCCCAGTACATCAAGTTCGGCAAGCTGGGCGAGGCCTTCTGCAGCGAGGAGCGCGTGGTGCTCCTCATCGACGAGATCGACAAGGCCGACCTCGAGTTCCCCAACGACCTGCTCTGGGAGCTCGACCAGATGGAGTTCCACATCCCTGAGACGCGGCAGACCATCAAAGCCAAGCACCGGCCTATCGTACTCATAACGAGCAACGCCGAGAAAGAGTTGCCCGACGCTTTCTTGAGGCGCTGCGTGTTCCACTACATCGAGTTCCCAGATAAGGAGCTGATGGAGCGTATCGTGCGCGTGCACGTGCCGGGTCTGGAACAGCGGCTGCTCGACGTGGCCACGCAAGCCTTCTACTGGCTTCGCGACGTGCCCGGCCTACAGAAGAAACCCAGCACTAGTGAGCTCATCGACTGGGTGCGGGCGCTGGAGCGCGGAGGGGTCGACCACGAGTCGATCACCGCGCGCCTGCCCTTCATGGGAGTGCTGCTCAAGAAGGACCACGATGTGGACGTGGCCCAGCGCGCCCTGGCCTCGGGTCGGCGGCGCTGAGGGCGCGTCCCTTGAGCACCTGACCGATGTTCACCGACTTCTTCTTCCTGCTCCGCGCTGTACGGCGTGCCGGTGACGGTCACGGAGTGGCTCGCGCTCATGCGCGGGCTCGCCATGGGGCTCGTCCCCACCGGCCTTGATCAGTTCTACGCGGTCGCGCGCAGCATCCTGGTCAAGAGCGAGGCGTACTTCGACCAGTACGACCAAGCGTTCGTGCACATGTTCAAGGGCATCGAGACGCCCGTGGAGATCGCCGACGAGGTCTGGGACTGGCTCGCCAACCCGCTGACGATGCCCGGGCTGACCGACGAGGAACGACGACTGCTGGCCGCCGCTCTCGAGGACCTGGATCTGGAGGCGCTCCGAGCAGATGTTCGAGGAGCGCCTCAAAGAGCAGACGGAAGCCCATCACGGCGGCAACTACTGGGTAGGCACCGGTGGCACCAGCGCCTTCGGCCACTCCGGCTACCACCCCGGCGGCATGCGTGTGGGAGGGGAGAGCCGCAGCCGCAGTGCCGTCAAGGTGGCCGGCGAGCGCCGCTACCGTGGCTATCGCACCGACCAAGAGGTGGGCGTGCGGCAGTTCGAGCTCGCCCTGCGACGCCTTCGTCAGCTGTCGTCGCGCAACGAAGGCGTCCCCGATGAGCTCGATCTGGACGAAACCATCGAGGAGACGGCGAGCAATGCCGGCCGTCTCAGCCTCGTCTGGCGCAAGAGCCGCAAGAACGCCATCAAGGTCCTGCTGCTCATGGACGTCGGCGGCTCCATGCACCCCTACATCCGCCTCTGCAGCCAGCTCTTCAGCGCCGTGAACCGCAGCAGCCACTTCAAGGACCTGCGCTTCTACTACTTCCACAACTGCGTCTACGACTGGCTGTACACGAGTACACGTATGACGTCGTCGGAGGCGATCTCCACGCGGCGCGTGCTCCAGGAACTGCCCAGCGACTACAAGCTCATCATCGTCGGCGACGCGGCGATGGCTCCCAGCGAGCTCATGTCCCGCGACGGCATCATCTGGTGGGGCCACGGCAACGACGAGCCCGGCATCGAGTGGCTTCGCCGTCTTCGCCGGCACTTCGACCACTCCGTGTGGCTCAACACCATCCCCGAGCCCGAGTGGGACCGCACCTACGGCAGCGTCACCATCCGCAAGGTGCGCGAGGTCTTCCCCATGTTCGAACTCACTGTGGACGGGCTCACATCCGCGACACGCAAGCTCATGGTGCGGTGACAGGTTGTCCATCGGGTTCGAGTCCCGCCTCCGGCATACGCTGTGGCTCTTGTGTCCGCGATCGGCTCCTCCGTAGTCCCGCAAGCCGGGCCAGAAGGCCAATACATGCACAGGCCATTTCCCTATTGACGTGGGCACCGGACGACCTAGACTGAATCTGTGCGGGGAGTAGGTAGCTCCCCCGATTCATAGCTCGGGAAGGCCGCCGGAGCGGGGCCTTGCAGCACGAGCCCACGTCGCGCAGCGCCCCCTCTGGGCCGGAGCGTACCCAAGGAGGAGGTGCGTGTCTTATGAAAGCCAAGAAACCGCTCATTGTGCTCGTGCTCACCCTGCTCACCCTGGCCTTGCTGCTGCCGGGAGCAGCCTCTGCCAAGGTCGATACTCCAGATCACCACTACGCCGTGTCGGGAGAATGGTCCTGGTGGGGGGACCCCGACCCCAACAGTTTTATTCTTGACAAGGTCGTCGGCATTACCGGCGAAGGCGAGCATGCTACCGCTAACGCCTTCTTCCATGGGTGGGAGTGGGGGGCCTGGACAGGTACGTTCGTCGGCAACTCGTATGAACCCTTCGTGGCAGTGGGCCATAAGAATGGCACACTGTGGGCGATCATCACCATCAAGTTCACGGGCACCGTGGGCGGGGTGTCCGGCGAAGCGACCATCAGGCTCACTGTGAACGCGCTTCCCGGAGAGACCATGGGCGGTCGGTGGGTGATTCTCAGCGGGTCGGGCGGGCTTGAACGCCTGCATGGGATGGGGACCTGGGTAGATAAGACCACCCCGGAATCTCCGACTGGCGTCGCCGAGTACTCGGGGGAATACTGGCTACACTAGAAACTCTCTAGCCTTGTTCGACATTGACGGAGGTCCTTCGGGCCTCCGTCAATGTGCGTCCCTGGATCGGCTGCCACTGGGGAGCCAGCCGGGTCGCGTGCCGGCAAAGGGTTTGTTGGCCCCTCCGGGGTGGCCTCGTCCCCTTACGGTCTCCAGGAAACGTCGGCCACGCTCTCCGTGTTCGGCACCATGGAGAGACCCGAACCATCGGCGTTGACAACATAGAGCGGTGACCCATCGAGACCTTCGACGAGACTGGCAGCGAAGGCGATGGCCTTGCCGTCGGGGGACCACGTCAGCGACACAAGGTTGGACGGCACGTACCGCATCACCTTGTCGACCAGTACCACGGGGGTCCCCTTCCCGCTCGCGGGAAGCAGCACCAAACGGCCCTGGTCCCTGTCATGTATAACCAGTTGTCTTCCGTCAGGCGAGAGGGCAAAGAGACCTACGTAGCTTCCCTGTGGTGACCTCGGTCGGGTTGCTCCCGTCGGCATCCACCCGGTAGATGTCTCCGCCGGGGACACCCGCGACGTAGAGAAGGCTCCCGTTGGGCAGCCAGTTGTGGAGGCCCTCAGCCACCAGAAGGGAGGTAACCTTCCGCACTCCGCTGCTGTCGGCGTTCATGACCGCTACGTCCGCGTCGAAGGGAGCTGGGAAGACAGTGAACGCGATTCGGCTGCCGTCCGGCGACCACTCTGGGTCCGTGCCGTTGACCACTTCGCCCGTCAGCGGTCCGCTGCCGGAGCCATCCGCGTTCATCACTTTCAGGGTGTAGCTTTCATTCTTGGTTGGGTAACCGCTGCCGTAGGCTATCTTGCTCCCGTCAAGCGACCAGGCGGACTGCTCCTCGGAGGCGTCGGTGGTGGCTGTCAGTTGCCGCAGTCCGCTACCGTCGGTGTTGACGACCCAAATGTCGCCCCAGCCCATGCTGCCCACCTTCGTCACCTTGGTGAAGGCGATAGTGCCGGCCACCGTAGGTGCGGGCAGGGAGGTCGTCGAGGTCGCGTTCGCTGCTTCGGTGGTAGTGACAGCCTGGCTGGTGCTAGACGCCTGGCGGGTGGTGGCCGCGCCCTGCGTCGTGGTGTCACCGCTTGACCCGTGGTAGCCACCGCCTTGGCGGTGGTCGCTCTCTCCACTGCCGCAGGCGGCGATGAGCAGCACGACGGCAAGTAGGGCAAGAACCAACAGGGCAGACAGTAAGCCTCTCTTGAGCTGTGTGTGCTTCATGGGAGTTCCTTTCTCAGGTAGTGTCACTGGTTTGACCGTGTGGACGTGACCGAAGACAGCTGGAGGCCGAGGTCCGCGATCCGGTCGAGCAGGCCGCGAAGCGCAGCCTGGTCTCGCACCGACCCGCTCAGGACGGTCTCGCCGTCTTGGGTGTAGGCGATGGTCAGACTGCTCAGCCAGTCCGACCAGTCGTCGGCGATGTGGCCCTTGACGTGGATCTCCACCAGTTCCATCGGTTGCTCCCCTGGCCGTGGCCTCTCTCGGCAACTTCAGTCTGGTGCAGACCCGGATATAGTTTGAATAGAGCGGAGGATATATCCGAGGGTTTGTCCTACGGCCGCGCGGTTGCGTCACGACGCTGGCGCTGTATGCTAGGAACTGAAGCGATGGCCGCTCGCAGGGGAGGGTCCCATGTCGACGGAGCTGTCGTTCGCGCGCAAGGCCAGCGGTCTCACTCGCGGTATCTCCACCCGCGATCTGTTTGCGCTGTCGGTCATGTACATCCAGCCGTGCTGGGGCATCTTCTTTGCCACGGTATACGGTCTCCTTCTCTTCCCCGCGGCAACCTGCTCATAGCCCTGGGTCTTTCGTTCGTGACGGTCGGGGTGTTCGGTCCGCTGATGTGGGGCATACTGAGCGGGACCATGCCGCGCAGCGGCGGCGAGTACGTGTTCAACTCCCGCATCCTCAGCGCCCCGGTCGCTCTGGCTGCCAGCGCTGCCGCTTTCCTCGGGGGGCTATGCCTCAGCTTCTTTCCCTGCCTGGTCATGACCAGGAGCCTGCAGAGCATATCGGCGGTCATGGGCTGGAATGGGGCCGCGCTCTGGCTCGGCAGCCGCTACGCCCCACTACTGGTGGGCGGAATCGGGCTGTTGCTGGCCTTCATAGTGGTGACGTTCGGCATGCGGGTCTTCAACCTCATCCAGTGGCCTCTGCTGATCCTGGGCATAGGAGCGCCGCTGCTCTGGATCTTCACCCTGCTTTCCACCTCACAGACCGGCTTGATCCAGAGTTGGAACGAGTACGCCGCCCTGTACCACACCCTCGACTATCAGAGCTTCTTGGGGGCGGTGGAGACGACCATAGGCGGAACGTTGCCCCAGACCTGGAACTGGCACGACACCTTCGGTCTGACGGGCTCGATGGCGCTGCTCCTGATCTCCTATGTGGTGGTCTACGTCGGCGGCGAGGTCAAGCGTCCGGAGAGGAGCACGCTGGTTGCAGGTTGGTCCTCGATCGCGGTGTCGGCGGCCCTGGCCGCCGGCGTCTTTGCCGCCCTCTACCACACCGTGGGCTACAGGATGCTGGCCGCCGGCGCGGTGAACTATGTCCTCGGACTGCAACCACACCCGAACGGCAGCGCCGTCAACTTGGCCGCCATTGCCGCCCACGGCAACCGGGCCGTCAGCGTCGTGACCAGCCTAGCGTTTCTCTTGACCTCGTTCTGGCTCATGGCGGTCATGCTCATAGTTCTGAGTAGGACTATGTTCGCCTGGGGCATGGACCGGATGGGGCCCAAGTGGTTCACGAGTGTGAACCCGCGCACGGCCACGCCGGTGTGGAACTTCGTGACCTACCTCATCCTGACCCTCATCGGCCTGGTGATCTACCAGACATGGATCCCGACCATGAGCCTGTTTGTCGGGGTTGCCGTCTTTCTCATCGGCGTGTACCTCGTCACTGGGGTCTCGGCCCTGGCGCTGCCCTACCGCAAGAAGACCCGTGACATCTGGAACTCCTCTCCCTATCGGGGATGGAAGATCGCCGGCATCCCGGTGATCTGCATCGCCGGTGTCGTGTGGATGCTCTACACGGGCGTCTTACTCTACTATCAGTTCTTCGACCCGCAGGTGCGACCCTCCGTGGGAGGCTTCAAACAGATCTACTTCCTCGTCGCCTGCGGGGTGCTGGGAGTCCTGTGGTACCTCTTCTGGGCCTGGCGCAGCAGGAAGGTGGGCGTGGATGTCCGCTTCCAGTACAGGCAGTTGCCTCCCGAGTAGGGGAGGGGTGCGGCCGCCCGACATCTCGCGGCGACTACTCGAGTAGCCTCAGTTCCCTGGCGCGAGCCACGGCCCCCGTGCGGCTGGTCGCGTTCAGCTTCTCCGAGATGTTGTGCAGATGTACCTTGACCGTGCCGAGGCTGATGAACAGCCTGGCGGCGATCTGCCGGTTCGATAGCCCTGCCGCCACCAGCCTGAGCACCTCGAGTTCGCGCCCGGTCAGCACCGCGTAGGCCGGGGAGGATCGTGGTGATCTGCCGCCTTCCGCCCCGCGGCGGTGCTCCGCTTCGATGATCGTGAGCAGCTTGGAGGCGTAGTCCGGACAGATCTCCTGGTAGACCGCCCTGCGAAGGAGAGGGACCAGTCGCGGCCCCCAGTCCACGAAGGAACGGATCCAGCCTTCGGGCTCACCTGCCCGAAGGGCTTCCGCCAGGAACGGGAGAGCCTCTTCTTGTTCCGACGCCGCTAGCGCCTGTGCGACCCGGACCGTGATCAACCAGCTCTTCCACTCGGGAGCCAGTCGCTCGAGCCCGGCGCCCCGATAGAGGCGCTCTATCTGCTCCGAGAGCTCGTCTCTCTTGCCCCGCAGTGCAAGAAGTCGTATGAGTGGCAGCCGGTCAACGTACGTGATCGAGCCCTCATCCTCGAGCCGCATGAGCCGGCCTCCCCAGCGTGACGCCTCGTCCAGATCATCCCGCCGTAGCGCGAGCGCTACGTGAAGCATCGCCTGGTGTAGGCGTGCGTCCCGGACGACGCTGTCGGCAGCCTCCTGGTCCAACTGCTCCATCAGCCTGCAAGGCCCGGGCCTCATCACCCAGCGCCCAGGCGATCACCATGTCAGCCATGAGAAGTCCCAGCTGCAGGAACTGGACGCCGAGCATCCGGTTGAGATCCAACGCGGTATTGACGTGGGCCATCGCCGAATCGAGTTCGTTGCGCTCGTAGAGAAGTCAAGGCCAGCGCCATGTGGACTTCCGCACAGGTCGGGGAGCCCGGCGCCAATTCCAGGGCCTGCTCAAGAAGCTCCATCGCGCGGGACAGCTCCCCGCGCAGGCGAGTGCTTTCCGCGACCTGCACGAGCGCTGCCATGGCGATCCAGGGGTTTCCCGCCTTCGTCCCGTCGCGGTAGGCCTCCCGGAGAGAGGGTCTCGGCCTGCTCGAGACTGCCTCTGTATGTATAAACTCTCGCGAGGTTCAGACTGATAGAGCCCCGCGTCTCCACATCGGAGGCCGGTAGCAGCGGAAGGGCTCGTCTGAGCAAGTTCTGTGCTTCGCGCGATGTTGCCGCGATAGCTCTCAATCATCGACCGGGTGGCGTCGATCGTAGGCGTGCTCCACGTAGTCCTCGCCGACTGTCGGCTCGACTGCGGTCGAGCAGCGCCTCTGCCTCGTCGGGTCGGCCGACAAATATCAGCGTCCAGCTGTAGATGCCGTGGAGTCCCTTGGCCAGCAGGATCTCTTCAGGGAGTGCCCGCAGCCAGGCGCACAGAGTGACCAGTTCCCCCGCTCCGTAGGAGGAGCGCACCAGCCTCGTCGATGAGGTCGGCGGCCGCGTCCCAATCCCGGGCGGCCAATGCGTGGTCTATCGCCTCCCGGGGGAAGCCGTTGGCTTTGTACCAACCACTCGCCCGCCTGTGCAAGTCGGCGACCGCATCCTCTCCGCCGGCTTTGGCCAACTGATGGCGAAGGAGGTCGGCGAAGAGGTGCTGGTATCTGAACCACTGTCGAGACTCGTCCAGAGGGACGAGGAGCAGGTTTGCCCGCTCCAGAGCGGGTAAGAGCTCCCGGCTGTCGGTGCGGCCGGTGAGCTCGTCGCACAGGGGTGCGGTGAGTTTCTCGAGCACGGAGGTCTTGAGTAGGAAGTCCTGGACGTCGCCTGTCTGTCGTTGGAGGACCTCCTCGATGAGGTAGTCCATGACATAGTGCTGGCTCCCGGTGAAACTACTGATGAATGCGGAGACATCCTGCAGTTGCCCCATGGATAGCGCCGCCATCTTGAGTCCCACGGCCCAGCCCTCCGTGCGCTCGGTCAACGCTTCCACGTGTTCTGCGGCCAGTGGGACCCCTCTCAGCTCCCGCAGCAATTCGGCCGTCTCCTCAGCCGTGAAGCGCAGATCGTCCGCGCCTATCTCCAGCAATTGTCCCCGACCACGAAGCCGGGCCAGAGGGAGGGGTGGGTCGGCTCGAGTGGCGATCAGAAGGTGCACTCGCGGCGGCAGGTGGTCGAGGAGATACGAGAAGGCGTCGTGCACGTCCGGAGACGAAACGAACTGGAAGTCGTCGAGCGCAAGGACCACGTCTTCGGACAGGCCGACTAGTTCGTTCATCAGGGCCACGAGCACCGACCGGGCCGGCGGCGGCTGCGGTGAACGAACAGCGGCCAGGATCCTCTTGCCCAGCCCAGGCTGGAACCTCTGAAGCGTGAGTATGACGTACTCCCAGAAGCGGACCGGGTCGCTGTCGCCCTCATCCAGTGACACCCAGCAGGTCTGTACTCCCGGCCGGTCCTGGCGGGCCCACTCGCTGAGGAGCGTTGTCTTGCCGAATCCGGCCGGTGCCGAAACCAGGACAAGGTCGTAGCTCCAGACCCTCCTGCAGGCGTTCGATCAGGCGCGGACGCGACACGAGCCGTGGCCGCGGGGAGGAATCAGGGTCTTGGTCGCCAGCAGCGATGCTTCCACTCGCGCCTCTGGGTCCCGGCGTCGACAAGAACGCGGCTTCGGGGCCGCCCGTCCCTCCTAAGCAGCCTCCTAGCCAGTTTATGCCGGGAAGCGTGTGTAGGCAACGAGAACCCGCCGCGCCGCCGAGAGGTTGGAGCTGAGCCGGAGGACGTTGGAGCAGCGCGGCAGCGGGTTCTGTCACTGACCCTCTCTGCGCGGGCAGGGGCTCAGCCGTCTACTTGCCGACCCTGTAGCAGTCAAATAGGGCCTCGAGCGCATTCTGCCGTGCGCCGTTCCGCTGGGTGCTGTCCTGGGCGTGATCGGCGATCCACTGGTCGGGGTCTGTGAGGATAGACTTCACTGCGGCCTTGATCGCCGGGATGTTCGGGATGTTGTAGAGATTGGCCTTGGAACCGCTGATGTAGTCCGGGGGAGCGAGAGCGAGGGCGATCATTTGCCCTGTGTCAATCTGCCCGCGCAGACTGACGAGCCGCGGAAGGACGTCGGCAGGGATATCAGTCTTCACGTTCTTCTCAAGAGCCCTAGCTATCTTCGGGAACTTCAGCGTAAGCGACCCCAACCCGTTCTGATAGAGGAGGGCCAGGAGCACGCAGCGCTGCCTCTGCATCCGGTCGTAGTCGTAGCCGTCGGCGCGTGAGCGGGTGAAGTCCAGGGTCTGCCGGCCGCTGAGGTGGTGAACTCCGGGATCCAGATAGTAGATGAACCCGCGATCGCCCTCCGTCAGACCTGAGGAGTGAATCACCTTCAGCCTGGTCTTGACGTTGACGTCCACGCCGCCGAAAGCGTCGACCAGCTCCACCAGTCCTAGCATGTTCACCACGGCGTAGTAGTCGATGGGTATGCCGAGCATGAGTTGAGCCGTCTCCTTGACCGCCTCGGCGCCTGGATCCCCTCCCTCCGGGGCGATCTCTGGGTGAGGCAAAGCGCGGGTGTAGAGGCCGTTGACGATTTCATTGAACGTGGTCTTCTTGAGCGCGGCGGCCGTCTTCTTGCCAAGGGGGACCTCACCCATATTGCGGGGGATACCGATGATGGCCACGTTGCCCGTCTTCAGGTTCACCGTGGCGATGTTGATGGAGTCTGCCCGAGCACTCCACCGGCCCCTGCCCTCGTCCGTGCCGATGAGCAGGATCGTCAACTGCTCATCGTTGCCCGGCCTGAGTGGAGATGTGGGCTCCGCAGTCGGGTTCTCCTCGGTGCCTGGAAGGCCGGTGGAGGCCAGGGTGCTAGTCGTGGAGCTTTCGCTGCTCCCGCTGAACACTGAGGTCAGAAGGTCGTGGGAAACGGCGGTGTAGTAGCCGGCGATCGCGTGGGGGGTGATGCAGAAGAAGAGGATCAGGGCCAACCCGATGCCGGTCAAAGTGGTCTCGCGCCTCGAGGAGCGCGCGACTCTCGTGCTGCCTGCCTTCCCCGTCATCCAGGCATCGAGGACCGCGAACATCCTGACGAGCATGATGACGACGTTGAGGAAGAGGAGGGTCATAAGGACCCTGGGCTGGACCGCGAGGTCGAGGATGGCGTCCGTACCTCGCGAGAGAACCACCACGACAGCCAGGGACACGACTACGAATATGCCGACCAAGAACAGTCCCCGGCGCCTTGCTCCGGCGACAAGCTGACCGACGCCCGGGATGAGGGCCGAATAGAGCGCCCTGAGCAGGCGCGCCGAACGGCTGTCGCGGCCCGGCCCGTGGTCGATGCTGGGTTTCATACATTGAATATTCTAGGACAGATTCGTCCGATCTTCCCACCCGGGGTCGTTTCGCGCAGACCGGCAGAACTGCATGCATGGGCGCCGGCGGCGATACGCGATCCTAGCCAGACTCAGTTACCGTTGGGGAAACCCATGCGGGTTCGAGTTCCGCCTCCGGCATTACGGGTATTTGCAGGCAAAACTGGACGCTAGGCTCGGTCATCGAGGCCGGATTGCTCCCGTTTCTCGGACGCCCTGTGACATCCTGGTGACCATAGCCGGTCCACCGGCCGCACTAGTCCGCAGCCGAGGCCGTGCACACTCAAGAGGGTTTTCCCACGGACGGCCGAAGACCTCTTGGTGCAACTGCGAGCCTAGCCAGGAGGACCTTGTGGCACCATCGCGCTTGAGTGTTCACGAATGGACGGCGGCTCTACAATCCCTGAACCTCGATCTACCCCCGGTTGGGGTGAAGTTCTGTTCGAAACCGCCCGATAACGTGCAACAGCTGGACGGCAGCTTTCGCCTCTGCGAGATGCTACGCCGGGCCCAGGATGGCCACGCGTTCTATGCTGCTCCCGAGAACCACTCGTGTGGCGGTGGACTGTACATCATGGGGAAACCGCTGCCCCATGCTATTACGACAGGCGAGTACGTCGCAGGCATCCAGGTCTGTGAGGATTTCAAAGCGGGCCGCAGGATATACGACTGTCTCCCGAGGCTTACTGCCGACAGCACGATCGACTACGTCGCCTTTGCTCCGCTGAGCGCAATCACTTTCGATCCAGATCTACTGATCGTGCTGGGCAACCCGGACCAAACCGAGGTCTTGCTCAGAGCCCACTCCTATTCGACGGGAAAGCTCTGGATGAGCCGCTGCACCCCCGTGATCGGCTGTGCCTGGACGTACATGTATCCCTACATCAGCGGCGAACTGAACTACGTCGTGACCGGCTTGAGCCTGGGAATGAGAGCCGGGAAACTCTATCCCCAAGGGCTCCAGCTCATTACGATCCCGTCGGATCTCTTCCCCATGTTCATCCGTAACTTGAAGAACATGCCGCCTGTGTTGCCCTTGTTGCAGCCTGGTGCGGACGAGTTCCGCAGGAAAGTGCTTGTCAGCCTCGGCCTTGATCCAAGCCACTGAAGCGGGAGTACCCAGATGCGGAACAGTATCGATCCCAAAACGAGCGCGCTGCTCCTCTTGCATTGGCAGAATGAACTCGTGAAGCCTGGCGGTGCAGTTGACACCCCCTTCCCCGGAGTTCTGATCGCGGCAGGTACCACGCGGCGGATGCAGGAGGCTCTCCAGGCAAGCAGGGAGCATGGGGTGCTGGTGATCTTCGTTAACGCGTGCCATAGGAAAGGCTACCCTGAACTGCCCGCCAATCCGGCTCCTCTCGCTGCTGGCCTGGTGAAGTCGAACGCCTTCATCAAAGGGACATGGGGTGCCCAGGTCATCGACGAACTCAGGCCGCTGGAAGACGAGATCGAGATCGCCAACTACGCGACAAGCGCATTCATCTACACCGAACTCGACCTCATCCTTCGGAATCGTGGTATCAACACCGTCGTATTGGCCGGGCTGGCTACCAACTGGGTTGTGGAGAGCAGCGCCCGTGACGCCTTCAACCGAGGCTATTCCGTCTGGACCCTGGCCGATTGCTGCAATAGTCCAGACAGAGAAGCACACGACTACTGCGTCAAGAAGACCCTTCCCATGCTTGGCGTGGTCTGCCAAGCCGAGGAGTATGTAAGAGTCCTCTCCTCAGCACCGTAGGGCCATGCCCATGCGGGTTCGAGTCCCGCTATCGACAATGACACGCTGAACCCTCCGACGTTGCTCCCGGCCACAGCATTACGGCGCTGATATCTGTTGGGCCATCTCTTGCTCGACGACGACATCTGTCTTGATAAGGCGTACGAGTTCTTGAAGACCGCTGAACACGTTTTCGCGTATGTCGCCGGCAACGAGCGCATACATGATGTCCTCACCGACCTGCAATATGCCCTCGTTGACCCACGCGCGGACGGCGACTATCCCCGGTCTATCTCCAACTTGTTGGATCACCTGGTTCAGTCGCGCCTGGTCATACGACAACTTCATCCCTGAAACCGCGTTCCCATTGCGCGAGGTGCCGCGAACGACCCCGTTGTGAACCAGGTACATCCCTATGCGCGAGCTGTCGGGACCCCTCTTGATCTCTTCCAGCCACGCTTGAATGGGTGGAGTCTGAAGGTGCACATGTCTCCTTGCGGAGTCGTCGATCCTAGTCCTCTACACCAACCAGCGGCAGTTCCTCATCAACCCTGAAGACCACCAGAAACCGGGGCTCTTTGGCTTGCAGACAATTCGGATAACAGCGTCGGCAAATATCGTCGATCAGCTCCGTATCCTGTTCTTCCCTAAGCTTCGTCAAGAAGAGCCTCTTGCCTCGATACCCTTTGCCTTCTTCAAGGAACAAGTACGCGGCGTGTGGATTGGTCTTTAGGTTCTCATGGGTAAGCCGATCATGCATGATCGACGCGATCGTCCCGTCTTCCATCACATGGGGCCTTGAATAGACCGCCGCGTCCACTTTCCCCTGTTCGTCGGCGGTCGCCAAAACCCCGAAGCCCTTGGTGTTCTCAAAGTATTCCTTTAGATCCACGGGATGCTCCTCCTCAGATATCTTCGGACTCCGCATCCCAGTCTAACGCGGAAGTGATGTTCGTGCGGGTTCGAGTCCCGCCTGAGGCAGGCGACGCTCTACTGATGCTTGTCCAGCGATCGGCTGCTGACAAGCCCGCTGGCCGGGGGCCATGTCTCCCGACGCCGTGGTTGGGAGCCGGCACATCCCTCTGGTGGCGTGTCACTCGAGCACGTTTGGCGGAGGCCGATGTCCGCCCGGGCCAAGGACGCCGATTCGCACCTACTCGAAGTCGCCCGTCTTCGGGTTGTAGCGTTGCACTTCATGGACAGCTTCGTAGGGGATGCTGTACTGCTTGAAGATCGCTTCTACCACTCCCTTGTCGGGAGCATCCCATTCGCAGTAGCTCTTGTTGTCTCCAAAGGCGCACCAGGTGCTGCCCCAATCGACCCCCGCCGGGAGTTGCTCTTTGGCTAGCGGCGCCAGTTGCTCCTTGTTGTAGGCCACGGGATGCACGGCAATGAACTTCGGCATCTGACTACCTCCTTGGTTCTCGCGGAAGCTGCAACGGCGGAGTCCATGCGGGGGGGCGGGCATCGGCAACTACTCCCATTCTATTCCCGCGAAACCCCGAGTGCACGCCCGGTGACTACGCCAGCCGCCTCGGATCGGCCGCCCTCAAGCCTTGTCGGCCGGGGGGCTCGGGATAGGACTATCTCACCGTTGGGTCGTACAGCGGAATGGCAAACTCGATGGCGCTTCTGCGGAGCAGAACGACATCGCACGTGGCGGGCTCTTCAGTGGTTTCTTCGCCTTTTTCCCATAGAGAGACGTCTGTGAGGGCAATGAAGTCGGCGTCGCTGTTCAAGTAGTCCAGCAGACGTCCACGGTAGCTGTTCGAGGGGACTTCAAGGATTCCCTCGAACCTGAAGTCTCTGGTCTGCACGCTCACGCGTACGAAACGGTTCTTGGTCTCCACAACACGGATCCTTCCGGCGACGCTCCTGCTATCTCAAGTATCGTCGTCGGGTTCTCTCTTCTTTACATGGCCGGGATCTGGCTGACACGAGAGAGAGCCGGGAGTCCTTGCTGCTCAGGCTTTCTGATAGGCTGAAGCTGGCCCCTGGAGGGTCAAACGTGGTGCTTGGGACTGGGGAAGGGGCGTCGTGCGTCACGTATTCGTCATCGCACTCGTTCTGGGGCTTACTCTGTCGATCGCCGGATGTGGGGCGACGCCGGCGCCTACCACCACGACCGGCGCTCCGACCACGGCCGCTGCGCCCACGACTGCAGCGGCTCCCACGACGACCACCTTGTCGGATGCGAATAGGCTGGCGGAGTATCGCGTGGCGATGAAGGCCCTGTGGGACGAGTACGAGTCCAGACTCACTGCGGCAGAAGCCGCCTTCGGGTCGATCGATCCCAACAGCATCACCGCTGAACAGATCACGATCGCTCAGGATTTCACCAGTCTGCTGGCCGAGTTTCTCCTTGCTTTGGGAGAGATCGAGCCCCCCCAGAGCCTGGCCGCGGCTCACGCCACCTACGTCGATGGCTATCAGAAGATGTCCACCGCGCTCAGCCAGGAGCTTGACGCCATGGCTGCGAAGGACGTGCCTGCGGTTCTGACCGCCGCCGCCGAACTGCTCAGGGTCCTCGCCGACAAGGACGGATCAAGGGCAGCTGCGGAGAGCACGTTGGAGTCTGCTCTTGGGTTCAGCCTGTCGTCTGAGACCGGCAGCGAGCCGACCGACGAGGAGTACAGAGCGCTCTTCAGCGAATGGGGCACGAGGTGGAACGAGCTGCCCAACGTCAACATCATGAACCTGGTCACGCAGGATGGTGCAGGCACAGACGCCGGCAGGTTCTCGCAAGAAGACATAGCCGCTGCACAGGAGGCCGCCACAAAGCTTGAGGAGATGGCCATGGAGATAGAGGCCGTGAAGCCGCCCGCGCAATACGCGGAGCTGCATGCCGGTCTGATCGAGATGGTGCAGGAGATGGCAGACCTGGTCGGCAGCGCCGCCTCGATGGCCGCAGACGGAGCCACGGTCGAGGAAGTACAGAGCAAGCTTGGTGACAGACCGGACACGTTCATCGATAAGGCAATGGCGTATCTCTTGCAGGTCGAGGCCGCAGGTCTCAGATTCTTACCCGAGTAGGAGTCGTGAAGCACCCGAATGTGCAGGATTCGGGCAGCCTCGCCTCGTATATACGGATGCTATATACGAATCAGTGCCACAAAATGGTGCTCCGGTGGGAGAGCGGCTCGATGCAAAGCGAGAACCAGTCAGTCTGGCCGAGGCGTGAAGAGCGGGTCACGAAGGCGGAACCGAGCTTGTGGGCTTGGGTTCCGCTCGTATTCTTTGTGACCGCCGCTCTCACGCTGTCCGCCGTCTCGGCGATAATCACGTAGCCAATCCCTTCCAGGAGTGTGCTTGCGGGCCGGGTTTCAGCGAAGCAAACCCTGGGAACCGGGCACGTGGGAAGCCACAATCGGAAGAAGGACCGATCCGATGAAAGAGGAGGACGCGGGGTCTCCACGATCGCGTCTCTGCGTGGTGAAGATCACGACGAACGGTCCCTACGTGGTGTCCGGAGGAGTGCCGCTCGCCGAACAGACCATCTGCGCCGACGACGACGGCCAGCCTCACGGCTGGAGGGAGGATCGCAGATACCCTGCGCAGGAGAGCTACACCCTCTGCCGTTGTGGCCATTCCCTTCGGCGACCGTACTGCGACGGCAGCCACACGAGGATCGAGTTTGATGGCACCGAGACTGCTCCCGACATACCCTATCTGGAGCAGGCAGCAGAGTATGACGGGCCGGACCTCAGATTGACCGATGCTGAGCTGTACTGCGCCGGCGCCGGTTTCTGCCATCGCGCCGGGGGAACCTGGAGACTCACCCGGGATTCCGCCGATCCCGAGGCAAGGCAGACAGCTATCGAGGAGGCCTGCGAATGTCCCTCGGGAAGGTTGGTGGCATGGGGGAGGGATGGCCGGGCGATAGAGCCTGAATTCGAACCTTCGATCGGGCTCGTCGAAGATACCCAAGGCAGGAAGACGGGGCCGATCTGGGTGAGGGGCGGGATCCCGGTGGAATCTTCCGGTGGGGAGACATATGAAGTGAGGAACCGGGTGACGCTGTGCGGATGCGGTCGGAGCTCGAACAAACCGTTCTGTGACGGCAGTCACGAAGATTGAGTCGCCTGGAGCACTCTCCATCCCGAGTTCTCGGGAATTAGAATAGGTGGGCGACGCCAGGCCACAAGATCCTCGATAGTCAGCCGAAGGAAGTGCCCATGTCAGCAGAGCGTGTCTTTCCTCTCGATCGGGAGACTCTTGAACTGTTCGCCATGAAGGGGATCCAAGGGGCTAGCGCCATCCCGCAGATGGGCAACGCTACCGGGGTCAAAGTGCGACGAGTGATGCAACTCGTTCGCGACTTCTCGAAGAAGCCGTTCGACCAGCTCCGGATCCTCGATCTGGCGTGCGGTGAGGGTGTCTACGCCGTCGAAGCGGCTCTTCGTGGGGCCGAGGTGAGAGCGCTGGATGCCCGAACCGAGCGAATGAGCGAGGGGATGAAGGCCGCTGAGCGTCTAGGGATTGCCAATCTGAGCTTCGAGCAGGAGGACATCCGCCACGTCACTCGTGATTCGCACGGTACCGTGGATATCGTTCTGCTCCTCGGCATCCTCTACCATCTCGACCAGCAAGATGCGATCTCTGTCCTGAAGAACGTCTACGAGTTGTGTAGTCAGTTCGTCATCATCGATACCCATATCGCTGCCCAGGGCGAAGTCGAGATCGAATACAACGGTCGAGTCTACAAAGGGCGGCACTTTCGTGAGCATGCGGAAGACGACACTGAGGAAGTACGCAGGGGTCGCTTACTGGCGTCAGTCGATAATCCGACGAGCTTCTGGTTCACGAAGCAGTCGCTGTGTCGACTGCTCAAAGAGGTAGGATTCACCTCTGTATGTGAGTGCTACGTTCCCCTGGAGCCGTTCAAGCCTACAAACAGGGTCACGATCCTGGCGGCGAAGGGGGAGCCGGTACAGGTCTCTTCCTATCCGTGGGTCAATGAGAAGACGGAGCTCGAGATAGAGCACGTCATCGCCGGCGATCTCCGGCAGACTTCTCACAGCGATGGGGGAGAGCCGAAGTCGATCAAACAGCGACCCAAGTCCTGGGTGAACGGAGTGCTTCGCCCGTTCGGGCTGAAGATAGTCCGTATCTGAGGTAGCCCGACAGAGCCCTGCCTGCCTGGGAATCAAGGCACGTCCGCGTCCTGCCGATAGGAATCATGCGAGTTTCAGCGCTGCTATGCGGTCGACGGCTGCCACGGGAGGCACGACATGACGCAGGTGAGTCTCGGTCGGGACCCGCTCACCGACCTCTTCAACCGTCGCTACGTGTTGGAGGAGGTCGAACGCCATCTCAAGCGCTACAAACGGCGCCATCGCCCGTTCTCCCTGCTCATGGTCGACATCCACAACCTGGCCTGGGTCGACGAGACCCTCGGGCAGGCGGTCGCGGACGCCGCCCTGGGGGATCTGGCGGACCTCATCTCTACGAACGTGCGCGAGGTGGACGTGTGGTTTCTGTGCACGCGGGATCAGTTCATCATCGTCATGGACGAGACCGATACCCAGGCTGCTCACACGGTCGCCGAGCGTCTCGCCGCCGTGGTGGAGGACAACAGGTTGAAGCTAAGCCCGGATAACGTGACCCTGGAGATGAGCTTCGGCACCGCCTCCTGCCCTGACGATGGAGTAGACTCGGAGGCTCTCCTGCAGGCAGCCTGGTTCAGCGCCGAGACAGCACGAACGTCCTAGACCCCGGCGTCCGTTCGGGGCGCCTTCGCAAGGTGGCCAGGTAGCTCGAGTACTCCTCTGCCGTCCTCTCGCCCTTCTCGCGACTGCAGAGTTCGCACGCCCAGCACAGGTTCTCGGGCTGATCGGTCCCGCCCCGGCTCACAGGGGTCTTATGGTCGAGGTGACGCGTGCCGTTCATCTCGCTCCCGCAGTAGAAGCAGCAGCCGGCCTGGTCGTGGACGGCCGGGGTGAGATTCGCAGCGGTCTCCTGCGACTCCCGCCCGTACGAATGCAGGTGCACGATCTCCTCGAACTCGGCGTCCGTGAGCTGGAGAGGCTCCGCCGACAGCGGTCTCTCGGATTCGGCAGCTCGCCGGCGAGCGCCGCTGGGGGCGTGGGAGGAGAGTTCCGCTGGATTCGGCTGCGGTTTCGCAGCGGCGCGGCCAAGAGCGAACAAGAAAAAGCAAGCAGCAACAACCAGGAGGACCAAGAGCCACAGCATCCAGAGCATCTGCTACTCCTTCGTGCCTGTCCGGGTTACTTACTGTTCTTGAAGGTTCCGCATTTCCCTCCATCGCGGGGTCGCTGGGTCAAGCCCCGTCTGGAGCCTGTCGATAGGATTCTTGATAATGCCAGCGCTGCAGTGTGCGCGATGGTTGCCAAGGGAGACGCCACATGACGCACGTAGGTCTTGGTAGGGAACCGCTTCTCGCCCTCTACAACCCCGGGTACGTGCTGCGTGAGGTCGAGCGGCATCTGAAGCGCTACAGACGCCACGGTCGCCCGTTCGCCCTGCTCGTGGTCGACATCCACAACATGGCCTGGGTCGACGGCACCTTCGGGCAGACGGCCGGCAACTCCGCCCTGGGGGATCTGGCGGACCTCATCGCTGCAAGCATCCGCGAAGTCGACGCGTGGTTCCTGTGCACGCGGGATCAGTTCGTCATCGTCATGGACGAGACCGATGGGCAGGCCGCGGACACTGTAGCCGAGCGACTCGCCACCGAGGCGGAGAGCACCAGGTTCATACTGGGGCCGGATGGTCTGGTCCTGGAGATGAGTTTCCGCACCGCCGCCTGTCCCGACGACGCCGCAGAGGCGGACGCGCTCCTGCGGGCGGCAGGGTTTCGCGCTTCGTAAGCTCCGCCTGCGCAGCGCGCAGGGCGGCACCTGACCTGACGCGCTACTGGTCGCTCAGCCCCGATCGGTCCGCTTGTGGTAGTTCCTCGACGCCTTGCTGATGATCTTCCACTTGCGCTCCCTCTCCGCACGGAGTCGCGCATCGGCCCTCGCTGCCACGGACTGCGCCTCACCCATCAGCTTGTGATAGCTGGTCAGGCGGTCGGACGGCAGCGTCCCTGCCTCGACAGCAGCCTGGACCGCGCAGCCCGGTTCATCGTTGTGCGTGCAGTCGCGAAAACGGCACGACCGGGAGAGGCTGTCTATCTCCGGGAATACCGATGCGATGCCTTCCTCCGAGCCGGTCAGGCCGAACGCCCGGAGCCCCGGAGTGTCGATGAGGACGCCGCCTCCAGGCATCTGGATCAGTTCGCGTGCAACGGTCGTGTGCATGCCGCGTCCGTCGCTCACGCGCACCTCGCGCGTCGCCTGCCGCTGTTCGCCAAGCAGCGAGTTGATGAGCGTGGACTTCCCCGCGCCCGAGGGGCCGACCAGAGACCGCGGTGCGATGATCCGAGATGAATTCAAAGATCGGCTGAATGCCGTCACCGGCAAGCGCGTTCATGACCAGGACATCCGCTCCGAGCGATACCGACTCGACGGCTGCGCGTGCCGCGACCGGATCGGCGGAGAGGTCTGCCTTGGTGAGGACGACCACAGGGACGGCTCCTGAGTCCCAGGCCACCGAGAGCTCGCGCTCGATGCGGCGAAGGTTGGGGAGTTCAGCGATCGGGTGAACGACGAACACCGTGTCGATGTTGGTGGCCAACACCTGGATGTCGGAGGTCTTCCCTGGGTCGCCCCGCGTGATGGCGCTCTTGCGCTCGAGCACGGCTTCGATGAGCGGGGCATCGAGGTGGTGGCCGGACGCCAGTACCGCCACCCAGTCGCCGACGGCGGGCAGCTCCGCGGCACTGCCGGCAGACTTCAGGAGACGGGCGGAGGGCCTCGCGTGCACGACACCGTCTGATGTCGCTATCAGGAGGCTGCCGCGGTCGCCGCGGATCACGCGGGCAGGAACGAGGCCTGCTTCAGCATGGGGTGCGAAGAGCGCCTCCCAACGTGGGGAGTAGCCCAGCAATCGAAGTGGGCAAGTGTCAGACAAGGGGAATCCCAGCGCCCCCTAGGTACCGTCGAACGGTCCCAGTTCGCGAATAGAGCTATTCCCAGTCTACCGCGTGGGCACGCAGAAACGCCGGCCGAGATGTGGACGGACCGCGGCAGGGCCGGGACCCGGGCGCGAGTCCCACGCCGGGGCCCCTCCTTGACAGGATCATGCCGCCGAAGGAGGATGAGACACCTACAAGGGGGTGGGAGTATGGGCAGGCAGAGACTGATCCTTCTGCTTATCAACGTCTTCGGGGGGATCGCCGTCATCGGCAGCTACATCCTCGGGCTGCGAGGAGACTCGGGTGCCGACGTGCTCTGGGGTGGGGTGCCCGAAGGCATCCGCCCGGTCTACATGATTTCTATGGTGCTCTCAGCTCTGGGGTATTTTGCCTTCCTCAACCTGCTCCTGCTGCGCGTCGACCCCAGGGAGGTGACCATCGGCGGCCGGTTCGGGTACGGCCTCTTCTACCCGATCTTCATCCTCATCCTCGTCCCCTCCGCATTCTGGATGCCGCTCACCAACTTGTACGTAAGCGACCCGTCGACCGGAACCTGGGTCGCCATCCGCATCGTGCTGTTCTTGGTGGGGCTCGCCTCCATCGCGCTGGCCTGCGCGCTGCTCGCTCTGCGGCCGGGGAATCGCGGCAAGGCCTACTGGGCGGCGGTTGTGGGGAGCTGGTATTTCGCCTTCCATACCTTCGTGCTGGACGCCTTGCTCTGGGCGGCGCTATTCAGAGACTGAACGGGGGTCCACGGTGGCAGAAAGTGTGAAAGGCAACGGTACCCGAGACGACCCCTGGCTGCTCAAGACGCCTAGCGGGCAGTCCGAGATCGCCGTCTACAAGGACGAGCAGGCCGATCCTGCCGCCCTGGTCGTCATCGCAGCCAAGACGGAGGTGCGCTATTTGCTTCGCGCTATAGACGACCTCTACGCCATGCTCAAGGCCCGCGGCGACTGGATGCCGCTGGGAAGCGCCGACGAGCAGAAGCCCGCCGCGGAAGGCACGGTCGAGGCCTGGGCCCGGTCACCTGAGAACCCGGTGGGCGGTTGGTACGGGCAGAAGAAGGGGCTGCGCGGCCGCTTCGCCAACTATGTGCCCCCGGTGCTGGAGGCGCTGGGACTGGCCGAGGTGGAGCACAATCCGAAAGGCAACCGCATGCGGGCGCTCTGAGGGGCGTCTAGGCGGCGGACTCGTCACCAGTGGGCGGAACACCTCCGACCACCACGATCCCAAGGAAGCCGTCGACGGTGAGGGAATCACCGGTGTGGATCTCGCTAGTCGCATCGGGAACCCCGGTGACACACGGCAGACCATACTCACGGGCGATGATGGCGCCGTGGACCAGCATCCCTCCCCGCCGCTCTACGATAGCGGAGAGGAGTGGCGCCACGAATGTCATGGTGGGATCGAGACTGTCGCATACCAGGATCTCCCCGGCCTCGAAAGAGAACAGGTCGTCCTTCTCGATCACGACTCTTGACCGGCCGACGGCTATCCCGGGGCCCGCCGGCTGGCCGACCAGTTGTCTCGCCTTGAAGCGCATGGCTTGAGCGACGGGGGGAGTCTCTTCACTCGGGCTCGGCTCCCCAGGCGAGGGCGTCTCTGCGTGCGCCTGACCTGCAGAGCGACTTGAGCTCTCAGCAGAAGCCGCCTCCGTCAGCCGGCGGATACGGTCCAGGTGCACGTTGTCGTCGTCGCGCAGTCGATAGCTTGCTCGAGCCAAGTCGAGCAGCTCCTCCTGAAAACGTCTCTGTTCTCCCTCGAACCGCTTCAGATACTCTCTGGCCCGGTCGTCCGACGATGTGGCCCGGGCCGGCTGGGTGCCCGGCGAAGACCGTCGATCCGGTCCTTCCGGACGTGCCGCCATCTGAGAAAGGAGCTGGAGCAGGCGCACGCGCTCCTGGGCCCTCACCGGCTCAGGCGTTCCCGGTCCCGACCCGAAGAGATCGAGGTACTCGTCGAGGGCCGTCGTCGACTCGTCCGGGGCATCTCTCGCCTGTTCTGCCAACTCCCTGAGCCTGGCGTTGCGGCTGACGCTGAGCAGGCCGGACCCGGCGAGTAGATCGATGAACTCGTGAGGGTCCACCGGCCTAACATTGTCGTTGTAGACTTGGCCAAACAGCCGCACGCCATGGGCCAGAGGTATGAAGTCGCGATAGTACACTTCCTCCCAGTGGGCGAGAGCGTCTCGCCTCCGCGCGGTCTCCGTCGCCAGTTCCTCCGCCGACAGCGCACCGAGGTCGACAGAAGCCATGGCGTCGGCCTCGGCCTCCATCTGCGGGATGGCCACCTGTTCCACCTGATACCGCAGGTCGCGCAGCTTGCCGAAGCTCTTGTGCAGGCTCAGATACCAAGGGCGCTCGTCGCGCGCGCTCGTCGCGTGCGTTGCTGGGACTCCCAAGACCTCCGCGTCGGCTCGCTCACGAGCAATGGCATCCGCCTCAGCTTGGAATGCGGTCCCCAGGGTGGAAATCGGGCGCGATTGCAGGATCCACAGACTGTCGCCGGCGATAGTCCACTCCATGTCTTGAGGCAGGCCAAACAGTCTCTCCGCCACGAGAACGGCCGACACGATCCTGCGCAGTCGGTCTTCAGTCAGGGGGGCGGAGACTTGCTCGCCTTCATCAAGCGGAACAAGCCGCGTCCCACCGGCACCCGAAGTCTCCCCGACGTCCGAGGCCACCTTCTGTAGGCGGACCGGTTCGTGGCGCTCCAAGAGGGCTCCGGTGGCGCGCTCTATGATCCAGCGATCAGGCTCCAAAGTCCCGTCGACCAGGCCTTCGTTCAGACCCCAAACGGCTTCCACCACAGCTTGAGAGTCGTCGAGTGGGCTCACCGAGAACGCGATCCCCGAGACCTCTCCCATGATCAGTTCCTGGACCACCACGGCCATGCTGCTTGCGAAGACATCCAAACCAAGCTCGTTGCGGTATAGGAGCGATCTGTCGGTCCACAGCGAGGCCCAGACCTGGCGCACGGCCTCGAGCAGAGCAGGTACGCCCTTCACGTTGACGTACGACTCATGCAACCCGGCGAACGAGGTGGCCGCGGTATCCTCAGCAGGGGCCGACGAGCGCACTACCGCCGGTCTCCCATCGCCAAATCGCCGGCGCAGAGCATCTTCCAGCGCCTTCGCCAGCAAGGGCTCCAGGGAAGCGCGCAAGAAGAGGTTCCGGATCCTCAAGGAGGCGTCCCACACCTCTTCCCAGCGCATGTCCTCGAAGCGCTTGCGCCCCAGCTCGAGTGTTATCGCAGGCCGCAGCCCGGCGAAGTCGAGAAACCGATCGTAGGCTCCTGTGAAGACGCAGAGGCCCCCGGGGACGACGAGGCCGGCCCGCTGCAAGGCCGCTAGTGCCACGGCCTTGCCTCCGGCTTGGCCCACTGCCCCGGGTCCTACGGCGTACAGATCGGCGACCCAAGCCTCGTCGCCTCCGGTTGTGGCGCTATCCGGCATGCTCGGAGCCCGGCATGTGCAGTTCGACGACGCTCTGGAAATGGGTGACCACGTAGTAGGTGTCGACGACCACTCTGACCACGGCGCAGCCCGGGGCGGCGGCGAACGATGCCAGGTGCGGATGCTTGGCCACGAACGCATCCAAAGCGAGGGCGCGGGCGCCCTCGGCGGTCAACTCCCGAGCCGTACCCTGGGCGGTGACGGCCATGGCCTCACGCACGTCGATGTCACGGTTGGAGCGATTATCGAACAGGAGCGCCACCCTGGGATGTGCCACCAGGTAGTTGAACTTGCGGGTCGCGCGCATGGTGACAAACTCGACGCGGCTCAGATCTCCGGCGGCGCAAAACGCGACGAGACTGGCATAGGGACCGGTCTCTGACTCGGTCGAAAGGACGGCGAATCGTTGCGAGGCAAGGAGCTCTTTCAGCGATTGCCAGGTTTCCTCATGCCTCTCCACATCCGACCTCCCGCCTGTGGACTTGAGCCATCACCCGTCACCTACCGCTGAGAACGCCGCAGCGAAACCAGTCAGTTGGAGAACAAGTAGTGCCCGACGAAGTAGGCGCGGCCCGAATCCAGCGCGAACGTCTCCTCACACGTCATGAAGAAGACTCGCCAGTAGGCAAACCACAGACCGGCGCGCTCATGGCCGTAGGTGGTCTCCAGCAAAGGCATCACCCGGCCGCGGCCCCGGTCGAGATTGTCCAACCACGCCCGGAGCGTCCTGCAGTAGTGGCGGCCGTCGACCTCCCAGCGATTGACGAGACTCAGGCTGTCCTGGTACCTGGTGAGATGGTCCCAGGAGGGCATGACGCCTCCGGAGAAGAAGTGGCCGGCCATCCACCCTCCGTCCCCGGCGGGCTCGAAGGCGTAGAGGTGCCGGCGATGACAGAAGACGTGAACGAACAGCCTCCCCTCCGGCTTGAGCCAACCCGCCACCTGATCCAAGAGAGCCCGGTGGTTGCGCACGTGCTCGAACATCTCCACCGACACCACCCGGTCGAAGTGCTCCCGCGGCTCGAAGCTACCCGCTTCGGCGGTGACCACATCGAGGTTGTCCAGGCCCCTCTGCACGCGCAGCTTCTCGATGAATCTCCGCTGGATGTTCGAATTGCTCATCGCTACCACCCGGCTGCGCGGATAGCGCTCCGCGGCCCACAGGGCCAGCGATCCCCAGCCGCAACCGAGATCGAGGATGTCCTGGCCGTCGCCCAGACCGGCCCGCTCCGCGGTGAGCTCGAGCATCGCCTCCTCGGCCTGGGCGAGGCTGGTCACCCCTCCGGGCCAGTAGCAGCAACTGTACTTGAGCCGCGGGCCCAGCACCGCCTCGAAGAACTCGGGGGGGAGGTCGTAGTGCTGCCGGTTGGCGTCGTCGGCATTGACGGTGATGGGACCGGATTCGAACCCGGCCACAACAGCCGCCTCCCGTTCGGCCTGCTCCTGTTCGCTCAGGCGGTCGAACCGCTTCACCAGGCCCTTAACACGAGAGCGGATGACCCTGCGGAGAAGCCAGTCCGGCAATGCCCCGGAGGCAAGTACTCTATTCTCGAGGCCGCTCATCCTCCACCGCTCCCGTGACGATGGCCGGGCTTGTCACCTGCCCGCATCCTCGAGCGCCTGCAGCGCCGCGATCACCTCGCCTAGTAGCCTGATCTTCTCTCCATAGGTGGCCCAATCGTCGCGCCTCTGCGCGTCGCGCGCTTCTTCGTAGAGCCGCTCGGCGAGATCACCTAATCTCAAAGAGGGGGTCGTTATGCGGATCTACCGCGAAGCCTTTGCAAAACGGACGTTCCCAAGCCGTCAGGCTTCCAAAAGAGTTTCGTATTAGAGGCACTGAGGTTAAAATTCGCAAAGAAGGCGAAAAGGTCATCCTGGAACCTATTGAAAAAGATAAATGGCCCGATGGCTTTTGGAACCTTTTAAAACCCGATCCGGCATTTGAAATTCCGAAGCCAATGCCATCGAAAGAATTTTCTTTGGATTAGCCGGAGACCCAGTGTATCTGCTTGATACCAATATCGTCAGCTATTGGATGCGTGGCCATCAACCGCTGTTGGAAAGGATCAAAAGCCACAGTCCCAAAGACCTCTCGCTATCCGCAATCACACTGGCAGAAATTTATTACAGCATAGAAAAATCGCCTGCACGAAAGAAAGAGCGTCGCACAAAAATTGAGCAAATACGTTCAATGCTGGAAATTCATCCTTTTGATGAACCTTCCGCTGCCAAATATGGAATCATTCGAGTGCAACTTGAAAAAAAGGGGCTGGTTATAAGCGAAAGGGACCTTCAAATAGCCTCTATCGCCTTAGTAAAAAGGCTATGTGTCGTCACGCACAACACGAAAGAGTTTAATCGCGTGGAAAAATTAAGGGTGGAGAATTGGGCCGAAGTTCAATAAAGAAGGACTTCCACACACATCCTGAAAATCCTATTGATTCTGTCGAATAATTATTCGTACAGATTAAGAGGATAGGTCAAAATTCCCGACTGAGCATGGGGCAGGGTATGCGGGTTTTTATGGCAGGAAATCTTTACAAATGACTTGCAAAGACGCGCTTTAATTCTTCAATGTCACCGAGCCCGTTTTGAAGCACCTCGTCTATTTTATTCAGCCGCTTTCGGATAACCTCGGGCCGGACCATGCAGAATCCTCTCTTTGTATGCCTTTCGTTGAACCTTGAGATATGGAACAAAATCAAGATAACGGCGAATAATCAGGGAATAGAAGGCAGCAGAATCAAAATCGGAACGCTGATAAACAATGTTGTTCATACGCACCGCCTCGTATTGGAGCACGATGTCACCTTGGGCAAAAAAACCAGATCGACGTTGCAAAATCCTTCCTGGGCAAGCCGGCCGAGAATGTCGAGTTTTTCCGAACCAGGCCGCTCATGCCCGGAAATGACGGCAAGATCCAGATCGCTGTCAGATCGACCGCGGCCGGCCGCCAGCGACCCAAAAAGGTAAACGGCCTTAATTTGCGGGAACTGCGCGAAAACCGTTTTCAGAAGTTTGAGATCAGGGTGGCGCATGGAACTATCCTTGGCGATATTGGATCGTTACTATATACGCGATTTCATGGCCGGAGTCAAAGCGCCTTAGCACCCACCGAACGAGTTCATATGGCACTCCATGCGGCTGGCGGATATTAAAAATCCCGACCGATCGGGCATCGCGAGAAGAACGTTTGGATAGGTGAGCTCGTATTGATGAGGCTGTTTTCTTGATATCCTTGATGAGCAGCATCAATTGCAGAGGATGGATGGGGGAAGAGTCGAATCCAAAACGCTCATAAAAGGTGCGCGCCCGCTCGTCCTTTGCGTGGACAAAAACCGCTCGGATACCGGCAATGTCAGCCGCCCGAAGTGTGAAAATCATAAGGCTTGAAAATTATCTTATCATCTGGTTACCGCAACCACTTACAGACCGGCATGACTTGGATTTTTGTACTCGAAGGTCAGTTCCCGCTCTTCATCGTTGGTGAGGATGAGACCTTCCTCGATGGCGAAGGCGTTCATGGCCTTCATGCACGATAATCCGTTGCAGCTCCGAATCCGCAATCGCACAGCGGCGGCGGAAACAACTGACTTCGGGAGCATCTCCACTTGTGCAGGCTTAAAGGGAGGTGGGGCAAGACTGAAGCACCAGTTGCAACCGCGATTGTCTGGTCCCTGTCCCGCTTGCGCTTGATCGGTTCGCGGTCAGCTTAGGCTCAGCCACAGCTTGTGCAGGGCGAACGCCCGTGGTCGGGCGCCACCATGGTCGCCGGTAACGGTCATCCCCGATACATCTTGTGTGAATTTTGGGGACGAGACCAGCCACTGCAGGTTTCGCATTTCAGCGGCCTCCATGTCCCCGTTCGCCACCATCCGGCGTTTTTCCAGCCGGGAGCCGGCTTGGGTTTCGGCTTTAGCAGATCCACCATGTACCCTTTCCGATTGACCGCTCTAAAGCTTCTTTTCCGGATGAGTTCAAACGAGGGATCCACTTGTTGAAGAATCGACAACAGCCCCTTGCCATCTATCCTTTGATCGGCGTGCAGTTAAGTCTGGAGCGTACATCCCACAAAATATCCATGTCCTGCGTGGCCATTAAGCCGCTATCGAAAAAAACGCCCCCGGCTGCCTCATAAGCGTACAATGCATTAGTTCCAACCACCTGCAGGTTGCTCCCAGTAGCTTTTGCGTGTCGAGCAGTCTCAAAATGCTGCCGACGATTCTCGGTACCCGAGCGATTTTAGCCGCCTTGCAGAAACGGGCATGTTCTTTCAAGCGACCCTGTAACTCCCTCAGGCTTTGCTGAAAGTGCGTTTTGTTTTCATCGAACTCCCTGTAAACCAGCTATGTCTCGGGCGACCTGAGACCGAGACTTTTTCCGTAGCCAAAGCGATCCCGTGAACGGAACAGGTAGTCCCTGCCTTTTAACCTTGTTCCGTCCATGCCCCCCCGGTAGCCCCAGCTCTTGGCTGCGACCTCCCGATAAGCGTGGTGCAGTTGCGTTGCATCCACGAAAATCCTTCGCTGATCCCCTGTCATCTCATGAGAATAGCCTTTGTTTTCCATCAAAACAAAACATCCTTTTATTGAAGGAAAATATTTTATATAATAATCTGATATAAAATAAGATTATAATAATTTTTCCTTCAAAAAATGTCAAATCAATTTTGATGGAAAACAAAATAAACCACTTCCGAGGAAGTCGCTTCTATCGA
>CAWGGI010000007.1:0-96835 GCA_963822135.1 uncultured Actinomycetota bacterium | reverse complement strand
GAGGAGGGCGGCGCGGTCGGTGGGAAGGCCGCCCGAGATGGTCGTGGTCGTGGTACCGGAAGGCACCGTGGTCGTCGTCGTGCCGGAGGGCACCGTAGTGGTCGTGGTGCCACCGGGCACTGTGGTGGTCGTACCACCGGGCGTTTCCAGGAAGATGGTCTCAAGCGCCGTCTTCAGATCGCGCTCCATCACCACCTCGTCTCCGTAAGCGACGATGACGCGGGTCAACTCAGGAATGGCGCCACTCGCGGCCTGCAGATACAGGGGTTCCACGTAGATCAGAGAGTCCTCCACGGGTATGACCAGGAGGTTCCCCCGGATCACCTCGCTCCCCGCCTGGTCCCACAAGGTGAGTTGGGCCGAGATGACGGGATCGTTGTTGATACGAGACTCCACCTGGGCGGGGCCGAACACCAGCTTGTCCTTGGGGAAGTTGATGACCACCACTTCTCCGTACTTGTCGCCGTCCATGCGGGCGGCCATCCAGGAGACCATGTTCTGCTTGGTGATGGGAGTGAACGGCTGCAGGAGCACGAACTCCTCCTCGTCCACGCCGGGCAGGGCCATCACCAGGTAGTAGGGTTGACGGTGGTCTCGTCCCCTCCCGTCATCTCCGTGGCGATCTGCCACACGTCTTCCTTGTTGTAGAAGATCTGCGGTTCGGTCATGTGGTAGAGGGCGAGGGTCTGCGCCTGGATGGTGAAGAGATCCTCGGGATAGCGCAAGTGGGCTCTGATATCGGCGGGCATCTCAACCGCCGGAGTGAAGAGCCCGGGGTATACCTCGCCCCAGGCGTTGGCCAGCGCATCGTCTGGATCCATCTGATAGAAGGTCACGTCTCCGTTGTACGCGTCAACCATCACCTTGATGGAGTTGCGGATGTAGTTGATGCCGCCGCTGCTCGGCTGCGAGTTTGGAAAGCGGTCGGTGGTCGTGTAGGCGTCCCATAGCCAGGCCAGCCTGCCGTCATCGCGTGTCACGACGTAGGGATCGCGATCGTATTGCAGGAAGGGGGCGATCGTCTTCACCCGCTCCGCGAGCGAGCGCCGGTAAAGGATGCGCGAGTCGGGCCGCAGATAGTCGGAGACCAGCAGCTTGAGGGAGGCGAAGCGGACGCTGAATATCAACTGGCGCGAGAAGCTGCCGATGTCTACCCCTCCGGTACCTGCGTACTCAGCGAACACGTTCTCGTCGCCCATGGGGTAGTCGAATTCCTTGGCGGTCGTCTTCGACCAGGACGAAGGTGTCGGGCACCTCACCGTAGTAGATCTCGGGCCGGGTGATTTCCAGAGAGGTCTCGCTCTGGGGAGGTATGTCCCGGAGATAGAGCTTCGGAAGCCCCTGCTCGGTCGCCTCGCTCACGGGGCTGACCACCAGTCCGTATCCATGTGTATAGGTGAGGTGTTGGTTGACCCAGGTCTGGGCCTGGCCGGTCAGCTTCGAGTAGTCGAACTCCCGGGCCGCCAGAAGGACCTGCCGGTACCTGTCGTCGATCACGTACCGGTCCACGTCCACATCGGTGAAGGTGTAGTAGGTACGTATCTCCTGGATCTGCCGGTAGGTATCGAGCGCGGGGGTGGGATCCCACACCCTGACGTTCTCTATGGTGTCGGCATTGGCCACGATAGAGGCCGCAGTCAGGTTGGTGTTCGCTTCGAATGGGAACGCCTTGACCTCGTTCAAACCGAAGGCCCACCGCGTCGACTGGATGTTGTTGGCGATGTAAGGGGTCTCCTTCTCGATCTCGGTAGGCGACACCCGATACTGCTGCACGATGGCCGGGTAGACCTGTCCTGCGAAGAGCCAGGTGACGAACAGCAGCCCGATGGCCAGGAGGGGAAGCCGCCAGCCCTTGTAGTAGATGTTGACGAGGAAGAGCACCGCTGCGATCGCCGCCACGATGGCCAGGAACCGGAGCACGGGTATCTGGACCTGAACGTCGGTGTAACCGGGGCCGAAGCCGACACCCCGCTCGGAGTAGGCGAGACCCCAGACACCCAGCAGATAGTCCACAGCCTTTCCGGCCATGGCCACAGCCAGGATGATGGAAAGATGGGCCTTGACATGCGGAGCCGCTTGCACGGTCCTGCCCTTGATCCCGATCGCCCGGTGAGCGATGTAGATGCCCAGCGCTCCCACAAAACTGAAGAAGAAGCACAGCATCACAAAGGTCAGCACCATGCGGGCGACAGGCAAGGTGAACACGAAGAAGGCCGCGTCCCGACCGAACACCGGAGCATCGAACCCGAAGTCGGCCTGGCGGAAGAAGAGCCATATCCGCTCCCAAGATCCTCCGTACCCGAAGGCGAACAGAACTCCCAGGACTATGGATATCAGAAGGAACAGGCGGCGCCCTCCCCGCGTCCGGGTGTCCACGATCTCGTAGACCTGGGCATCGGGGTCACCGACAGGCCTGACCTTGGAGACGAAGTGCCGAGCGAGCCGGAGGTTTCCATAGAAGATGCCGAAGAAAACCACCCCAGCCACCACCATGACCACCAGCCGAGCCCAGATCCTGGTCCAGAAGACCGTGGTGAAGCCCAACTCCTGGAACCAGAGGAATTCGGTGAAGAGGCGAGAGAACACCCAGAGCAGGGCAACGATGACGACAATGCCCAGCGGCACGAGAACGGCTGTCCGTCCCTTCCAGCTGGCATGCCGCCACCAGTCTGCGAGGCCCCGCATTTGATCGATCGGCGCTGTTGAGGGCCCGCCGCTGCCTAGCCTGCCTCGGTCGCCGCCAGTGTACATGTGCTCCTCCTGGGTCGAGGTCTGGGTCGCGACCACGATGAAATCCCCAGAGGGCCCCCACCGCCTCGCCCGTTCAGCCAGACCTGCCGCTCTGGCCTGTCGTGGCAACCATACACGCTTTCGGTCCGAGCGGTCACAGCCTCCACCTGCGTGCGCCTCCCTTGACAGCGTGGGCATCTTACCTAATACTTATATGCATAGCAGTGCTAGGTATACTGCTGCTGGTTGACGCGGCCAGGACGGCTAGGGGGCCATGAACATCTCAAAGGAGCTCGTTGCGGCATCCGCCACTCCCATCGTCCTGGCCATCCTGCGCCGCGCGGATAGCTACGGCTACGCCATCATCCAGAAGGTCCGGGAGGTGTCGGATGATCGTCTCACCTGGACCGACGGCATGCTCTATCCGGTCCTCCATCGTTTGGAGGAGGCGGGCTTCGTGGCGTCCCGGTGGCAGATCGCGGAAAGCGGGCGTCGCCGCAAGTACTACCGGCTCACCGAAGTCGGGATGACTGAGTTGGAGCGCGTTACTGAGCAATGGTCGGTGGTCCATACCGCACTGGAGCGGCTCACACGGACCGCAGACATGGGGGATGACGATGTTTGAGTTGGAGTCGCAGGTCCGGAAATGGAGAAGCCACCTGAGGGCGTCGGGCTCGCTCAGCGAGCAGGATCTGGAGGAGCTCGAGTCTCATCTGCGGGACAGCATCGACGACCTCACCTCCCGCGGGATAACTACCGAAGAGGCGTTCCTGGTCTCGGTCCGCAGGCTGGGCGACACTGAAGCCCTCGGTGACGAGTTCGCCAAGGTCACCACGGAGAATCTGTGGCGGCAACTCCTGGTGCCCGCGCCCGACGGAGAGTCGCGCCGGCGGCAGCGCACTGAGGTATTCCTTGTCATCGGCTTGGCGCTGCTGGCGGGACTGCTGGGGAAGATCCCGGCGCTCTTCGGCTGGGAGGTGGTGGAGGAGCATGCGCTTCTCTACCTTACGAACGCTTTCCTCTTCGCGTTGCCCTCGGTGGCCATCTACCTCATCTGGAAGCGGTCTCTATCCCTGCGCTTCATGCTGCTTGCCGCTACGGTGTTCATCGCGGCCGCACTTCTCATCAACCTCTACCCATCCTACGACCCCCACGATACTGCCGTGCTGGCCGCGATCCATCTGCCCATCGCCCTGCTCATGCTCATCGGCATCCTCTACGGCGGGCCGGGCTGGCGCAAGACCGGCACCCGGCTGGACTTCGTCCGGTTCGCGGGCGAGGTCTTCATCTACTCGGTGCTGATCGCCTTGGGCGGGATAGTGCTGGTCGGGGTCTCGGTAGGGGTGTTCCAGTTCGTCGAGATCGACATCGAGACTTTCATCGTGAATTGGGTCGCGGTATTCGGGGTTGCGGCCTGCTCGTGGTCGCCGCCTACCTGGTGGAGCGCAAGAAGGGTCGCATCGAGACCATCGCGCCCGTGCTGGCGCGGATCTTCACACCGCTGCTGCTGCTGGTCCTCGTCAGTCTGCTCCTGGCCATCCTGGTCACCGGCAGAGCGCCGGCGGAGGACCGAGAACTTCTCATCTGGTTCGACCTGCTCCTGGTTCTGGTCCTCGGTATGACCCTCTACACCATGAGTGCGCGCGACGCCGAGGAGCCGGCCGACCTGTGGGACACGATGGTGCTCGCCCTCATCCTCGTGGCCCTCGTGGTCGACGGCGTCGCCCTGTCGGGGATCATCTCGCGTCTGGCCGAGTACGGTGTCAGTCCCAACAGGCTCGCCGCCCTGGGGGCCAACATCCTGCTGCTGGTGAATCTGGTGCTGCTGGGTATCGGACATTTCCGATTCGTCTTGAGGCGAGGGACATACCAGCCCATCGTGAACATGCAGATGCGGTACCTGCCTGTCTACGGCCTGTGGGCGGCTCTTGTGGTGGTCGTATTTCCGCCACTGTTCGGGTTCGAATGAAAGGGTGCGACGGCGCGTTTTTCTTCTCCACCGAAAGGTATGATCGTCGCTTGTGTTTGACCTCGGGCCCCCTGAGCCCTACCCTGGAAGGCGCAAATTCAAGAAGGATCGTCGTTCCCTTGCCCCAAGGAGGGGTCGTGCCAGTTGTGAACCGTGTTCCGAACGTCAAGTGGTACCGCGTCTGGGAGGTCCGACGCCTCGTCGCGATCGGGATCCTCGCCGGCGTGCTGGCAGCATTGCTCTTGGTTCTGATTCCGTCCGGTAACGCCCTCGCGCTCGAGCCGCTCACCACCACCCGCTACCAGCAGGGAGACAGCCACATCCTCAAGGCCGGCAGCTGGTCCGACTTCGCGAAGAGCCTTGCCTCCGGCGGCAGCTATGGCCGCTCCTCGACGAGCGGCGCGACGGTGACCATGTACTTCCACGGTACCCGGCTCGACTGGATCGCTATGAAGGGCACCACCACGGGTACGGCGGATGTATACCTCGACGGCGCTCTCGTCAAGACAGTGAATCTCGCCGCGGCCACCGCCGTCTACAACGTCTCCGTGTGGTCCACCGGCGATCTCCCCGAGGGCGACTACAAGGTGGAGATCGTGCGGCGCTCCGACAACCCGAGCACGAAGTACATCACGCTGGATGCGGTGGACGTGGTCGGCACTCTCGTCTACCCGCCGCCCATCGTGACCCGGCTCAACCCGTCGTATGGTCCGTTGGCCGGGGGCAGCGCGGTGGTGATCACCGGGAAGTGGTTCTACAGGCTCTCGGGTCCCGACGCGGTGACGTTCGACGGCGCAAGCGCCGTCAGCTACACGGTTAACTCGCCGACGCAGATAACCGCCGTACCTCCGGCTCACGGGGCCGGCACGGTTCAAGTACAGGTGTCGACGGCGGCGGGGCCGAGCGGCGACTCCGATGCGGACGACTACACCTACAAGGAAGTGCCTGCTCCCACCATCACGGGCATCACCCCTGACGGCGCCTCTGCTGTCGGCGGGGCCTCCGTGACCATCGAAGGCACCGATTTCATCGGATTGTCCGGCGCCTCTGCGGTCACCTTCGATGGCGTCCCAGCCACGAAATACACAGTGGTTTCTCCCACGAGGATCACGGCCACGGTCCCGGCTCATGCAGTGGGAATGGTCGATGTCCAGGTGACGGCGGTCGGCGGAAGTAGTGCGAACACTGACGCCGACGACTTCTCGTACATGACCCGTCACGACCAGATCGATTCCCGACTCTGGTTCTCTGGCGGATGGGAGCCCCTCTCGAGGTCCTTATCGTGGAAAGGTATCTACAACCGGACCCACACCAAGGGGGCATCGGTCACGATAGCCTTCATGGGCGAGCGGCTCGACTGGATCGCAGCCAAGGGGCCCGGCATGGGCAAGGCCGACGTCTACCTGGACGGGGTGTTCCAGAAGACGGTGAGTCTGGCTAGCTCGGCGACCCTCTACCGACAGAGCGTGTGGTCCACGGACACGCTTCCCCGAGGGGTACACAAGGTCAAGATCGTCTATAGCCCCAGTAACTCCGCGGGCGGCTACATCAACGTGGACGCGGTCGATGTGCTCGGCGAACTCCTGGGGGCCGGACGCATAGAGCAGGGCGACTCCCGCCTCGCGTACGCGGGCACCTGGGCCACCTACACCGCCTCGGGGGCCTCCGCGGGCGCCTACAGGCGGGCATCCAGCAGCGGGGCGTCGGTGACGGTGAACTTCTACGGGGTCTCGCTCACGTGGATGGCGGTCAAGGGCACGAGCATGGGCAAGGCCTGGGTCTCGGTCGACGGCGGTCCGAAGGAGAGCATCAACCTCTACGCGTCCGCGGCGGCCTATCAACAGAAGGTGTGGGCGACACCGCCGGACCTCCCGCTAGGGGACCATCAGGTCAAGATCTGGCGGGACGACACGAGCGCCGCCGGCAAATGCATCAGCGTCGACGCTTTCGAGGTAACGGGCACTATCGCGCCCGCCTACCTGTGGCGCCAGTATCAGCAGAACGACCTCCGTCTGCTCTCCCGGGGCACCTGGGGGACGATCTCGGCCTCGGGGGCGTTCGGCGGCAGCTACAAGCGGGCCAGTTCGACCTCGGCCGCGCTCGACTTCGCTTTCGCGGGCACGTGGATCGACCTGATCAGCACGACTGGCCCGGGTATGGGCAAGGCCGATATCTCCGTGGACGGCGGTCCGGCGGTGAGGGTGGACTTCTCCAGCCCCGCCACGCTCTACCGGCAGAAGGTGTGGTCGTCGGGAACGCTGGCGGCCGGCACTCACCGCATCAGGATTGTGGTGGCTCCGGGCAATCCCGCGGGAGCGTACGTCACCGTGGACGCCTTCGACATCCTGGGGAGGCTGGCTGCATCGAACACGGCCTACGCCGGCAAGATGATGTGGATCGAGCAGCGTCTCAAAGAGCTCTCCTACCTCCCGGGCGTCGTCGACGGGGTGTACGACTACAAGACCAAGGGAGCCGTGATCGCCTTCCAGAAGTGGGAGGGTCTGACCCGCGACGGAGCAGTGGGGAGCGCTGTGTGGTCGAGACTGTACTACGCCTCCCGGCCGAAACCGTCCAAGGTCGGCGATACCAACCCCTGGCTCGAGGTCAACAAGACCAAGCAGGTGCTGCTCTTCTGCAAGGACGGGAAGGTCGTCATCACCATACCCGTCTCCACCGGCAGCCCCACTGTGGGGATCGCCACTCCCTCGGGCACGTTCACGATCTTCATAAGACCCTGGAGATATCGCCGCTCTATCACCCGATGGCCTTCACGTGGTCCACGGCGATCCATGGCTACCCCAAGGTCCCTACCTACCCGGCCAGCCACGGCTGCGTCCGGACCCAGACCTGGGACCAGGACGTCATCTACCCGCTGGTCGATCTGGGCACGAGGTTGTTCGTATACTAGAAGGCGTGGTGACAGGAGATGGGCAGGAGGCCGGCGTCGGATGTACGAGCCGCTTGTCAACGCCCACAGCGAGCCTGAGTTCCATGACCTGCGCGAGTACATCATGGACCTCTTCGGTGAGGGTCTCGACGCTCAGGCGGTAGAGGCCGCGCGCAGAGCGTGGGTTCGCTACCCGGCTCGAGGCGAGATACCCTTCTGGATCGCCTGCGGTCTGTCGCTCTTGGGTCGTCATGGCCAGGCCATCATGGTGCTGGAGCAGGCCGTGGGGCAAGGCCTGTGGTGGGACTCTGAGTGGCTAGAGCACGACGACGATCTTGCGTCCCTCCGATCACGCCCTGAGTTCGCGGGCATCGTCGGTCGATCGTCCCGCTTGCGCGAGATCTATCTGAGCTCCCACACCCCCCGGACGATCGTCCGGACGCCCGATCCTCACGCGACGGAGGCCCTGCCCGCCGTGATCGCGCTTCACGGCTGGGGAGGCCGCGCCGAGGACTTCGTCGAGTCGTGGCGGCCTCTTCTCGCCTCGGGCTGGACGGTCGTCGCGCCCGAGTCCTCGCAAGTGCTGTCGCCGGAGTTCTTCGTGTGGACCGACCGCGCGACGGCCGGCCTGGATCTGGCAGCCGCCTACCGTCAGGTCTGTTCCGACTATCTCATCGACGAACACCGGTTGATCGCGGCCGGCTTTTCACAGGGCGGGGGAGTAGCCGTCTCGTCTGCTCTCGGGGGTCAACCTTTCCCCGCGACCAGATTCATGGTCTTCGGCACAGGAATCTCAGACGTCGATCCGGTAGCGCTGCAGTCTCTCGACCATGCGGCGAACCGGCAGGTTCGGGGCTGGATGGCGATAGGGCAGGATGACCCTGCGCTGGCCGACGCGATCGGTCTGCGCGACGAGCTTGATGGTCACGGCATCGACTGCAGGCTGGAGATCATGGCCCACACCGGACACACGATCCCAGCCGACTCGGCCGGCCTCATGCGGCAGGGGGTCGACTTCCTCTTCGGGCCGTAGGGCGCAGAGCGGTCGACCTCCACAAGGTTTTTGTGCCGGGACTGCGAATACATGGGCAGCCTCGGATGCAAGGAGGGAGACATGGAACCTGTGACGGACCAGGCAGTGGGCGAGGCTCACGCAGAGGCGCTCCGGACGGACACCCTCAAAGAACCCGAGTTGTGGCTGCTCGTGCGGGTAGGCATGCTGGTGGGCGGCCTCGGGTATTGGCATCCCGCGTGCATCGGAATCCACGAGAAACTGCTCGATAGCAGGGGCTTCCTGCACTGGACTCTCGACGAGCTGAATCGCCTCTTCAGGCTGCCGGCGGACGCCGCCGGGGAGTTGGGGCGCGAACTGGCGCGTCGGGAGGAGCTTGAGGCCAGGCTGGTGGCACTCAGGGCGCTGTGGGATCTGGGAGTGGCGACTAACCCCGATGTCTACGACGAAGTCGTGCGGCGGCGCGAGGAGATGAGCTGCTACGTGCAGCTTCCCATGATCGAGCAGACCTGGGAAGCGCTGCTGCGGCTGCACGGAGACGACATATGGCAGTTCGTCGTCCCCTATCAGGATCTCTGTGACGAGTGGGGGATGGAAGACCAGCTCGGATCCACGTGGCGTGAGGCAAGGGAGACCCTGCAGGAGTACGTTCCCAGGCGGTACGACTGAGGGACGGCGGCTCGGCGGGGCCCGTTGCAGCCTTACATCGTCTTTCAGGGGCTAATGCCGCCGCAGGTGCGTACCGAAAAGAGATATGGCCCCGCCGGCAGCATGCAGTCTACCGGCGGGTGTTCCTTATCCGAAACCAATCGAAGTTCCTCCAGCCGCCGGCCCTACAGGGAGTCTTGACCGACACCCCCTTCTTGCCGTAGGGTCAGTCGCGTCCGATTGGGCCCGGCCCGCAGCGGGAACCTCAGTAATGCTCTCCGGAAACAGCCAATCTTGAGGAAGAAGGTGCTTCACAAATGGAAGAAGCCAAGCAGGAAGCGATGGAAGACGCACCGCAGGAAGCGACGGCAGGGGAGCCGCAGGCAACGGCTGCCGCCCCTGACGTGAACGTTCAGGCGGCCGAGGTCGCCGCGCCTGCGGTGGCTGCCGAGCCTGAAGCGGCATCCGAGCCCGCGGCCGCGCGCGCCTGCAGCCTGCCTGAGCCTGCGGAGCCTGCCGAGCCTGAGGAACCCGCCGAGCCTGAGGCGGTCGAGGCTGAAATAGAGGAGACGCTGACGCGGACGAAGATCATCTCCCGTTTGAAGGCGATCGTGGTGGAGCTCGAAGGGGGCAGCCTCGTGGTCGGCGGTCTTCCCGTGGCCGAATTGGCCGACGAGGTGGAATTCGAGCTCGAGTATTGCGAGAAGGATGGTGAGCACAAGCTCGAGATAGAGCTCGAGTGGTAGCGATCACGCGCCCCTGAAACGCGGGATCCACACCGACCCCGCCACTCCCGGCCCGCAGGACCTTGTCGAGATCGACGTGGTCGGGGTGGTGTCGAGGGGCTGACAGAGAGGCGGCCCCGGACCGGGCCTTAGCCACGATAGAGGCGCTGCTTGGTATCGGCGCGGCCCGTCGCCGACTTGGGCTACCCCCTGTACGTGAGTCCGAAGCCATACCGGTACGCCGCCGGCACACCCAGGTGATCCAGAAGCGCCTGCCCATGAAGCTCGCCGTATTCGGCCACGGTGGCATCGGGGTCGAACGGGGGTAGATGGTCGGCGCTGGTGGGTATGGACACGGGCAGGCGCCCGGTGGGCCTGACGCGGCCGAGGACGACATCGGCAAGAGCATGGCCGCCCTCCATGCCCGCGTACCAGAGGACGAGGATGCCTGGTACCGCGAACCGCCAGCGTTCCATCAAGACCGCAGAGCCGCAGACCAACACCACGATCGTACGGGGATTGGAAGCGGCCACAGCCTGGATAAGCGCCTCCTCATCGTCGTGCAACGTGAGCGACCGACGGTCGCCCCCACCGCTGAAGGGCGAGACGCCGCCGAGCCGCAGCCGCGCCGCGGCGACAATCGCCTTTGGGATCAACCTCAGAGGCGGGCGGGGGAGGAGTCGCTTGAACCCAGGGGGAGGGAACTCGCCCATGAACTCGCCTTCGTCTCGATGATCGTAGCCCGCGACAACGAGGACCGCGTCGACGCCGGCCGCGAGCGCGGCGGCCCTCTCTCTTTCGGAGCCGTCGCTATGGAGCACCTTGACCCCGAGCGGCTCGAGGGCGGCGCGGAGGCCTTCCAGCGGGGTCACGACGTAGGGAGCCGTCACCTTGCTGGAACCGTGGTCGCCGGTGTTGGGCACGTCGGCGAGACGGCCGATCACGGCCACGCTGCGCAGCTCCCGTGGGTCTAGCGGCAGGACGGGCCGTCGCAGGCCGCACGCAGCGGCGTGGTCGACTTCGGCCTCCCTGGCGGCGCCGTCGCCGGCCCGGGCGCCGGTTCCCGCAGCGGCCCTGGTCCCCGAGAGCGGCACGCTCTCGTTCCGCAGCAGCACGATGCCTTTGGCGGCCGCTTCCCGCGCCAAGGCGCGGTGCTCTTCGCAGCCGATGATCTCGGCTCCGTAGTGCGCGTCTCCCACCTTGGCGAACCGAAGTTGCTGGCGGATGAGCCTGAGAGCGGCATCGTTCACCCGCTCCTGGGCGACGAGCCCTCGGTCGACGGCCCGGGCCACCCGGTCGTCGATGAATATGCGGGCAGGCATCTCCAGATCGAGCCCGGCATTGACGGCTGCCACGCCGTCACGGATGCCGAAGACCCAGTCGCTCACCACAAACCCGTCGAAGCCCCAGCGTTCTTTGAGGATGGTGGTGAGCAGTCGGCGGTTCTGGCCGCACCACTCTCCATTGACGGCGTTGTAGGCCGACATGACACTGGCGACGCCCTCGTCCACCACCCGTCTGAAGTGGGGGAGGTATACCTGGTCGAGCACCTCGGGGCTCACCCTCACATCCAGACCGAACCGCGACTCTTCGATGCTGTTGCAGGCGAAGTGCTTGGCGCAGCCCATCGCGTGTCTCTGCAGCCCCCGCACGAAAGCTGCCCCCATCTCGCCGATGTGGATCGAGTTCTCACCATAGGTCTCCTGCGCGCGTCCCCAACCGGGATGGCGCAGGAGGTTGAGGCACGGAGCCAGACAGACGTTTGCGCCGTGAGCGCGTGTCTCCCGCCCGATCGCCTCGCCTACGCGCTCCTCCAGCCCGAAGTCGAAACTGGCCGCCCGTGCTATCGCGACGGGGAAGCACGTGGACACGCCCCGAGTGACGCCCCGGGGGCCGTCGACGAAACGCAGGCCTTCCAGGCCCAGTCGCGAGATGGCAGCGGCCATGAAGAGGGGCGGCTTGTAGTCGCCGCCGGCCGCCCCCATCATGTCCCTGTAGAGGTCCTGGTCGCCGGCCAGCAGGCGCAGCCTCTCCGCGGGCGTCAGCCGCCCCATCAGCTCGCGCGCCTGCGCCTCGATTTCTAGGTCCAGCGTGGGCATGCCTTGAGTATACGACGGCAGCCGCGAAGGCCGGGGGCGGCCAGGGCGCGGGCCGGGGAGGCGCGGTCCGCGGGCCGGGAGCGCCGTCCTCACCCTCGCTCTGCTGCCTCTGATACCATCGCTCTACTTCTGACCTGCCGGGGGACGAAAGGGAGCGCATAGATGGGGTCCAAGTACGAGCACGTGTTCGCGCCACTCAGGATCAGGGGAGTCGACTTCAAGAACCGTCTGGAGTTGGCTCCGCCGTCCCCCAACCTCGCGTCTCGCGACGGGAGGGTGACGACAGAGTTCGTCGACTTCTTCCGGGGCTTCGCTCGGGGTGGGGTGGCCGTCCTCTGCGTGGGCAACTCCGTGATCGATATCAAGGAGGCCAGCGACGAAGAGCGTCAGCTCGACCTCGGGACCGACGAGTGCATCCTCTCCCTGACGCGCTTTGCCGAGATGTGTCACGGTTTCGGCGCGCTCGCCTCGCTCGAGATCAATCACAACGGCAAGGACTCCGATCCCGGCAAGACGGGAAAGGCGGCCTACAGCCCCTCCTCGATCATCCCCAGCCACGAACTGTGGCGGGCGAAGCAGCAGGGCAGGGAGATGCTCCCGACCATCGCGATGGATCACACCAAGATCAGAGAGACGGTGGAGAAATACGCCACGGCCGCCCAACGCTGCAAGAGGGCGGGCTTCAAGATGTCCATGATCCACGGAGGACACGGCAACCTCATCGCCCAATTCGCCAGCAGCCTGTACAACAAGCGTACGGACGAGTACGGCGGCTCGCTCGAGAACCGGGCGCGCTTTGCCATCGAGGTCTTGGACAGAGTCCGAGAGTTGTGTGGCGAGGATTTCGTCGTCGAATACCGCATCTCGGCCGACGAGATCCATCCCGACGGGATGCACCTGGAGGAGACGCTCAGGTTCGTCGAGTTGATCCAGGACAAGGTGGACATCCTGCATGTATCCGCCGGGCTGCACGGCGAGTTCCAGTACATGCGCAACTGGTGGCAGAACTACTTGATGGACCGCGAGTACAACGTCCATTACGCCGCCAGTGTCAAGAAGGCATTTCCCAATCTGGTCGTGTGCACGGTCGGCTCCATCATGGACATCGGGCGCGCGGAGGAGATCATCGCCTCCGGGAAGGCCGACATGGTGGCCATGTGCCGGCCGCTGCTGGCCGACCCCGAGATGCCGCGCAAGTATGCGCTCGGTCACGAGGACGATCGCCGTCCCTGCCTGCGCTGCCAGTATTGTGGCTTCCGGCTGATCATCCCCGCGGTCATCAACTGCGCGGTGAATCCCTATCTGGGCAACGAGACCGAGTTCCCGGAGGGCAAAGTCACGAAAGCCGAGATCAGCAAACGCGTCGCGGTGGTCGGCGGAGGTCCCGCGGGCATCCAGGCTCTGCTGACCCTCTGCGAGCGTGGGCACGAAGTCACGCTCTACGAGAAGAGCGATCGCCTGGGCGGCCATGTGGTCCCCGGGTCGGCGCTGCCGTTCAAGCAGGATGTGAGGGACTATCTCGACTACCTCGTGCACCAAGCGAGCAAGGCGCCGGCGCGGGTCCTTCTCAACACCGAGGCCACCAAGGAGCTGCTGGACGCCGAAGGCTACGACGCCCTCATCATAGCCGTCGGTTCGCGCCCCATCGTCCCGGCGGTCCCCGGCGTGGACAAGGCTCACGTCCACTGGGCGCCCGAGGCCGATACGGGGGCGGTGGAGCCGGGCGACAAGACGGTCATCGTGGGCGCGGGCTCCGTGGGCGTGGAGTGCGCGATCGGACTGGCGCGCGGGGGCAAGGACGTCACCATCATCGAGATGGCGCCGGACCTGCAGAATCTGAGCGCTTCCGCCGGCGGAGCCGCAGCCATGGAGCTTGTTCGCATGACCGAGGAGTTGGGGATCCCGGTCCACCTGGGCTGCAGGCTGGAGGAGGTCACCGATACCACTGTCGTGTGCCGCGACGTGGCGACCGGTGAACAGGTCACCTTCCCGGCCGATACCGTTCTCCTGGCCGTCGGCATGGCTGCCCGGTACGAGGTTGCCGACTCCCTGCGTCGCAGTGCGCCCGAGACCGAGGTCTTCGTGGTGGGCGATGCCGCAGAGGTGGGCAGTATCGCCACGGCCGTCAGATCGGCCTTCAGAGCTGCCGCCTACGTGTAGGAGCCCACGCTCGCGCGGAGAGATCGTCCGTCCAAGTCGCTGAAACGGGGGAGGGGCGCATGGGCGTGGCAATTGGCCAGATTGTCATCGGGCTGGTCGAGGCCCTTTTCGGGAGAAGGCTCTACTGGATCTTCGTGGCTTTTGGGGGCTTCGCTGTCGGGTGGGGGTTGGCCTCCTGGGTCTTGGGAGACGTCGCCACGTGGGTATGGGTCCTGATCGGGGTCGGGTCGGGTATCGTCTTCGCGCTGCTCAGCTTGAAATTCACCAAGCTGATGGTGGGCGTAGCCGGGTTCTTTGTCTTCTCGTCGGTGGCCATCGAGGTGGCGCGCTGGCTCGGGGCTGAGGTAGCCGACGGCTCCGCGTCGTACTGGATCACCTACCTCATCGGAGGCGTGATCGGCTTCTTCTTGATCCTCACGCTGTTCGACTGGGCGCTGATCGTCGTGACCGCACTCGCCGGGGCCGGGGCTACCGCGACCGGCATCAACCACTTCGTGCCGAACGAACCGAGATGGCTGCAGGTCGTCCTCTGGATCGCGGTCTTCGCCGGAGGTGTCCTGTACCAGTCGCGGAGCCTTCGCAGAAAGAAGCGGCGGTAGCGGAGAGTCTGACCGGCGGCGATGTATGCTGGCCCAAGGGGGGAGATGCTGAGCTCATCTGAAGCCGCAGAGATCCTCTCGAAAGAGCTGGGCCGGCCGGTGAAGGCCTGGATGGTGGAGCACGCCATCAAGCAGGGACGGCTACGAGCGGAGAAGGGTCCCGGCCGCCGGGGCGGTTATCTGATCGCCGAGGAGGACTTGCGCCGGCTGGTCGACGAGATCCGCGAGACGCGCGCCCGTGAGGCGGCCGAGGAGGGACGATCGGCGACCGACGGGCATACGGACGGCGCGTGGGACTACCTACCCGAGCGGCCCATGGAATCCTTCTGGTTCGGCGACTGGAAACGATGGAGGCGCTGGTCCAAGCGGGAGTGACGGTTCCTCAGTCTCATGGAGCGTTCCGGAGTCCCCTCTGCAGACCGGTCGACAAATCCCGCCTCCACGCGTGTCTAACCTCATGCGACCGGCTGGGAGGTATGCTGAGGAGGAGCGGTGGTGGCGAGGAACAGATCGACCGTGACGGGGTGGGGGACCCCGGTCGGTATGGTCGCATCGAGCGCCGGTCTCTCAGTCTCTACTGCCGGGCGACCCGACACCGGCGCCCTGTTGTCGGCTGCGCGGGGCGGCGACTGCGACGCCTTTCTGGCAGTGCTCGACAGCCACGACCGCATGCTGCGCTCGCTCGCTTTCCGCATGCTCGGCGACCGCGATCAGATGGACGACGTGCTCCAGGAAGTCGCGTTGAAAGCGTTCAAGGCCCTGCCCAAGTTCCGCGGCGACGCCTCTCTCGCCACTTGGCTCTATCGCATCACCTACACCACCTGCCTGAACCATCTGCGTAGCGGCGGCCGCACGGTCCCGCTGCCCGACCCCGAGGACGACCGGACGCCGTGGCCGGCCCCACCGTCCTCATATCTTTCGTCCGCGGACGCAGCCGACGAGATCATCCGGCACATCGAGCTTTCCGCGGCTCTCGCCTCCTGACTCCCGAGCAGCGCGCAGTGGTGGCCCTGGTCCTGGAAGAAGGTCTGGATCATCACACCGCTGCCAAAGCTCTTGATGTACCGATGGGGACCGTCGCGTCCCGTCTCGCTGCTGCTCGCGCCGCTTTGCGACGTTTCCTGAGCGAACCGTCCTCGACTGGAGAAGTGCGATGAACGATCGGCCGGACCTCGACGAACGCATCGGCGAACTGCTGCGCCGCGAGCTGCCCGTGCCCGAGCATCGGGAAGGACACCGTGAGCGGGTGGCGGCACTGCTCACGACGGAGGCGGTCGAGCGCGTGGGGAGGAAGCGTCGGTTCGCGATCTCGTGGCCACCGCTGCCGTGGGGGAATCGCACGAAAGAGGAAGCGTTCGGTGGTGAGGCGTGTGCCGTCCCAGAGGCGGCCCGCAGGGCTGCGGGTGGCGCTCTTCGCATCGCTGGCCGTTGTGTTGGCGGTCGCCGCGGCCTTGGGGAGCCTGGAGGCCGTCGAGCATCTGGGAAAGCCCGACACGGTCGTGAGGATCACCGATGACACCAACATCCCGGCGACCAATCCGCCTGTCACCTCGACCACGGTGATCCCCGCGGGCGCCGGGTCGTGGCAGGAGTTGACCGTGGCAGTCGGTGGCGGCCCCGTGAACGATCTGGTTGTAGACCCGGAGGATGCTTCGATCCTCTACGCCGCAACGCCGGAGGGCCTCTTCAAGTCCACCGACGCGGCGGAGAGTTGGCAGCAGTTGTTCGCCGGCTTCACCCATGTCGTGGCTGTGGACCCTGCCTCCCCGGCGACGCTCTACGTGTGCGTGGAGGAATGGGGGCAACTGGGAGCCAGTGAGGAGGCCATGGTTCTTCTCCGGTCGGACGACAGGGGGGAGACGTGGCAGGTGCTGGATGACGCGGCCCAGACGGTGTACACGACCGGGGTCATGGGCAAGCCATGGATGTTCCTGTTCGACACCACCACCACTCCTTCCACCGTCTACTACTACGCTTGGGGATTGCGAAGGTCCGCGGACCGCGGCGAGACCTGGACCGTTCTCATCCCCGACGACACCCAGTTGGAGAGCGTGGCACTGGACACGGCTCACCCCGGCACGATCTACGCCAGCTATCCCACGATGATGAACCCGGACAACCCCTCCGCCGCGCTCATCCGGTCGACCGACGGAGGAGGGACCTGGGAAAGCGCCGGCTCGGCCCTGCCTTGGCAGTCACAGGGCCGGCTGGCGGTGGACCCCGAGGATGGTTCTCTCTACCTGTTCGTCGCGGGCGACCAGGGGGTCGGCTCGGCGGCAATGTCCCAAGATCAGTCGAAAAGCTGGACGGTTCTGAGCGGTGCCGCGGCGCAGAGGGCCTTCGTGGTGCTCGACGCCAAGCCCGGATCGTCCCCGGCGACGCTCGACGCCCTCGGCGCGCCGATGAGCGGCCTCGCGCTCATCGGGGGCGCTGTGCCTTCGGATCCCTATCCCTGGGGCGCCCAGGTGGTAGCCGCGGTGGGGAACAACCCTGCTCTCTACTTCTTTGGGAATTCCGGCGTGCACAAGTCCACGGATTCCGGAGAGACCTGGACCCAAACCAATCTCGGCCTGTCTTCTGCACACGTGACGGGGCTGGCGACGAGCCCGAGCTCAACGGGTACGATGTACGCCACGAGCGAGGTGGGGATACTCATGTCCGGCGATGGAGGTGCCACCTGGCGCAAGGTCCATGAGGACACGGGCAGCCAATTGCTCGTTGCGCCGTCTTCGTCCCTGGTGCTCTACGCCTTGACGTCCGAGGGGCTGCTCCGCTCGACCGACGGGGGCACGAGCTGGGAGAGCCGCGCTTTTGCCAACATGTCGCTGGACGAATGGTCGGCAGGGGAGCGGTACAGGCTGGCGATGGTGGCTGGGGACAACCCGGACACACTGTACATCTACCAGATCGACGGGTCGGGAGAGGGCGGTCTCCACAGGTCCACCGACGGCGGTGATTCGTGGCAACCATGCCGGACCGGTACCGCCACCGTGCTTGGCTCCCTTACTTCGGCGCCAGGTGTGCCCTCGACCCTCTATGCCGCCGCTACGTCGGCGGCGGAGGATGCGTTCAACCACGCGGAGAAATCCAGTGGTGTTGTTCTCTCCACGGACGGGGGCGCAAGCTGGATCTACCGTGAGGCACCCGACGGGATCCTCGGCATCACGGTCGATGCGAAAGACCCCGGCATCGTATACATCCTTACCGGGGACCGTGAGCCGTGGACCGGGATGGTGTCGAGTTCGGTGCTGTATCGGTCGGGCGACGGCGGCGAGACCTGGCAGGAGCTCGAGTTCAGCGGATCGGGCGATCTGGAGTGGCTTACCGCCGACCCGCAGGCTTCCGGCACGCTCTACGTGGCGGCTACGCGGCCATCGGGGGAAAGGACCGAGGTGCACATCTACCGGTCTCGAGACGGAGGAGCCTCGTGGGAGGATCTGACTGGGGACTGGAACCTCCCGCAGGCAGAACGCACCAGCCTGTGGTGCACGTGGGAGCTTCGCCACTGACCTGATACAGGACCCCGTCTCCGGTTTCGCGCTCTACGCCCTTCGCGAGACGCAGATCGAGGCGAGCGCCCCGCTGCCCAGATACAACCTCTACAAGTGGGTTCCGGATTCTCGTTGACCGGCTCGAAGAACCGGAACGCCGCCGCCGCAGCGCTGCCCTTCCAGCGGCCGTCGCTCGGGTGTCAAGCAGCCCGGTCCTCCTCCCGACAAATCCTGCCTCCTCCAGTGTCTAACCGGATGTTGGGGTCCATAAGTCTCCGTATAGAAGGGGGCGGTTCTCATGACTGAGTGGGGTAGAGGAAGCGGCGGTTCGCAGCAAACGCATAGCAGATCCTGGGTCGTGGTCGTGGTGGCGTCGGCGGTGGTGCTCGCCCTGAGTCTCGGGTTGCTGCTGGCCGGATGCAGCTCGGACACGAGCCAGGCTCCGTCGGAGAAGGTCCAGACCATGCTGCAGGAGCGATGGACGGCGATGAACACGGGCGACATCAAGACGGTCGCGGAATCCTTTGCGACGAACTCGGTCTGCGACAACTACGCCGACGGCGGCGCCAATACCCAGGGGAGCGAGGCGATCGCCGCCTACTTCGAGGACGCGAGGACGGGCTTCGGCATGCAATGGGGCGCTGATGGCGACCCTATGCAGTACGACAAGTACGTGATACAGCCGGTCAAGATGTACGGGTTGGAGGAACCATCGGGGACTGGACGTTGCGTTCACGTCATGGAGATCGACGCGAACGACCAGATAGCGCACGAGTGGATCGTGGGCTGGGTCGCCCCGCCCGAGGAGTAGGCATCCATCCCTGACCCGCGCCCCCTGCCGGCTGAAATCTTGCCGGCCGGGGGCGGCACCGGGTCCTTGGTGCAGCCTCCGCGGCCGTCGATGTGGTCGATCGAGTCACCCAGAACCCTGCCGCCCTCGAGGACAGGCGCTCGGACGAATCCCGGACTCTCAGACAGGCTCTCGCGTACTGCTGGAGCGTGGTGGTCGAGGGCCTGAGGAGCCGGCTGGCCGGTGACGGAGGGTAGCGGGCCAAATAGCCGACCCCGCCGCTACTCCAGCCGGTCGGCTGCGTACCCGGCTCCGCGCCGGCTACTCCAGCAGGTCGGATCTCTGCGCGGTCTCGATGTACTCGTCCATCACGAAGGGGCCCAGGGGCTCCACGGGCACGCCCCAGAGGCGCATGCCCTCCACGATCGAAGGCACATGACGCGCCTCCAGGCGGGCCTTCCACGCCTCGTAGTCACCGCTCGGCAGCTTCCCGGGGATGTCTCTGTCGAGCTCCTCGTCGGTGCGCGGAGGGTTTCCTACCACGCGGTCCCACTCGTGCATGACGTCGTACGCGTTCACCCTTCCTCCTTGACGGTCGCTGGTCGCAGTGTAGTGCATTCCGTGCCGGCTGGACACCAGCATCCACGATCCTATACTGGACGTCGAAGCGTCCAAGATGCGAAGGAGTCAAAGGATATGGCAGGGGAGCCCGCGGTCGGCGTCGACCTGCAGAAGGTCGCCCGGCAACTGGAGCAGGAGGAGACCCTTTTCGAATCATCGCACCCCCGCTCGAAGGCGCTCTACTCGCGCGGGCTGGAACACTATCTCTACGGCGCACCCATGCACTGGATGCAGCAGTGGCCGGGAACATGCCCCATCTACGTGTCCAATGCGATGGGGGCCCACCTGACCGACGTGGATGGCCATGAATACGTGGACTTCGCCCTGGGCGATACCGGGGCCATGTTCGGACACGCCAATCCGGCGGTAGTCGATGCGATCGCCGCTCAGCTACGAAGTGGCGCCACCATGATGCTTCCCACTGAAGACTCCGTCTGGGTGGGGGAGGAGCTCACGCGGCGTTTCGGTCTGCCCCTCTGGCAGGTCACCACTTCGGCCACAGACGCCAACCGCTTCATCATCCGTCTCTGCCGTATGGTCTCCGGCAAGGACAAGATCATCACCTTCAACTGGAACTACCACGGCAGCGTGGACGAGACCCAGGTGGAACTGGATCCTGCGGGGAGGATGCTGCCTCGCAGCGGGGTCCATCCCAATGCCATGCATCATGAGCAGACCACCAGATTGGTGGAGTTCAACGATATCGAGGCGCTTGACAAGGCCCTTGGCCACGGCGATGTCGCCTGCGTACTCACGGAGCCGTTACTGACCAACATCGGCATGGTACCGGCGGATCCCGGCTTCCACGACGCGCTTCGCCGACTCACGCGGGAGCGCGATGTCGCCCTCGTCATCGACGAGACCCACAGCATCTCCACGGGGCCAGGAGGGTACACCCGTGCATTCGGTCTGGACCCGGACTTCTTCGTCTTGGGCAAGAGCCTTGCGGGAGGCATACCTGTCGCGGTCTGGGGGACCTCGCGAGAGATGGCCGAGCGCATCTGGGCAGTGCTGCCTCACTTCCGAACAGGAGAGGCCATCAATCACTTCGGCTTCGGAGGCACCCTAGCCGGTAGCGCCCTGCAGATGGCGGCAATACGCGCCACCCTGGCCACGGTGATGAGCGCGGAGAACTATGAGCACATGATCTCCTTGGCCGAGCGGCTGGAGAGCGGGGTGTCAGACGTGTTCGAACAGTACGCCCTGCCCTGGCATGTAACCCGCATTGGAGCGCGAGTGGAGTATCTCTTCAGTCCGCGACAACCACGCACCGGTGGCGAGGCCCACCACGCCCGACACCCCCTGTTGGAGGCGTTCATCCACCTCTATCTGCTCAACCGGGGCGTGCTCCTGACGCCGTTCCACAACATGGCCCTCATGTGCCCCTTCACCACGGCAGAAGACGTCGATCTGCACAATCGACTGCTGGAGGATTGCATCATCGCTGTCCTGGGCTCTCCGACTGACCGATAGCCGCTCATCCGGCCCCGACTCGCTACGTGCGTACACGAAATGCTCGCTGGTCCCGGACGCCGCGGCGCCCACGTATGTCAACGCCATCGGAGTGGTGGACCTGGCCGCCAGGGGGTTCGGTCGCATGTGTCTCCGGGGGAGGAGTCGCGCCGTTACTGCGGCGCGCAGCCGGAGGGGACGCGCCGCTCATCCGGCCCCGACTCGCTACGTGCGTACACGAAATGCTCGCTGGTCCCGGATGCCGCGGCGCCGCGTGTATCCAGTCGACGACGGGTGGGGGCGCCTTCCTTGCAGGGGGTGCGAGGGTACGCGTGTCTCCGGGGGAGGAGTCGCGCCGTTACTGCGGCGCGCAGCCGGAGCGGAGATACGCGTACCCTCGTGTCCTCAATGTGAGGACGAGGCGTCTACCAATCGGAGAAGTTGGTGTTGTACCAGATCTTGTCAGTGCCCTTCTTGGCCCGCTTCTGCCAATCCTTGGTCTTGGGCTCGGCTTCGATACGGGCCAGGAATTCGTCGCAGCGCTGCTTGACGTAGGTCTTCTGGGCGTCGTCGAAGGCCGCCACGCCATCAACGTGGGCCTTTACGCGGCCCAAATTGGTGGTCGCCGTATACCAGAACCCCCAGTCGTCGCCCAGACGCTTGGCGACGTAGGAGCGGTTGATCTTCTTGCGGTCGTCCTCACCGACCTCGGCCACCGTAAGCAGGAACTCCAGGTCTTTGAGGTCCTTGTCGTTGATCTCCCAGATCTGCAGCTTCTGCAAGGTGATGTCCGTGAGGGAGATGCAGTACTCATCAAACTCCAGCCGGTCCTTGAAGTTGACCTCGTGGCAGTAGTCCAGCTTGTCCAGGAACACGTCGATCATGGGGACGGCGCCGCCGTAGTAGATCTGACGGGTCTTGCCGGTCATCATCAGGGTGTTGACATCGCACTCGTATCCCAGCTTCTCCATGAAGCCCTTGACCTTGCCGCCGCTCTTGGAATAGGCGACGAAGTCGATGTCGGTGAAGTAGCGCTCGCCCAGCCGCTCGAGCCTGGCGTACAGGTCCACTTTCTCCGGGAAGTAGTAGTGGAGCGCCAGCGGGCCCATGACGCGCATGGCGAAGCCATTGTCGCGGGCGGCGTCTACGATGCGTTTGCCCTCGGAGAGGAACACCTCAGGCTTGGGATACTGATCAAGCGGGATGTCTTTGGGGAGAATGAAAGGCTTTGGCATCGCACGCTCCTTCTATCCCGAGGTGAAGACGTAGTCCTTGACCTTCTTCTTGTCCAGCATCACCACGACGCCCTTGAGGATGCCCTCCGAATACTCGCTGCCCGGATTGATCATCAAGGTGCGGCCGGCCTTCTGAGCGCCGCGTGATTCGTGGATGTGGCCGTGAAGACCGAGGAGCGGTTGGTACTTCTCGATGACCTGCTTGGCTCCGACGCTGCCGGCGTGGATCTTTTCCTCTGCCGCCATGCGCATCTGGGCGTCGAGTTTGGGACACAGGTCGAGGGAGTAGCCATACGGGGGAACGTGGAAGTTGAAGATCACGTTCTCGAAGTCCTTGGGCGACGTGCCCACTCGCTGACAGAGTCCTTCCAGGTACGCGGTCAGTTCGTCTTCCGGTCCCTCGCGAGGAGTGTCCCAGGGGGTGGGGTTGGAGCGGGAGGACGAGACCATCGTGTAGTCGGAGAAGGTGACGATCATGTCATCGCAGGGCTTGAGCGACTTGGAGCTCGCGATCATGTCGTCGATCTCCCACCAGTCGTCGTTGCCCGGACAGATGTAGACATCGGTGTTCTTGCCGGCCAGGCGTTCGTCCGCCAGGGCGAGCCACTCCTCGATCCTCTCGATGGCCCGCTTCTTGAAGAGCTTGTCGATCGCCTCCGGATCGTTCTTCATGGCGTCGTATTCGTCGCGAGTCTGTTCCACCCAGTAGTAGCCCGCGTTCTCGATCGTCTTCTTGGTGGCGGCCATCTCGTCGGCTGAGTTCATCTCGGTGTATTGGCCCATGAGGTGGCACTCGCGCCCGCCACCGGCCTTCTCGACGAGGGGGATGAGCACTTTGCCGAGTAGATCCCCGTTCAGCACGGCCACATCGATGCCATAGATGGGCAAGGCATTCAGGAACTTGCGGTAACACACGTTGGAACCGTGGATGTCTGTGACGTAGAAAAGTCTGAGCACCTATCACTCCTCTCTAGGGAGAGTCGGGACCGTCCGAACGGCCACCGGTCGATCACGGACCGTAGTATAGGGAAAATCGGAGAAGACAAGGGGATCGCCGCCGGCTGAGCGGCGGCGATCCCCGAAAGCGCGGCCTTGGCCCCCCCGGCCGCGGCGAGAGACACGATCACTCAGGCGGCAGCTCGCCGGTGAGCATGGCAGTGCTGATGCCGGCCGTGCGCTTGGCTCTCCAGCTCCAGAAGGCGTACCAGAGCAGACCCAGCGCCCAGGTCGCCAGGATCAGCATCCCGGTGGCGAACGTGAAGCCCTCGAGGTTGGTCGGCTGGAAGAAGAAGAACACCGCCAGAATGGCCAAATAGGCGAGATTGACGACGGCACCAAGGGTGACCACCGGTACACGGAAGACGGACCACTTCCGATACGGCGAGGCCTCCCAGATGTGCTTGGCCCTCTTCGAGAACGGGAAGATCGCAGCAGCGATAGCCGTCACGCCGAACACCGAGAAGATCTCGAGAGCGGTCACCGACAGACCCTGCTCCTGGAAGGGCAGGTAGAACACGTACAGTGCGATAAGGATCTCCGCCAGGACGAAGCAGAGGATGTAGTTCTTGACCGGCGACGCATAGCGCGCGTTCACGTCCGTGAACCACTTGGGTCCCATCCGGTCCATGCCCCAGGCGAAGATGATGCGCGGGAAAGCCAGGTAGGAGAGAGCCACCCACCACAGGGTGAAGAGCAGGAACGAGAAGGCCATCAGGAACAGGACCACCGGGTTCGTGGCGACCACTGCCGCCAACCCTACGTAGTGCGGGCTCCAAGGCATGTTGTAGCCCTCGATGGCGTCGGTCCCGGCATTGTCCACCCAGGCCGAGGCGGACAGGAAGTTGAAGTCGACCAGGGTGTACAGGCCCACCGCGGTCAGGATCATGAAGATCGCAGGTACGATGATGGCGAAAAGGTTCGAAAGGATGATGCTCTTGTCCGGCCGCTTCACCTCGCCGGCGATGAACGTGATGCAGTAGGAGTAGGCGAAAAGCCACGATCCCGCCACCATCACTCCGAAGGTGTCGTACCAGTTCCACGTGGTCGGCATCTCGGTGCCCGCTGCGGCACTGGCGGCCGCGATGAAGTCGTTGTAGTTCAGCGAGTCGTACTCTGCCGCCATGCTGTTCCAGGAGGCGATGAAGTCGGCCTTGGAGTACCAGAGCAGCACGATGATGATGATGAGCGCCCCGAGGATCCCCAGGGCCATGATCACCTTCTGCACGCGGGCGAAGACCTTGATCCCAAACACCACGAAAAGGAAGGCGATGATGCTGGTTACGGTCGCGATGACGAACGTGCCCCAGTCGTAGGGAAGCACGCCGAAGAACTGCTCGGTCTCCGCGTTGTACAGCCAGTCCCAACCCATGAATTCCGAGAGCATGATGCAGCCGGGGTCCGCCATCCACGGAGCCAGGACGTAGACCCACATGAGCCAGATGAAGGCGTTCCCGAAGGACTCCCCGATGCCGATCAGCGGATGGATGATCCGGGAGTTGTAGATGTACTCTCCGCCGGACCGGGGCATCGACCCGCCCAGGATCCCCCAGACGAGGGGAAAGCCGATACCGGCCAGAACCAAAGAGATGACGGTGGCGATGATCAGGTTGCCACCAAGATAGACCCCGAGACCCAGGCTGATCATGACCCAGATGCTTGGCGTCAGACCCTGGTTCATGAAACCGACGCCGAAGGCGTCCCACATACTAAGGCCGCGGACCAAGCCGCTGGCCTTGCGCGCGAATGCTATCTCACCCTCTCCCCGCATAAGACACCCCCGATGATCCCGTGCGCCGTGAATCAGCGACCGCGGCACACTGTTTTGTGGAACAAGTCCCTGCCCCCGTCACCTCATCGGCGCCCCTTCCTCATTGCCGTCGGAGGGTAGTCCCAACGCAGAATCTGAACAGATGACCGTTGAAAAGTCAACAACTCAGGCCTCCTGCGGTGGGAGCGTGATGCGGTCCCCTGGTTGTTCCGGGTTTGCGAACCCCGACGCTCTGCCGCACAATGAATCGGGTAGCTATCCGAGGGATGTGCGTATGGGGAGTTCTACGGCGGACGAAGACGTGAACATCCGCGAGATGAGTCTTGCGGACCGCGACGCGGTCGTGGCCCTGTGGACCGAGGCAGGCCTGCCTTTTCGACCCGCGGGCCGCGATCGGCCGGACCGGATGAAGGTCGAGATGGAAAGGGGAACGGCCGTGTTCCTGGTGGCCGAAGCGGGCGGCCGCTTGGTCGGCGTCGTGCTGGGGACGCACGACGGACGCAAGGGCTGGGTCAACCGTCTAGCGGTGGCCCCCGCCTTTCAGCGCCGAGGGATTGCGGCCAGGCTCGTCCATGAGCTGGAAGCGCGCCTGGACGCTCTGGGGTTGGAGATCGTGGCGGCCCTCATCGAATCAGACAACCGCGACTCGCTCGAGTTCTTCCGGGCGATCGGCTATCTGCACGACCCCGAGATCGAATACGTGAGCAAGCGTCGCTCGTCCGACACCTAGGGCAACTGCCCACTATTCCTTGGGCCGGGCGGTGTGCCGCGAGTCCACTCCGCCATCGCGGAACGGTCTGCTCGGGCGGCCGACGGCGGTGAGGTACAGCGCCCCTTCTGTCTTGCCGTCGATGCCGAGGAGGGCGTTGAGCTCTTCGTCGTAGAAGGCCCCCAACTGGCACGTGCCGAGCCCCTGGGATACGGCCGCCAGCGAGAGCTGAGCGGCCATGTGCCCGGCATCCAGGTAGAAGTAGCGGTACGAGCGTTCCCTGTATTTCCACTCCGAGCGGGCAAAGACGGCGGTCCAGACGAACACCACGCCTGCCTTTCCGCATAACGGTTGGTCCAGTGCAGCCGAGGTGATCTCTGCGCGCAGGTCTCCCGTACGCAACTGCTCCAGCGAGTGACTTCCCTCAGCAATGGGCCTCTCGAGCATGTCCGCTCCCGCGACCCGATAGTGATAAAGCCCGGGCTCAAGCCCATCGACCTTGTTCACCACCAGGTAGGTCTCGACGGGGTAGAGAGCGCCGGCAGTCGGGGCGGCTCGGTAGAAGTCCTGACCCTGAGGAGTGATGAAGGATGCCGTCAGTCCGCCGGACGACCAGAGAAGTCGGGAGAGTTCGAGAAGGGTGACTGGGATCGCTCCAAAAGAACGGACCGTGCGGCGACGCCCGATGCAAGTGAGCACGTCGGGGCCGGGTCCTTCGCCGGGGGCGAAGGCCGGGGACGGGAGGCCGAACACGGGTGCGTAGCTGTAGAACTTGTAGAGATCGGGCTTGCTGCGCCAGTCGGGCTCCGACTCGACCGCGGAATCTCTGTCGTAGGACGTCATCTGCTGGAAGATCCGTCCTGGATGCCCCTGCTTACCTATTCCTTCCACGTCTGCCTTTCCTGGGAAGTGATAGCCTAGCTAGGCGCGCCGCCGGCCGGCCTGCGCGTGCGCGCAGATCACTAGACAGAGACAAAGTTCCCATATGACTGCCTCAGAGACAAGTCGCGTCCACCCTGCCGTCGATGCCGGTGGGACTTCGCCCGGAGACGGCCTTGAGCTGGGACCCGAGCGGACCCAGTGGGTGCAGCTCGCCATCGTATACGCGGCCAACTTCGTCGTCTGGTCGGGTTTCGGGGCCATACTGCCCTATCTTCCGGTCTTCCTGCAGGAGCAGGCGCATGCCTCCGTGTGGCTCATCGGCGTGGTCGCCGCGGCGTACTACGTGGGTAGCTTCGCCTTCGCGGCCGTCTTCGGACGGCTGAGCGACACGATCGGGCGCAAGCCCTTGATAATCGGTGGCGTGCTGCTCTATGGAGTAGCCACGCTGCTCTTCATCTCCACCACCCATCCGGGTTGGTTCGTGTTCTTCCGCTTTCTCGAAGGGGTCGGTGCGGCCGCGGTCTCGCCGGCCGCGCAGGCGCTGGTCGCCGAGCTCAGCACCGACAAGGACCGCAGTCGGGCGTACGGCTGGCTCACCACGGCACAGTTCGGTGGGCTGGTGGCCGGACCCATGCTCGCCTGGCCGCTCTACAGCTTGGGCGGGGGCGAGGGGACGTGGGCCTTCTACACCATCTTCCTGTTCGGCAGCGCCATGTCGTTCCTTATCGCCATCGTGCTGATCGCAGTTTTGCGCGAGCCCGAACATGCCCGCCGGCGTCGCGAGGTCAAGGTGAAGCACCCCCCGTATCGACAGTTGGTGACCAAACCCATCCTGGCCTTCCTCATCGTGGCCGCGACCGGTCACTTCGCCATGGGTGTGTTCGAGGTGCTGTGGAGTGTGTGGTTGCGCCACCTGGGGGCATCTGTGCGGTTCATCGGGCTCACCTGGATCGTGTTCTCTGTACCCATGCTGCTGGCCTTCGTGGGCGGTTATCTCGCCGACCGGTACAACCGCTGGCTGCTGATGTTCTCCGGATACGCCATTTCGGCCTTTGCCTGGATCTTCTACGGCAGCACCGACAACCTCACGTTGTTCCTCGTGGTCAACATCATCGAAGGGCTGGCGATAGCCTGGTCGTACCCCGCAAAGCAGGCGTTCTTGGTCCAGGTAGCCCCGCCTCGATGGCTGGGCAGCGTCCAGGGCCTCGAGCAGAGCTCGGTGCAGGTGGCGGCCCTCATCGGTACCCTGATCGCCCCCGCTCTTTACGGGTATATGTCGGGCTGGGTCATCAGCGTGGCAGGGGTGGTCTCACTGATCGGGCTGGCTGTCGCCGCTCCCATCCTGCGTCGGGAATGGGAGAGACTGAGCCGGGCCAAGGAAGGCGCGGAGACAACTGTGGATGAGGCTATTGACATTCCACTAAAACAGCTATAATTAGCGTCATGGAGAAAACCGCAGAAGCCGCTGAAGCTGCCGAACTGGAGAACCGCCAGGGGACCGAGCGCCGTCGGCGCCGCTTCAGCTTCGTGCTGCACGAACGACGCAGCGGCTTCGACCGCAGAGATAGGTCGGAACAGGGCAGAGTGTCTGTGGCCTTTGAACGCGCGCTCCTGGGGTTGCGCGACAGACCCAGGTTGCTTATGGGCCTGCTCTTGGTCGTCAACGCTCTCAATCTGGCGGATTTCTTTCTCACGCTCAATGTGCTGGCAAGCGGCGGAGGAGAGGCCAACCCGATCCTCAAGTCGCTGTTTGAGGTCGATCCGCTCTACGCCGGACTCTTCAAGGTGGTGGCGGTGCTGCTCACGAGCTGGTTGGCATGGCGCTGCCGGCGTTTTCGGAGTGGGCTGGAGGCCGCGCTGATCATGCTGGCGGTTTTCAGCCTGGTCATCTGCTACCACATCTACGGACTGATAGTCTACGCCTAGACCGACGATGGCCCCGGCGCCTCCGGCGTCAGCAGGCCGCGTCCGGGCCCGCCTGCGTCCGCTGGCCGATCGTCAAGCCCCGCGTCTGACGGCGACGGGCTTCGTGACGGGAGCCGCGCCGGAGGAGACCGTGCCGGAGGCAGATCCCCCGCCGGTCGCCGCCTGAGGCTTGACGCTCCCGTTCTCGTGATCCGCGGGCGCAAGAGCGCGCGCAATTCCGCGTCAGTGTCGAGAACGGCCAGAAGCGCCTCTACGACCCTGGGATCGAACTGCTCCCCGCTGCACCGCCGCAACTCCCGCATGGCTTCACGGTGACTGCGGCCCGTCCGGTAGGGCCGGTCGGAGCGGATGGCGTGGTAGGCGTCGGCCGCGGCGATGATACGGGCGCCGAGTGGGATGTCGTCTCCGCTCAGCTGTTGCGGATATCCGGTCCCGTCCCAACGCTCCTGATGATGGAACACCAACGGCATGACATCGGTGAGTTCGGGCGCCTGTTCGAGGATGCGCCTACCCAAATCGGGATGCTCACGGATGCAGTCCCACTCCTCCGGGGTCAGGCCACCCTCCTTGGTGAGGATCGCGTCCGGGACCCCGATCTTGCCCACATCATGGAGGAGAGCGCCCACGCTGATCCTCGCTACGTCGCCGGAAGGCAGGCCGATGCGGCGGGCGATAGCGGCGGAGAGCTCGGACACCAGCCGGGAGTGCTCCCGTGTGTACCCGTCGCGTACGTCGACGGCCACAGCCAGACTGCGGACGATGGCCTCCCGGCCCGAGTAGGGAAGAGGCACGACGTTGCCGGCGACCTCAGGGCCCTGGGTGTCTCGGACGAGTTGGACCTGGTTTCCGCCCATCGCTTTGGCGAAGGCCAGGGCCTTCTGGGCGGCCTCGATCATCTCCGAGGGCGATATCCCGTCCTGGGGATAGGTGCACAGGCCGATGCTCACGGTCAGCCGCACTTCGACCGCGGCCGACAAGGGGAACACCCAGGCCGCGATCTCACGGCGGAGCCGCTCGGCCACCTCGGTGCCGCCCTTCTCGAAGGTGTGCGGCAGGATCATGGCGAACTGGTCGCCGCCGAAGCGGGCCACCAGATCGATCTCGCGCAGCTGCGACCTGAACTTACGGGACAGCTCGAGGAGCACTCGGTCGCCCACCCGATGTCCGTGGCGTTCGTTCACCGGGCGGAAGTTGTCCAGGTCGAGCATCAGCAACATGAAGGTATCGCCGAAGCGGTACGCCCGTTCGCATTCGTGAGCCAGGCGGTCCTGAAACACCCTGTGGCTGGCGACACGGGTGAGGGCATCGACCGTAGGGGTGTCCAGAAGCTGAGCGTCCGCAGATGCGTCGGATCTCCCCTGGGAGAGGGCAATAGAAAGTAGCGCTGCCGAGACGAAAAGCAGCACGGTCTGTCCTACGGGGAAGGAACCCACCTCGATGCCGGGACGGAAGACGAGCGCGATGGAAAGCCCGGCAAGCAGCGGATAGAGCAGCAACGCCGGGCTCACGGGCAGAAGAGACCTGCGCCGGGCATGGCGCCCGGCCCGGATCGTGACGCCGAGGGCCGCCGCCAGAAGCGCAACCGTACACACAGCCAGCCCGATCCGTACTAGAGCGGTGAAGTCGATCGTCGTGCTCCTTTCGTCCTGAGCACAACTCTTCGACGGTATCCCGCCCGTATCCTGCCGGTTCGCTACTCTCGCCTTCTACGAGCAGCGCCTCGCCCGGATCCTACGAATAGCGCTGCTCCAGCCAGGGATCGCCGAGCCGGTGATATCCCAGCCGCTCCCAGTAGCCCAGCCGCTCGTCGGATGTGAACTCGATGCCGCGGAGCCACTTGGCGCTCTTCCAGAAGTAGAGCCGGGGTACGAGCAGACGCACCGGTCCGCCGTGTTCGGCGGAGAGGGGCCGGCCTTCGTACTCGTAGGCGAGGAGGACGTCTTCGCGCGTGAGCTCCTCGAGCGGGAGATTGGTCGTCCACCCCCCGGTGGCGTGGATCACTACGTGCCTGGCCTCCGGCAGTATCTCGACCTGCTCGAGGAGCCGGCCGACCTGGACGCCCTTCCAGCGAGTGTCGAGCTTGCTCCACGTGGTCACGCAGTGGATGTCGGAGATCTGCTCGGTCGCGGGGAGGGAGAGCAGAGTGTCGTAGTCGATTATGAGCTGCGGGGACACCAGGCCCGACAGTGACAGCTTCCACGTCTCCCGGCTCGACGTGCATGACCGAGCCGGCATGGAGCACGGGGAAGTTGCCGACGAGATGCTGCCCGGGCGGGACCCGGGATTCAGGGGACATCGGCATGGTATGCCTCCCTTCCTCTAAGTAGTCAAGCCGCCCAGAGGCGGCTTGACTACGGTTCTCTAATACCTAGGGTTGTCCGCGGATGGCCCGCGGAATCTCACTCGATAGTGATGGCACCCTCCGGGCACTCGTCGGCGGCTTCTTCGCAGCAGCCGGCATCTTCGCATGCGTTCGGGTCGATCACGTGCGAGAGACCGTCGTCCGCGACCTCGAAGACGTCGGGGCAGATATCTTCACAGATACCGCATCCCGTGCAGAGATCGGGATCGACTTTGGGCACACCCATGGTTTCCTCCTTTGGGACTTTGGAGCGCTGCAATATAAGCAAAGGCGCGGGAGGAGTGCAAGATGGCGGGCGACCGTTTGCGCGAGTGGACGCCAAGGCGTCCTGCGGAATGTCAGTCCGCACCCTCTATGCTCGTCGCCGACTCCCGGGCGAAGCGCTTGCGCAGGGCCGCGAGCGCCTCGGCCTCGATCCGATCGAGCGATGCGACGAAGCTGGGGTCAGGAGCCCGCGGCGCCGGTGCCTCCGGGTCGTCGAGCAGGTGGAGGGGAGGATGACCCCCTTTGGCCTCGGAGGCGATCCTCCAGCCGGCCGGCAAGACCACTCCGTCCACCTGATGGCCAAGGACAGTTCCCATGAAGGCGGTCCAGGCTCGAGGTGTCACGTCGGCCGGGTCGTAGCCGCCGCCACCGACGATGAGCCAACGCCCGGCGCAGATGCGATGCGCGATCGCGTGCGTTCGGGCTGCTAGAGCGGGGTACAGGCGCATGGTGCCGGCCAGGTCGGTGAGCGGGTCGGCGTGATGGGTGTCGCATCCCGTCTGGGTGACGATGATGTCGGGTGCGTAGGCCACCAGGGCCGGCTCTACGATCCGGTCGTAGGCCAGGAGTATGGAATCGTCACCGCTGTGCGGGGGGAGGGGGACATTGATACAGGCCCCTCGGCCCTCACCGATGCCCGTCTCCGAGGCTTCTCCGGTGCCCGGGTAGAGGAACTCCCCGGATTCGTGCACCGAAACGGTGAGCACCCGAGGGTCATCGTAGAAGGCGGCCTGAACACCGTCGCCGTGGTGGGCGTCCAGATCGACGTAAGCCACCCGGCGGTCCTGAGCAAGAGCTGCCGCGATCGCGACCACAATGTCGTTGTAGATGCAGAAGCCTGCCGCCCGCGCGCGCATGGCGTGATGCATCCCGCCCGCCGGGCTGTAGGCATGCACCGCCCGGCCTTCCAGGACAGCCTGCATCGCCTGGATACTGGCCCCGGCCAGGAGCGCGGGGGCCTCGTGCATTGAGGGGAAGAGGGGATTGTCCTCGATGCCCAGACCGTAGATCCGCAGATCGGCCGGTGGCCGCTCGCCTCGAGCTATGGATTGAGCCGTCTGTACGGCCTGTATGTACGGAAGAGAGTGGGCCGCAAGAAGCTCGGATAGCGTGGCCGGACGTGGCGTCTCCACCGATAGCTCGGGGGCGTCGAGCCATCCGAGCATCGCCAGCAACGACATGGTCAGCTCGTGGCGAGTCGGCTGAAGAGGATGCTCGTGACCGAAACTATATGACGTCAAGGAGGGGCCGTGGACGATGACGATGGGCTCCACTGCGCCCTCGGCAGCTGCAGACCCGTTCAATGGGCACCTCCACTGGTGTGGCCGGACGGCCGGCTGCAGGGTAGTACAATACCAGCCCTGGCAGTCGGCGACGGAGGGGCGAGGAACGTGTCTGCGGCGGAGGGAAGGGACGCGCGGGGGCAGGTTTCGCTGGCGCGGAGAGTGCTGGCCTTCATGACTCGGGAGGAGTTGTTCCCACCCGGCTCGCGAGCGCTGGTCATGGTCTCCGGCGGTCAGGACTCGCGGGCTCTCCTCGACATCTTGGCCGGCTCGGCGGGGCGAACTGGGGCTCCCGCAGCGGTCCATGCCCTGCATATCAACCATCATCTGCGCGGATCCGAGAGCGACGACGACGAGGCGTTGACCGTCCGGGCCTGCGGGGAGGCGGGAGTCGCCCTCACCATCCTCCACCGGCCGGTAGGCAAGAGCCGGGGCAACGTTCAAGAGAGGGCCCGCGAAACCCGCCGCCGAGCGGCGGTGGAGGTGGCCGCCGAGCAGAAGTGCGATCGCATCGCCCTCGGTCACACCGCCGATGATCAGGTCGAGACCATGCTCTATCGCCTGGGCCGCTATGGCGGTCTGGCTGCGTTCAGAGGTATGGCTCCCTGCGACCCCCCGTGGGTACGGCCTCTGCTCGAGTGCCGCCGCGAGGAGACGGCCGCGTACTGCCGTGCTCTCCGTCTCGAGTTCGCCGAGGACCGGGGCAACGTCTTCCCCGGCTATGTCCGTACCGGCATCCGCGAGGACGTGCTGCCCGCCTGGGAACGGGCGCTCCCCGGAGCCGTGGAGGCCGCCGGGCGGGCAGCGCAGGTGGCAGCGGAGATCGAGGGGCTGATCGAGGCGCTCATCGACGACGCCGAGCGGGACGTGATGACCGGGGATGGCGCCGGGCTGAGCGCGTCCGCTCTTCTGTCGCTCGACCGCGCGTTGCGGCGCCTCTTGCTCCATCGGTGGCTAGAGCGGCGCGCGAGGCCGGCAGCCTCGCGCGCCTCCGTCCTTGCCCTGGAGGCGCTGCTCACCATCCCGGGATCGGCGGAGCGCGACCTCGCCGGCCGCTGGCGGGCCCACAAAGAGTACGACGAGATCACTCTAGCCTGTGGCCGTCGCCGCCCGCGGGCGGCGACGGCGGCATCTCCCTCTCCTTCGCCGGTCCCCCTCGGTGTACCGGGTCGCGCTCGCTGGGGCGGCGTGTGCGTGACCGCCACTCAGGTCGGAAGCTACAGAGCACCCGATGTGTCTTCCGAGGCCTATGTCGACTCCAGGAGCCTTGAAGGCACTGTGGAGGTGCGCGGTCCACGTCCGGGCGATCGAGTGCGTCCTCTGGGGGCGCCCGGTAGCCGCAAGCTCCAGGATGTCTTTGTCGACCTGCGCATCGCAGCGGCTGTGCGCCCCACGATCCCCCTGGTGGTATGCGACGGCCGGGTGGTCTGGGTGTGTGGATTGCTGGTCGCAGAGGAGGGTAGAATAACCGGCGAGACAGCGCAGATCGTACGCCTGGGTCTCAGCGGAGAGCCGGGTAGCGGGTCGCCGGGTGAGACCGGTGGGGAGGCCGACGAAAGCGCCGGTCCAGGCTACGGCGGATGCGAAGGAGACGGGCAGTCGTGAGGGTCCTCATACCGCAAGACCAGCTGCAGGCCAGGGTAGACGAGCTGGCGGGCGAGATAGCCCGCGACTACGAGGGTACCAGGCCGGTGCTCATCTGCGTTCTCAAGGGCGCCATCTTCTTCATGGCCGACCTGGCCCGCCGGTTGTGCTTCGACCTGGAACTCGAGTTCATGGCGGTATCTAGCTATGGCGCTTCCACCGAGAGCTCGGGGGTCGTGCGGATCCTCAAGGATCTCGACACGGATATCGACGGTCGGCACATACTCATCGTGGAGGACATCATCGATTCGGGCCTGACCTTGCAGTATCTCAGCAGGAGTCTCATGTCCCGCAATCCGGCCAGCCTGGAGATCGTGACGCTGCTCAGCAAACCGGGCCGGCGGATCGCCGAGCTCCCCTGTAAATACACGGGGTTCGAGATCGAGAACGAGTTCGTGGTGGGCTACGGGCTGGACTACTCGGAAAAGCACCGCAACCTGCCCTATATCGGAGTGATAGACGACCTCGATTGAGCGCCTTGTGCTAGTATCTCTGACCCTCATGCAACGATTTGTGGAGCGCACTTGAGCAGGTTCTTCAAAAGCGCGGCCTTCCCCATACTCCTCGTCATTCTGCTGGCGTTCTTCGTCCAGAACCTCTTCTACGGTTCACGGGCCAACGAGCAGATGACGTTCGGCGAGTTCCAGACCGCCGTCCAGAGCCAGCAGGTGAAGAGCCCGGTCACCCTCAAGACCAAGGACCTGGTCGTGGAGGGGGAACTGAAAGAGAACGGCAAGAGCTTCCAGGTCGGGTTCACCGAGGGCTTCAAGATGGAGGAGTTCCTGCTGACCAACAAGGTCGATTTCATCGCCGACATCCAGAAGAGCTCGGTGTGGGTCACGCTCCTCGGCACCATAGCCCCCATCCTCCTCATGGTCGTCTTCTTCATCTTCCTGATGAACCAGATGCAGGGCGGCGGCAGCAAGGTCATGAGCTTCGGCAAGTCGCGCGCCAAGAGGATGGCGGTCGATCAGCCGAAGATCACCTTCAAGGACGTGGCCGGGGTGGACGAGGCCGTGGAGGAACTGGAGGAGATCAAGGACTTCCTCGAGAATCCCAAGCGCTTCCAGAGCCTGGGTGCCCGCATCCCCAAGGGCGTGCTGCTGTTCGGCCCTCCGGGCACCGGCAAGACCCTCCTCGCCCGCGCGGTCGCCGGTGAGGCGGGAGTCCCGTTCTTCAGCATCTCGGGTTCCGATTTCGTGGAGATGTTCGTGGGCGTCGGCGCCAGCCGGGTTCGCGACCTCTTCGATCAGGCCAAACAGAACCAGCCCTGCATCATCTTCATCGACGAGATCGACGCCGTCGGCCGCCACCGCGGCGCCGGCCTGGGCGGCGGTCACGACGAACGGGAGCAGACCCTCAACCAGTTGCTGGTGGAGATGGACGGCTTCGAGGCCAACGAGAGCATCATCATCATGGCGGCTACCAACCGGCCGGACATCCTCGACCCTGCCCTGCTCCGCCCGGGCCGGTTCGACCGGCAGATCGTGGTCGACCGTCCGGATCGCGAAGGTCGTCGGGCAATCCTGGCCGTCCATGCCAAGGGCAAGCCGTTGGCCCCGGGTGTCAACCTCGACACGCTGGCCGCGCAGACCCCCGGCTTCACCGGAGCCGACCTGGCCAGCCTCGTCAACGAGGCGGCCCTGCTGACGGCGCGCAAGCGCAAACGGGTCATCGACATGGAAGAACTCGAGGAGGCGGTGCTGCGGGTCATCGCCGGCCCGGAGAAGAAATCGCGTCTGCTCTCCGAAGAGGAGAAGCTCATCACCGCCTACCACGAGACGGGCCACGCCCTGGTGGCGCACTACCTCCCCAACGCGGATCCCGTGCACAAGATCTCCATCATCAGCCGGGGTCAGGCTCTGGGCTACACCATCACGCTGCCCACTGAAGACAAATTCATGGTCAAGAAGAAGGAGATCCTCGACAAGCTGTCGCACATGCTTGCCGGCCGGGTAGCCGAGGAGATCCGCTTCGACGACATCACCACCGGGGCCTCCAACGACCTCCAGCGGGCAACCGAGACGGCTCGCCGCATGATCACCCAGTACGGGATGAGCGAGAACCTGGGGCCGCTCACCTTCGGACACGATCCTGCCCAACCCTTTGTGGGCCGCGATTACGGCATGGGCCAGGAGTACTCCGACGACACGGCCGAGAAGATCGACGTTGAGATCCGCAGGGTGGTCGACGAGGCCTACGAGACGGCCAGAGCCATTCTAACGGCCCATCGAGAGGAACTGGACAAGATCTCCCTGCTGCTCATCGACAAGGAGACCATCGACCGCGAGCAGTTCGAGGCTCTCGTGGCGGGTGGGGAACCCGAGGAGGTCTTCAGGTCAGCCGACGAAGCCAAGGCGCGCAAGGCCGCCGAGAGCAAGCGCGCTCAGAAGCAGCGCCAGCAGCGTGAGCAGGAAGGACCGGCGCCCGAAGGCCTCGCACCCGGCGGGGTGGCCTCCTTCAGCCCCTACACCGAAGACTGACCCGCAGGTGGTCGACAGGCACAAGATCGAGCAGGCCACCCGCCTCCTCCTCGAGGGCATCGGCGAGGATCCTCAGCGCGAGGGTCTTCTGGAAACGCCTCGTCGGGTCGCGGACCTGTACGAAGAACTCATCGCCACCGAGCCCAAGGATCTCTCTTCCCTGGTGGTCGCCATCGGCTCCGACACCCATCAGGAGATGGTCCTGGTGCGCGACATCGCCTTCCACTCCCTGTGTGAGCATCATCTCGTGCCTTTCTTCGGGGTGGCCGACGTGGCCTACATCCCTTCCAAGAACGGGAGCATCACCGGCGTGTCCAAGATCGTCCGCCTTGTCAGCACGGCCGCAGCCCGGCTGCAGCTGCAGGAGAGGCTCACCAGCATGATCGCCGACAGCCTTGTGGACGCCCTCGATCCGGCCGGAGTACTCGTCCTGGTCAGAGCCGAGCATCTATGCATGTCCATGCGCGGTGTGAAGGCGCCCGGTTCGCGGGTGGTCACCTCCGCCGTCAGAGGCATCTTCCGCAGCAACGCGGCCACCCGGGCCGAGGTCCTGGCACTGATCGAAGCGCCGAATCCCTGAGCGTAGGCCGGTCGCTGTGACACCGGTCGAGATCACACCCCAGGTCCTCTCTCTGAGAGATGTCGCCGAAGCGCGGGCGGCGCTCGCCCGTATCCGGCGTCTCCGGAGCCGGCATCGACATCATGGAGAAGAAGGCTCTCTTCCGCGTCGTCCGGGTCCGGGGCCTTGACGTGCGCGCTGCGAACATCCTCAAGCAGGAGATGCTCTCCCGGGGGGGTGAGGTGGCGACCTCCCGGGAGGTGTACGAACTCAAGGGGGGTACCGCCGATTGCCTGGTGATGGGCACCCTCACCCAGTTCGAGCGGCTTCTGCCCAAACTGAAGCAACAGCCCTTCGGTCTGCGCCGGCTGGCAGCTGCCATCGAGACCGCGCTCCGAGACTACGACGACCCGTCTCCCCTCGGCCCGCCCGGCCTCGATCTGAGCGACCCCCCGCTCCTCATGGGGGTGCTCAACGTCACGCCGGACTCCTTCTCCGATGGCGGCAGCTATGCGGGCCCCGAAGACGCGATCCACGCCGCGCTGACCATGATGGAGGAGGGCGCGGCTCTCGTCGACGTCGGGGGGGAATCGACCCGCCCCGGCGCGGATCCGCTGTCCGAAGAGGAGGAGACGGCCCGGGTGCTTCCCGTGATCGAGGCGTTGGCCCCCTCTCTGCCCGGGCGCGTCTCGGTAGACACGTACAAGGCTCGAGTGGCGGCCAAGGCGTTGGCGGCCGGGGCCTTCATGGTCAACGATATCTCCGCTCTCCGCATGGACCCGGAGATGGTGGCGGTGGTGAGGGACGCGGACTGTCCGGTCATCCTCATGCACATGCTGGGCGAACCCAAGACCATGCAGGCGGCGCCGGTCTACGGGGACGTGATCGGCGACTTGCACGCCTTCTTCGCCGAGAGGCTCGATTGGGCCGTCGCCAACGGACTCAGGGAGGAGAACCTGCTCATCGACCCGGGACTGGGTTTCGGGAAGACCACGGCGCACAATCTGACCATCCTTCGCAACCTCGAGAGTTTCCGCTGTCTGGGGCGGCCGATCGTGGTGGGGGCCTCGCGCAAACGCTTTCTGGGAGAGATACTCGGCATAGAGGAGGCGAGCGCCCGCGACGAGGCGACGGCAGTCACCACCGCCCTCGCAGTGAACTCCGGAGCTCACGTGGTGAGGGTGCATCGGGTGGATGTCAACCGAGATGCGGCCAGGATCGCCCGAGCGGTGCGCGGAGCCGCCAAAGACGAGAACGGGGGGCTGTGATGGACATCTTCATCGAAGGGCTGGAAGTCTACGGCCATCACGGAGTCACCGACGAGGAGAAGGTGCTGGGCCAGCGACTGCTTTACGACGTGCGCCTCACCATGGACGAATGCGACGCCGCGTACACGGACGACGTGTCGGACACGGTCGACTACACCGAGGTCATCGATGTCATCGTCGACGTGGCCACTACGGGGAGCTACTCCTTGCTGGAGCGCCTTGCCCGGCTCACGGCCGAGGCCATCATCCGCCGCTTCCCCGTCGACGAGGTATGGGTACAGGTCACCAAGCCCCACCCGCCGGTGGCCTGTGCGCTGGACAGCGTGGCGGCCGCCGTCGAGCTCGCGCGTTCCGACGTCGAGGACTGAATTGTCTGCCGTCCCGCGGCCTGGACCGGCCCGGGTCTTCCTGGGGCTGGGCTCCAATCTGGGTGACCGCACTGAGCTGCTGCGGCAGGCGAGAGAGCTTCTCGCGGCGTTGCCCGGGACCTCCATCAGCGGTGTGTCGAGCATCTACGTCACCGCGCCTGTGGGAGGGCCCGAGCAGGACGACTACCTCAACCAGGTGGTCGAGCTGGAGACCTCGCTGTCACCCCGTGAGCTTCTGGAAGCCGTCGGCCGCATCGAGAACGCCCTCGGAAGGGAGCGCCTTGTCAGGTGGGGGCCCAGGAGCATCGACGTAGATATCCTCTGGTACCATGGGCTCTCGACCGCGGAACCGACCTCGAAGTGCCGCACCCGCGCATGGAGGAGAGGCGGTTCGTCCTCGAGCCCCTGTCCGAACTGGCCCCCGATCTGCTCCTGCCGAGCGGGAAAACGGTGGCGGAGGCACTCGACCTGGTGAGGGGGCAGACGGTGATTCGCCAGGCTGCGGGTCGCGGCGAGAAACGGGAGCAGCGGAGCCAGCCTCAGAACAGGAGGCCGCATATGGACCATTCAGCGATGCACGCCGAGATCCGCCGTCTGGCGCAGGAAAAGGGTGCCGTCATCCTCGCCCACAACTATCAGCGGCCGGAGGTCCAGGATGTGGCCGATTTCGTGGGCGACTCCCTGGGGCTGTCGCGACAGGCGGCAGCGACCACCGCGAACATGACGGTGTTCTGCGGGGTCCACTTCATGGCCGAGACGGCCGCCATCCTCGCTCCCGACCGTCCGGTCATCCTCCCCGATGAGGAAGCCGGCTGTCCGATGGCAGACATGGTCGACGTGGAGGGACTCGAGGAGCTCAAGGCCGAGCACCCGGGAGCGGTGGTGGTGAGCTATGTCAACACCTCGGCCGCGGTCAAAGCGGTCTCCGACATCTGCTGTACCAGCGCCAACGCCGTGAACATCATCCGCTCGATCCCTGCCGACAAGGAGATCATCTTCACTCCCGACCGCAATCTCGGCTCCTGGGCCGCACAGCGGGCGGGGCGCTGGGTGATCCTGTGGCCCGGTTTCTGTCCCACGCACGGTCTGATCGGAGTGGACGACGTGGAGAAGGCGCGGGCGGCGCATCCTCGCGCCAAACTGGTGGTGCATCCCGAATGTGAGCCCGAGGTGGTGGCTTTGGCCGACGCAGTGGAAAGCACGTCGGGCATGATCCGCTTCTGCCGTGAGGACGACGCCACCGAGTATCTCATCGGGACCGAGCTGGGCATGCTGTACCGGCTGGCGAAGGACGTGCCGGGCAAGACCTTCTATCCGGTGACCCAGCTGACCGTGTGTCCCAACATGAAGCTCATCACCTTGGAGAAGGTGCTCAAAGCTCTCCAGGATGAAGGTCCCATCGTAAGCGTCGAGCCGGAGATCCGTGAGCCAAAGGCCCTTCGCGCCGTGCAGCGCATGGTCGAGGTAGGTGCATGACCACCGGATCTCTCATCTCCCGCAGCGGCGCGGAGCTTCGCTACTCCAGCTACGACGTGCTGGTCATCGGCGGCGGTATCGCCGGGCTCACCGCCGCGGTGGGGGCGGCGAACCGCTGGCATGTCGGCTTGATCACGAAGGGCGCTCTCGACGAGACCACCACGTTCCTCGCCCAGGGCGGGATCGCGGCCGCTATCGGCGACTACGACTCCCCCGAACTGCACCTCAAGGACACCCTCGAGGCGGGGGTCGGACTCTGCGACGCCGCCGCCGTGCGGGTCCTCGTGGAGGAGGGGCCGGCGCGGGTGCGCGAGCTGGAGAAGCTGGGAGCCAACTTCGACCGCCGGAACGGCAAGCTGATCCTTGCCTCCGAGGGTGCTCACTCGGTCCCGCGGGTGGTGCGGGCCGGCGGCGATGCCACAGGAAGCGTCGTAGCCAGCGCGCTGGCTGAAGCCATCATCTCAGGCAGCCGGGTGGAGCTCCACGAGAACGAGTTCGTCATCGACCTGCTGATGGACGCCGGCCGCTGTGTCGGTGCCGTATCGCTGGACCGCGAGGGGGGGCTGACGGTGACCCTCGCGCGCGCCGTGGTGCTGGCGTGCGGGGGCGCCGGCCAGGTCTACTCCCACACCACCAACCCTCTGGTGGCGACGGGTGACGGTCATGCGATGGCCTACCGGGCCGGCGCCGTCATGCGCGACATGGAGTTCATGCAGTTCCATCCCACCGCTCTCTACGGGTCGGAGAACCCGACCCTGCTTCTTACCGAAGCGCTGCGCGGCGAGGGCGCCTACCTGCGTGACGATGCGGGGGAGAGGTTCATGGTGGGCTCGCATCCAAGGGCCGAACTCGCGCCGAGGGATGTTGTCGTCCGGCACATGAAGGCTGTCTTCGACCGGGACGGCACCGACCACGTGTGGCTCGACGCCAGACATCTGGACTGCGCGTTCCTCGCGAGCGGTTCCCCACCGTCTACAACGGGTCTCGCAGGCCAGGGGGTTCGACCTCTGCACCGCAGCTGATCCCCATCGCCCCGGCGTCGCACTACTTCATCGGCGGTGTACTCACCGACAGCTGGGGCCGCACCACCATCCCCGGTCTGTACGCGTGTGGCGAGACGGCCAGCACCGGCATCCACGGGGCCAACCGCCTGGCTTCCAACTCGCTGCTCGAGGGGCTCGTGTTCGGAGATCGCACCGTGCGCGAGCTCAACCGCTACCTGTCGGTCTCGGACCCGGCGGTGAGCAAGGTCAGGCTCGACCTGGCCGATGAGCCTCGGGAGGGGAACGATCCGGCCTTGTGGCCGAGAAGCGAGCGGTGCTGGGGCGCCTGATGGCGGATCTGTGCGGTATCGTGCGCACCAAAGAAGGACTTGAGAAGGCAGCAGGCTCGCTGGAGGGCATCCAGAGGGCTCGCTCGCCGCTCCGGGGCTGAGTGTCGGCAGAGTTGGAGTTGTTCAACCTCTCACAGTAGCCCGTCACTTGATCCTCTCAGCCGCGATGCGGGAGGAGAGCCGAGGGGTGCACCTTCGCTCCGACTTCCGCGAGCGGGACGACGCCTCGCTGGCGCCGTCATGTGCTTGATCCACCGCGATCGCCGAGACAGGGGAGCCAGCGTGGTCTACGTCGAGACCGGTGGAGGAGTCATGAGCGAGAGACGCGGATCTTGAGACTGGTCCGGCAGGCGCTTGGCCGAGGATCTGGCCGGGTACGGCGACATCACCTCCGAGCTGACCGTGCCCGCGGACCTGCGGGGGCGCGCCGTGATCACGGCGCGCAACGACCTGGTGGTGTGCGGATTGGACCTTGCCCGGACGGTCATGCGCGAGGTCGACCCGAGGGCGGTCTTCACAGCGCTGGTGGAGGAGGGCGCCGCGGCCGGAGACGCGGGACGAGCTGGCAGCCATCGAGGGCTCGGCGCGCAGCATCCTCACCGCGGAGAGGACCATGCTCAACCTCCTCAGCCATCTGTCGCGGGGTAGCCACGCAGTCCCGGCGCTTCGCGCAGGCGGTGGCCGGGCACCGGGGCGGCGGTGGTCGACACCCGCAAGACCATGCCTGGGCTGCGCCTCTGGGAGAAGCGGGCCGTGGTGCTGGGCGGCTGCGGCAACCACCGCTTCGGGCTGTTCGACATGGTGCTCATCAAGAACAACCACCTGGCGGCCGCCGGCGGGGTGCGGGCCGCCATGGACCGGGTCAAGGCAGCCGGCGCCGCATTACATCAAGGTGGAGGTGGAGGTGGAGAGCGAGGCCGACCTGCGCGAGGCGATCGCCTGCGGGGCCGACCTCATCATGCTCGACAACCAGGACCTGGCCTCGCTCGAGGCACCTGGTGGGTGTAGCCCGCGGGCTCACGCCCGACGTGGTCCTGGAGGCTTCGGGCGGCGTGTCTCTGATACCGTCAGGGCAATCGCCGAGACAGGCGTGGACCTGATCTCCACCAGCGCTCTCACCATGGGTGCGCCGCCCGTGGACGTCGGTCTGACCCTGCGAGACGGGTCCGAGGAGGTGACGACCATGCTTCTGGCCGTCGACGTAGGGAACACCCAGACCGCATGTCGGGCTGTTCTCCGGCAAGGAGCTCGTGGCCAGCTGGCGCTTCGCCACCGACGTGCGCAAGACCGGCGATGAGATAGCCGTCCTGCTCGACAGCCTGCTGCGACTCGACGGCTTCTCGGCGCGATTCGGTCTCCGGAGTGGCCGTCGCCTCGGTGGTGCCGCGGCTGAGCGGCGAGTACTCAAGCATGGCCGCGGCCAAGTTCGGTCTCGAGGCCCTGGTCATCGGCCCCGGAGTCAAGACCGGCATGCCCATCCTCACCAGCGACCCGCGCCAGGTCGGCCCCGACCTGATCGTCGACGCCGTCGCCGCCTTCGAGGCCGTACGGTGGCCCCTGCATCGCGGTGGACTTCGGCACGGCCACCACCTTCAGCGCGGTCTCGGCCGCCGGCGAGTACCTGGGCCACGCCATCGCCCCGGGCATCGAGATCTCCCTTGACGCGCTGGCCACACGCGCCGCCCGACTGATCAAGGTCGAGCTGGCCGACCCGGGTTCGGTCATAGGCAAGAACACCGTCCATGCCATGCAGGCGGGAGCCGTGTACGGCTTCGCCGGTCAGGTGGACGGCATCGTGCTCGCGCATGCGCGAGGAACTGGGCGGCGCGGCGGTGGCGGTGGCCACCGGGGGGCTCGCCTCCCTCATCTTCGACCACGCCTCCACGCTCGACAAGCTGGACCCGCTCCTCACGCTGCGCGGGCTGGAGATCATCTACCGGCGCAACCACACGTAGGATGAAGCCGGGCAGCGGCGACACCTCGCCGGCCCCGGTCGAGGTGTCACAAGAGATCGACGCTTCCGGGCCGGGAGCCCTGTCCACCCCCTTCGCCATCGGCTCGGTCGCCATACCCAACCGGGTGGTGCTGGCTCCCATGGCCGGGCTCACCACGTCAGCGTACCGTCGGCACCTGAAGCTCACGGCGCCGGCCTGGTGACCACCGAGATGGTCAGCGCCTACGGGCTTTCCACGGCAACAGACGCACCCGAGGACTACCTGCACTTCGAGAGGAGGAACGGCCGATGGCCGTGCAACTCTTCGGCGACTCCCCGAGGTGATGGCCGAGGCCGCCCGCCTGGTCCTCTCCCAGGAGCGGATGCCAGGCGCGGCCGTGCCCGATCTCCTCGACATCAACATGGGCTGCCCGGTGCGCAAGGTCATGCGGACCGGCGCCGGGGCCGCGCTGCTCGGCGAGCCGGAGCGGGCCGTGGCCGTGGCGGCGGCGGTGGTCGAGGCGGCCGAGCGCGCATGGTGTCCCGGTCACCGTCAAGCTGCGCAGCGGGCTGCAGCGAGGGCGAGAGGACCGCGGTGGAGCTGGCGCCGCGCCTGGAGGAGGTGGGGGTGGCCGCGCTCGGCGTCCATCCCCGGGCCGCCAGCCAGTACTACCGCGGCGCCGGCCGACCACACCGTCACCGCGGAAGTGGTCCGGGCGGTCGGGATCCCGGTGATCGCGTCCGGGGACGTGATGAGTGTGAGCGTCGGCCAAGCGAGATCATCGGGAAGCCACGGGAGCGACGGCAGTCATGGTGGCGCGAGGAGCAGCGGGCGATCCCTGGCTGGTCGACGGGCTTCTCGCCGGGCGAGGACCACTCCAAGGCCGCCGCTGCCGGAGGTGATCGCCGACCTGCGCGCTCTGCTGGCCCTGGCCATCGAGGAGATGGGGCCGGAGCGGGCCCTCAAGTGGATGTGGAGGCTCGTCGGCTGGTACCTGCGGCCGTCGCGGGTCGCCCCGGCGACCATCGAGAGGGCTGCGGCGCGCCGCGGACGGCGACGCGCTCGACGAGGCGCTCGGCCGCGCTGGTGCGGACGGCTGAGCATCGTGTTGACAAGCGTGTTCCTGCACCATATAATGCCGCGCTCGCCTTGAAGGGCTGCTGAGAACGAAGCCCCGGCCGCCGCGACGCGCCGGGCGGGGCGCACACTGGCTCCGCGGCTGTGGAAGGAAGGAACTAGTGTCCCGCAAGGAAGTCATTCTCACAGAAGAAGGCCTCAAGCAACTGCAGGACGAGGTCACCTACCTCTCCACCGTCAAGCGGGAAGAGGTGGCCGAGCGCATCACGTCAGGCGCGTGAGTTCGGCGACATCACCGAGAACTCCGAGTACGACGACGCCAAGAACGAGCAGGCCCTGCTCGAGCACCGCATCAGCGTGCTCCAGGAGAAGCTGCGCCGCGCCCGGGTCATCAAGGACTCCGAGATCGACACCGACAAGGTGAGCGTGGGCAGCACGGTCACCCTCCGCGACAAGAAGGCCGGCGACGTCCGCATCTACACGCTCGTGGGCTCGGCCGAGGCCGATCCCACCAAAGCGCGGCTCTCCAACGAGTCGCCGGTCGGGCAGGCCATCATCGGCAAGAGGGTGGGCGACGTGGTCACCGTGCCGGTCCCCGTCGGCGCGCTGGACCTGGAGATCCTGGCGATAGGGAAGATGTGACGAGATGGACCTGCCGGAGTGGGAGCGCGACCGGCTGGCCAAGGCTGAACGTCTGCGGCGCGAGGGTATCGAGCCGTACGCGCGCAGCTTCGAGGGCCGGACTCTTCTGGGCGAGATCACCGAGCTCTACTCGGCGCTCGAGCCGGGCACCAAGGCCGAAGGCAGCCACTATCGGATAGCCGGCCGGGTCATGGCCCGGCGGGAGCACGGCAAGGCGGTCTTCCTCACCCTGCGCGACGGCTGGGACGATCTGCAGGTCTACGGCAACGTCGACGCTCTGGGCGAGGAGTCGTTCGAGCGGCTGAGCGACGTCGACCTCGGCGACATCGTCGGCTGCGAAGGGCATGTGTTCCGCACCCGCAGGGGCGAGCTCACCGTGTTCGCCGAGTCCTGGACGCTGCTCACCAAATCGCTGCGCCCCCTGCCGGAGAAGTTCCACGGCCTGCAGGACCGGGAGACCCGCTACCGCCAGCGCTACGTCGATCTGGTCGCCAACCCCGACGTCGCCTGGCAGCTCCGGGCCCGCGGCAAGCTGGTCTCGTCCATGCGGCGCTACCTGGAGGGCCAGGGCTTCGTCGAGGTGGAGACTCCCATCCTGCAGCCGCTCCCCGGCGGGGCGCTGGCGCGGCCGTTCGTCACCCACCACAACGCGCTCGACACCGACCTCTACCTGCGCATCGCTCCCGAGCTCTACCTCAAGCGGCTGCTGGTGGGCGGTTTCGACACGCATCTTCGAGATCGGCAAGAACTTCCGGAACGAGGGCATCTCGCTGGTCCACAACCCGGAGTTCACCATGATGGAGCTCTACTGGGCCTACGTGGACTACAACGCCATCATGGAGTTGGTGGAGAACATGATCCCGGCCCTGGCCGTGGAGGTCATCGGCACCACCGAGATCGTCGTCGGCGAGCACTCGGTCGACCTGCGGCCGCCCTGGCCGCGCCGCACGCATCGACTCGCTGCTGAGGGAGCACCTGGGCCTGTCGCTCTGCGGATATGAGGGACGACCCGCAGGCCGGCAAGCAGGCGCTCCTGCGACCGCCATATCGAGGTGGAGAAGCGCGATACGTTCGCGACCCTGGTCGACAAGGCGCTCAAGCACGCCGTCTGGCCCAAGCTCATGTCGCCGACCTTCGCGATCGACTATCCGCTGGAGCTCAGCCCGCTGGCCAAGAGCCACCGCGGACGACCCGCGTCTGGTGGAGCGCTTCCAGCCCATCATCGGCGGCAAGGAGTGCGGCAACGCCTTCTCCGAACTCAACGATCCCATGGACCAGCGTCGGCGCTTCGAAGAGCAGGCGCGCAACAAGGAGGCCGGCGACGAAGAGGCCCACGCCTTCGACGAGGACTTCCTCCGCGCCCTGGAGTACGGCATGCCGCCCGCGGGCGGCCTGGGGATCGGCATCGACCGGCTGGTGATGCTGCTGCTGGGCGTCGATTCCATCCGGGACGTCATCCTTTTCCCGCAGCTCCGTCCCGAGCACTAGACGGCGCACCGAGGTGCCGAACCTCCGCCGGCATCTGCCCCTCGTCGTGCGGTTGGTCCTGGGAGGCCTGTTCCTCTACGCCGGCATCCAAAAGGCGCTGGACCTGGCGGATGCTACACGGGTGATCCATGGTTATGCCGTGGTCCCCGACCTGCTCGTGCACCCGGTAGCCCTGGGACTCACACTCTTGGAGATCATGGTGGGGGCGCTTCTGCTCCTCGGTCTGTCGACCCGTTTCGCAGCGGGTGTGGCGGTCTTCCTGTCGGGTGTCTTCCTGTTCGCACTGATACAGGCCAAGGTGCGCGGCCTGGACATCAGTTGCGGGTGCTTTGGGGGGGACGGAACCGGCCAGGGTGTGAGCTGGCTCGATCTCGCACGAACGCCGCTGATCTTGGCGGCCTCGATCTACCTGCTTGTCCGGGGCTCCCAGGATCGCTTCGCGCTCGATCGGTTCCTGGCGCGCGCTCGGAGCTCGGAGGAGGAGTTCAGAGTGGGGGTGCCGCTGATCCTGCTCGCCGCCGTTGTCGCGGCGTCCTTGGTCGTTCCCGGCCTGACGGGGGCGATGGACCTCCCTCAAGCCGCCTCCCCCGATCAGGTGGACGTCTCCGGCCCCGCGCGGCGCGAGCCTCTGCCGCCCGGCAGCACCGTGCCCGACTTCTCGGCGCCCGCTCTATATGGGGGAACGGTATCCTGGCAGTCCTATCGGGGAGTCCCCACCGTCCTCGCGGTCTGGGCTGCCTGGTGCCCCGAATGTCGCGACCAACTCCCCCTTCTGGATCGGGTCAGGAGCGAAGTTCCTGGCGTGAGGCTGGTGAGCATCGTGACCGCTGCTGGCGACCTGGCTGGTCCCAGTCCGGAAGAGTTCATGCGGTCGCACGACCTGACCTTCCCGGTGGCGCTGGACGCGACCGACGAACGACTGTCGGATGCCTTCGGCGTGCAAGGGTACCCCACCGTCTACTACGTGCGGCCCGATGGCACCGTGGCCGAAGTGACGGTCGGAGCGAGATCGGAGACCGATATGCAGGATTCGATGCGAGCCATAGCTCGGTAGGAGGGTGAGTACGTGGATCAGTTTCCGAGGTTCAAGGCAGCGGCCGTGCAGGCGGCGCCGGTCTGGCAGGACCGGGAAAGAAGTACGGACAAAGCCTGCTCGCTGATAGCCGAGGCAGGACGAAACGGCGCTCAGTTGATCGCATTCCCTGAGGTCTGGCTTCCCGGATACCCTTCCTGGGCCTTCCTGGGAACGCCGCTCTGGGGCAACGAGTTCTTTGCCGAGCTCTATGCGAATTCCGTGGAGATCCCTAGCCCGACAACCACCAGGCTGTGCGAGGCCGCCAAGCAGGCCGGGGCCCACGTCGTCATGGGGATGAACGAACGGGCGGGCGGTAGCCTCTACATCACGCAGCTCTTCATAGATCCCGAGGGGAATCTCCTGGGTCGGCATCGCAAGCTCAAGCCCACTCACGCCGAGCGGACGGTGTACGGCCAGGGGGACGGCAGCGATCTGCTGGTGTTCGACACCGCTCTTGGGCGCCTCGGTGCTCTCAACTGCTGGGAACACCTTCAGCCTCTTATCCGCTACGCCATGTACTCCTTGGGAGAGCAAGTGCATGTCGCCTCCTGGCCTTCCTTCAGCCTGTACCGGAAACATTCCTACGCCCTTGGAGCAGAGGCCTGCATGGGCGCTTCGCGGGAGTACGCGTTGGAAGGCAGTTGCTTCGTGCTGGCGCCGGTCGCAATCACGAGCAAGGAGACAGTCGACCGTCTGGCCGATACCGCCGAGCGGGCCGACCTCATCGAGGTGGGAGGCGGGGGGAGCCACATCTTCGGACCGGACGGGGCGACCATCGCCGGCCCCGCCCCCTGGGACGAGGAGACCATCCTCTATGCCGACATCGATCTCTACGATATTGCCCGCGCCAAGAACTTCGCCGATCCCACCGGGCACTACGCCAGGCCCGACGTTCTCAGTCTGCTGTGGAATCGCGCCCCGCAAGAGTGTGTTCGCGACGGATGGGAGGAGCGGCCGATGGACGCCGGAGCCGGGAAGGAGATCGCCCAGCCGGATTCTCCCAAGCGGGCGCCCATGGAGTCGAGCTCAGGATCCAGTCCTCACCCGTGACCTTGGCGGTGTTCTACCGATGGACCTACCCCAAGCCATGAAGAGACTCACGCTTGAAAGTCTCTCCGTGCCTTTGCGTTGCTGGCGGAGAAGCCCACTTCGTCCGCGGTGTCAAAGGTCCCCGTCAGGGGAGGAGGCTCAGGGGCGTCCGGCCCAGTCCGCGAAACGGCTACCAAGATGCCGCCCAAACACAGGAGAAGGGCCGGTAGGGCCCAGTGGTATGGAGTCGCGAAGAGGCCGCCGACACCGGCAACAACAAGCAGGACGGCACTGATCACCCGGTGCCTGATGGCGAGCATGCCCCCTACGATTCCGGCGAGGCCGCACACGAGGACGACAAAGGGGGCGCCGGTCAGCCCTGCTTGCCCCTCTATCGCCAGAAGGGCGATTCCGAGAATCGCGCCCAGGGTGCCGCCGACAATACCAAGCAAGCGCGCTGCCCTACGCATGTCGCCTTCTCCCCGGAGCCGATCGCACTCGCTCAAGTGTACGCCCCGACCTCATGTATGTACACGTCCTAGGCGCCCGAAAAGACCGCAGACGGTCCTGCCTCCAGCCGGTCGAGTAGGGAACCCCCGGGAGTATTTTCTGCGTCCCAATACCGTGCCGGAAAGGGCCGGTATGCTACAATTTCGACAGTCACCGAACGACGTTTCCCGGCGGAGTACGCGCCGAGTTTCCCCGTACTTTTCCGCCGGTAGGCAGCCGGATAACCGGTCTGTCTTTAGAGGAGGCCCGGGTGTTTGCTGACGAATCGCCCGAGTGGAATCTCGACCCCAGCGGCTCCACCGACTGTGAGATGTGCGGGGAAGAGCCGGCCACCATGCATCTTCTCAGAGTGGTGGACGGAACCGTGAGCCATACCCACCTGTGCGCGCGCTGCGCAGAGGGTGTCGCCGAGCAGACCGAAGGTCTGGCTCTGGTCTTGGCCGTGCCGTCCGTCCTGCGCGGGCTTCGCAAAGTCGTCTCCCGCGATCAGGAAGGAACGTCGAGCACCGGCTCGGCCGGGCGGGCCGAGACCTTCTGTGCGGTGTGTGGCACCACTCTCAGCGACATCAAGGAGTCGGGGATGGTGGGATGCGCCGATTGCTACCGAGTGTTCGCCGATCATCTAGAGGCTACAGTCCGACGGGAAGCGGAGCCGATAGAACATCTGGGCAAGGTGCCCCTCCGCGGACCCGAGACCGACACGCTGAGGCACGAGATGATGAGGTTGGAGCGCATGCTCAGAGAGCTGGTGGCGCACGAACGCTTCGAAGAAGCGGCGGGCGTGCGTGACCGGTTGACGGAGCTGGGGCAGCGTCTGGGTGGGGGCGAGGCGTGAGCGGGAAGGTGAGCACACTTACGGCCTCTGCGCTGTCGCTGAGCCGCAATGACGCGAACCGGCGTTTCTGCCACGTGGAGGAAATGGGGGCGCTCGAGGAGCTGCGATCGGAAGTCCTCGGCACACTCAAGGGTGACGGCTGGGAACATCCGTGGCGCGGATACGACCTCGACGCGATGTCTCCCATGGAGATCACCCATCTGGTAGAGCGTGGGCTCATGACGCCTGCTTTCGCCGAAGGTGCCGGGTCGGCGCGCGGCTTCGCCGTCTATGGGGACGGCTGGGCGTCACTCGAGATCAACGGCGTCGACCATTTCAACCTGGTCGGCTTCCGCGAGGGTGATAGGCTGGAGGCGCTGTGGTCCCTGCTCAGCGTACTCGACGACCGGCTGGAGACCGCCGTGTCCTACGCGTTCGACCCACGCTGGGGCTATCTCACGGCTTATCCCGTCAAGGCGGGCACGGGACTGCGGGCCTACGCTACGCTGCACGTGCCTGCGCTGATGCTCACGGGCAAGCTGGCGGGAGCAGCGCTCGAACTCGTCGGCCGCGGGCTGGGCATCGCTCCGCTCTGGGGCGGAGCCGGAGGTGTGGTGCAGATCTCCAACGTAGCCCGCCAGACCGGGCCGGAGGCGGAGATCGTGGCCGAGGTGGAGCAGATGGCGCGGGAGATCATCGAGAAGGAACGCTCGGTGAGGAAGATGCTCCTGCGCGAACACCCGGTCCAGGCGCGTGACCAGATCGGGCGCGCTCTGGGAGTGGCCCAGCATGCGTGGAGCATGTGCTTCCAGGAGGCGGTCAACCTCGTATCGGCGGCTCAGGTCGGATTGGAGCAGGGATTGGTGGAGGCTCCCGGTCTTGCTGCAGAGTCGGCCTTCAGTCTGATGAGCAGGCTCCAGCCCGCGCATATCGTAATGGATTATATGGATGTAAAGACGGACTGCCTGGAGAGCCCCGAGATCGACGAGATCCGGGCCCGGGTCATGCGGGAGGTATTCGCGGGTTCGGGCATCCGGCTGACAGGAGAGAGACGTGATGTTTGAGAGGTTCACAGAGCGCGCTCGCCAGGTCGATCGTCCTGGCCCAAGAAGAGGCGCGGATGCTCCGGCACAACTACATCGGCACGGAGCACCTGCTTCTCGGGCTCCTGCGCGAAGCCGACGGCGTTGCCGCCCGGGTGCTGGGCACCCTGGAGGTCAACCTGGAAGAAGTGCGCGGAGAGGTCACCCGCATCGTGGGCGAGGGCGACACGACTCGCAGGGGCAGATCCCCTTCACGCCCGCGGGCCAAGAAGGTGCTCGAGCTGGCGCTGCGCGAGGCGCTGTCGCTGGGTCACAACTACATCGGCACCGAGCACATCCTGCTGGGGCTCATGCGGGAGAGCGAAGGTGTGGCCGCCCGCATCCTCAACGACCTGGACGTCGACGCCGACCGCGCCCGCCAGGAAGTCATGCGGGTGCTCTCCGGTCCCAGCCGCAGTCCGCCGCGCGGCGCCGCCGCCCAGGAGCCTGCCGAAGGCAAGGAGCGCAAGAGCTCCAAGGTGCTCGACCAGTTCGGCCGCAACCTCACCAAGTACGCCGAGGAGGACAGGCTCGACCCGGTCATCGGCCGCGAGACCGAGATCCAGCGGGTCATGCAGATCCTGTCGCGCCGCACCAAGAACAACCCGGTGCTGGTGGGCGAGCCCGGGGTGGGCAAGACCGCCGTGGTCGAGGGCCTGGCCCAGCGCATCGCCAAGAACGATGTGCCCGGCCTGCTCAAGGACAAGCAGATCTACACCCTCGACCTGGGCGCTCTGGTGGCCGGCTCCAAGTACCGGGGCGAGTTCGAGGAGCGGCTCAAGAAGGTCATGAAGGAGATCGGCGAGCGGGGCGACATCATCCTGTTCATCGACGAGATCCACAACCTGGTGGGCGCGGGCGCGGCCGAAGGCGCCATCGACGCGGCCTCCATCCTCAAGCCGGCTCTGGCCCGGGGCGAGCTGCAGACCATCGGCGCCACCACGCTCGACGAGTACCGCAAGCATCTGGCCAAGGACGCCGCCCTGGAGCGGCGCTTCCAGCAGATCCTGGTCAAAGAGCCCAGCATCCAGGAGACCCGCAAGATCCTGGAGGGGCTGCGCGAGCGCTACGAGGCCCATCACCGGGTGCGCATCACCGACGAGGCCCTCGAGGCGGCGGCCTATCTGGCCGACCGCTACATCAGCGACCGCTTCCTGCCCGACAAGGCCATCGACCTGGTCGACGAGGCCGCTTCGCGCAAGCGCATCCAGAACATGTGCGCCTCGCCCGGACCTGCGAGAAGTGGAGGACGCCATCCTGGAGGTGCGCCGGGAGAAAGAGACGGCCATCGAGACGCAGGACTTCGAGAAGGCCGCCTCGCTGCGCGACCGCGAGCGCAAGCTGCTCAACCAGCGCCACGAGCTCGAGGAGAAGTGGCGGGAGTCCGACGAGGCGTCGGAGATCTCCATCGGCGAAGACGAGATAGCCGAGGTGACGGCCATGTGGACCGGCATCCCGGTGACCAAGCTCACCGAGGCCGAGACGCACCGGCTGCTGCGGATGGAGGAGGCGCTGCACAAGCGCGTCGTGGGCCAGGACGAACCGGTCAAGGCCGTGTCCCGGGCCATCCGCCGTTCGCGCGCCGGGCTCAAGGACCCGCACCGTCCGGCCGGCTCGTTCATCTTCCTGGGACCGTCGGGTGTGGGCAAGACCGAGCTGGCGCGCACCCTGGCCGAGTTCCTCTTCGGCGACGAGGAGGCGCTCATCCAGGTGGACATGTCCGAGTTCATGGAGAAGCACGCGGTCAGCCGGCTGGTGGGCTCTCCGCCAGGATACGTGGGCTACGACGAGGGCGGCCAGCTCACCGAGTCGGTGCGGCGCCGGCCCTATTCAGTGGTGCTGCTGGACGAGATCGAGAAGGCTCACCCCGACGTGTTCAACATCCTGCTGCAGATCCTCGAGGACGGCCGGCTGACCGATGCGCAGGGCCGGACGGTGGACTTCCGCAACACCATCATCATCATGACGTCGAACATCGGGGCCGCCACCATCTCCAAGGGGCAGGTGCTGGGCTTCGGTGAGCCGGTGGCAGAGGGCGGCCTGGAGTACGAAGAGATGAAGACCCGGGTCACCGGGGAGCTCAAGAAGATCTTCAGGCCCGAGTTCCTCAACCGGGTGGACGAGGTCATCGTCTTCCGCAAGCTTTCGCGGGAGGAGATCTCCGACATCGTGCAGCTGATGATGTCGCGGGTCGAGGAACAGCTCAAGGACCGGGAGATCGGTCTGGCCCTCACGCCGGCGGCCAAAGAGCTGCTCGTCGAGGTGGGCTACGACCCGACCATGGGGGCGCGGCCGCTTGCGCCGCGCCATCCAGCGTCACGTGGAAGACCTGTTGGCCGAGGAGGTGCTGTCAGGCAGGTTCCCGAGAGGGAGCACGGTGCTGCTCGAGCGCGAGGACGACCACCTGATGATCAGCGAGGTCATCCAGGGAGCGCCCGACATGCTTGTGGCCGAAGAGACCAAGTAGACGGGGCGGCCCATGCCGAAGGGCGGCAAGAGGTCCTTCGTCTGCCGGGAGTGCGGATACGTCTCCCCGGGCTGGTTGGGTCGCTGCCCCGGCTGTGGTCAGTGGAACACGATAGCTGAAGAGATCGTTCCCGCGGCGCGCTTCCGGCGCCGCGGCGCACGGGGCGGAGGCCGGGGCGCGATCCCGTCTGCGGCGGCGCCCGCTCCATTCCGCCTTGCCGACGTGGACATCCATGCCAGCGACCGCATCGATACCGGTCTGGATGAGTTCAACCGAGTACTCGGCGGCGGCTTGGTCGCCGGCTCGGTGGTCCTGGTCGGTGGCGAGCCCGGCGTGGGCAAGAGCACTCTGCTCCTGCAGGCTCTGCTGGGCATGGAAGCCCGGGGTGTTTCCACCCTGTTGGTCTCCGGGGAGGAGTCGGCGGCGCAGGTCAAGCTGCGCAGCGTTCGCCTGGGCGGCGGCACGAGCGGCCTTCGCCTGATAACCGAGACCCAGAGCGAGGCGGTGTCCGCCGCCTTGGAGCAGCTCCAACCGCAGGTGGTTGTCGTCGATTCGGTGCAGACGCTCTGGTCGGCAGGCGTCGGCTCGACGCCCGGGTCGGTCGCCCAGATTCGTGAGGTCACGTCGCAGTTGCTCCAGGTGGCCAAGGCAAGCGGCATTGCCCTCGTTCTGGTCGGACACGTCACCAAGGATGGGGAACTCGCGGGTCCCCGGGTGCTCGAGCACATGGTCGACGCGGTCCTGTCCTTCGAGGGGGACCGGGCGCAGCCCTTCCGGATCCTAAGGGCGGTCAAGAACCGGTTCGGCTCCACCAACGAGGTGGGGGTCTTCCAGATGGCTGAACGGGGCCTGGTGGAGGTAGCGGATCCGGCTTCGGTCTTTCTGGAGGAAGGGGATCTGCGCTCGGGCTCGATGGTGGTGCCGGTGCTGGAAGGCACCCGCTGCCTGCTCGCCGAAGTGCAGGCCCTCGTGGCGCCCAGCACCTTGGCGATGCCCCAACGCGTGGCCCGGGGGGTGGACCGCAATCGTTTGGCCATGATCGTGGCCGTACTCGATAGGCGCGCCCGGCTCCCGCTGCTTAGATCCGACATCTTTGTTAATGTAGCGGGAGGGCTCGTCCTGGAGGACCCGGCCGCGGATCTTGCCGTGGCTCTCGCGATAGCCTCGGCCTGTCGCGACGGAGACAGCGGCCACGGTGCTCGCGGCTTTCGGCGAGATCAGCCTCACGGGCAAGGTCCGCTATGTCCTCCAAGGTGACAAGCGCATCCAGGAGCTGGTCCGGCGAGGTCTGCCCCACATCCTCGTCCCCGCCCGTAATGCGGAGGAGTTCGCGCGAAGCGCGGCGAATCCAGGGGATATGCGTGTGGATGCGGTGGTGGACATAGCCGAGGCGGTCCGCCGGTCGCATACGCCAGAGCAGACGGCGAAGGACAGGTAAACGGCAACGAGGAGCATCAGTGGGCAAGAGGCCTCCCGCCCAACAAGAACGACTCATCCAGGCTCTTAGGATGATCGCACCGGGTACGCTCATCCGGGACGCGATCGACAATATCGTGCGTGCCCGTACCGGCGCACTGCTGGTCTTTGCCAACGAGGCCAGGATCAGGCCGATGATCTCCGGAGGCATCGATATCGACGTGGCGCTATCGCCCATGATCTTGTACGAACTCTGCAAGATGGACGGAGCCATCCTCCTTGACGAGGCGGGGACGCACATCCTTCACGCCAACGTGCAGCTCATGCCCGACGCCAGCATCGAATCCCAGGAGACCGGAACCCGGCACCGCACGGCCGAACGCGTGGCCAAGCAGATCGACAGCCTGGCCATCTCCATCTCCGCCGCCCGCGATGTGGTCACCGTATACATAGGCGACATCCGCTACATCATGGATCCCATCCGTACGATCCTCGATAAGGCCGACCAGGCTCTGAGGACCCTGGAGAAATTCAGGGCCAGATTCGACGAGGTGTCCACCTCGCTCTCTCTGCTCGAGTACCAGGATGCCGTGACGCTCTACGACGTGCTCAGCGTTCTCCAGCGCGCCGAGATGATGCTCGTTATCGTCCAGATGATCGACAGCCATATCATCCAATTGGGCACCGAGGGCCGCCTCGTCGAACTCCAATTGGAGGAGATGGTGGTCAACGTCCGGGAAGAGCGAGATGCCGTGCTCACGGACTATCTGTCCGACAGCAGTCCCCAGAAGGTGCAGTGCGCGAAAGACGCGCTCGCCGCGATACCTTCGGACGATCTGCTCTCCTTGAGCAACGTGGGGGCCGCCGTCGGCTGCGGTCCGGAGGCGGAGCCCCTGGACAAGCACATGCGGCCTCGAGGGTATCGCATGCTACGCAAGATCCCGCGGCTCAACGAGCCGGTCGTCCAGACGGTGGTGTCGCATTTCGGCGATCTCAAGGGCATCGTCGACGCGCCGCTGGAAGATCTCGCCGCGCTGGAGCATGTGGGGATCTTACGGGCCCGGGACATCAAGGAAGGCCTCATCCGTATCCACGAACTCAGCCTTTTGGAGCGGCGCGGCTGATGTTCCGCGTAGGCGACACGGTGGTGTGCCCCAATCATGGAGCCGGGCGCATATTGGAGATAGTGGATCAGGATTTCCAGGGCTCTGCCCGCCGTTATTACAGCATCCAGATCCTTCACAACAACATGAACATCAAGCTTCCCGTCGACAGTATCGACAGGGCGGGCGTCCGGGCGGTGATCCCCGAGGTCATGGTCGAAGAGGTGATCGGCGTGCTCCGCGATGACCCCACGAAGATGCCGGTCAACTGGAACCGCAGGGTCAAGCACAACCGGGACAAGATCGGGACCGGAGACGTCCTCGAGTTGGCCGACGTGGTCCGCAATCTGGCGCTGCGCGATTCGGAGAAGGGGCTGTCCACCGGCGAGAAACAGATGTTCGGCAAGGTCAAGCGCATCCTGGCCTCCGAACTGATGTATGCCAAGAGGATGCGCCTGGATGACGCGGTCAGTTTCCTGGACGGCGTGCTCGCCGAGGTCTGCGCGCATCCCCGTTATCACTAGGACGGACTGATGGTACTCGCCATAAGACTGCTGCTCGCCCTGGTGGGTGGCATTACGGGGTATGAATTGGGCAAGGCCTTCCTGCCCGCCGAGGGGTACGGCTCTGTGCCCTACGGTGCTCTCATCGCTGCGTGCATCGTCGCGGGTGTCATCATCGGGGCCATTGTCGGAGGGATCCTCGGCCACGCCGTCACGCGCCTGGGCCGCAGGCTCGACCGGGCGACGTCGGTGGTCACCGCCAGCGGACTTCTGTTCACCACCGCCGGGTTGCTGGTCGGCCTGGCCATCGCCGCGTTGGGCAGCTTGGCCATCGTGGACCTTCCGGTCGTGGGACTGTACTTTCTCCCGCTTCTCTTTGCGGTTAGCGGATACCTGTTCGCCTATCTGGGCTACAAGCGCCACACCGACATCGCCCGGGTGCTGGGCTTGAAAGGGCTCCTGCAGCAGCCAGGGGCCAAGCAGTTCATGCGGCCCAAGATCCTGGACACCTCGGCGATCATCGACGGCCGCGTGGGCGATGTAGTGGGGACCGGGTTCCTGGAGGGAGATCTGATCGTTCCGGGTTTTGTCCTCGAGGAGTTGCAGGCTATCGCCGACTCGACGGATCCGGGTCGGAGGGCGCGGGGGCGCCGCGGTCTCGATACCGTGCATCACCTGCAGGAGACCGACAGCCACGTCAGCATAATCGAGCGTGACTATCCAAACCTGACCGAGGTGGACGCCAAGCTCATCCGGCTGGCCAAGGAGATCAAGGGCGTCATCATGACCACCGACTACAACCTCAACAAGGTCTCGCAGATCCAGGGCGTGGAGGTTCTCAACGTCAACGATCTGGCCAACACCCTCAAAGCGGTGGTCATGCCCGGCGAGAGCATGCGCCTGCGTGTGCTCCGGGAGGGCAAGGAGGAAGATCAGGGAGTGGGCTATCTGGACGACGGGACCATGGTGATCATCGAAGGAGGCCGGCGGCGCATCGGCGAGGACGTGGAGGTGGAGGTCACCTCGGTGCTGCAGAACCCGTCGGGCAAGATGATCTTCACCCGGTTATCGACCTGACCGCTTACGGTCGGTAGGGAGATGCCTGAAATGGGCTCGAGACTCAGCTTGGCGTTGGTGGTAGCGGCGGCCGGGTACGGTACCAGACTCGATTCTGGGCTGCCCAAGCAGTATGTACCTCTCCTTGGCATCCCAATGCTGCAGCGGACTCTGACCTCCCTTGCCTCCTGTCCTGCGGTGGATGCCCTTGTGGTTGTTGTCAACAACCAGGACGTGGAGTACTGCGAGTCCCAGATCTTCCAAGAACTGATCGACAAAGTGGTGAGGGTGGCGCCGGGCGGAGACGAACGGGGATTATCGGTGCGCAGCGGCCTCGCGGCCCTGGCCGAGGCCGGGAGGTGGGACCTCGTAGGCGTGCACGATGGCGCCCGGCCGCTGATCACCTGCGAGGAAGTCACCCGGGCGGTGGAGACCTTGGCTGCCGACGAGCAGCTGGCGGGCGCCGTCCTCGGCGTTCCCTCCACGGACACCATCAAGGTCGTCGATGATGGGGGAGTGGTGGTGAACACGCCCGATCGTAGGACCATCTGGCGCGCTCAGACTCCCCAGATCTTCCGTTGGAGCGTCCTCATGTCTGCCTACAGCGAGGCCTCTGAGGAGGAGCTCGTCAGCGCTACCGACGACGCCACTCTGGTGGAGGCCGGCGGCGGCCGTGTGGTCATGGTCAAGGGTTCGCCCGAGAACTTCAAGATCACCGACCGGGTGGATCTGCGGCGCGCCGAGCAGATCCTGGCGGAGCGCCGCCGGTGAGAGCGGGCGACGACCCCGCCGCCGTCTCCGGTCGGGACGCCGGCGGCCGGACCCTCAGGGTGGGACTCGGCTATGACGCCCACCGTTTCGCGGCCGAACGCGCCTTGGTTCTTGGCGGTGTCAGATTGCGCGAACACGATGGGCTGCACGGGCACAGTGATGCCGACGTAGTGGTGCACGCCGTGATGGACGCGCTCCTCGGGGCTGCCGGTCTGGAGGACATCGGCCACTACTTCCCCGACACCGACCCGACCCTGGCCGGGGCGGACAGCATCGACCTACTGGCGGCGGTCGCCGTGCTTCTGCGCGACCGCGGCTGGCGACCGGTCAACGTGGATGCGGTGGTCATCTGCGAGCAGCCGCGCATCGCGCCCTACCGGGCGCGGATGCGCGAGCGCATGGCGGCGGCTCTCGGTCTCGAAGCGGAGGACGTGGGGATCCGGGGGACCACCACGGAGGGCATGGGCTTCACGGGGCGGGGCGAAGGCATCGCCGCTCAGGCGGTGGCCCTGGTGGAGCGGACGTAGAGCCCGGCCGATCCCAGGCCCGGTCGGGGAGGTCGGGTCGTCGCGCGGGCAGAATTGAGGCAAACTGACGGGAGACGAGTCGCCGACGCAGGAAAGAGTGCCGATACGATGACCGATGTCCGTGTGCGCTTTGCTCCCAGCCCCACCGGTTCGCTCCACGTGGGGAGTGCCCGCACCGCCCTCTACAACTTCCTCTACGCCCGTCATAACCGGGGCACCATGGTGCTGCGCATCGAAGATACCGATCTCAAGCGCTCCACCACGCAGCACGACTCCAGCATCATCAACGACCTGTCGTGGCTGGGCTTCCGGGCCGACGAGGGCCCGGATGTGGGCGGTCCCTTCGGTCCGTACCGCCAGAGCGAACGCGCCGGGCTCTACGAAGCCGCCGTGCAGAAGCTGCTCTCGGACGGCTGGGCGTACCCCTGCTTCTGCCCGCAGGAGCTCCTGGACCAGAAGAAGGAACAACAACTGGCCCGCGGCGAGATGCCCAAGTACGATCGCTCCTGCTGCTCGCTGACCGGCGACGCGGTAGAGAGCCGGCTCGCCGGCGGGGAGGAAGCGGCCATCCGCTTCAGGGTCCCTGAGGGCGACGTGACTTTCGACGATCTCATTCACGGTCCCATAACGTTCACGTCCGATGTCATCGGCGACTTCATCATCAAGCGCACCGACGGCGGCTACTCCTACAACTTCGCGGTGGTCGTAGACGACGCGGGCATGGAGATCACCGACGTCATCCGGGGAGAAGACCACATCACCAACACTGCGCGGCAGATGATGCTGTTCGCAGCCTTGGGCAGGCCCGCCCCCCGCTACGGCCACCACTCGCTGATCCTGGCTCCCGACGGCAGCAAACTGTCCAAGCGGCACGGAGCCACGTCCATCGGTGATTTCAAAGCCTTGGGCTACCTGTCGGCAGCTATCGTGAACTACCTGGCGCTCTTGAGCTGGCATCCGGCCGACGAGCGGGAGAAGTTCTCGCTCGCCGAGCTGATAGCCGAGTTCGAGCTGGGCAGGGTCTCCAAGAGCCCCGCGATATTCGACATCCAGAAGCTCAACTGGCTCAACGGGCTCTACATTCGCGAACTGTCCCCGGCTGAGCTATGCGAACATGTCGCCCCCTACCTGCTGGAGGCGGGCATTGTGCTGGCCCCCATCCAGAAGGAGGTGGTGGCCGAAGCGATCCAGTCCAATCTGGTGGTGCTGGGCGACGCACCCCGTTTCGCCGAGGTGTTCGTCGAGGAAGCCGACCCCGGGACGTGCCTGGCGGCGCCTGCTCTGCTCGCCCCCGGGACGCCGAGGTTGTTCCGCTTGGCCCAGGAGAGGTTCGCGGCCATGCCCGCGGAGTATCTGCCCACGCAGGAAGCGCGCGAGCTGCTGCGCGGAGTGGTGGAAGCGGCCAAGGAGCAGGGGATCAAAGGCAAGTCCATCTATCAGCCGCTCCGGGTGGCTCTCTCCGGCCGCGATGAGGGACCCGAGCTGTACTATCTGGTCGGCGGCTTGGGCAGGAGCCGTATCCTCAGCCGGCTCGAGGCCGCCTCACGCTACGCCGCTCGCTGGGAAGACCCCACCCTCTAGGAGACCAATTCTATGCGTCTGTATGACTCCATGACCCAGGAGAAGAAGGAATTCGTGCCCCGGGACGGGGACCGCGTCACCATGTACTTCTGCGGACCGACCGTCTACAACTACGTCCATGTGGGCAACGCCAGGCCGTACGTGGTCTCCATGGTGGCCAAACGGTACTTCGAGTCACTCGGCTACCGCGTGACCCTCGTGGAGAACATCACCGACATCGACGACCGCATCATCAACAAGGGCGCCGCCGAGGGACGCAGCTATCGGGAGGTGGCCGAGGAATTCGCGACCGCCTATCGAGAAGACACCGATCGGCTGGGCCTGGGACGGCCCGACGTGGAGCCGCTCGCCACCGAACACATGCAGGAGATCGTCGACCTCATCGCAGCATTGATCGCGCAAGGCCATGCCTACCAGGCGGGGCCCGACGTCTACTTCGACGTGGACAGCTGGCCCGCTTACGGGAAGCTCTCCAAGCAGCAGGTTGCGGAGATGCGGCACGGAGCCCGCGTCGACGTGGGGGAGGACAAGGCCGATCCTCTCGATTTCGCCCTGTGGAAGGGGGCCAAGCCGGGCGAGCCAGCCTGGGACAGTCCGTGGGGACCGGGGCGGCCCGGCTGGCACATCGAGTGCTCGGCCATGAGCCTCAAGTATCTGGGATCGGGATTCGATATCCACGGTGGCGGTCGGGACCTCATCTTCCCTCACCACGAGAACGAGATCGCCCAGGCCGAGGGGGCGGGGGAGTCGTTCGCGCGCTTCTGGATGCATAACGGCATGCTCAACCTGAGCCAAGAGAAGATGTCCAAGAGCGTGGGGAACATCCGCACCCTGCGGACCATCCTGGATGCGCACCGCCCCGAGGCGCTGATCGCCGCGTTCCTGGGGAGTCACTACCGCAGCCCTCTCGAGTTCAGCGAGGAACTCCTCACCGAGACCGAGCAGCAGGTCGACCGCCTGCGGAACGTGTTCCGAGAGTTGGCGGACCGGGCGGCGGCGCAGCGGACCGGGCGGCGGCGACAGCCGACCGGGAGGACGTCGCCGAGCCGCAGTCCGAAGCGCTGTTCGGCCGCGTCGCGGCGCGCCGGAGGGTCTTCGACGAAGCGCTGGCCGACGATCTGAACACCGCGGCGGCCCTCGCCGAAGTGTTCGCGCTGGCCCGGGAGGTCAACGCGGCTCTTGCGACGGGCGAACTCGGTCCACGAGGTGCGGAGCAGGTGCGAGCGGAACTGGCCGCCATGGTCCACGTACTGGGCCTGGATGCGGTCACGGGAAGCGATGAGGCCATCCCCGCCGACGTGGTCGCCATGGCGGAGGAGCGGCGGCAGGCGCGGGCCGACCGGGACTTCGCCCGGGCCGACGCCCTGCGGAACGCCATCGCGGAACGCGGCTACGAAGTCCGGGACGTTCCCGATGGCTTCAAGATCGTCGCAATCCGGTAGGCCGCCCCGCCGGCCGGGGGAGCGGACCGAGAAGGAGCGGCGCGCGCCGCAGGGTCATGCAGGCTCACGGACTACCAGCGGCAGCGCCGGCCGCGGAGGTTCTCACGCGCGCCGGCCCCGGGGGCAGTGGCGGCGCTCATGCCACCCGTCACGGAGTCGAGAGCCCTGGAGCGGCCGGTTCTCGAAGAGGCAGGGCGCCGGCAGCCGGCGGCGCGGATCACCCTCCTGAGGGGATGGTGCTCATCTACGGGCGCAACCCGGTCAGGGAGGCGCTCAGGGGACGTCGCCGCGTGCGCCTGGTGTGGCTTTCCACCGAGGGCGCCGGAGATGACCTCGATGCGACCCTCGACGGGTGGATGGCTGAGAACTCGGGCCCGAGGCCGGACTTACGTCGCGCCACCTCGCTCCAACTGACCTCTCTGGCCGGCAGCCCGGACCATCAGGGTATCGTTGCCGGGGTCGATCCCTATCCTTACCTGGACCCCGAGGGACTCTTGCAGCGCTTCACCCTCGTGGTCGCCCTGGACGAAGTGCAGGACCCTCACAACCTGGGCGCCATCATCCGGACGGCCGAGGCAGCGGGTGCGGGAGTGGTGATACCCAGGCATCGAGCGGCCGAGGTCACTCCGGCAGTCGTCAAAGCCTCCGCGGGAGCGACCGAGCACGCCTCTATCGCTCAGGTCCGTAACCTCGCGGACTTCCTGTCGGCGGCTAAGAAGGCTGGCTTCTGGATCTACGGGGCGGAGGCCGGAGGGCGGGACCTGTACACCGCCCAAGACTACCGGTACCCCACCTGCTTCGTGCTGGGGTCGGAAGGCCGGGGTCTGGGTAAGAGGGTGGCGTCGCTCTGCGACGTGCAGATCAGTCTGCCCCTCAAGGGCGAGGTGGGTCGCTGAACGTGAGCGTCTCCACGGGAATCCTGCTGTACGAGGCGTTGCGGCAGCGCGAGACGACGGACGGTGGGATCTCATGACCGTCTATCTCATCGACGGGTACAACGTGCTGCACCAGCTAATGGGCCACAAGCCGCTGAGCAGAGGCAGGCAGGGATCGGCCGGTACGGCCGATCTGGAGGACGAGCGCAAGCGCCTCATCGACCGCATAGCCAGCTACATGGGCGGCAGCTCGGACCGGGCCATCGTGGTGTTCGATTCTCACGCCCAATTGTTGCAAAAGCAAGAGAGTGCAACTGCCAATGTGGAGGTGTACTTCGGGTCGTTTTCCCGCTCCGCCGACAGCATCATCGAGAGGGAGGTTTATGCACTTAGCGCAGGGGAAAGAGTGATCGTCGTGGTCGTCCGACTACGAGCTCCAGAAGACCATCTTTCGCCCCAACGTCATCCGGCGTTCCTCGCGCCAGTTTGTCGCCGACTTGCAAGAGGAAACAAAAAGGATTGCAATTTCTCAGAATTGCATTACAATGAGTCATCGGGTGGAGGACAGGGTCGACCCCGAGACCGTGGACCAGCTCAAGGCGCTGCGCGATCATTGCAGGCGAGGCCCGAAGAGAGAGGCGGGGGGAGGCCCGGGATCGATACCTGATCCGTGACTCTAGTCCGGAGGGGTGAGGGCGATGGACAACGCGGTGTTCGCAAGGAAGGCGGCCGAGAAGGCTGTAACCGAGTGGACCGACGAGGAGCTCGTAGCCGTCGCCAAGACCGGGGACGAAGAGGCCACGAGGCGCATCCTCACTCGTTATCACCAGTTCGTCCGCATGAAGGCGAATTCGTATTTCCTCGCCGGGGGTGACGGCGACGACCTTATCCAAGAAGGGTACATCGGCCTGTACAAGGCCATCCGCGACTACGAATACGGTCGCAGCACGAGCTTTCGCAGCTTCGCCGAGTTGTGCGTGACCCGGCAGATCATCACCGCCATCAAGACCGCCTCCCGGCAGAAGCACCTGCCGCTCAACACCTATATCAGCTTCAGCCATTCGCCTGCGAGCTCCGACTACGACACCCGCACCCTCGCGGACATGATCCCGGCCGGCCGGACCAGCGACCCGGTGCAGCAGGTCATCAGCTCCGAAGAAGTGCTGAGCCTCACCGATTGCCTGGTGCGGCTGCTGAGCCCACTGGAGTCGAAGGTCCTCAAGTACTACCTGGAGGGCAACTCCTACGAGGCCATCGCCGCGCACATCAGCCACGACACCAAGACCGTGGACAACGCCTTGCAGCGCATCAAGCGCAAGGTGACGCTGCATCTGGAGAGCCGGCGGGTCCTCCTGTAGGACCGGCGGCATGACCGGCCGCTCCGAACTCGAGGCCCTTGCCGGGGCCTGGATCTCGTTATGGTGCGTTCCCGTCGACTGGGAGCTGTTCGACCGCCTTCACGCCGAGGATTTCGAGGACTGCTCGGCTGCCGGCCGGGAAACGACCAAGGCTGCTTTCGCCGCGGGGCTGGCAGACCTCATGCGGGCGTTTCCCGATCTTCAGACCCGGGTGGACGACCTGGTGGTCGACGTGGACTCCTCGCGTGTAGCCGTGCGCTGGTCGGCTCTGGGCACGAATCGCCGCCGCTTCCTGGGCATCGGCCCCACCGACCGGCCGACACCCTTCGCCGGCATCGAGATAATCGAGGTACGGGGAGGGAGGATCGTGCGCCGTTGGGGCGAGTGGGATATCAGTGCCCACCGCGAATCCGCGCCCCGTGAAGCCACCCACCGGGAGGGCCGGCCGGAGGCAGACGGCCCTCGCTGAAGGCAGGCGGCGATCGGCGCGACCGCCCTCTATCCGGTGCGCCTCCGGAACCTTGCTCCGCATGGCGGGGTCTGAGGGGCATTCCAAACCGGATGGAGGGGTGCCATGAAAGGTTGGAAGGTCCTCGCCCCGTTCGCTCTTGCGGGGCTCATGTTGGTGGCGTTGCTGGCCTGCACGTCCGCTCCCGGCGCTTCCGATGCCGTCGACGGCTATGTGGCGCTGGTGCCGGATACTCTACGCGCGGGAGAGACGGCTTCGTTCTCGTTCACGCTGTTCAAGGGGGAGGACCTTGCCGAGAGCGAGGTCACCGTGTCGGTCCTCGGCGAGGGCAAGACCGTCCTCGCGTCGACCCGGGGGGATGTCGACGGCAAGGGCACCCTCACGCTGGAGATCCCCACGGTGGCACCCGGTGAGTATCGGGTCAAGGTAGCCGGTCAGGGCTTCGCCGAGACGACGGCGGTCCAGATACAACCCGGCACGCTCCTTTTCTTGGAGAGCGACAAGCCCATCTACAAACCGGGGCAGACCATCCACGTGCGGCTGGTGGCTCTCGATTCTGAGCTCAAGCCGGTATCGACCCAGGCAATCATCGAGATCCAGGACGCCAAAGCCATCAAGGTGTTCAAGAAGACGGTGGACACCGACGAGTACGGCATGGCCACCATCGAACTCCCGCTCTCCACGGAGCCCAACTTGGGCGTGTGGAAGCTTCGCGTCACGACGGGCGGAGGAACGGCGGCGGGTGAAGCCTCCACCGAACTCGACGTCCGCGTCGAGGAATACGTCCTGCCCAAGTACGAAGTGAAGGCGGAGCTGACAAAGGACTGGTTCCTGGTGGGCGAGCCCATCACCGGCCACGTCTCGGCGACATATAGCTTCGGTCGCGTGGTGAAGGGCGAGCTCAAAGTGGTGGCCTCGCGATATGTGGGCGAATGGGAGGAGTACGCGACCTTCAGGGCCGACATCGACGGCCAGGGTGACTTCCGCATCAAGGCTCCGGGCTACGTGGCCGGCGTGCCCGAAGCGGGAGGTCTGGGCAATGTCAGGCTCGACATCACGGTGAGCGAGACCTCAACCGGCTACGAGCAGAAGACCACCGAACTCATCACCGTGGCGGCCACGCCCGTGAACATCCAGCTGATCCCCGAGAGCTCCGCGTTCAAGCCCACTCTACCCTTTGGGGTGCTGCTGGTGACGGAGACGCCCGGCGGGGAACCCGTCGAGGCCCTCGTCAACATCGAGGTGACTTACCTGGACGACGACTTCGAGCAGGTGGGCAGGGAGAACAAGTCGATCGCGACAAAGCGGGGCACGGCGCTTCTGCGCCTCGATCCGCCCAGCAAGGCCGTTCGCATGCAGATCTACGCCTCATCGGGCGACGCCGGCAGCTACAAGGAGCTGACATCCGCCTATTCGCCATCGGGCAACTTCATCCACGTCCAGCAGAGGGGGACACCGGCGCTGGAAGTCGGCGACACGGCGCGGTTCGGCGTGGTGTCTACCGCTGAAGCCCGGCACTTCTACTACGAGGTCGTGTCGCGCGGCCGAGTGGTCTTCACCGGCACCAGTGCCGACGAGATCGCCTTCAAGGTCACCCCGGCCATGGCGCCCTCTGCGCGCCTGCTGGTCTATCAGATCCTGCCCAACAGCGAGGTCGCGGCCGACGCCATCCCGTTCGACGTGAAGGGCGAGTACCCGCACAAGGTGAGCGCGACGTTCGATACCGAGGAAGCGAGGCCGGGAGACAAGGTTGAAGTCCGGGTGGAGACCGAGGGACGGGCGAAGGTGGGTCTGGTGGCCGTCGACCGGTCCGTGTTCATCCTTGCCGAGAACCGGCTCAATCTCGAGCAGGTATTCGCCGAGCTGGAGGCCCTCTACATGCAGCCGCAGGCGGAGTTGCACGAGGGGGAATGGATGGGTGGTCCCCTGCTGATCCCCGGAGCCGAGGACACCTTCAAGGATGCGGGCCTGATCGTGCTGTCCGACAAGAAGGTGCCGCAGGGCAAGGAAATAGAGCAACCCCAGATGATGTTCGACGGCGTGATGGGAGTCGAAGAGGCCATGCCCATGCGGGCGGCCGGCGCGACCTCCACCACCGCCGGCGCGGCGGGTCCTCCGGCGATAAAGGGGCCGGGCGACCTGGTCGAGGTCCAGCGGGTGAGGCAGTTCTTCCCCGAGACCTGGATCTGGGAGGAGACGCTTACCGACGGTGGGGGCGAGGCGACCCTCGACGTCGAGGCCCCCGACTCCATCACCACCTGGGACCTGCGGGCCGTGGCCGTGTCTCCGGACAAGGGTCTTGGCATCTCGGAGACATCCCTCCGCGTGTTTCAGCCCTTCTTCCTGCAGGCCGACCTGCCTTATTCGTCCATCCGCGGGGAAGAGTTCCCCGTCAAGATCGCCCTCTACAACTACTTGGATACAGAGCAGAGGATCCAGGTGGATCTGGAAGCCGCCCCATGGTTCGAGCTTCTCGACGAGACCAGCGTGACGGTGACCGTGGCCCCCAACGAGGTGGGGAGCGCCGAGTTCAAGATCCGTCCCACGAGTATCGGTACCCAGCTCCTCAAGGTGACCGCGCGCAGCTCCGAAGCTGCCGACGCCGTCAACAAGAGCATGATCGTGGAGCCGGAAGGCGTGGCCAGGGAGGCTGTGGAGAACCTTGTGATCCCCGCCGGCTCGTCGCGGATCCTGGAACTGGTTCTGCCCCGACTGGGAGTGGTCCCCGACTCTGAGAGGGCGTATGTGGCCGTCACCGGCAGTCTACTGGCCCAGACCATCGAAGGGCTCGATCAGCTCCTGCAGATGCCCTTCGGATGCGGCGAGCAGAACATGATCCTCTTTGCCCCCGACACCTTCATCCTCAAGTATCTCCAGGGCACGAGGCAGCTCAAGCCCGAGATCCAGGCCAAGGCCGAGATGCTGCTCATCACCGGCTACCAGCGCGAGCTGACCTACCGCCACAACGACGGCAGCTTCTCGGCATTCGGTGAGCAGGACGAGTCCGGGAGCCTGTGGCTGACTGCGTTCGTGCTCAAGACCTTCTCGCAGGCGAAAGACCTCACCTTCATCGATGAGGCCATCCTTTCCGAGGCGGCCGCATGGATCACTTCGCACCAGCAGAGCGACGGCTCGTTCGAGGCCGTGGGCTTCGTTCATCACCAGGACATGATGGGAGGGGTCACCGGCAAAGACACTCTCACCGCGTACGTAGCCATCGCTCTGCTTGAAGCGGACCAGCAGACCGCCGCCGACAAGGCCATCGGCTACCTCGAGGGCCGGGTGAGCGCCATGGACGATCCGTATGCCCTCGCCTTGGCGACATACGCGCTCGAACTGGCAAACAGCGAGAAGGCGCCGCAGGCTATGGACAAGCTCATGGACGCTGCCATCGAGGACGAGAACGGGCTGCATTGGAGCAGCGGATCGGGCGAACCCAAGCCCTACGATGAAGGTGGCGTTGTCGGCGGCGCGGAAGGCGCCCCGCCGATCGAGGCGCAGCCCGACATGATGCCGCCGATGGACCTGATCCCCAGCCTGGATATCGAAGCCACGGGATACGGCACACTGGCGCTCATCGAAGCCGGTGACCGCATGAACGCCTCCCGATCGGCCAAATGGCTGGTTGGACAGCGCAACAGTTCAGGCGGCTTCGGCTCGACTCAGGATACCGTCGTGGCCCTGCAAGCCCTGACCGAGTACGCGACCATGAGCGCCACCGACACCGACATGACGGTGACCATCAAGGCCGGAAGGACATCGAAAGAGGTGCGGATCTCTCCCGACAACTTCGATGTGACCCAGGTGATCGAGGTCCCCGCCGGCGTGCCGGTGGAACTGGCCGCCAAGGGCAAGGGCGAGGCAGTGGTTCAGGGAGTCCTCCGCTACAACCTGCCCGAGGCGGAGAAGATCGCGAGCGTCTTCGACATCGATGTGGATTACAACACGGCCCAGGTGGCGGTGAACGACCTGATCGATATCGATGCGACCGTGACCTTCAATCCGCCGGAGCCCATCAAGGCCGGCATGGTGGTCGTCGACATCTCGGTGCCCACCGGCTTCGCAGCGGTGGACGAATCGCTCGCCAAGCTGCTCGAGCAGCCCGGGGTCAAGCGCTACGACGTGGCTGGGCGCAAAGTGATCGTCTACATCGAGGATATGGACCCGGGTGACAAGGTGAGCTTCTCGTTCCAGGCGCGGGCGCTGTACCCGGTGAAAGCCAAGGGAACGGTCTCGAGCGCTTACTCGTACTACACGCCGGACTGGCGCGGGGAAACCTTGGGCCGGGCAGTGACAGTCCAATAGGCCGTCGTCCGCGGGGAACCTCTCCGCCGGCGACGTGAAGTGACCAACCGCCTGGTGTGGGCGTGGGCCAACCGGGTGTTTGGAGGGGGTGGCGGCGCCGGCCGGACGCAAGTCCGGCCGGCGCCCGTCATTGTGAGGGGCCTGTCACGCGGGTGCGCGGCGTTTGGCTGCGGCGCTTGGTGGCGGCGCCGACTCGGGGTTCATCGTCGGCGAGACGCACTGCGCTGCCGGACCGCTCGCATCGGCCGGGACATGTCGCTGGTCATCGAAGCGAACCCATGCTCTCGGTTCCGGGTCAACTCATGCGTTTGGCGATTTCGAGGCCCTGTTCGGCTGTGACGGCCGGGGTAACGGTGAAGCTGAAGACGTCGTCCCACGCGCTGGTGGCGGCCAGGATGGGAGCGATACTGTCGGCTTCCGCGACCACCACCAACTCGGCGTCGTAGTTCTGGAGCCAGTACTCGGCTATCAACCGCATACCCTCCGGATATGACCACTGCATCCTACGGGCCACTCGCTCTTTGGTCGTTCCTGCCCTGACTTTGCCGATCGTCACGAACAACATGGTGCACCTCCGTTCGGAACGGGTCGCATTGTAGCGGTGGAGCGGAGAGGGACGGAGTACCGATGCGAGCGGGTCCTACTGAATCCATGCTAGGCCGTTGATCCGGGTTGTCAATGCGAGCGTCGTGGCCGTGTGCGCGGTAGAATCAGCGGGCGCGGACAGCGCTGGAGCGAAGCGGAGCCGCCGCGACCGCGGGCGGCATCTCGGGCCGGTGTAGCTCAATGGTAGAGCAGCTGATTTGTAATCAGCAGGTTTGGGGTTCAAGTCCCCACACCGGCTCCTTCTAGCGAGGAAAAAGGCCTGGAAATAGGCAGGAGTGGCTGGCGTCAGCGTCCAGCGTGATGCCGCTCCCTCGCTCCGTTGGCTTACATTCGGGCCATTCTGCTTACCGCGCAGCCTCTATCCACTTTTGCACAATTTGACAGACACGACCTATTTAGGGGACGTAGCAGCGCCTTCCGGCACGGTTTGTTGCTTGCCCGCCGGAGCTTAATATGATGTCGCGGCCCCTGTTACTGAAGCGCCATATAGGGAGGCGGACATAGTGTCCGTTCTCGCCAGCCGTGAACGCTTCCACGCGAACCACCCGCTTGACGGACTTAAAGCCATCCTCGCCACCGACGACGAGACGCAAGGGGCTTCCGTGACTCCTGGTGCGTTAGTGGTTGACTATCTAGGTCATGGGGCAGAGATAACTGTTCCGCGATACCCTTCCTCGACCGACAGCGTCGCATAGCTACCGCATCCGGAGTAGAAATCCAGGTGCGTAGCTTCGGGTTTGATTTGGGCGAGCCGGAGAACTTCCGATACTCTAACGCCTGTCCAATGCGCGTCGGCAACCTGCCATCCCTCAATGCACCGAAAGTCCTCCGTCAGTTCCGCTTGTGCCAGGTTCTTGATCTCCGGAAACGACAGCTCGAGTGGCTTCTGGACTAGACCATCTACCTGTAGCCTCCACTCGTTAGAATCAAACGACGGCCCAGGGATTACGCTCCTGATCGGGAAAGCCGCGGCTTCACCACCAAGACTCATGAGCCTGGGGATGAGTCGTGGACCAAAGAGAAAAGCACCCAAGCCAAGGCCGACCAAGCCTAGAAATGCACGACGACCGATAGTGTCAGATTCCGAGCCATTCATTTGCATCGTCGACGGCGCCTATGGGCCCCAGGGCCCAAATGGCTGAACAAGGAGGATCAATTGACCGCCAGAGAAATCACATGGCGCTAAGCATCGATCACAGCAATGACCTTGGCCTCGACCATGCAGCGGGGGTCGGGAGCTAACGCTTCCTACCTCCACCTTGGTATCTGTCGGCGCGAATTCCCCAACGCACTCCAACCATAACCTGTTCACCACGTCTTGGCCTGACATGTCCGTAAGATACCAACTGATCGCCACTACGTCCGCAAGGGCAGCCCCAGCGGCCGCGAGAGATCGCCTCAGATTGTCCAGCGTAACCCGCACCTGGCCCTCCATGTCCATTGGCATAGCGGCGAACTCCTCCGGACGATGGGGATGATTGTGATAGACAGGCGCGGCGGTGACCCCGGACAGAAACACGAAGGTGCCGCCTCTGACTTTGATGGCGGGGGCGTACGGCATCCACGTATCCGGCGCATCCGGCCACTGAACACGTTCGATTTCTCTCCTCATATCTTCAGCCTCTCTGGCCCCCGCCGAGGGCAGCGACCAGGTAATCGAGGCTGGGCTTCAAAGCGGTTTCCCACACGTCAGAATGCGACATCAGCTCGACGCTTAGATAGCCGTCATATCCAAGGGAGTCAGCCAGCGCAAGCGCTGCGGGTAGATCGATTTCGCCTTGCCCCAGAAGCTCATGATGGTGAACCTTGCCAATGATATCGGCTACGTGCATATGCCTCGTGTACGGCATCGCCTGCTCAATTGCTAGCAGTAGGTCTTCTTCGGAGCAATAGGCGTGGCAGATGTCTGTCGCCATCAGAAACCGCGGCGAGCTTGACTGCGTCAATCAGGCTAATCGCTTCGCTGATCCTTTCGATGAACGAGTAGAGAACAGTCCCATTGTGTAGCCTGGACCGGGGCCTCGGGCTCGATCAAGAGGGCGGCGTTGCCCGCTGTATCAAGGCACGCCTTCACACCCTCTTGGCAGCCACATTGACGCCTGCTCAGGTGAAACTTCTCGGATGACGGACGCCGCTCGTGAACGTGACGACTGGGGTCCCGAGGTAGTTCGCGATCTCAAGCCCTCTTCGGATGACTCCGATCCTTTCCTCACGGGCCTGAGCTTCGGGCGAAATCAAGGATGGTTCGAAGGGCACGCTACTCAGGAGCGTTGACCACCCGGTGTCGACACAAACCGGCCTTAAGTTCAGGCGTGCGAGCAGTTCGTGGAGCCCGTCCAACTCATCATTGGTGACTACATAGGGATCGAGATGCTCCGCGGAGAGAGTAAGGTCAATCCCCTCGTAGCCGGCTCGAGAGACCTCCTCGATCGCCTGACTGCAGTGGCAATGAGAACAACCCGTTCGAGTGGTAGGAAAGGTGTAGCACGCTCTTCCTCCTTGGACGCTAGATTTCGCGCCTCTGAGCCCGCACGCTCAGCCCCAAATCGGGCGAGCCGGCGCGAAGACGACAGCGACTCGAAACGTCTCACCCCCGACAACGTCGAAGTTGTGTGTCGTGTCCTTGGGGACCCAGAGCGCGTCTCCCGGCTCCACGAATACATCTCATCCCCAACTCTTGCCGTCGCGCGGCCCGAGAGGACATAGAAGACGTGGTCCTCGTTTGGATGCACATCGTCGAGGGCCCGACCGCCGCCCGCACGTATTTCTGTGATGTGGAACTCCAGTTGCGCGCCGGGACAAGTCTTGGGATTTATGAGCGGATACGCATGCGTCTGTTCGTGCCGGTGAGGATCCACAATCCAGGTACTGTCCTTGGTGATTCTAAAGACCTTCTGACTCATCGCACTACTCCCCTTCCTCGGATGATTTGGCTCCTGTATGCCTTGTCTTTGCTCACACGGTTCCTTCAACTGCCTCTCGCGCCGTCCCCCTCTCGTGAGTGTTATGAAGATGGCAAGGGCTCCCGTGGCAAGCGCGTAACCCGCACTTGCGGTGATGATGTGTCCCAAATCGACTGCTCCTCGAAGGAAACCCGGGAGATTCGATCCAATTCCCACCCCCAGGAAGAGGGCCGCAGTCATCGTGCCGGATACCCTGGAGACCACGTCGGGGTGCTCCTGCGACGCTCAGGCCAATCGAGCTCGGGAAGAAATACGAGCATCCCAGGCCGGCGAGCGCGAAGCCCGCGACCACTGCACTGGCGCCACGTTAGCGAAGGCAACACAAAGAACGCCAGCGCCATTACAAAGGGCGAAACCAAGGAAGAGACCCCATTGCAGGCTCTGCCGAGAGCGCGCCGCGACAACAGCGAAGGCGGCCCGACCAGCAGTCACGGCAGCCCAGAAGACGGACAGAGCCAATGCGGCTGCAGCGATAGATAGACCTCTATCCGCGTTGGCGAATATCGAACCCCAGTTGCTGAAGGTGGCCTCAGCGCAACCATAGAACAGAGCCAAAGCCGCCCAGAGCCACACTCTCGGCAGTCTCGTTCGCGCCCGCGCTGCGCGCAACTCGCTGAGATCGCGCTCGATGGAGGGAGGGCACAAATCGGGCCTGCAGCACAAGGAGAATGCAGAGCAAGACGACGATCGCCAGGGGCGCTCCCCAGAAGATGCCGGCTCCGAGAAACGCGCTGAGGATTAGGGGGCCGGACACCGAGCCCACAGTACTCACCATGTGAAGTAATGTGACCGAGGCGCTGGGACGATTTCTGAACATCTCGAATGCATAGACGTTCAATATGCTCTGGGTTGTGGCGAAGCCGATACCCGTAGCAGCTGTGCCAATCAGAAGTATCGCATAGGTCAGCTGACTATAAGCAAGAGTTGCGTTGTCGACAGGAACAGAACCATCGAGAACATCGATGAGCTTGTCCCGGCGAACATCATTCTCTTTACGCCAAGCTTCGCGCCCCAACGCCGCACGAGCAGGGCTGCGACGATGGCGCCTAGTATCTCAGGAAGGAAGAGGAGTCCATACTCTGCGCTTGTCAGACCGTAGTAGTTAGCGCTAGTGAAGAGTGGGCCGGCGGCGGGGTAAAGAATCAGCGCTATGCCGATCGCGAACCCAGAGAGAAACACCGTGCCTATGCGCCCCGGCTTCGCAGTAGCCGGTCCTCGTCTCGCCGCCCGAACGTCAATCGCCACTGTCTCACCCGCACCGAGGGGTCCACTTGGATTACGCACCCGACCTGCGGCCCGCACTGTAACTCGCCGAGAGGCGGCAGGACATGAACCGGCGTCCGAAAGCCCCACTTCCTGTACTCAGGAACCGGCTGTCTCGGATGTGCAGACAGCACTCTGGCGGCCATGCCCGACCGACCCGACTGAGTACTGCGTATCTAGGCGACTATGGGTGCACGAGGACTTTGGTTGCCTCGCCGCTTGGATTGATAAGCACCTCGAATCCCTTGTCAACGATGTCCTCGAACGGGATTTCGGATGTGACGATCTTCTCAACGGGGAACCGCCCAGTTCCGATGAGGGCTAGGTACCTCGGGAAGTCATACACGTAATAGCACCATGTGCCGGTGACAGTCATGTCTTTCAGCGCTAGTCCATACATGTCTACTGCCGGTGGCTTCATGTGAAGGGCTGCCTCGACAACCGTACCCCTCGCCCTCGTGGCGTTTATGCAGGCTGCCAATCCAGCTTCAGTTCCGGTGCAGTCAACAGCTCTGTCGACTCCGACACCATTGGTCAGTTCTCTCAGGACGTCGACCAGAGCGCTCCGGGAAGGGTCGAACACGCCGGTGCCTTCCTCTCGGGAGCTCTTCCTGCCCTTCTCCATGCGAATTGGATCGAAGACCTCCGCGACTCCAAGCGTGCGCGCGAGCTTCAGCCGCTGGGGGTTAGTCTCCGACACGTAGACCTTCCCTGCACCGATTGCCATCGCGTATAGTGCCGCCAGAGTTCCTATCGGTCCCGCCCCGGCAATCAAGACGTTTTCGCCTGCTTGCACCCCAGTCCGTTCCACTGCGTATGCGGCGACCGCTGCAGGTTCAACCAGTGCACCCTGCTCGTAGGTGACATTGTCGGGAATGGGCACCATTTCATAGTCAGGTGCTACGGCGAGTTCGGCGAAACCGCCCCAAGCGTAGCTGAGGCCGAAAGCAGCCTGGATTTCGCAGAGATGATTGAGGCCGCGACGGCAGAAATAGCACTTCCCGCAGTAGATCAGGGGCATGATGGCCACTCGATCCCCTGCCTTCACATTTGTGACCCGGTCTCCAACTGCCACCACATCCCCGGTGCATTCGTGACCCATGATCTGTGGCGCCATCGCACCGGTGAGCGTGTGAGGCTTGCTCGGAACAATCTTCGGCCCTTCGACATATTCGTGGAGGTCGGTTCCGCATATCCCGCAGAATCGTGGCCGGAAGAGGACATCGTCAGGACCTAGCGCTCCCGGCTCTGGAACATCTTCGATTCTGACATCTTTCGCTCCGTGGTAAACGACCGCTCTCATCACGTCTCCCTTCGGACCCGACTGCATACATGTCTGTCGACCCGTCGATGACCACATGCTAGCCGACAGCAGTGAGCCTCCAGCATACAAACCGTCGTCGTGCCGCGTCAATACCTCTTTACATCATAGGGCACTCATGTGTAGTATTTAGAACAACGAGCGGGGGACCCTGATGAATTGGTGGGGTGTAGGCTTGACCAGTCCCAGCGGCCGTGCATGCAGGGATTTGAACCTTGTCACCGAGCCAACACCCCCTGGGTGTTGGGATGATTCGCGTGAAGATTTGTTAGTTCTGCAATCCGTGGGGGCTTAGATGCAGCAAGCCAGTACGCAGCGAAGAAAGAGTTCACCTCAGGCACCGGAAGGGCTGGGGCGGAAGGTCAAGGAACTAAGAACGCGGTCGGGGATGAGCCTCCGAGAGTTGGCCGCGGCAACCAACCTGACGGCTAGCAGCATCAGTCAGATTGAACGCGGAATCAGCGGCGGTACCTCGAAATCCTTGTTCGCCTTGGCTACTGCTCTGGGTGTCTCCCCGGGAGAATTCTTCGAAACTGAGGCGGACGCATCGGCTCCGACGATCAGACAAGCCCTTTCAGCCGGTGGGGCCGCGCTCGTGTCCATCGACCCTTCTCAACGGGCGAGTTTGGTGGCCGTAGAACCCCGCCAGGAGAGCCCGCCGCAGACTCTGGTGGAACGTTCTGTTGTTCGGGCTGCGAACCGAAAGACCATCACGATAGACGGAGATCGCGCACCTATTGAATGGCAGTTGCTAACAGTTCACGCTGACCCCCGCGGAGAGTTCATTGAAGTCACCTACCACCCTGGTGCTTCTTCGCGCCCGGGCGAATCGTTTATGCAGCACGCAGGGTGGGATTACGTCCTTGTAGTTGCAGGTGAGCTGACAGTCTCCCTTGGGTTTGAAGAAGAGGTGGTACTCAAAGCTGGCGACAGCATGTCGTTTGACTCCACGGTACCGCACCGCCTCGAGAATAAGGCCCGCGTGCCATCGCGATCCATCTGGTTTGTGATGCGGGGAAGGTAACCAGGTTGGATGCATCGTCGGCCCGAGAGGAAAGGTAGCGAAGAGTCTCGGGCCAGGCAGTCCTTTCTTGATCGAACGACGTAGGGCAGGACGCCCGGCGATGCGTCAGAAGAAGCGCAGGCGATAAGATCGGTTGGGCCTTTTCGCTGGTCTGCTAGCAGATACTCATCACTCTGTCCAATTGCTGCTCAAGAGGGAGGCAAGCACTCATGTCGTTCAGGCTAGGCGGCCGGAATCCGTACTTCCCGAGGCTTTTCGAGCCAGGTTACATCGGAAATCTGCAGATCAAGAACCGCATCCTGATGCCGCCGATGGGAACCCAGACCGCCTCCGACACAGGGGGCGTTACTCAAAGGACCATCGATCACTATCGGAGGCGTGCAGAAGGTGGGGTTGGACTCATCATCGTTGAGTTCACGTGCGTGGACTACCCGCGCGGCAAGGGACACGCGTCCCAGTTGGCCCTCCATGACGACAAGCTGATTGCCGGCCACTCCAATCTGGTAGATGCCATCCACTTGGCGGGTGCTCGCGCGTCAATACAGCTGCATCATGCCGGCGCAAACACCCTTCGAGAGTGGACGGAGGGCCTTGAGTTGGTTGCGCCCTCTGCTGTCCCCGGGGGGCTAGCCAGCTCTCAGCCGCACGTACTTACCGACGCTGAGATCGAGGAAATCATCGAACGCCACGCCCAGGCTGTATTGCGAGCCAAAAAGGCCGGCTACGATTCGGTGGAATTGCATGGGGCGCACGGCTATCTCGTGGCCGAGTTCATGTCGCCGTACTTCAACTCTAGATCCGACAAATGGGGCGGTAGTCTGGAGAATAGACTGCGCTTCCCGCTCAGTATCATCCGTCGAGCCAAAGAGCTGGTGGGCCCCAACTTCCCGCTCACTATTCGATTCTCTGGCAAGGAGTTCGTCCCGGGGGGTAGGTCGCTCGAGGAATCGCAGGTGGTTGCCCGGCGGTTTGAAGAGGCCGGTCTGTCTGGCCTGCACATCACGGCGGGAGTGGGCCCTGATTTTGACTGGGCGGTCGATCCGATTTACGCGGCTCCAGCTCGAAAAGCCTTTCTTGCAGAGGCGATCAAGAAGGCGGTCACGATTCCAGTGATCACCGTTGGAGTGATACGGGAGCCGAAGGTCGCCGAGGAAATTCTGGAGAAAGGGCAGGCCGATTTTGTTGCGATTGGTCGAGGCCTACTGGCTGATCCGGACTGGCCAGCAAAGGCTGCCAGCGGGAGGGCGGAAGAAATTCGGAGATGCTTCTCCTGCAACCACTGTGACGGAGTCCGCAACCCGGCGGGGCAAACAATACGCTGCGTTGTCAACCCTGAATTGGGGAGGGGAAAGGACGGGGATCAGATTAAGCCCGCCGCCATCCAGGAAGCGGATAGTGGTGATTGGAGGGGGACCCGCTGGGATGAAGGCCGCGTCTGTCGCTGCTGCCCGCGGACACGACGTCACGCTGTTTGAGGCCGCGTCGGAGCTTGGTGGTCAACTCCGCATTGCAGCATCGTGCTCCCGGGAAGGACAAGATCCTGTGGTTGCTCGGAGTTCTTACTGACGAGCTGGCTAGCAGCGGCGCGAAGATCGAGCTCGGTAGTAGGATCTCAGAAGAGTCGATGGACTCTGTCCGACAGCTCTCTCCGGATGTTGTTGTCCTGGCTTCCGGAGCTGAACCTCTGATTCCTTCGATTCCTGGGGTGGGGCAAGCCAATGTCACCACTGCCTGGAGTGTTTTGCGAGGCGATAGAGTTCTGACGGAGAAGCGGGTAACGGTAATCGGCGGAAACGCAACAGGTTGCGAAGCGGCCATGTACTTGGCGCTGGAGGATAGCGATCGTGAGGTGGTGATTGTGGAACAAATCGGCGAACTGGCAGTAGACGCCGAGCAGTTTGCGCGGGCGTACCTCAAGAGGGAAATAGACAAGACTCCGAATCTGCGAGTAGAGCTCGGACTACGAGCGACGGGTCTGGGCCCGGTTGCAGTGGACGTTGTCGACAAGGATGGGATTGTCCGCCGCATCGAAAGCGACGAGATTGTTCTGGCAGTCGGAGTGTGTCCCGTGAGGGAGTTGGCAAACGGACTAGCCCAATTGGGACTCAACGTCGAAGTCATCGGTGATAGCGGGGGTGGCAGATCGATTGCGGCGGCAATCGAGGAAGGATACGTGTTCGGCGCAACGGTCTGAAGCTGTACGGTCTGTTCAAAGTAATGCGCGTAGCGCATCGCCACCAGGTGTTATGGCACCCGCTCTTGTCGATTGCGGGGCAGGATTATTGATTGGAGCGGCAGGGGTCCCGATGCCTGCGGAGTGCGAGTCACGAGCTCCCTACCCGAGGCCCTTCGGCATATCGCTCGTTCAGCTAGATCGCGTGGCGGCAAGTCGTCGTCTTCCGCCGACAGCCGCTCCACAGTGGTAAGTATTGCCAGGTACTTCCTACAAGATCGTGGCGAATCCCGGACGAAATCGAACTGCGCACATCGCGGCCAAAGCCGCGTTCTTCACTGAAATCTTGTCAGCTGCTGCCCCAGTTCTCCTTTCCCTGTGGTCGGGCATCTTCGGCATACACTCCAGTGAAGAAGGCCCGCTACAAGATGGCGGGTGAATGTTTGTTCGATTTTGCACACATTACGTAGCAGATTTCTGCACAAAAGAATTGACAAGAGCTCGCGCCTCCGTTTACTCTGGCCTCAAGTAGTCGCGGTACCCCGATAAGGTGTGCGAGCAGTCTACGAGGAGTAAGGGCCGCGCACCCGGCGATGGTTGTGCGACTTCGAGCAGGCGCCTCTAGTGTCGGTCTCTTGGCTTGGTCCTCAGATGGATTGAGCAGCACGGGGGAGATGAATGATGAAGGCAATGATGCTCAAGGCTACGAACACTCCGCTTGAGGTGGTCGAGCTCGACAACCCCGCAATCGGCCCGGGCGACGCCCTGGTCAGAGTCCACGCGTGCGGCGTTTGCGGGACCGATGTCAAGATACGGGATGGACGGATAGGCCCTCCACTCGTCAATCTTCCTCATGTGCCGGGGCACGAGATCGCGGGAGAGGTCGTGAAGGTCGGCGATGTCGTGAAGGGCATCGGCCCGGGAGACCGAGTAGTGGTGTATGTCTACAACACGTGCGGAGAGTGCGATTTCTGTCGTGGTGGCCTGGAAAACCTGTGTCCTTCTTTGACCAGAGTGGGCTTCGACTCTTCGGCGGTTTTGCGGAGTATGTCGCGGTCGCAGCAGGTCAATTGATCCGGATCCCCGACAACATTCCCTACGAACACGCGGCGATTATCACGGACGCCATGTCCGTCTCCTACCATGCGATCAAGAAGCAAGCTCGGGCACAAATCGCTGACACTCTCCTCATCGTCGGCATCGGTGGCCTTGGTATTCACGCCATCCAAGTGGCCAAGCTCTGCGGCGCCAAAGTGATTGCGGCTGACATCGACGAGAACAAGTTGAGACTCGCGTCTGAATTGGGAGTGGACCACACTATCAATCCCCGAGAGGTGGATCCGCTCTCCGAGGTTCGCACGATTACTCGGGGGCTTGGGGTCGACGCAGTGATTGAGATGGTGGGGTCGAGCGAGTCGGTGCAATGGACGTTCCCCGCCTTGAGGAACGGTGGCAGGCTGGTGATTGTCGGCTACACACCCGGCAAGCCGTTCCCGTGCGACTCGATGGGAATGCACTATCACGAGTGGGAGATCGTAGGGTCACGGCTCGCAACCCGTGAAGAGATGGTTGAGGTCGTGGATCTTGTAGCCGAGGGCAAGATCAAGCCATGGGTGACGAGGACCTTCAAATTGGAGGAGGTCAACGAAGTCCTGGATCTGCTCGAGCAGGACAAGATACTTGGGCGGGCCGTGCTCATCCTGTAAGGATTTGTTGGTCTCTGAAGTTGAACCCGCGCCAGACATCCCGTTCGACAGTCGCGAACGGGGGAGAGGGGGTGAAGCAAGTTGGCGATTAGGTACGAAGCACACCGTGCTCGAATTGATGCCAAAGATGTCAAGTAGGGAGGGGAGCAGAATGAGTCTTACAAACAGATATAAGAAACCCGGCTTGTTCCTTGTAGCCGTGGTGTTGCTTGGTCTCATGCTGGCTGTTTTCGTAGCCAGTTGCGGGTCCGAGGAGACAACCACTACGACAGCGGCACCCGCGACCGCGACTACAGCTGCGGCCGGGACTTCCCAGTTTGTTACGAAAGAACCGTTGAAATTCGGCTACGGCTCAATGGGGATGGAACAACCCTATTGGCAGCTGTACTACAAGGGCATTCAGGATCAGGCCAAGAAATACACCAGCGAACCTGTGCCTCTGGTCGACTTCAAAAACAGTGCCGACATCCAGGTTTCAGGGAGTATGGACCTGATCAACCAGGGCATCAGCGCTCTGATCATTTCGCCGACTGAGGTCGCTGCCACGCCAGCCATCATTGACGCTGCTCATGCCCAGAAGATCCCCGTCATAATCGGCGACGTCGGCGCCCAAGGGCCGTACGACGCCTTTGTGCTGTCTGACAACTACGATGGCGGTGTGTTAGCTGCCACGTTCATGATAAACCAGTTGAAGGACAGGCAAGGCACCAAAGAAGTGGCAATGATCATACTGCCGGCCGGAGCAGGCCCTGTTGGAGAGCGCAGGGCTCAGGGATTCAAGGACACGATGGCCAAGCAGTCCGACTTCAAGATCGTCGGCGAGGTTGTCGGGGACTATACGGTCCAAGGTGGCTTCAAGGCGACCCAGGACTTGATGACGGCCAACCCAAACCTGGCGGGTGTGTACACGTGCAACGACCCGATGGGCGAGGGCGCGTCGCAGGCTCTCAAGCAGGCGGGAAAAGATCCGGTCAGTGGAATCGTGCTTTGCGGCTACAACGGCGACCCGCCCGCTCTTGAGCTTATCAAGAGCGGTGACATGGCCGCCACCATCGCTCAGGACCCATACGGTCAGGGCATCAAGTGTGTAGAGCTTGCGATGCAGTTCCTGAAGGGCGAAACGGTCGCATTCTCGGAAGAAGCAACCAAGTCCATCTTCTTCCCCGTGATGACGATCACGAAAGACAACGTGGATGATTACCAGGCTACGCTCAATCAGAGGCTTGGTACGACGAGTCCAAGTAGTTAACAAGAGTTAGCACGAAGATTGTGGTGTGCGGCTGCTCGCGTGAGCAGCCGCACACCGCGCCAACGGGAGTCACGCATTGGAACCTCTGGTCGAAGCAGCTGGTATCACCAAGATCTTCCCTGGAGTCACTGCCCTCTCGGGGGTTGATTTTGCGGTAGGAGCAGGCGAAGTCCACGCGCTTGTGGGCGAGAACGGCGCGGGAAAAAGCACTTTGATCAAAGTCATCGGTGGACTGCTGCAGCCCGAGGAAGGCGTTATCAAAGTCAACGGCGGTGAGGTCCATTTTGCCAACGCCCGTCAGTCTCAGCAGGCTGGCATCAGCATCATCGCTCAGGAACTGAACCTAGTGCCCCAGATGACTGTGGCCGAGAACATCTTCCTCGGCCGGGAGCCCCTAAGGCGCAACGGACTGATCGACTGGAAGAAGGTCAGGAGCGAAGCGCAGACAATCGTCGCCAATCTGGGCCTCCACGTGTCCGTCAATCAGCGCGTTGAGCACTTGAGCGTATCGGACAAACAGCTTGTTGAGATCGCCAAGGCCCTGTCGCAAGACTTCAAGGTCATCATAATGGACGAGCCGACGGCCACTCTAAACTTTGGTGAGGTCGAACGTCTCTTCTCAATCATCGGGGGCCTACGCGAGCAAGGGTATGGGGTCGTCTACGTCTCTCATCGCTTGCGTGAGATTTTCCAGATCGCAGACCTGGTTAGTGTCTTGCGCGACGGCAAGAAGGTGGCGACGGCCATGGTGCGCGAGTGCACCGAGCACGACATCGTCAAGTGGATGCTGGGAAGGGATGTCGAAGCAGCGGTATCTTCCGAGCATGTCGGAGCACTGACCAACGAGACTCCAGCGCTTGCGGTCAACAACCTGTCGGTTCCTGGTGCACTGGGTGAAGTGTCGTTTGCTCTGCACTACGGCGAAGTGCTGGGTATTGCCGGACTTGTGGGATCGGGCCGCTCGGAACTGATGAGGGCACTTTTCGGGCTCGAACCGCACCGCGGCGAGATTCTGCTTGAAGGACGCCCTGTACGCATAAAGACTTCCACCGACGCGATAGATAAGGGCATGTTCATGCTTGCCGAGGACCGGAAGACTGAGGGCATCTTCCCCGTTCTGTCTGTTCTTGAGAATGCCCTGATCGCTAGGCAGCCCGGCAAGCGCTCACCGTTGTTTCTCAGACCTAGAGTCGAAGGGCGCACCTATGAAGAACTGAAAACCTTTCTGGGTATCCGGGCGCACTCTCCCAAACAGCTTGTTTCGACTCTCAGTGGCGGGAACCAACAGAAAGTTCTGTTCGGCCGCGCGTTGGCAAGCAAGTGCCGTGTCCTGTTGCTGAACGAGCCAACACGCGGCGTCGATGTGGGGACAAAAGTAGAGATCCACGAAATCATAAGAGGCCTCGCAAGGGACGGTGCAGCGGTTCTCGTTTCTTCATCAGACATCCCGGAACTCGCGGTGCTTTGCGACCGATGTCTATCCCTGTGTGCCGGCGGTCAGACCACGACACTCAGGGGTGGACAGATTTCGGAAGATAACATCGTCGCGTGCGTGATCGGCCACATGACGGAAGAGGCGCTAAATGGCAAGCGTTGATCCTGCCACTCAGACCGGGGCGTCCAAGAAGTCGGACTGGTATCTGAGCCTCCTCAGGCTCTCCGAGACCCTCACAGTCGTGGTGCTTCTCGTGCTGGTCTTTGCCTTCACCTCGGCGCGGATGCCTTCTTACGTCTCACTGACCAATATTCAGAACATGTTGGTCCAAGCGTCGATCATGGCCGTGACAGCTTACGGAATGACGCTGGCGATTGCCATGCGTGGGTTCGACCTGTCGGGTGGGATCCGTAATGTGCCTGTCGTCCTTGGTCACTGCAGGCCTTCTTCAGACAACCAACGTCTTTCTCGCGGTGCTCGGGCCTGGCTGTGGGCCTCGGGTTTGGACTCATCAACGGTACGGCGATAGCCCGGTTCGGTATTCCTGCTTTCGTGGCGACTCTCGGAACGATGAGCGTGGCTCGGGGAATAGGCCTCGCGTACACCAACGGAGGGTCGATTCTCATCACAAAGCATCCTGATTTCGTGCTGTCAACACCACCAAAATTGCCGGTGTCGTACCTGTTCCCTTCGTGATAGCACTTGGCCTGTGTGTCGTGATGTACATGGTCATCCGGCATACGTCTTTCGGCCGGAATGCCATGGCAATAGGTGGAAACCCGACGGCCGCTGTCAGCGCCGGGATCAACGTCAGGCGGCAGACCACAGCCGTATTCGGGATCGTGGGCCTTTGCGCAGGCATTTCGGGCGTGATGCTCGCTGCGCAACTCATGACCCTTGACGGAACTCTGGGCGCCGATTTTGCGCTTAAGACAATCGCCGTCGCCGTGCTGGGCGGCGCAAGCCTGGCCGGAGGCACGGCCAACGTCCCGGGGACGCTGCTCGCCGCGATCCTTCTTGCAAGCATAAACACTGCCCTCAACGTCCTCAGGGTTTCGGTGTACTCCCAATACGTAGCCCTTGGGGTGGTCCTTGATCTTCCGCAGTGTCGCTGGACTCGTTGAGAAGAGCACTGGTCGCCAGCGCGGTAAGGGAACGTAGACTGTGATGTCACAGCGGGTGACACAACTGTGCGCAGTGACGACGGCGTGGCAGCTATTGGAGCGCGTGGCGGCCGTCTGCACGGCGCGCGCCGCCTTGCCGGACATTACGCCGGCGAGTACATGGTGGTGCTGCTGGTCCTCGCCGGCTTCCTGATTCTGTCGATCGTGAATGACCACTTCTGGTCCGTAACCAACTACCAGAAGATCTTCCTAGCGGCGTCTACTTTCGGGACTGTCGGTGCCGGCATGACCGTCCTAATCATCAACGGTGCCTTTGATCTGTCGGCTGCCGGAATTATTGCCATGACGGCTCTCACTATCGTCAAAGTCCAACCCGTCGCCGGTCTGGCTGTCGCCGTTCTTCTGGGAATTGTGACCAGCATAGTGCTGGGTACTTTCAATGGATTCCTTGTGACGCGACTTCGAATCCCGAGTTTTATCGGGACTCTGGGGCTGATGTATGTCTACCTCGGTGTCGGCTTCATGCTGATTGGGACAACCGAGAAATCCCGATGGCCAATCCCTGGCTTATGAAGTACCTGTTTATGGAGAAGATTGTCGGCATCCCAATAGGGTTCCTGGTCATGCTGCGGTGGTATATGTAGCCATGTACTGCTATCTGAGATTCACTTCATATGGCCGCTATACAAGGGCAATGGGCAGCAACGAGGCGGCAGCGCGCGCCGCCGGGCTGAATGTATACCTAGTCCGAACTATCGCATTCACCCTTTTGGCCTTTGCTGCGGGATAACGGGGGTGCTCATGCTTGCCAAGCTTTCCGTTGCCTCTCCGGTCATGGCTTCCGGCATTGGTTTCCAGGCGATTACTGTTGCCGTACTCGGCGGTACTAGTCTGGCCGGAGGCCGGGGCACCCTCTTTGGGTCTGCAGTCGCCGCTGTGCTCTTAGCGCTCATTTCGACCGCCCTGAACCTCCTGAACGTCTCTGCTTTCTACCAGTACGTTTTCATGGGGCTCGATCTGCTTGTTGCGGCCGGACTTCAGGCGATCCGGCGCAACTGATCAGTTCCCGCCTCTTTGTTGGGGGTGAGGGTGCGGCTCCGAGGGCAAGAGCTAGTAGAAAGATTGAGAGGAGGGAGTCCAGTGAGCCGAGACTTGCTCGAGGAATTGAAGCAGGCTCTATTCGACTATGATCCCGACTTGGCCGCGAGTCTCGCGGCGGCCTGGGTTGCGGAGAGGAGGTGATCTCGATTAGGGCGATGGAAACCCTCAGTGGCGCAATCCAAGTCGTTGGCGACGGTTTTGGCTCGGGCGATTTGTTCCTCCCCGATCTCGTTGGCGCCGCGACAGCCATGGAGAGCGCCATGGTGCCCTTGCAGGACGCGGTCACCAAGTCTGGCGCCAAGCGCACCTCGCACGGAGTCGTGGTGCTGGGCACAGTCGCTGGCGACATCCACACAATCGGCAAGTCAATGGTCGGAGCCCTTTTGGCGGCGGCCGGTTTCGACGTCCACGACGTGGGGATTGACGTGAAGGCTGATGACTTCATCAGCGCGGTCAAAGAGCATGAAGCTGACATCTTGGCGATGTCTGCGCTGCTCACGTCTACTGCTCGTGAAATCGGACCGGTCATTGGGGCCCTGCAACAAGCCGGGCTGCGAAATCGGGTGAGAGTGTTGGTCGGCGGTGGGGCCCTGACCGCTGAATACGCAGAGAACATCGGGGCGGATGGCTACTCCCCGAGCGCACCCGGGGCGGTTGGGGTCGCTCGAAACCTGATGCAGCTCGACATGAAGGAGAACTAGCGATGCCCGTGCCGGACCAAACCGGAGTGCCTGCAGCGGAGAGGGGGATTACGGCGGGGAGTACCTCGGTTCGAGGTGCTGACAGAAGGCCAGGTCGAGGTCATCCACGCAGCCTCCCTTGAAGTGCTTTGGCGCACCGGCGTGACCGTTTCACACAAGAAAGCTGAAGCCCTTCTCGGCGAACACGGCTGCAAAGTGGATCCTTCCAACGACCGAGTCCGGTTCCCTTCGACGCTAGTTGAGGAGTGCATCGCCGCTTGCCCGGGACGCTTCCAGCTCAAGGCTCGTGAGTCCAAGAATGACTGGGACCTTGGCGATCCGGAGGCGACCTACCTCATCCCCTCGCAAGGGCTGAACATGCTCGATTTGGAGACCTGGAGGCCCAGAAGACCGACGAGGAAAGAGTTCTATGACCTAGTCACGATCATGGATGCGTTGCCGACGGTTGACGGGAGCACCAACTTCCCGTGGTATGGGTTCGACAAGGTCCCGGAAGCGATGGCTTTGCTCGAGTCGAATGCGGCCAAGATTCGCAACACCACGAAGCCGCAGGTGGAAGGGTCCGTGCTGGACAACTACCGGTGGAATATCGAGATGGCTCAGGCCACCAACCAGGATCTCATCAACCTCACTAACCCCGGTGCACCTCTGACGCTGAGCGACGAGACAGTCGAGAAGATTCTCTACTTCTCGAATGTCGATATGCCGTTCTTCATCACTTCCGGGCCTGTCGGAGGCGCGACTGGGCCAGCAACGATTGCAGGACTGCTTGTCCAGAACAATGCCGAGTTCTTGTCCGGGGCGATCTTGGCCCAGCTTAACCGACCGGGGACCAGGATCATCTGCAACAACATGGCCATGCTGCAGGATATGCGCACAGGCGCACCCGGCTTTGCGCAAGCGGGGAACTCTTGCTCGACACCGCGTTCCATCAGGTCTGGCGTAGGTTCGGGCTCCCGACTGGGAGTTTCTCAGCGGGCGCGCTGGCGGGAGCGAAGACTATCGACTTTCAGGCAGGCTATGAGACGACCATGGGCTTTACCCTCGGCGCCCTGGCAGGGGCGAGCATGCTCTTCTTCCATGGAGGGCTCACGCAGCAGAAGGCGCTCCATCCGGTCAAGATCATCCGAGACGATGATGTCGCGGGGATGGTGGGACGCTATCTGAGGGGATCGAGGTGACCGCGGAGACACTCGCTGTCGATGTGATCGACGCTGTAGGGCCCATCCCGGGTGACTTCTTAACCACCGCTCACACCCGCAAGTGGTGGAAAAGCGAGCAGTATCTGACCAAGAGCGCCGACCATCTTCCCTACGAGCAATGGGTCATGTCCGGCTAAAGACTGCGATTCAGCACGGGCTGGAGAGGATGGAGCAGATCCTGGCGACGCACACGCCCACCCCGCTTCCGCCGGACCAGGAAGCAGCTATCGAGGGGATTCTCAGCGAGGCCCGTCAGTACTACCGTGGCAAGGGCCTGATCTCCGATGAAGAGTGGCGGCTTTGTCAGGGAGACCTCAGTTCTCCTGGCTATCCGTTCGCGTGACTGTCGCATGATAACGACTGTCTCTAGCCGCACTCGGACCCTCGAGATCTCGCCGGATGGGCCGACCGTCCTAATCGGTGAGCGGATTAGTCCCCTCGCTCGGAGGGGCCTGGGGCAGGCCCTTCTTGTCGGAGACTATTCCATGATTCAGCGAGAAGCCTTGGAACAGGTGAACGCGGGCGCCCAGATCATCGACATCGTCGTGAGCTATCAAGACCTGGACGAGGTTGCTGCGATTCGCGGTGCCATCAAGGCGGTGATGGAAGTAACGGATGTACCTCTCTGCGTCGACAGCCCCGATCCCGCGGTCCTGGAAGCGGCGCTCAGCGTGTATGAAGGCAAAATGCTGGTGAGTTCGGTCAACGGAGAGGAAGCTAGGCTGCAGGGCGTCCTGCCACTGGTTAGACGTTATGGAAGCGCGGTCATCGCACTGACCTCGGACAGCAGCGGAGTCCCCGGCGATGCCCAGGGCCGGCTTTCAGTGGCACGCAAGATAGTGGAGACGGCCGAGGCCCGGGGGTTCCCCGTGAGGACGTGATCGTCGATTGTGCCTGCATGACTGTCGTGCAACGATACAGGTGCTGCTCTGAAGTGACTCTGGAGGCTGCGGCGCTCATCCGCAAAGAACTTGGCTGCAATCTAACCCTTGGGGCTAGCAACGTTTCGTACGGTCTCCCCGATCGGCGGGTCGTCAATTCGGCCTTTCTACCGCTGGCGATTGCGGCGGGGGTCAACTGCCCGATCGTCGATCCCACCGCAGAGGGGCTGCGGGAGTTAGTCCTCGCTGACCGACCTTCTTCTTGACCGGGATAAATGGCGCACGCTATACGCGCAACTTCAAAGCGAAGCGTGCCGCGACGGCTGGATCGTAAGACGCATTGTTCGGGCCACGTCGATCGATAGCTCCGACGATCGGATCTCCTACCAGCAGGTCAGTCGTCAGGGATTGGTTTCTGAAGCGCCGCCAGGATTCGGCGCGCATAGTCGGGGTCGAACATCATGTCGCCGATACCGAAGAGAGGCCCTAGATTACCCTGGAGGAGCTGGCCGGTGGTCCTGGTGCGGTCACGACCTTTTAGGCTGCTCCTGAACGGGGGCTTTCCCGGGACGAGGGGAACGTCCGGGTTGAGGCCATAGCGGAGCGAAGACAACTTCGTCCACGTCATCAGGGATGGATCCCATACATCCGACCACGAGTGGCAGCGACTGGCGCTTGGCCCAGCTGAGAACGGGATCCGTTTTATGCGGAAGCTTCGCGAAGAGCCTGCTCGGGGAAGCCCAATCACGTTCCTCCACCAACAGCACGATGCTGGCAGGTTTAATCGGAAGTTCCAGGTCAGACAAGTTCGTATCTCGCTCGAAGGCACTGCTGGTCGCTGCCCCCTTCGCCAGTAAATGCAAGGGGCCAGCTCCGGGCAGATTCGCAGTGCTGACCGCATGAAGAAGAGGAACGGACTTTGATCGCCGAAGCTGTCTTGGCGGCTGCGCACGCCAAGCCAGTTCGCCCGCACAGCTTCTGGGAATTCTCCACCGGAGGCAGCCTGCATGAAGAGAAACGGTACTAGAGGTTCCTGGCTCTCGGCGCAAACCCAGGCAGCCCGTGGTGCCGCCTGTATATGCACCTCAATGGGCTCTTCAGAGGGTGGCGAAGATCCCACCGTCTCTTCTGCCTTGTGAGGAACTCATCTCTCCAGGATTCGATTTCGGCAACTGGCAAACGATAGTCATGGCCCGCCTGCTCGATCGAGATCTCGCCCCTTAGGATGCGCATGATGAGGGTCAGTCTCTCTTGAGCTGTCCACGCGTGTGAATCCTGGCGAACATCGTCCAATTCTCGGTACCTCCGGGGAGCAATTGGAGCACGTTCGGCCGGAGATCGCAATCGAGTTTCGTAGGGTGATCGCACCCGGCTGAGTTGCCAACGGGAGCGAAAGTAGCACCCGCACGACGCGGGTTAGACGGACTGAGGACTCGCCCTCATGGCCAGTATCGCTCGTTTGGACTCAGACGAGATGTACTATGTCTAGAAGGGCAGACGGCGATACCCGATTCAGACGATTCCGCCTGCACTAAGCCTCGGCAATGGGCGAAGCCTAGCCGCGGACAGTGACAGCCAAGCCGGGTCAAGCCGAACCCTACGGTGGTGATGCGTCGGCCGCCGAGTTGCACTGGCTAGGAGAACCGGGTAACGATGATCGACTTTTCCATAGACGGCCAGGTTGCCGTCGTCACCGGAGGAACTGGAGTCCTGTGCCGGGTGATGTGTCACGCGCTGATCGAAGCCGGCGCCAATGTCGCCATACTCGGTCTGCGCTGCGAACCGGCCGAGGCCCTAGCGAACGAGCTCGGCGGCGCAGCTCTCGGTCTGGGGTGCGACGTCCTAGATGAGATGGGTCTGGATGCCGCTGCGACAAGAGTGATAGATCGTTTCGGTCGTGTAGACATTCTTATCAATGGGGCAGGCGGAAACAGGCCACAGACCACCACATCTCCTCAGCGGACTTTTTTCGACTTGAGCGCTGATGACCTTCGCTGGGTGCTCGACCTAAACCTGATGGGCACGATATTGAGCAGTCAAGCCTTTGGAAGAATAATGTCGGAGCAGAAGCGCGGCGTCATTCTGAACATCGTCTCGATGAGTGCGTTTCGCCCCTTGACCCGCGTCCCCGCCTACTGGGCCGCTAAGGCTGGCGTGAGCAACTTACCCAATGGCTGGCGGTCTACATGGCCCAGGAATGTGGCCCGCAAATCCGTGTCAACGCTCTTGCTCCTGGATTTTTGATCGGCGACCAGAACCGTAGCCTACTGGTAGATGACGATGGTACCCTGACTGAGCGCGGGCAGAAGATCATCTCGCACACCCCCTTGAGCCGTTTCGGCGAACCAACCGATCTGCTAGGGGCGATGATGTGGTTGGTATCTCCAGCCTCTGCCTTTGTCACCGGAGCTGTCATACCGGTCGATGGTGGGTTCTCGGCATTCAGTGGTGTTTGACCGTGGGCTATTGACATGCTGGAAACCGAGGTGATCGCTTCCGACGGCCGGTCGTTGTCCGACGACCAAGTCGTTGAGGCCCTTCATAAGGGCCTCGAGGGACGATTTGCGCGTCAGTCGGTGCTCGTGTTGATTCCAGATCACACGCGTTCTTTGCCGCTCGCACGCCTCTTTTCTTTGCTTGTCGAGATCATTCATGACGCAAGTCAACTTGATTTCATGGTGTCACTTGGCACGCATCCGCCTCTTTCAGAGGATGGCCTGAACAAGCTGCTGGGCATGACCGCCGAAGAACGAAAGACGAAGTACAGCAACATCGGCGTGTACAACCACGCATGGGACGACCCCGCTTGTCTCGTTCGCATCGGCAGCATCGAACAGGACCAGATCAGAGAGATCGCGGGCGAGCATTGGCATTCGTCGCTGCCCAAAAGGACCGAAGTCCACGTCAACGCGGCCGCGCTGGAACATGACCATGTTGTCATCCTCGGCCCCACCTTTCCCCACGAGGTCGCCGGCTTCTCGGGAGGGGCGAAGTATCTTTTTCCCGGCATCTCCGGCCCTGCCATGATAAATACAACCCATTGGTTGGGCGCATTGACCGGAGTAGCAGCAACGATCGGTGTTAAGCGCACGCCTGTGCGCGAGATGATCCACGCGGCCGCTGCAGATCTACCCATCCCGGTTACCCTCGTCGCGTTAGTTGGTCAGGACACCGCCTTGAGCGGTCTCTTTATCGGCGACTACACTGTGGCCTGGAATGCTGCCGCAGATCTCTCTGCCCGACGGCACGTTCGTTGGTGTGACAAGCCTTTTCGGCGAGCGCTGTCGTGCGCTCCAGCAATGTATAACGAGCTTTGGACTGCTGCCAAAGCCATGTATAAACTTGAGCCGGTCATGGCTACTGGGGGTGAGGTCATAATCTACGCCCCGCATCTAGACAGGATTAGTGATGTCCACGGAAAGCACATCTGTGACATCGGCTACCACGTCCTCCCGTACTTCCTAGAGAACTGGGGAAGATTTGAATATCTGCCGCTCGGAGTCGTCGCGCATTGCACTCACCTTCGCGGCGCTGGGGTCATGGAGGGCGGCGTTGAAAAGCCGAATCTGCGCGTCACGCTCGCCAGCAGAATCTCGGCGGATGTTTGCGCTCGGCTCAATCTCGGCTATCTCGATCCGGCTGGAATTGACATTGCCGAGTGGAAAGACCGGGAGGACGAGGGAATTCTTTACGTACCGAGGGCCGGCGAAACGCTGTACCGATTAAACGACTCACGAGCTGATGTCAAGCAAGGTGAAGCGCGACCATGAAGAGCTCGTTCCGATGGTTGGCGGTCTCCCGCGAGGACGAGCGCGGGTACCTGCGAGTGAAGTGGTGGACAGTGGCCCGAATCCGCTTCCGCCACCGTAGGACGCACCCGTGCTAGGGGCGCGACCATTGCGTCCACGTTTCTTGATCATCATGGGTGTTTCGGGTTGCGGAAAGACCTCGGTCGGTGAGGTGCTCGCCTCCATGTTGGGATGGGATTTCTACGACGCAGACGACTTCCATCCGCCGGAAAACATCACAAAGATGACTAGCGGCATCCCCTCGGTGACCACGACAGAACTCCGTGGCTGGCCGCCCTCCACGATCTGATAGCAGCCTGCCTAGCGCGCAGGAGCCCTGGCGTGCTCGCTTGTTGAGCCCTGAAGGAAGAATATCGTCGGGAAACTCTGCTTGGAGAAGCACTGAGGTGCTCATCGTGTACCTCAAAGGCGATTACGATTTGATTTGGTCTCGCGTGGCCGCGCATCGAACACTACATGAGACCGACGATGCTTGAGAGCCAATTCAGCGACTTGGAATAGCCGGTCCAGGCGTTGACAGTCGATGCCGGTCTTCCGCTGGATGAGATCGTGAGCCGTGTTATTGCGGCATTGTCGAGGTAGGGTTGCGCCTACTATCGCCACTAGCTGGGCGGACACAGACATGGAGGGTAGAGGGCCTTGTTGGGGAACACGGCGCGGGGCTTCCCCTTGCCCCCCGCGGGTCCCCTTAGCCTCCCACGACCTTTACCGTGGCTAGCTTTTTCAGGTTCCACAGCCCGTCTTCCGCAAACATTCTGCAAACGAACCGCCGAGAGCTAGCCGTCACAGACCGTCAGGACGCTCTGGGGAAAAGCTTATTTTGCAGGCAAAACGTAGGGCCCGCAATCCGCCGTCATGGCAGAAGACGGGCCCTGTCTGACTTTGATCCGATGGTCGTTTGGCCGTCGACGCCGCCCCGGGCGGGGCGGCGGAATCCAACCCAACCCAGACAGTAGAGGTTCGGCGAGATCGGCGACTATGGATCGAACACCGCCCGGTCCCGAGCCGGCCCCAGATTTTCCCCGGACGACACTCTGCTCGCGTTCGGGACTATCGACCCACTGATATGGTGTCAGTAGGCCGGAGCGAGAGGGAGGCGTGGGGGAGAGGCACATCGCCGCCGTGCCCAAGACCTTCGTGATCGGGACGGAGAATCTCTTTGCCGATCCAAAGAACCGGGATGAAGAGGGCCGATGCAGACTTTGGGGCGGGTTGATGGGCCTCTCGACTAGAGTGGGAGCCGTCGAGGGCTTCTGCGCTAACCTGGGATGGTCCGTTTCAGTCCCATCACGGTCATGCAGACACTCAGGAGTTGTCGGAAGAGTTCTGCGGACCGGATGGAGCTTGTTCGACGCAGTACTGCGACTGCATCGGCCGTCTATGAGAGAATCGAATCAGTCACAAGGAGGCTTCATGATCGACTCACTCGTCGATCGTTCAAGCTATCCCAGCCTCAACGATTGCGTCTATCTGAACCAGGCTTCATTGGGTCTAATTGGCCAGCCAGCTGTTCAGTCAATGCATGACTTCCTTGACAACACCGCCCGTCACGGCAATCTCAGAATGACCGACGAGGAAGAGGTTGGATTCTTCGAGTCGTTGCGTCAGCGGGGTGCGAGACTCCTGAATTGCCATGCTGATCAACTTGCCATTACAGCGAGCGCTAGTGAGCTACTCGGTCAACTGCCCTTCTTGATTCGCCCTGCTTCCGGTAGCTTCATTGTCGCCGTAGCGACAGATTTTCCCGCTGTTACCCGCCCCTGGATTCGATACGCGGCTGAGAACGATTGCTCTCTCCGCTTTGTTGACGACATCGCAACCGAGGATCTTACAGATAGGCTCATCGATGGCATCGATAGTCATGCAAGCGTTGTAGCCGTCAGCTCTGTTCAGTTCTCGACTGGATCCATGGTCGATGTTCCTCGGTTGCGCGAGGCGTGTGCGCGTGCTGGCGCAAGGCTAGTCGTCGACGCAACCCAAGCGGCAGGAATCCTGGAGGTAGATTCACAGCTTTGGCAGGCTGATGCCGTTGTCACCAGCGGCTACAAGTGGTTGGGCGGTCACGGCGGCGTTGCGCTCTCGGCAATATCTCCCAGTTTGCTCGAGCAAGATCCACCGCTTTCGGGCTGGTTTGGAACAGACAGTCCTTTTGACTTTCAAGCCACGAGCGTGCATTTCGCCGCCGACGCGCGACGCTTTACACAGTCGACGATGTCCTACATTTCGATGGCTGGCCTCGCAACGGCACTCGACCATTTGATGCCCTTGGGAGAAAGTCGACTTGAGGCGCATTCACGCCGTCTCTCAGGCAGGCTGATCAAGGGTGCGCACGCATACGGGTGGACGCCATTTCGGGCGTTGGAGGACGCATCGGCTTCACCCCACATCGTGTCGCTCGCCCACTCGGAATTCGGCGTGGAAGGAGCACTAGACGCATTGCGTCGCAACCGTATCGTTTGTGGAGTTCGCAACGGTCGCATTAGGATCTCGCTTGCGCCCTATAACAACAGTGTTGATGTTGATGCCTTGATTGATGTGTTGGCTTCTATTTGAGGATTGGGAACTGGTCGCAAGTGTGTCCGGGCAGGCTGCCTATCTGCTTTCGTGGCAGCGGCCAGGGTTTAGGTGCCCGCCTGGCATCACCCTAGATCATGTTCGCCATCCCTGCCTACACGGGCCGTCGGTAGCAGCGAACGCGCAGGTCGCCCGCGAGCAGGTATCTCGATTCCTGGACGGAACTCTGGCTCTGGGTGCACTGTCTCTCGGCAACTGGAACGCCGCGTTGCTGCGTAAGGAGGGCAAGCGTCACATGTCCCCGATCGTCACGCCTCTGGTTCTCGGGTCAAGGCTGATCCGCGTGAACTGCTATGCGATCACCACCGACGCCGGGATCGTGCTCGTCGACACCGGCATGAGAAAACAGCGCGCTGAGCTCGAGAGCAGGCTTTGCGGCAACGAGTGCGGACCGGGGTCGATCAAGCTTATTCTCATTACCCACGGCGACTTCGATCACATCGGCAGCGCCGCCTATCTCAGAAAGAAGCTCGGTGCGCCCATCGCCATGCATGCCGGCGACGTCCCGATGAGCGCGAAGGGGGACATGTTCGCCGGTCGAAAGAGGCCGAACCACGTATTGCGGAAGATTCTCTCACTGGCCGTGCGCTTTTCCTCGGAAGATCGTTTCGAGCCCGATCTACTCGTAGACGAAGACTCTGACCTCTCGGAGTATGGGCTCAGCGGCGCGAAGGTGCTTCTGCTGCGCGGACACTCGGCAGGCTCGATTGGGTTGCTGCTGGCTGACGGAAGCCTACTATGCGGAGATCTCCTAGAGAACCGCAAGGCGCCCAGGCTCGGTTCGATCATGGACGATGTATCGACTGCCAGGGCAAGCATCGAGCGCCTCGGTGGTCTGAGGATCGAGATGGTCTATCCAGGCCACGGCAGGCCCTTCCACTGGCAGGATCTGGGAGGACTTGGCGACGGAACACGCCCGACTCCTGGCGTCCCGGTCTAGCTGAAGGTGCGCCGCTATCCGTCGTGCTCGTCGAGCAGCGCCTTCAGCGCGGCCTCGTAGGCAAGTAGGGCGCGCTGCCCCCACAGGACGAAACGGATCTCGTCGAAGCTTCCCGGGTGCTTCTCCAGTTCCGCCCGTACAGTCCTCAGCGCCACCGCGGCGGCCTGGTCGATCGGGTACCCGTAGGCTCCGGTGGAGATCGAGGGGAAGGCCACTGTCCGTGCGTTCTCCTCTCGGGCAACCGCGAGGCTGGATCTGTAGGCGCTCGCAAGCGTCTGGTCCTCGCCGGATGTGCCCCCGCCCCATACAGGGCCGACCGTGTGGATAACCCGCCGGGCAGGCAGTAGGCCTGCGGTGGTGGCTACGGCCGGCGGGGAGCGGAAGCAATACGGAACCGAACGAGTAGATGCAAAACAAAGGAATAAAGGAGATGTATAAATAAAAAAAACAACCGGGGAGGTTATTTCGCGCTCTGCGGTCCATCACCTGAAGCTTGAACCACGTCCGAAAAGCGATGTTATCAAAACTGCGAGAAAATACAATATCATCGACGTAAAGGTTTATCAATGTAGTGAAATCCAAGCCAGAGAGTGCTCCAATCATTGGTCCTTCCTCTTTCCACTTTTCCAATAATTCCGGCATGTAAATAACTCTGGCCGTATATCCCTGATCAATCAAATGCTTTGCCATCAAATTTATCCTGGTCAGCATTTGAGGTACGTATTCACACACGAACTGACAAAATGATTTTGCCTTTACCTGTTTGGCAATTGGAAATATCGGCGTCAAATCTTCTCAACAACCTGTATTTTTATACCGATCCTTAATTATTATTCCCCACCAATCAAATCTTTTGAAATGTCGCGGAGGACAAACCGGCATTTTCAAAAGATTTGATTGGTGAGGAAGAATGATTAAGGATCGGTATAAAAAATACGGGTTGTTGAGCAGGTTTTTTGACGCCGATATTTCCGAGTTGATTGCCAAACAGGTAAAGGCAAAATCATTTTGTCAGTTCGTGTGTGGTTTGCGTGCCTCGGATCGACCAGGATAAATTTGATGGCAAAGCATTTGATTGATGAGGGATATACGGCCAGAGTTATTTACATGCCCGGAATTATTGGAAAAGTGGAAAAAAGAGGGAAGGACCAATGATAAAATTCGAACCGAGCTTGATCACGAATTGTTCGACACTCTCTGGCTTGGATTTCACTACATTCATAAACCTTACGTCGATGATATTGTATTTTCTCGCAGTTTTGATAACATCGCTTTTCGGACGTGGTTCAAGCTTCAGGTGATGGACCGCAGAGCGCGAAATAACCTCCCGGTTGTTTTTTCTATTTCCGAAGAGTTAAAGGGATCATCGTTGTTGAACGGGCTTATTGACGAGGGGATAATTCGATCAATCTTCGTTTCCGAAAATTAGTTATTATCGGAGCGAAAAAAATGTCTAGGAATGCAAGTATTTTCATCAACAAGATACTGAAGAATGAG
>CAWGGI010000006.1:0-137416 GCA_963822135.1 uncultured Actinomycetota bacterium | reverse complement strand
GTAAGTGCGCGTGTGATATACACGGGCTCTGATCTCGTTGAACCTCTCCGGGAAGGCGGAAGAGATCGGGCTTATCGCGGCACAAGACCGGGTCACGAAGGCCGGCGTTCGCACCGTCCTCATGCGGCTCCCCGCTGGAGCCACGGACGTGGACGTCTACCTGCCTGAAACGACCGAACGAGCGCCCCTTGTGATCGTGGCCCACGGGTTCTGGCGGAATCGTCACTTCATGTCCGGGTGGGGCCGGCACCTCGCCGAGGAGGGCTTCGTGGCGGCGGTGCCGGATCTGCCGGCGTGGTCGGATCCTGCCCGCAACGGTCGCTTCGTCTCGGAGTTGCGCGCGTATCTTTGCGCGAATGACCCCTGGAGTCCTGTCATCGACTCTTCGCGCATGGGACTGATGGGTTTCTCGGCCGGCGGGTTGGCCACCCTGCTATCGGCGTCCGACCACCCCAAGCCTGCCATCTGGATCGGGCTTGATCCAGTCGACCGGAAAGGTATGGGAGCAAAGGCCGCCCCCGGGGTCGAGTGTGCTGCCGTTGTGATCACTGCCGAGCCGTCGGCCTGTAACGCGCACGGGAATGCCGAGCGCATCATAGGCGCACTGCCCCACTGCCGTCACGTGAGCGTCGCCGGAGCGGTCCACGTGGATGCGGAGTGGCCTACAGACTGGAAAGCCGAGGCTGTCTGCGGTCGCTCCAAGGAGGAGAGACGCGGCGAGTTTCGCCGGCACGCGACCGAGGCCCTTCACGAGGCTCTGACGATGCCCCCGGTGTCCGACCGCTAGCGAGGCTTCGATGTTAACGGGAGTCTACCGCAGCGTATCGGCTGTCAGTGACCGGTTGCCTCGCCGAATGCGGATGATCTCGGCCGCGATGCTGACGGCGATCTCCTCGGGTGTCTCCGCGCCGATGTCGACCCCGATGGGCGCGTGCACGCGACTCAGGTCCTCGTCGCCGAAGCCCGCTTCCCGCAGCGCTTCGAAAGTCCCGGCGATCTTCTTCCTGCTGCCGATCATGCCGATGTAGCCGGCTCTCGTCCTGAGCGCCTGCGCGAGGACCACGCGATCGAAGAGATGGCCTCTTGTCATGATGATCAGGTAGCTCTGCTCGTCGACGGGCAATCCCTCGAGCGCGCCGTCGAACGACGCGGGTACCACGATCGAGTCGGCGTCCGGGAAGCGGTCGGTATTGGCGAAGTCGGCCCGGTCGTCCACGATCACCGTGCGGAAGCCGACCATGCTGAGAAGGGGGACAAGGCTCTTGCCGCAGTGGCCTGCCCCGAAGACGTAGGCGGTTCCCGGCACCCCTACGGTCTGGACGTAGATGCCGGGCCGATCGCCTGCCGTGTGTCCGTCGAGCGCGCCACCCATTCGCGCCAGTCCCTGGAGCGCGTCGTGTGAGCAGACTTCGTCCCCGGTGACGGTTCCAGCGGCGTCGACCAGACATCGCTCCACGGTCGGGTGTCCCTCGTCCGCCATGGAGATGCCGGTCACCAGCCACCCTGTCCGGCCCGCCGCCAGCAGATCGAGGAGAGCCTGGAACACGTGCTGCTTGGTCCGCTCGCTCGGATCCACGTGCTCGACCAGGAGGAGTCCCCGACCGCCGCAGATCATGCCGAGCCCGGCTGAGTCGGTATTGGTGAGTTCGTAGTCCATGAGGCGGGATGTCCGTGCTCCCAGCGCTTCGAGAGCAGTGCCGATCGCGCGCGCCTCCAGCGCCCCACCCCCGATGGTGCCGACGATGGAGCCATCGGTCTTCACCACCATGGCCGCCCCCGAATGCCGGGGAGAGGACCCCTGTGTCTCGAGGGTCGACACGAGAGCGAAGCGTTGTCCGGCTTCGAAGAGGGCCAGCACGGCCTTGGTTACGGCCATGTCCATGCGGACTTCTCCTTGCATCCAACAGTGAGCGCGTCCCCGGCAGCGACGACTTGGCGACGATTGTAGCTGAACCGGGCCCGACGCGGCGCCGGCCCCTACGGCGCCGGCCGGGCTAGGCGCCGGCCATCCCGGCGCCGGCCCCTACGGCGCGACACGGCGGCCAAGGATTGCTATCCTTCCGCCACCTTGGTTCGTTTGCTCTTGTTCTTCACGGGGAGGCTCTTGATGTCCCAGCCAGCTAGGCTATCCGTCGTCAATCCCGCAGGCCGGCTCGTACAGACGGTAGAACCGGAATCCGCCGGACCCGCCTCGACTTCGCTCGCTCCCAGACTCGATACGCTCGACGGCAAGACCGTGTACCTCGTCGACACCGGCTTCGGCGGCAGCTTCAAGTTCATGCGGGAGCTCGAGAACTGGTTCGCCTGCAACATGCCCTCGGTGAAGACGGTGAGGACCCGCAAACCCGGAGGCCCCTTCGCCGATGACAACGCGTCGCTGTGGGAGGAGATCAAGGAGCGGGGTGATGCAGCCGTTCTAGGGGTGGGTGGCTGACCCGGTTGCGCCGCGGCGGTCGCCGCGAGCAGTGACCATCTGGAACGCGCCTACGGTGTTCCGACGGCTTCCCTTTCCACCTGCGAGTATGCGGACCACGTGCGGCGAGAGATGAGCGCGCTGGGGACGGCGCTGCCCTTCGTCTGGACCCCGCACCCGGTGGTCGCCCTGCCGCGCGAGACCCTGTACAGCTACATCGAGGGGGACGATCCGCTCACGGGCAAACGGGTCATCGACGAGATCCTCAACGCGCTCACCGAGACTCCCTCCGCAGGCGGCTTCGTTCCTCTGGCGAGCGCAGGGGCCGCGCCGCGCGAGGAACTGCTTCCGCCCGATACCGAGGACAACCTGCAGCGCCTGTTCTACGAACGCGGCTGGACGGACGGCCTCCCGGTCATCCTTCCCACTGAGGAGCGGGTGGCCCACATGCTCACCGGCACCGGACGTCCCGAAGAAGAGCAGGTCGGCGAGATCTTCAACCACGACACCAAGGAATTGATCCGATACACCGTCCGCGACATCGCCGTGGTTGCGGTCATGGCGGGGGCGCGACCTGAGCACCTCCCGGTGATTCTGGCCGCCGCGGCGGCCAAGCAGTCGGCGCTCACGCCTTCCACGACTCCGTTCGGAAGCATGCTCCTCGTCAACGGGCCTATCCGCAACGAGATCGGCATGAACTCCGGACTTGCGGCCTTCAGCCCGGGCAACCTGGCCAACGCGGTCATCGGCCGGGCCTGGACCCTCATGTCCTTCTGCTGGGGCTACGGCAGGCCGAAGGTCACCCTGTGGAGTTCGCAGGGCAACAACTTCCTCTACAACAACATGTGTTTCGCCGAGAACGAGGAGTGCAGCGTCTGGACGCCGTTCCACGTGACCAAGGGATTCCGGCCGGACGAGAGCGTGGTGAGCGTCTTCAAGGGCTGGTACGTCATGAACAGCCTGCACGCGGCCGCCAACCGGACCGTGGGGGAAGAGATGACCCTTCAGCTGAGCGTCATCCCCGGTCTGCGGTCGAGCGCGACGCTCCTCCTGGATCCCTTGGTGGCCAAGCAGCTCAAAGAGATCGACGGTTTCGCGAGCAAGCACGATTTTGCCCGCTGGATCTCGGAGAATGCTCTCATCCCGAACGGCAGATTCTGGGGTACCGATACGATCGACATGCTGGTGGCTCCGCTGGCCGCCGCCGGCGTGGAGCCGTACGCCTCGTGGAAGAAGCTGCCCGACGACGCACTCATCCCGCACTACCACGACCCTGAGGCGATCAACATCGTCGTGGTCGGGGGTGAGACCAGCCCGGTCTGGAAGACCACCGACTACGCGTGTTGGGGCCAAGCTCCTGTGGACTACTGGCGGCCCTAGGGGGCGCCTCGGGGGCGAAAGGCGGTGCCGCAGGCGCAGCCGAACTGCCGCGGCTGATGGCGAGTGGGGTGAATCGCGGAGGGGAGAGATAGCATGAACCATCCCGAATCTCAGATCATCTGGGCTCCGGCTGTTCCGCCCGAAACGGGACGCCACCCGGGCTTGGACCCACGCGTCGAGCGCGCTGCGGGCATGATCATCGAATACGACGTCGCGGTGCCCATGCGCGACGGCACGAAGATCTACGTCGACGTGTTCCGCCCCGACCGACCCGGCACGCACCCGCCCCTCATCGCCTGGGGCCCCTACGGCAAGCACGGCTACATCAGCTACGACGCCATGGGCAACACTGGTATCCACGACGCCGACTTCAACAAGTACACGCGTTTCGAAGCGGCCGACCCGGTCTACTGGTGCCGCAACGGGTACGTGATCATCAATGCCGACATGCGCGGAAGCTGGATGTCGGAGGGCGACCTCACCTGGATGAGCGAGCAAGAGGTCGACGACATGTACGATCTCATCGAATGGGCCGGCACGCAGCTGTGGAGCAACGGTAGGGTGGGCATGCACGGCGTGTCCTATCTGGCCTGGAGTCAGTGGAAGGTGGCGGCGGCCAACCCTCCGCACCTTGCTGCCATCAACCCCTGGGAGGGAGTGAGCGACTTCTATCGCGAGCTTGCCTGGCACGGGGGGATGCGCGAGACCTTGTTCTGCTCCATGTGGCAGAGCAATACCCACTTCTCCACCACCCGGGTGGAGGATTTCCTCGCCGATGCAGAGGCTCCATCCGCTCTATGACGACTACTGGCGGAGCAAGAACGCCGATCTTCCCAAGATCACCGTCCCGGCGTTCGTGGTTGCCTGCTGGGCGGACCACGGACTGCACCTGCGCGGGACCATCGAAGGCTTCAAGCAGATCTCGTCAGAGCACAAGTGGCTGCTCGTGCACGGTCGCAAGAAGTGGTGGCACTTCTACCAGCCGGAGAACGTGGAGAGGCAGAGGCAGTTCTTCAACCGCTTCCTCAAAGGGATCGAGTCGGACAACCATGTGGACAAGTGGCCACGGGTGCAGATCGAGATTAGGGAGAGGTATTTCATCGGCAGCATGCGCAGCGAGCGGGAGTGGCCGATCGCCCGCACCCGGTACACGCCTTACTACCTCCACGCGGGAAACGGAGGCATGGGCGCGACGTTACCTGCGGTGGAATCCAGCGTGCGGTACGACGCCGTCCCGCTACTACGACGAGGGCGAGAACGGAGGCAACTTATCTCCGTACTACGCGGAGGCGATAGCCGAAGCACTGTCAGCGGGAACAGCGAAGCCGAAGAGCGAGGACACAGACAGACAGAAGCGAGCCATGTTCGAGCTCACGTTCCCCGAGCGGACAGAGTGGACCGGGCACCTGAAGCTGAGGCTGTGGGTCGAGGCGGTGGGCGGCGACGACATGGATCTGTTCGTGGCTCTCGACAAGATCGATCAGGCCGGATACCGCGTCCCCCTCTCTTACTTCGGCAATCACGACGACGGTCCGATCGCACTCGGGTGGCTGCGCGTGTCTCACCGCGAACTCGACGAGCAGAAGTCGAAACCCTACCAGCCCTATCACACTCACGCGCGCGAGCAGAAGTTGACACCCGGTGAAGTCGTGCCCGTCGACATCGAGATCTGGCCGACGAGCATCCTCTTCGAGAAGGGCGAGAAGCTACGCGTCATAGTCCAGGGCAGCGACATCTACAACTACCCGTCTGAAGGCCACACCTGCGGTCACACCGACACGGTCAACACGGGGGATCACGTGATCCACACAGGTGGTCGGTACGATTCCACCTGCTGGCCGCGGTCATACCGCCTCGGTAGCCGGGCGACTGCTTCGCCGACTGAGCTGACGGGGACCACCTCGGCCGGGCTTGAGCCTGCTTGACATCATCCCCTGGTCTTCTTACTGTGGACTGGTAAAGCGTTGGACCAAGGGGGCGGGAAGATGGAGAACACCGAACAGGTCTATCGCGACCTACAGCGTCACCTCGACAAGCAACCCATCGGCTTTCCGGCGAGCAAGTCGGGAGCCGAGATCCGGATCCTCAAGCGCCTGTTCACACCCGAGCACGCTCGACTGGCCACCCATCTCGACTACAAGCTGAGCACCGCGGAACAGGTCCACGAGAGAGTGAGGATCGCCGAGACCGCGCGCGGGCGCGCGACGGGCGCCGCCCCGAGCGACGCTGCTCTGAGCATCGCGTTCCAGCCCAGCGGGCTGTCATTGGCCGACGTGGAGCGGATGCTCGAAGAGATGGCTGCTGCGGGCGCCATCGCCCGCGTGGACAAGGATGGACGTACGCATTTCCACACCGTCCCCTTCGTGTTCGGGATGTACGAGTATCAGGCTGGCAGGCTCAGTCCCGAATTCCTGGCCGACGCAGGCGCCTACTTCCACGATCGCGCATTCGGGCTTTCCTTCCTCAGCACCGAGGTCCCGCAGATGAGGACCATCCCCGTGGAGAAGAGCGTCACCGTGGAGCATGGGGTCATGGGTTATGACGCTCTGGTGCAGCTCCTGAAAGATTCCGAGGGCCCCTTCAGCGTGGGCGAATGCATCTGCCGACAGACCGCCACGATGCAGGGCCAGCCATGCAAGAAGACCAGCCGGCTGGAGACGTGCATGGCCGTGGGCGGCCAGGCCAGTCTGTTCGGGGACTGGCGGTTCGTGTCCCGGGAGGAGGCGCTGGAGATCGCCCGCCTCAACCAGGCGGATGGCCTGGTATTGCAGCCGTCCAACACCCAGAAGATCGATTTCGTCTGCGCGTGCTGTGGCTGCTGCTGCGGCATGCTGGGCGTGCTGAAGACTCTGCCGAAGCCTGTGGAGTTCTGGGCGACGAACTTCCATGCGGCCGTCGACGCCGGTCTGTGCACCGGCTGTGCGACCTGCGTGGACATGTGCCAGATGGGAGCGGTAGCGCTGGCTGATGGTCCCGGCATTTCCCGCATCGACCTCCACCGCTGCATCGGCTGCGGCAACTGTGTCGCTGCCTGCCCCGCTGGAGCCATGAGGCTCGTCAAGACAGAGCATGAAGTCGTACCCCCGGTGGACATGCAAGATATGTACGAGACGATCATGGCCCACAAGAAGGGCACTCTCGGCAAGATGAAGCTTGCCGCCAAGCTCATGCTTAAGGCGTAGCCGCGCGAGCGGCAGATCGTGCACGAACTGAGTATCACCCAGAGCATCCTCGATATAGCTCTGGAACATGCGCGGCAGGCGGGCGTCGCCCGGATAGACAGGATCAATCTTGTCATCGGCGAGATGACCGGGGTGGCCGAGGAATGCGTCCGCTTCTACCTGGAGGTGCTCGGCCGGGGAACTGCTGCGGAACACGCGGAACTCGTCGTGCGCCTGGTCCCGATGACCGCGAGGTGCCAAGACTGCGCAGAGGAGTTCGTTGTCACAGACTTCAAGTGGGTCTGCCCCGGTTGCCAGAGCACTCGGTCGGATATCATCGCTGGGAGAGAGCTCCTCGTGGAAAGCATCGAGTGTCGAGCCGACCGCGTGTAGCGCCGGATCCATCGTCGAGCGCCTGGGGAGTCGCGTCCTGAGATGGCCGAGCAGAGCGCTGGGATTTTGGCCTACCGCCACACGGATGGGGTTCTCGAGGTCCTCTTGGTGCATCCCGGCGGACCCCTGTGGGCGAAGAAGGATGCAGGCGCGTGGTCCGTCCCCAAGGGCCTCCTTGCGCCGGGCGAAGACCCCCTGGACGCGGCGCGACGCGAGTTCACGGAGGAGACAGGGTTCGCGATCGATGGTGAGTTCCTGCCTCTGGGGTCTCTCAAACAGCCGAGCGGGAAGGTCGTCCATGTCTGGGCGGTCGCGGCGGACGTGGACGTCGCCCGGCTCAGGAGCAACCTCTTCGAGCTCGAATGGCCGCCGCGTAGCGGCAAGAGGCAGCAGTTCCCCGAGGTGGACAGGGCCGGCTGGTTTCCGCTGCTGACAGCCAGGGAGAAGATCCTCAAGGGCCAGAGGGAGTTCCTCGAGAGGCTGTCGGCGACAATCGGGTAGATGATGAGCCGCCAGGCGGTCCGCGGACGCGGCTTACCGGCCGGTCCGCGTCGCCGCCAGCGCCGGGCGCCGCCGGCAGGTCCACGGCTGGTCTGCGAGAGCCGTCGGCGGGCGCCGCCGCGCCGCCGCCGCCGCCCGCTGCCGCGGGTCGGCGCGCCATCTGCTTGCCCTGCGCGGCCAACCTACGGCCGAACTGGCAGGGTGGTGTCTCAGTGCAATCGATCGGCAAGGCAATGGCCCGCGCACGTGGCTATTGTTGCTCCGGTGCGTTAACCTTCTATATGAGAGAAAGTCAACGGCGCATCCCGGGACAGCGGGGCGCGTCGTCTACCGAAGGTTTCCGGCTATGTAGCAATCTGGTCAGCGGCGTTGTGGGGGTATTCCTCCACTATCTTCGCGCCGACTGGTCCGGGACTATCAGATTCATACTCGCGGGCTTTTCCCAGTTGGCGCTTTCCGAGTCGGAACGAACGCAATCCGGGGAGCGTCGATCGACGGGTTGACGAAACGACTGTCCGAGCGGATGGCCGGCCATCCAAGTAAGAGGTACCGGCGATCGGCCGGAGGACTGATGATTGACCGAAAGGGATTGAGGAGGCGAGGGCAAATGAGGCAGCGGGGCCCCAGTAGTAGTTGGACGATCAGACTCGAAGTGGTCTTCCTAGTTGCGCTCTTGTTGGGCCTCGCACTCGCGGTTGCCCCCTCGACGCGCGCTGACCAAACGCTCGGAAGAGATGCAGGCGAGGGCGCGAGTGTTTCTCCCGGTGACGTCGCCTGGGCCGACCCAGGCAACATCACCGCCGATGACTCCTTGTATGCCACCGCGGACTTCGGAGCCGCTGGCGTGAGCGAGATCCTGAAGGCCACTAACTATGGGTTCTCTATCGACAGCAGCGCGGTGATCGATGGAATCCAGGTCACCGTAGGGAAGTCCGGCACCGGCGACTCGATCAATGACGCGAAGGTAAGGCTCATCAAGGGCGGGACGGAGACTGGGGACAACAAGAGCAGTGCAGACGCATGGCCCGCCGTTCAGGCTGAGTCAAACTACGGCGGACCCACGGACGATTGGAACGAGGGATGGACCGTAGCCGATATCAACGCGTCTGACTTCGGGGTGGCGATCAGCGCGTCCAACTCCGGCGACGCGGTCCAGACAGCCTCTGTGGACTACGTCCAGGTAACCGTTTTCTATACCCTTCCTGCCACGATTGCGGTCAATGACTTTGCTAGCTACCGGGTGTTCCAGCGCGACATCGGCGGAGACTCAAAGAGCGTGCCTGTCTCCGGAACCTACTCGAACATGAGTTGGGCCCGAGTGGAAGCGCGGGTCCTTGAACACGGCACCAGCACCCAGATCACTGGCTGGACGACCATCGACTCGACGCCCGGCGGAGGGACATTCTCCGGCAACCTCACGGTTCCACAGGGAGGCTGGTACAACATCGAGGTGCGCGCCCTGGACGGCAGTGACCAGGTGCTCGGTACAGACCGCGGTAACAACAAGTGGGGCGTGGGTATGATCATCCTCGCCATCGGTCAGTCGAACATGTCCGGCCGCGGCGTAGCCCCCTTCACGGCCGCGGCTTCCGATCTGGCAGTCAACTACAGCAACGCCGGGACATGGGAGCACCTAGCCGATCCCTACGACGATGAGAGCCCTTCGGGGGCGGTGGACCAGGACACGGGTGCCCTTGGATCGATGATCCCCGGCATCGCCAATTCGCTTGTGCAGACGTTCAGCTTTCCGATCGCGTTCGTGCCCGCAGCCAAGGGAGGGTCGAACCTTTGGGTCTCCGGAACGACCGGATGGGCCTACCGCAATCCGTCGAACGAGTTCGATACCTCCACGCTCTATGGCCAATCGATAACGAAGGCGCAGGCGGTGGGCGGCGTCGAGTTGATCATCATGCACCAGGGGGAAAGGGACGCCGACGACAATCGCACCGAAGCGCAATACGAGGCGGATTTCGCCACTATGATCAGTCACTATCGACAAGACCTCTATTCCACCATTCCGATCTTCATCTGTCAGCTTGGGAAAGTCGCCAACGGGACAGTGAGCGTGACCGACGCTGGAATAAGCGGTATCCGGAGCGCGCAGCACGACCTGGATAATGGGACGAGCATCTTCATGGGTGCTACCGCCATGGACCAGCCGCAACTGGCGGATGGCCTGCATTACACCACCTCGGCGCTCACGGTGATCGGCAGCCGCCTGGCCAATGCCATCAAGTACAAATATGGCCACTCAACCTATTACCGCGGCCCGTGGATCGACTCAGCGGAATTCACCGACGGGAATCGCAACCAGATCCTCGTGGCCCTCAATCATCGAGGGGGCACGAACATCACGCCGGCAACGGGCATCACCGGTTTCGAGGTGTTCGACAACGGCTCAGCCGTGACCATACAGTCCGCCGTGCGTCAGGCCGCCGATGCGGTTCTGCTGACTCTGGAGAGTTCAGTAACCGCGGGTCACACTGTGACCCTGCGCTACCTCTATGGCATGACGCCGGATGTATCTGGCCTCGTCAAAGACAACTCACCGCTTGCGCTTCCGCTCGAGAATACGACGGCTGCCATAACGGTCGCCCCGCCTCAAGCTGAACTCCCCACCATCACCAACGTGAATCCCATCTCCGGCTCCACCCTGGGAGGCACCTCGGTCGTCATCACCGGCACCAACCTCTCCGGAGTGACCAGTGTCACCTTCGGGGGCACGGCTGCTGCCCTCGGCGCTAACACCGCCACCTCCATCACCGTCACCACCGGGGCCCACGCCGCCGGCCCTGTGAACGTGGTGGTGACCACCCCCGGCGGCACCGATACCGCCACCAACGCCTACACCTACGTGGTCCCCGCTCCCACCATCACCAACGTGAATCCCATCTCCGGCTCCACCCTGGGAGGCACCTCGGTCGTCATCACCGGCACCAACCTCTCCGGAGTGACCAGTGTCACCTTCGGGGGCACGGCTGCTGCCCTCGGCGCTAACACCGCCACCTCCATCACCGTCACCACCGGGGCCCACGCCGCCGGCCCTGTGAACGTGGTGGTGACCACCCCCGGCGGCACCGATACCGCCACCAACGCCTACACCTACGTGGTCCCCGCTCCCACCATCACCAACGTGAATCCCATCTCCGGCTCCACCCTGGGAGGCACCTCGGTCGTCATCACCGGCACCAACCTCTCCGGAGTGACCAGTGTCACCTTCGGGGGCACGGCTGCTGCCCTCGGCGCTAACACCGCCACCTCCATCACCGTCACCACCGGGGCCCACGCCGCCGGCCCTGTGAACGTGGTGGTGACCACCCCCGGCGGCACCGATACCGCCACCAACGCCTACACCTACGTGGTCCCCGCTCCCACCATCACCAACGTGAATCCCATCTCCGGCTCCACCCTGGGAGGCACCTCGGTCGTCATCACCGGCACCAACCTCTCCGGAGTGACCAGTGTCACCTTCGGGGGCACGGCTGCTGCCCTCGGCGCTAACACCGCCACCTCCATCACCGTCACCACCGGGGCCCACGCCGCCGGCCCTGTGAACGTGGTGGTGACCACCCCCGGCGGCACCGATACCGCCACCAACGCCTACACCTACATAGCCGCTCCCGTCATCTCCAGTCTCACCCCGGCCAACCTGCCTCTTAGCGGGGGGGCCATCACCATCGCCGGCACCGACTTCACCGGGGCCAGCCTCACCATCGACGGGGCCCCCGTCACTCCCACCATCAACCCGGCCGGCACCCAGATCACCGCTACCGCTCCCGGTCATACCGCGGGCCCGGTGAACGTGGTGGTGACCACGGTGGGTGGCTCGGACACCGCTACCCTCACCTATGTGGGTCTGCCCACCATCACCGGTCTTAACCCCGACTCCGGCCCCACTACCGCCGGCACTCCGGTGGTCATCACCGGCACCAACTTCGTGGGCCTCACCGGCGCTTCGGCCGTCACCTTCGGGGGCACCAACGCCCAGAGCTACACGGTCAACTCTCCCACCCAGATCACCGCCGTCGCCCCGGCCCATGCCGCCGGCACCGTCCGGGTGCAGGTCACCACCTTCGGGAGCCAGACCACCACCGACACGGGGGCTGATGACTACACCTACGTGACCGCCCCCGCCATCACCGGCATCAACCCGGCCGAACCTGCCCCTTAGCGGGGGGGCCATCACCATCACCGGCACCGACTTCACCGGGGCCAGCCTGACCATCGACGGGAGCCCGGTCACTCCCACCATCAACCCGGCCGGCACCCAGATCACCGCCACCGCTCCCGGTCATACCGCGGGCACGGTGGAGGTGGAGGTGACCACCGTGGGAGGCTCGGACACCGCTACCCTCACCTACGTGGGTCTGCCCACCATCACCGGTCTCAACCCCGACTCCGGTCCCCTCACGGCCGGCACCAGCGTCGTCATCACCGGCACCAACTTCGTGGGCCTCACGGGAGCCTCGGCCATCACCTTCGGGGGAACCAACGCCCAGAGCTACACGGTCAACTCTCCCACCCAGATCACCGCCGTCGCTCCGGCGCATGCGGCCGGCACCGTCCGGGTGCAGGTCACCACCTTCGGCAGCCAGATCACTGCCGACACGGCCGCTGATAACTACGAGTACGTCGCCGTTCCATCGATCACGAGCCTGAGCCCCGCAGGCGGCCCTACGGCCGGTGGTAACGCGGTCATCATCACCGGCACCGATCTGACCACAGCCTCTGCGGTCTCGTTCGGGGGCACCGCGGCCACCTTCGCGGTGAACCCCGCCGGCACCCAGATCACGGCCACCGCCCCCGCCCATGCCTGCCGGGAGTGTCCGGGTGCTGGTGACGACGGCGGGCGGGATTACTCCCGACACGGCCTCCGACAACTACACCTACGTGGCTACCACCAACCATCACCAGTCTCGATCCCCCCGCCTCGGGCCCACCACCGGCGGGCAACAGCGTGGTCATCAACGGCACCAATTTGTGGGCCCCTCCTTCGTTACGGCCGTGAGCTTCGGAGGCACTGTCGCAGCGTTCTCTGTCAACTCGTCCACCCAGATCACCGCGACCGTTGCCCCACCGCATGCCGCCGGTACCGTGCAGGTGCAGGTCACCACGGTAGGGGGCCAGACAGCCGACACCGCCGCCGACGACTACACGTATGAGGCGCATGCCCCGACCCGCTACGACGACGCGGATTCCCATTTCACTCTTCTATCAGACCAGCTCATGGTCCGAGGTCAAGCCGACGTCGTACACGGGGTATGGGATCGGGTATCGTCGCGCCAGCGCCAGCGGCAGCTCGGTCACCATCTACTTCAACGGCACCCAGTTTGACTGGTTCGCCACCAAGGACAACGCCTCCGGCACCGCCGATGTCTACCTGGACAACGTCAAGGCGGCGACGGTCAATCTGAACAACGCGACTACCCTCTATCAGCAGAACGTCTGGTCGACGACCGTCGCCGGTGGGGTGCACAAAGTGGAGATCCGCTGGGCCGCCACCACCGGGAAGTACATCAACATCGATGCGGTCGATGTGGTCGGGAGCCTTGTTTCGGCGCCGCCAACCATCACCAGTCTCAGCCCGACCTCGGGCACGACGGCGGGCGGGAACAGCGTGGTCATCAACGGCACCGGGTTCACGGATCTCTCGGGAGCCGCGGCTGTCACCTTCGGGGGTGTCAACGCCTTGAGCTACACCGTCAACTCTCCGACAAAGATCACCGCTGTTGCGCCGCCGCACGCGGTCGGCACTGTGCAGGTGAGGGTGACCACGGGAGGGGGGTCGACGGCCGACACGGTCACGGACAACTACACCTACACTGTCGTGCCCACCCGCTACGACCAGACCAACACCAACATCGTGAAGACCGGCTCCTGGTCCAACTACGCAAGCACCGCCAGCTCCGGTGGCAGCTACGGAAGATCCAGCACCGCCGGAGCCTCGGCCACCATCTACTTCACCGGCGCCAAGATCGCCTGGCTCGGCATGAAGGGTTCTACCCCGGGCATCGTCGATGTGTACCTAGACGACGTGAAGCAGGCCACCCTCGACCTCTATGCTTCTCCGGCCAAGTACCAGGTGACCCTGTGGACGAGCCCCACGCTCAGCGAGGGGCCCCACCATATGGACCTCGTCCGCAGCTCCGCAAGCCTCTCCACCGAGTACATCGTCGTTGACGCCGTGGACATCTGGGGGACCATCAACGCGGCTCCTCCCACCATCACGTCGCTTTCCCCTCCGGTGGGTGCCACGGGCGGAGGCTCCTCGGTGACCATCAACGGCACCGGGTTCACCGGACTCTCCGGGCCGGCAGCCGTCACCTTCGGAGGGGTGAACGCCCAGAGCTACAGCGTCGTCTCCGCCACCAAGATCACCGCCGTCGCCCCGGCTCATGCCGCCGGCACCGTGCAGGTCAAGGTGACCACTCCCGTCCGGGGCCACCTCCGACACCACCGCCGATGACTATCGCTACGTGGTGGTCACCACGCCCACCATCACCGGGCTTGCCCCCGCCTCCGGCACCAGCGCCGGTGGCACCACCGTCGCCATCACCGGCTCCGGCTTTGTGGGTCTTTCCGGAACTGCGGCCGTCACCTTCGGAGGGACAGCCGCCAAGAGCTACACCGTCACCTCCGACACCACGATGACGGCCGTAAGCCCGGCTCATGCCGCCGGTCCGGTGCGCGTACAGGTGACGGCTCTGGGCGGCACTACCGCCGACACTCCCGCAGATGACTTCACCTATGTGGCTCCCCCCGTCACCTACCAGCAGACCTCCACCAGTCTCTCCTATTCCGGCACCTGGTCCTCGGTCTATACCTCCTCCGCTTCCGGAGGCAGCTACCGCCGCTCCCGCACGGCCGGGGCCTACGTCATCATCCCCTTCTACGGCACCCGGCTTGACTGGGTCGCCACCAAGGGCTACACCCAAGGCATGGCCAACATCTATGTGGACGGGGTGCAGGTGGCCAAAGACCTCAATCTCTACCGCTCCTCGACCGCCTACAGGCAGGTCGTGTGGTCTTCGGGTCCTCTCGCCCCCGGATATCATTGGGTGAAGATCCAGCGCAGCCCGGCCAGCGTCAGCACCCGCTACCTGAACCTCGATGCCGCCGTCATCTACGGCACCGTTGTCGCTAACACCCGCAAAGAGCAGACCGACTCCCATCTCCTGTGGTCACCCTCACTTTCCGACTGGACTCAGGGGACCAACTCGACCACCTATTACTCGGGCGGCAGCTACCGCTTCATCAACAAGACCGGGTCGGTCACCATCAACTTCACCGGGATCAGCCTCAATATCATCGCCAAGAAGACCTGGAGCTACGGCATCGCCAGCGTCAGTATCGACGGGGGGCCGCCCAGGTCGGTGAACCTCTACCGTTCCACCACTGCCTACAAGCAGACCGTCTGGTCAAGTGGCTGGCTCATACCCGGAGACCACAGCGTCACCTTCAGCTGGACCGGCACCAAGAGCGGCTCTACCGGTACCACTATCGACATCGATGCCGTGGATGTGAGGGGAGTACTCAGGTAAGGGCCGCGAGCGGGGTCGAAACGCTGACCGGGTCCGGAGGGTGATGGCCCGTCACTCCTCGACGAGCCGGTACCCCACTCCTTGCTCCGTGAGGATGTACCGCGGCTCGGCCGGGTCGTCCTCGATCTTGCGTCTGAGGCTGGCGATGAACATGCGGGGATAGTGGGTCTGATCTCCGTAGCCGGGACCCCAGACCTCCCCCAGCAGATAGCGGTGAGTGAGGACCTTCCCGGCGTTCTTGACGAGCGTGGTGAGCAGCCGGTATTCGAGGGGAGTGAGGTGCACCTCCGCCCCTCTCAGGAGCACGCGCCGGTCGGCAAGATCGACCTCCAGATCGCCGGTGCGAAACGAGACGTCTGCTGGGCATCGCCTTCGCGGAGCACAGCGGCGTGCCGGAGTGCCCACCCGTATGCGGGCGATCAGCTCTGGCATGCTGAAAGGCTTCGTCACGTAGTCGTCCGCGCCGGCGTTGAGGGCGTCCACCTTGTCGTCTTCACGTCCCCGGGCGGAAACGACGACTATCGGGACCTGGGACCACTCACGGACCCGGGCGATGATGTCCTTCCCGTCCATGTCGGGAAGCCCCAGGTCGAGGATCACAAGATCGGGCACGCGGGCCAGTATGTGGTTGAGGCCCACGTGTCCGTTCTCTGCCTCCACCACCTCGTAGCCCTCGTTGGTCAACGCGGTTTCCAGGAACCGGCGAATGGGCCGGTCGTCCTCGATCACGAGGATGCGGGCCGGCCACGGCTGTTGCCGGTTCGTTCACGCCTCCGTCCCTTGCCGCTCGATTGCGCCGATGTCCGGAGGGGACTCGCCCATCGGCAGGACGAAGCTGAAGACGGCACCGCCCCCCGGACGATCCTCCGCCCAGATCCGTCCCCCATGGGCGACGATGATGGCCCGGGCGATAGCCAGGCCCAGTCCGGCCCCCCGCTCGCCTGAGCTGCCGGAGGCCGAGCCGCGGAACAGCTTCTCGAACACTCGTTCCTCTTCTCCCGGAGCGAGCCCGGGTCCTCGGTCGCTCACAGCGACCACGACTCCCTTGTCCTCCGCCCGGGCGGAGATCTCCAGGGGAGATCCGTCCGGGCTGTACTTCAATGCGTTCTCCAGAAGGTTGATGAGTACCTGCTCGACGAGGACACCGTCGAGGGGGATGGGCGGGAGGTCGGGGGGAAGATTCTTGACCACCGATCTGCCTGTGAGATCCCTGCGCAGACGCCCCAGTGCCGAGCCGATGACATCCTCGAGCGGAAACCACTGCTTGTCCACGTCGATCGCCCCGGCGTCGAGCCTGGTCATACTGAGAAGATTCTCGACCAACCTGGCCAACCGGTTCGACTCCTCGACCACTTCCTCCAACAGGGAGGCTCTCTGAGCCTGGTCCGCTGACTCGCCCATCTCCAGCAGGGCGCTGCTCGCCCCGGCAATGACTGCCAGGGGAGTCCGCAAGTCGTGAGAGACCGAGCTGAGAAGCAGAGCTGCGCAAGCGTTCCTTCTCGACCTGCAGGAGGGCTTCTTGGGTCTTTTCCGTAAGGCCTTCCCGTTCTATGGCGATGCCTATCTGGGTGGCCAGCGTCTCCAGTAGCTGGCGGTTCTCGGGGGAGAGGAGGGACTCGTTCTCCGGCCGGTCCACGCTGAGGATCCCAGCCGATGCCCGTCGGCGTGGCCATGGGGACGTGCAGAGCGGCGGCCTGGGGCAGCGTGTCCGTGCCGTTACCGGCCATCTGACCGTGATCGAAGGCCCATTTCGCCACCGCCTGCTCGCGCGGATCCCCTGTCATCGACCGCGCCGTGGACACGACCGGCTCCAGCCGGCCCTCGCTGTCCGGCACATAGATCATCACCTCTGTGCCGAACGTGGAGGACACCTCTCTCTGAGCCGCGGCGGCGAGCTGATGGACCCCTGAGACCGCCGACAGCTCGCGGCTGAGGCGGTAGAGGGCTTCGAGCCGCCGCTCGCGGGCCCGGGCGCTGTGGATCTGGCGGCGCAGGCGCGCGGCAAGGGTGCTGATGATGAGGGCGACCACCAGCATGACTGCGAAGGTGATGACGAATTGAGCGTCGGCCACGGCGAAGGTGAGGTAGGGCGGAACGAAGAAGAAGTCGAAAGCCAGTACGCCCAGAACCGTGGCAAAGATCCCCGGGCCGAGGCCGAAGCGGGCGGCGATCAGGGCGATGGCCAGCAGGAAGACTATGGCCTTGTTGGCTTCGGCCAGACCGATGTCCTGAAACGCCCATGCGACCAGGCAGGCGACGGCCACTCCCGCCAATGCCCAGAGGTAGCCTTGCCAGGCCGGCACATGGCGCGCTCGTGCCGAGGGGGAGGTTCTCCCTTCCGGGCTCCCCGGTGACGACATAGATGTCCATCTCCCCGCTCTCTTCGAGCAGGTCGCTGACGATGTCGCTACCGAGGAGACGTCGCCAGCGCGGTCCGGGCGGTCTTCCCGAGGACGATCTTCGTGACGTTCTGGGAGCGGGCGTAGCTGATGATCTCCTGGACTATGTCGTCACCGCTGATGGTCGCCGTCTCCGCCCCAAGGCGCTCGGCCAGCTGCATGTTCTTCATGAGCTGCTGTTGCTGGGAGTCGTCTCCACTCCTGGCGCGGGGGTTCTCTACACCGACTGCGATCCAGCGCGCCCCGAGCGAGGCGGCCATGCGTTTCGAGGTGCGGATCACTTTGGCCGAAGTGGGACTGGGACCGACACAGACGAGCAGGGTGTCCACCGTGGCCCATACCTGCCGTGGTCCGGCCGACGCCAGTCTCGTCGTCTCCAGATGGGCGTGGACCCGATCGGCGGTGCGCCGCAGGGTGATCTCCCGGAGAGCCCCCAGGTTGGGACGGGTGAAGAAGTTCGCGACCGCGCGCTCGGCCTGAGCCGGAACGTAGACCTTGCCCTGACGCAGCCGCTCGATCAGTTCTCCGGGCGGTAGGTCCACCACCTCCACCGAATCCGCGTTGTCGAATACCGCGTCGGGGACGGTCTCGCGCACCTGCACCCCCGTGATCTGGGCGATGACGTCATTGAGGCTCTCGAGGTGCTGCACGTTCATCGTCGTGTACACGTTGATGCCGGCGTCGAGCAGTTCCCGCACATCCTGCCAGCGCTTGGGGTGTCTCGAACCGGGAGAGTTCGTATGCGCCAACTCGTCGACGAGCAGCAGTTGCGGGTGCCGATCGAGAGCGGCGTCGAGATCGACTTCACGCAGCGTGAGACCTCGGTATTCAAGGAGAAGGGGAGGCAGGACCTCCAGCCCTTCGAGGAGGACCTCGGTCTCCGGCCGCCCGTGGGGCTCGACGTAGCCGACCACCACGTCTATCCCGGCCGCGGCCAGATGCTGAGCGGCGTCCAGCATGGCGTAGGTCTTGCCCACTCCGGCCACGTAGCCGAAGAAGATCTTCAGATTCCCCGCTCCTGACGGGTTTCCTCAGCCCGAAGCTGCTCGAGGAGCTTGTCGGGATCGGGCCGATGGTCGTCAGCGGTCATTCCGCGTCACCGCTTCGTCAGTGCGTCGAGCGCCAGGTTCAGCGTCAACTACGTTGACGCGAGGCTCACCGAAGAGATGCCACTGCCGTCCCTGCGTATTCTCGGCCACGAGGGTTCGGACGACCTCCGGAGACAGTCCTCTCGCCCTGGCCACCCGCTCCACCTGGTACTCGGCGGCAGCCGGGCTGATGTGCGGGTCCAGACCGCTGGCAGAAGCGGTGACCAGATCTACGGGCACCGGACCGGTGTTGCCGGGATCGGCGGCGCGCAGCGCCTGGACACGCGCTTCCACAAGGGCGATAAGGTCCGGGTTGGTGGGTCCCAGATTGGAGCCCCCCGATGCCGCTGCGTTGTACGGGACCGGCACGGTGGCCGACGGGCGGGACCAGAAATACCCGGGGTCGGTGAAGGGCTGGCCGATCAGTTCCGAGCCGACGATCTTGTCGTCCTGCACGATCATGCTTCCCCCGGCCCTGTGTGAGAACACCCCCTGTGCGATTCCCGTGACCGCCAGCGGATAGGCCACTCCGGTAAGGATCCCCAATCCGCGAGCACCACCACGCACTGTCTTAGCATCCTGAGCATAGTACATCCCTCACACAAGGCCGAGAGCGTGCAGCAGCAGGTCGATGACCTTGATACCGGCGAACGGCACGATCAGGCCGCCCAGGCCGTAGATCAACAGGTTGTTCCGCAACAGCTGGGCCGCGGGGCGAGGCACGTACTTGACCCCACGAAGGGCCAGCGGGATAAGAAAGACGATGACGATGGCGTTGAATATGACCGCGGAGAGGACCGCGCTCTGAGGGGTGGTCAGCTGCATGACGTTGAGTGTGTTCAGCTGCGGATAGGTGGCGGCGAATGCAGCCGGGATGATGGCGAAGTACTTGGCGATGTCATTGGCGATGCTGAAGGTGGTGAGTGACCCTCGCGTCATCAGTGTCTGCTTGCCGATGTGCACGATCTCGAGCAGTTTCGTCGGATTCGAGTCGAGATCGACCATGTTGCCGGCTTCCTTGGCGGCCTGAGTCCCCGTGTTCATGGCCACGGCGACGTCGGCCTGTGCGAGTGCCGGAGCGTCGTTGGTGCCGTCGCCGGTCATCGCGACCAGGTGTCCGTCGGCCTGGTACTCTCGGATGAGGGCAAGCTTGGCCTCCGGAGTCGCTTCGGCCAGGAAGTCGTCAACACCGGCCTCGGCGGCGATCGAGGCGGCGGTGACGGGATTGTCCCCGGTGATCATGACCGTCCTTATACCCATGCGGCGCAGGTCGAGAAAGCGCTCACGGATCCCACCCTTGACGATGTCTTTCAGATGGATCACCCCGAGCACCCGAGCTCCATCGGCTACCACCAGTGGAGTGCCTCCAGCTCGAGCGATGCCGTCTACGGCATCCGCGACTTCGCCGGACAACGCGCCACCCTCCTCGTGCACCCAGGCTTCCAGCGCGTCGGCTGCACCCTTGCGGATACGGCGCCCGTCCAGGTCGACTCCGCTCATGCGGGTCTGGGCGGTGAAGGGCACGAAGGTAGCGCCGAGAGCGGCCAGGTCGCGGCCACGGAGACCGTATTGGTTCTTGGCGAGGACCACGATGCTGCGCCCCTCGGGAGTCTCGTCGGCCAGGGAGGCCAACTGGGCCGCATCGGCAAGCTCAGCAATGTCGACCCCGGGAGCCGGTATGAACTCGGTGGCCTGCCGGTTCCCCAAGGTGATGGTGCCGGTCTTGTCGAGTAGGAGCACGTCGACGTCTCCGGCCGCCTCCACGGCCCGTCCCGACATGGCCACCACATTGGCCCTGCTCAGCCGGTTCATCCCGGCTATACCTATGGCCGAGAGCAAAGCGCCGATAGTCGTAGGAGCGAGGCAGACAAGCAGGGCGACGAGAATGGTGATCGACACCACCTCGCCCGTTGCCGGCGGCTTCGACGCTGTACTCGGACATCGGCAGCAGCGAGACCACCACGATGAGGAAGATGATGGTGAGTGCCGCCAGCAGGATGTTGAGGGCTATCTCGTTAGGAGTCTTCTGTCTCTTGGCTCCCTCCACCATGGCTATCATGCGGTCGAGGAAAGTCTCTCCCGGCTGGGCCGTCACTCTCACGATGAGCCAGTCGGAGAGCACCCGCGTGCCACCGGTAACGGCGCTGCGGTCACCCCCGCTCTCGCGGATCACGGGCGCGCTCTCTCCGGTGATGGCGCTCTCATCCACCGAGGCTGCGCCCACCACGACCTCGCCGTCGGCCGGTATGAACTCCCCTGCCTCGACCAGCACGACATCGCCTCGGACCAGGAGAGAAGACGGCACCGTCTCCGCTTCGCGCCTCGCGCCGGGCGTCGGCGAGTCGTGATAGCCGCGATCTCTTTGCGCGCCTTGCGAAGGCTGTCGGCCTGGGCCTTCCCCCGGCCCTCGGCCAGGGCCTCTGCGAAATTGGCGAAGACGACTGTGAACCAAAGGAGAAGGGAGATGGCGAGGATGAAGCCGGGCGCGGCCTCCCCAGCACCGACGGCCGCCTGGATGAACAGAACGAACGTGAGCAGAGCACCCACCCACACCACGAACATGACCGGGTTGCGCACCTGCACCCGGGGGTCGAGCTTTCTGAGAGAATCCCGCGCGGCCTTCTGCAGCGAGCCGCCAATCGATGTGTCGTGCCGGTCTGGACGGGCAGTCCTAGCCCACCATGCCCCCATCACAGTGCTCGACGATGGGACCAAGAGCCAAGGCGGGAAGGAAACTGAGCGCGCCCACCACGATCACGACCACGATGAGCAGGCCGGCGAACACCGGACCGTCGGTCGCCAGTGTCCCCGGCGCTCTGCGGGAACATGCTTCTTCTTGGCCAGCGACCCTGCCAGCGCCAGGGTGGGCACGAGGATCCAGAAACGGCCGACGAGCATGCCGATGCCCAGGGCGATGTTGTAGAAGGTGGTGTCGGCGGACAGGCCCGCGAAGGCGCTTCCGTTGTTGCCCACCGCCGATGTGAAGGCGTAGAGCACCTCGGTCAGTCCGTGGGCACCCGGGTTCGCCGTGGCTGCCCGCCCCGCCTCGGTCGAGAGGCCGATCATAGTGCCCACCAGGATGCCGATGACCGGGATCAGGATGATCAGCGAGGCCATCTTCATCTCGTACATCTCGATCTTCTTGCCCAGATACTCAGGTGTCCGCCCGACCATCAGTCCGGCGATGAAGACCGCCACGATGGCAAACACGAGCATCACGTACAGCCCGGATCCAACTCCCCCGAACACCACCTCTCCCAGCTGGATCAAGACCAGGGGGACCATGCCGCCCAGAGGGGTGAACGAATCGTGCATGCTGTTCACCGAGCCGTTGGAGGCTCCCGTGGTGGCGACGGCCCAGGTCGCCGACCCCGCGATGCCGAAGCGGACTTCCTTCCCCTCCATGTTGCCGCCGGATTGAGCGTTGGCAGTGCCGCTGGCCGCCTCCAGATCGGCACCTGCCTGCGCCACCTGGGGCACACCCTGTTGCTCGAAGTGGTAGGCGGCCGCGATCATCCCCACGAGGATCACCATCATGGCCGCGAGGACGACCCAACCTTGTCTCGTGTTGCCCACCATGCGGCCGAAGGTGTAGCAGAGAGCGGCGGGGATCAGGACGATCGACACCAGTTCCAGGAAGCCGGAGAGCGGGGTGGGGTTCTCGAACGGGTGAGCCGAGTTGGCGTTGAAGAACCCTCCTCCGTTGGTCCCGAGCTGCTTGATGGCGACCTGAGAGGCCGCCGGACCTACCGCGATCGTCTGGGAGGTGATCACCTGACCGTCGGCGGTCACGTACGGCTGGACCAGCTGCGCCTCCGCCGCGGGTGAGAGCGTCTGAACGACGCCCTGGGAGACCAGCACGATGGCCAGCACGAACGAGAGAGGGAGCAGGACGTAGAGGACCGCACGGCTCAGGTCTACCCAGAAGTTCCCCAGCCTGTCGGTCGTGCGGCGGGAGAAGCCGCGGATGAGGGCGATGACGACCGCGATCCCCACTCCAGCCGAGACGAAGTTCTGGACCGTCAGCCCCAGCATCTGAGTGATGTACTTGAGGGTGGTCTCACCAGCGTACGACTGCCAGTTGGTATTGGTCACGAAACTGACCGCGGCATTGAAGGCGAGATCTGGCCGGACGTTGGCGAGCGATCCCGGCTCCCCAGGCAGCCAAGCCTGCACCCGCTGCAGAAGGTAGAGCAGCAGGAAGCCGGCGAAGCTGAAGACGAGCACGTTCGCGGCGTATCCCTTCCAGTCCATCTCCCTCTCGGGATCCACGCCACCCAGACGGTAGAGGAGCCGCTCCACGCGGCCGAGCACCCGGCCTATGACCGGCACGCGCGTTCCCTCGAACACTCTCGCCATGTAGCTGCCCAGGGGTCGCACAAGGACCAGGACGACCCCCAGGAAGAGAACGATCTGCAGCCAACCCGCTCCTGTCATCCCAGTCTCTCCGGTCGTACCAGGGCGTACAGAAGATAGCCAAGCAGCAGCACTGCGATGATGGCACTTGCGATGAGCATTTCGATCGCCTCGGATCCTGCTCGCGAGCCCGTCGTCTTCGGTCGCCTAGAGGCGCCGAAGCGCGAGGGCGAGTCCCCATGACGCCGCGAAGAACGCGGCTGCGACTATCACGACGATGGCATCCACCGGGGCGCCTCCCTGTTGTGTGTTCCACTTCAGGTAAGCACGGGGGTCGTCTAGGAAGTGCCGCGAGAGGTACAGACTTCTGTAGAAAGTCGGTAAAGATGGGCTTCGCCACCGGCTGATCTGCGCCCCGGACGTGCCGGAGCACTCGACGGCGCCAGCCCTGCCGTTTTTAGCGTATCCTTGGCGCTGAAAAGGAGATCAGTGCCGCAGCTACTATCTCAGGCCCGTCCAAGGGCTCTTACATCTACATTCGCGTCCGACGCGGGCAGTCTCGCGCCCGATATCACCGGGGGCCGGTGGCCTATCTGGCTCGGCCGGTTCGGCCTGCTCGCCGTCCTCGCGGTAGCAGCGCCCCGCCTGTGGGCAACCCTGGACGATGTGGAGGGGCGAGAGTCTCTAGCCATGTCCGTCCTGGCCATCGCCGTGGTTTGGGTGATCTTCCTCCTCTGGGCCCACGAGACCATCAACCTGGAGGGGAAATCCCCGCGCACGAGGATCATGACGGCAGCGCTCACGTTCGGCGCCTCCTGCGTCAGTCTGGGGGTGTTCCTCGCCGGGACCCAGGCGGACGCCGCGCACGCGCCGGCCAAGGTCGCGCAGGCGCACCGCCCGCTGGAGGCTGCAGGAGGCGACCTGCCCGGCTTGGCGATCCATGAGGATCACCTGGACATGCTTCCGCGTTTCTCGGCGAAGATGACGGGAGTCGCCCAGGCTCCCGTGAGTCTGATCTTTCTCGGTAGCGGAGCCGATCTTCTCCGCGTATTCGCTGCGAGTGGGTGGTATGCAGCGGACCGGATCACGCCACGTACCGCCCTCCGGGCCTTCGGGCGCGGAGTGCTGAACCGGCCGTATCATCACGCGCCGGTGTTCCCATGCTTCCTCGACGGCAAATTGCATGACGTGGCCTTCCAGCAGACCACCCCAGGGGGTTCGTCGCGCCGTCGGCATCACGCCCGCTGGTGGCTCACCGATTTCACCTGCGACGGCAAGCAGGTGTGGGCGGCGACCGCGTCCTACGACGCGGGCGTCGGTGTGGGCCGCCTGTTCCCCATGCCGATCCATCACATCGATCCCGATATCGACACCGAGCGTGACTACATCGTCCGTTCGCTCACGACCACCGGCCTGGTCTGCGTCACGCAGGAGATCCGAGTGACCGACCCGATGGTAGGCAAGAACGCCGCGGGTGATCGGTTCTACACCGGGGGCATGGCCTTCGTGCTCGCCTAGTCAGGGGGGCAGACGGACAGACCTGCCAAGACCCTGCTCGCCTGGAGCAGCGGTAAGGACAGCGCCTACGCGCTCTGGACACTCCGACAGAACCCCGACGTCGAGGTGGTCGGACTGCTCACCACCCTGAACGGTGCTGTAGACCGGGTCTCGATGCACGGGGTGCGGGAGGCGGTTCTCGACAAGCAGGCGGAGGCCTGTCGCCTGCCCTTGCTCAAGCTGGCGCTACCCGACCCCTGCAGCGACGAGCAGTACCGGGAGGTGATGGCGGGAGCCATCGCTCAGGCTCGAGCACAGGAGGTGGAAGCGATCGGGTTCGGCGATCTCTACCTGGCCGACGTGCGGGCATACCGCGAAGCCCAATTGGCGGGTACGGGCGTACGTCCACTCTTTCCCCTCTGGGGGCGGCCGACCGATGTCCTCGCCCGGGAGATGATCGACGCCGGCCTGGAGGCAGTCCTCACGTGCGTCGACACCGACCAGCTCGGCTCCGGTTTCGCCGGCCGTCACTTCGACCTGGAGTTGATGCGGGAACTGCCGGGTACCGTGGACCCGTGTGGCGAGAACGGAGAATTCCACACGCTGGTGACCGCCGGGCCCATGTTCGCCGAGCGCCTCGTGGTCGAGGTGGGGGAGGTCGTCGAAAAAGGACGGTTCGTGTTCGCCGATGTGCGACTCGTGTCGAAATAGAGACAGGAGGGGGAAACGAGAATGGCCGCATATGTCTTCGCCAACATTCGGGTGAACGATCCCGTCACCTACGAGCGCTACAAGCAGATGGTCCCCGAGACCATCGAGAGCTTCGGCGGGCGCTACCTGGCTCGGGGAGGACGCGTCGAGGTGCTCGAGGGGGATATCGAACCCGGCCGCACGATCATCCTGGAGTTCCCCACGTTCGAGGACGCCCAGCGCTGGTACTCGTCGCCCCAATACTGCGCGGCCAAAGACGTGCGGCATGGTTGCGCACAGGGCGAACTGGTGATCGTAGACGGGGTTTGAGGGTCTGCGGGGTCTGGGGGTCTGCGGGGCCTGGCGTTCCGCGAAGGCGCGCTGGGGCCCGAGGACGCCTAGGCGCGCTCTCCCGGCTCGGCGAACAGGCCGGACCGCCGATCGAGCAGCAGCGGGATCGACCCGGTCCATCCGGTCGCCATGTTCTTGCGCACTTCCAACTCCACCTGATCGGGGATCTCCGATGCAGAGGGGGCGCCTGGTGCGCCCGGTGCGCCCGGCGCAGAGGGGCCGCCTTGCGCCAGCATCAGGACCGTTCTCACCGGTAAGCGCCGTTCCGCCCCTCCTCGATGGACATCGGCTGGCGTTGCCGCGAGCAAGCCACTTACCGATTCGGCCTTCAGTCCGTCGTCCAGTCGAGAGAGCAGGTCGGTGAGGGACCGCGAGCCGGTCAGAGATATCAGATGCCCGAGGTCGTCCACGAGGACGAGCGGCAGGCGCATGTGCTGCCCGGCTGCCTCCTGGCTCCGGGAGCGCACGTCCTCTATCAGAGCGCTGACGCTGGAGGTGGAGGCAGGGGTGCCGTCGATCAGCGACAGGTAGGGGAGCACGGATTCTTGCAGGGCAGCGTCCAGGCGGCCGAGCGTATCGATATCGTGGGGAGTCAGTTCGTGCGCTCGCAGCGCTGTCGGGGTCAGCTCCGGATCGTCCAGGATAGCCGCGAGGGTGGTGATCAGATGCTCCCATACTCGCAAGCCGCCACGCCTGAGCGCGTAGTAGAGCACCGGCCGCCGGGTCGACACCGCTTCCCAGGCGAGCGATTCGAGAAAAGCAGTCTTGCCGGATCCAGGCAGGCCCAGCACCAGGTGGAGACCATGTCCGAAGCCTCCGCCCAAACGAGCATCGAGGCTGGTGAGCCCCGAGCGGGCAAGCTCGGGAGTGGGGGCGGTCCGCTGGAGGAACTGCCGCAGGAAGCGGCTGGGTTCGGGGTCGACGGCGGCCGCTCGCCCGCCCCGATCGGCTCCCGCTTCGTGGGCTGAAGGCCGCGTGGTATCGCGGAAGAGCGCGAGGAACTCCTCCCGCATGGCCGGACGGCTCGTAGCCCGCTCCTGGCGGGGCCCGAGCGGCATCTCTTTGGAAGCCTGCTCGTCTGAGGTCGATCGAGAACTCATCGTCATCTAGTTCGCCGCGGAGGGTGCGGCTCCTCGCTCGATCGTGCGATCGTGCACGTTGCCCTGTCCTTGGGCGTAACCGGGGCTGGACGTTTCCGCGGCGGGCATTATAGTTGGCAGTGATCCTCCTAGGCGACGAAAGCCGTTCGCCCGGGAAAAGGAAGGGGAGACGATGAGCCACGATCTGCGGCAGCGCAATTTCCTGACACTACTGGACTTCACGCCGGATGAGATCCGCTATCTGCTCGAACTGGCCGCCGAGCTCAAGCGCGCCAAGCACGCAGGCAACGAACAGCCCCGCTTGAGCGGCAAGAACATCGCCCTCATCTTCGAGAAGACCTCCACCCGTACCCGTACGGCTTTCGAAGTGGCAGCCTACGACCAGGGGGCCCAGGTCACCTACCTGGAACCGAGTGGGTCGCAGATCGGGCACAAGGAGTCGATGAAGGACACCGCGCGCGTGCTCGGCCGCATCTACGACGGCATCGAGTACCGGGGGTTCGCTCAGGAAACGGTGGAGATCCTGGGTTGCTACGCCGGGGTACCCGTGTGGAACGGCCTGACCGACGAGTTCCATCCCACCCAGGTGTTGGGCGACGTGCTGACGATGCGCGAGCACTGTGACCGCCCTCTCGAGCAGATCAGCTACTGTTACCTGGGCGACGCGCGCAACAATGTGGCCAATTCGCTCATGGTGGGTGGCTGCAAGCTGGGGATGGATGTGCGGCTCTGTGCGCCTGCCCACCTCTGGCCGAGTGAAGTGCTCGTCGCTCGGTGCAGAGCGATCGCCGAGGAGACCGGGGCGCGCCTCACGCTCACCGACAGCGTGGACGTGGGGGTCGCCGGCGTCGACTTCCTCTATACCGATGTGTGGGTGTCCATGGGCGAGGATCCCGGCGTTTGGGAGGACCGCATCAGGCTGCTGCTGCCCTATCAGGTGAACGCCGACGTGCTCGCGAAGACCGGCAACGCCGCGGTCAAGTTCATGCACTGCCTGCCGGCCTTCCACAACCGGGAGACCAAGGTGGGCGAGGACATCTTCCAGCGGTTTGGCCTCGACGGGCTCGAAGTGACAGACGAGGTCTTCGAATCGGCGCACTCGATCGTCTGGGATCAGGCAGAGAACCGCATGCACACCATCAAGGCGATCATGGTCGCCACCCTGGCCGACTAGGATCGGGCCGCGCCGGCACGCGCACCGGCCGAAGATCCGCCAAAAAGGAGAAGCACGATGGCAGAGATGCCCCCCGAGAACCGCTGGTATGGGCTGTCGATCGAGGAGACGGCCTCGCAGCTCCAGGTGGACGTCGCCAAAGGCTTGAGCGCGGCCGAGGTCAAGCAGCGCCAGCAGCAGTACGGCCCCAACCAGCTGACCGGCAAGAAGAAGGAGCCTGGTTGGCGGGCCTTTCTCCGCCAGTATCGGGACTTCATGCAGCTGCTGCTGGTCGGCGCGGCCGTCGTCAACCAGGTCATCGTCCACGAGCTGTCGACCACCCTGGTGCTCCTCGGGCTCACCGTGCTCAATGCGGTGCTGGGCCTGAACCAGGAATCGAAGGCCGAGGCCAGCCTGGCTGCCCTGGAGAAGATGCTCAAGAGCATTGCTCGGGTCCGTCGCGACGGGCAGGTGATCGAGATCGGGGCGGAGGAGTTGGTGCCCGGCGACATCGTGCTCATGGAAGCCGGCAATCGGGTTCCCGCGGATGGGCGCCTGCTTCTGGCCGCCAACGTGGAGATCGAAGAGGCCGCCCTGACCGGAGAGAGCGTGGCCTCGGCGAAGGACACGGAGGCGATCGCCGCGGGCGACGTTCCCCTGGGCGATCGCCACTGCATGGCCTTCATGAACACGTCGGTCACACGCGGTCGAGCGGAGATGATCGTCACCGCGACGGGAATGAAGACCGAGATGGGTCACATCGCCGACCTGCTCAACAAGACCGAGGCTGACAAGACACCGCTTCAGAAGCAGCTCGACCGGCTCACCATTCTGATCGCGGGCCTGGCAGGCATCACCTTCGTGATCATGATCATCCTGGGCCTGCGCCAGGACCAGCCCTTCGACGCCATCTTCCTGGCGGGTATCGCCCTCGCCATCTCCGCTATCCCGACCGGGATGCCCGCCGTGGTGACCACTCTCTATTCGATGGGGACCCGAGTGCTGGCCGCGGCAGGCGCCATCGTCAAGCGGTTGCCGTCGGTGGAGACCCTCGGGTCGGTGTCGGCCATCTGTTCGGACAAGACCGGCACCCTGACCTTGAACAAGATGACCGCCCGCGAATTCACGGTCCCGGGTCAGAACCGGTTCAAGGTGACCGGCGAGGGCTACGCCACCAAGGGAGAGCTACTGAGCGCAGGTGGCGCCAAGATCGACCTGGACGAGATCATGCTGCCCATGGCCCTCTGCGCCGATGCCCGGCTCGACGGCGAGGCGCTGATCGGCGATCCCACCGAAGGGGCGCTGATCGTGCTGGCCGAGAAGGGTGGGGTGAGCGTCGACAACGCCCGGCAGATGCATCCCCGGGTGGCCGAGGTGCCCTTCGACTCCGACTACAAGTTCATGGCCACCTTCCACGAGATGAAGAATGCGAAGGGTGAGGCGGTCATCCGCTGCTTCGTCAAGGGGGCGCCGGACGTCCTCATCGCCAGGGGCAGCCGGTTCTGGCTGCCCGGGGGCGAGGAGTTGCCCGTCACCGACGAGAACCGGCATCTCGCCCTGGCCGAGAACGAGCGCATGGCCAAAGAGGGCGAGCGGGTCATGGTGGTGGCCCGCAAGGACTTCGATCCGACGGCCTTCGACCCGAAAGGCGACCTCCTCGGCCAGGTGAACGGACTGACTCTGCTGGCCATGGTCGGCATCGTCGACCCGCCGCGGGCGGAAGCCAGGGACGCCATCGCCAAATGCCACAGCGCCGGGATCCAGGTGCGGATGATCACCGGCGACCACGCGGTGACCGCCGGGGCCATAGGGCGCGAGCTCGGTATCGAGGGCACCGCTCTCACGGGCGCCGAATTCGCGGCCCTGAGCGACGAGGACCTGGTGAAGCAACTGCCTGAGATCGGCGTGGTCGCGCGCGTCGCCCCCGAAGACAAGATCCGCCTCGTCGGCACCCTCCAGAAGACCGGCAACATCGTCGCCATGACGGGCGATGGGGTCAACGACGCCCCCGCCCTCAAGAAGGCCGACATCGGCGTGGCCATGGGGATCACCGGTACCGAGGTCTCCAAAGAGGCCGCGGTCATGATCCTCACCGACGACAACTTCGCCACGATCGTGAAGGCGGTGGAGTACGGGCGGGCTATCTACGACAACCTTTCCAAGTACATCCGCTTCCAGATGACGGCGCTGGTCGCGTTCATCGTGAGCTATCTGGGGGCCGCGCTCTTCACCATCCTCGGCGGGGCGCCCTTCCAGCCGCTCACCGTCCTCTACATCAACTTCGCGGTGCAGGTCCCGCTTGCCATCGCCCTGGGCTTCGACAAGCCCTCCGAGGGCCTGATGGAGCGCAGGCCGCGGCCCTTGACCCAGCCTATTCTCACCACATGGCAGTGGACAAGGCTCGGCTTCATAGGGGTCCTCATGGCGATAGGGACCCTGGTGGTGGAGGACTACTTCGCCTCGAGCGATCCGGTAGTGGCCGCCACCATGGGTTTCGTCATCTTCTCGCTCTTCAACGTGATCATCGGTATCAGCTGCCGCAGCGAGACCGAGACGGCACTGCGTGCGGCCACATTTGCCGACCGGCGTCAGCTCAAGCTTCTCGGGCTGGCCGTGCTGGTCACCATTCTGGGCACTGAACTGGGCTTCCTCCAGCGCATCTTCGGACTCACCCACCTGAACGGCTGGCGCTGGCTGGTGTGCATCATCTTCGCGGTGGGGCTGCTCCTGGTCGATGAGCTGATCAAGGTGTTCCTGCGCATCCGCGCGCGCCGCGCGCGCCGCGGCGGGCCCCGCGATGGACGTCTCGAGGTCAGAGCGCCCTCCGCCCTAGAGCATCTTCCTTCGCCGGAACCAGCGCACGGTGTCTTCCATAGTCTCTAGGAAGGGTCGAGGGTTGTACCCGAGCTCGCGAGAGGCTTTTTCGTGGGTCATCGTGCAGCCGGAGGAGATGACGTCGAGCGAATAGGTGGTGAAGAGAGGTCTCTGCCGGGTGGCCCAGTAGTAAGCGGGGATAAGGAAGCTGACGGCCCGGACCAGCCCGAAGGGAAGGTGTAGGCGGGGCGTCGGCACGCCGGTGACCTGCCCGATCGTACCCAGCAACTCTTCCACCGTCACGTTGTGCCCGGCGAGGATGTAGCCCTCGCCGCTCCGGCCCTCGTCTGCTGCCGCGACCAGGCCGGCGGCCACGTCGCGGACGTCCACGAAGTTGTAAGCGCCGTCCACGTAGGCTCTGAGTCGTCCCTGGGCGCACGCCAGCACGAGCTCGCCGGTGTGGGAAGGGCGGAAATCCTACGGGCCGATGACCGCCGTGGGGAAGACCATGACCACGTCGAGCCCCTGCTCGATTGCTCCATCATCAGAAGCGTCGCCTCGGCCTTCGACTCGTCGTACGCGCCCTCGGGCGCGGCTGGGATCGATCGGGCTGTCCTCCGAGAGGCAGCTCCCTGGCGGTGGTACCACGAAGGCGTGGATAGAGCTGCAATAGACAAGTCGGCGCACTCCTGCTTCACGGCACGCGGCCAGAACGTTGCGGGTGCCCTCGACGTTCGTGGCGCGAAGCCTTCCCAACCCTCCAGTGGCAATAGAGACGATGCCGGCCAGATGGAAGACGACGTCCGCGCCGGCGAAGGCCCGGACGAGCGATCCGACATCACCGAGATCGCCCTCCACCTGCTCCACATCGAGATCAGCTATCGCGGTGTGATCCGTCCCTCTGCGCACGAGGGCGCGCGGCCTTTCACTCCCACCGGCAATCAGCGTGCGGAGGAGCACGTTCCCGAGAAAGCCGGTCGCGCCGGTGACCACCACCTGCTTCATGACATGCCGTGCCTTCCGCCGTTCTCCGTGAGCGCTTCGACCGGTCGCCGCTCAGCCCGTGTGCGGGCAGGCTCCTCGATCGGGTGGTATTCTCCGCCGAAACTCGTCTTGGAGCAACAAGCATGATCTTACAGGCGCGCAAAGGCATCTCGATATGCCTACTCATCGCCCTGGTGGCTGCCGGGATCGCGGTCCTGACCGCATGCGGAAGCGAGGCGCCGGTCCCGTCCTCTTCCGACACCACCTCGGGTCAGTCCGCGACGACCGGTCCCGCTGCTACGGCAACGACCGCCGCCGCGGCCATCACGACCGCCGGCGGAGCCACCACGACCACGGCCGGAGCCACCACGACCACTCCTCCGGTCACCGAAGAAGGCGGGTATGTCACGGTCGACGTCGAGACCGCTTACGAGGCTCTTGTCGCCGACGAGACCGCTCAACTCGTCGACGTGCGCGAACCCGCGGAATGGGCGGAGACCGGGGTCCCCCAAGGGGCGTACCTGATACCCCTGGGCGAGCTGGAGCAGCGGGCTCCCAGCGAGCTCGAGGCGGATCGCCCGGTGTACGTGATCTGTCGGAGCGGCAATCGGAGCCGCACGGGTGCCGCGATACTGGTGGGACTCGGTTTCGCCAGCGTGTTCAACGTGGATGGCGGCATCAAAGCCTGGTCGAGCGCGGGACTGCCCGTGGAGCCGTACGCGCCCTGATAGGCTGCCTCCCGCGCCCTGGTAGAATCCCCGCATGATGGGTGTTCCCAGGCCAGCTCTGAGATTTCTCCCCGCCGCCGCAGTCGCCGTCACCCTCATTGGTCTTCTGTTTGCGGTCGCTCTAAGCGGCTGCTCCCTGTCCGGGCCTTTCTCCTCGGGCTCCACGGAGACGACGGCGGTCGCCACCTCCACGCCCGCCACTTCCGCCACCGGCACGAGCGCACGGTCCACCACCACGGAACCGGCCCGGCCGACCATGAGCGTCTCGACCACCTCGTCGACTCTCGTCCGGACCACTACCACTGCGAGCGTCGTCACCACCGGCGATCCGAAAGCAGTGGCGAAGAAGCTCAAACCCAGCGTGGTCGGTGTCACGGCGACCGTGGCCACGACCAAGACGAAGATCTTCCAATCGATCGGGACAGGAGTGGTCTACAGCGCCACGGCCTCGTCCGGCTACATCATCACCAACAACCACGTCATCATCAGGGACGACGGCACACCGGCCAAGCGCATCCGGGTGACCTTGCCTTCCGGGTCGACGGTGACGGCCACCCTGGTGGGGCGCGACCCGGACACCGACATCGCGGTCCTCAAGGTCAAAGGCCGCGGCCTCAAGGCCCCGGTCTTCCGGACCGATCTCTCCCAGCTCGCCTCGGGGGAGTTCGTGGTGGCCATCGGTAATACGAAGGTGCTGGCCCACCCGGTCACCAGCGGGAACGTGACTGCGTTGCTGGAAGACATCGAGTATCCGGGCCTGTCCGGCGTCGACGAGGTCATAGAGAGCACGGTCCCCCTTGCTCACGGCAACTCCGGGGGTCCGCTGGCCGATGCGAAGGCTCAGGTCGTAGGCATCAACATGGCCGAACTGCTGAGCGGGGAGGGAGGGATCTCTCTTCCCATAGACATGGTCCTCGAGGTCGTCGAGCGGCTCATCGCGTCGGGATGAACATCAGGGTGCACGGAGGAGGATGACATGAATTACGTAGCCATCTGGTTCGCCGCTTTCTTCGGTATCAGCGCGGTGGATGCGCTGTGGCACCTGGGTATCTTCGGCTGGGCGTACGGTCCCCGTTTTCGGCTGGTCGCCCGCACGGTGGACGGCAAGATGGCGCTTCAGCCCATCCCGGGTCTCATATCGCAGGTACTGGTGGTGAGCGCTCTCATGGTTCTGACCATCCTCAGCGTCAGGGCCGGTCAGGGCTACCCGGTCAACCTCGTTGTCGGCGCGATGGGGGGGATCCTGGCCATCAGTGTGTACGGTCTGGTGAATCAGGCTCTCATCAAGGATTGGACCTGGACCCTCACCATCCTGGAGGTGATCTGGGGGCCGATCATCGGTGCTCTGGGTGGGACGTTCATCGCCTGGCTGTACCGGGTGATCTAGCGCAGGGGGAGCGCTAAGGGCGTTCCTTGGCGACCAGACCCTGGCATATACGGACTCCCTCCATGGCGTCCGTGCTCCAGGAATCGGCCCCCGCGTATTGGCAGACCCGGCCGTCGATGATGGCTCCACCCAGGACGATCGGCGGACGGTAGCCGAGCTCGCTTTCGTGCCCGCGGACCAGCCCCACCGTCGTCTTCATGCTCTCGAACGCGGTCATGATGAGGCCGGAGAGGCAGAGCACGTCGGGCCGCGAGCGCTCGATCTCGGCGAGGAAGCGCTCGGGCGGTACGTCGACGCCCAGATCGACCACTTTGAAGTCGAAGCCGCGCAGCGAAGTGCCGAACATGTTCTTCCCGATATCGTGGATGTCACCGGCCACCGTCCCCAAGACCACGGTGCCCGCCGAAGTGCCGAGATGACTCTCGTCTTGCGGCGCTTGCACGAGATCGAGCACCTCCTTGAACAGCTCTCCCGCCATGATCAGCCCGGAGATGAAGTACTCCTGACGCTCATAGCGCTCACCGACCACTTTGAGGGCCTGCTGGCAGGTGTTGAGGATCGACATGGGAGCCACCCTGCCTTGAGCGAGCAACTGGCGGGTGAGCTCCAGGGTGGGGCCCTCGTCCAACTCGATGAGGGCGGTGCGCAGCATCTCCAGCGTCGCGAGGGGCATAGGGGAGTCGCTCACTCGGGGCCCAGCCGGGCCCGCAGACGGAACAGTTCGGCTCTCAGCAGGAACCAGCCCCAACTCACCGGCGTGCGGTCGCTCTCCTGGAAGACATGCTCCAGACACAGTGCGAGGGCCCCTTCCGACTCGCCAAGCGCCAGAGCGCTCTCCGCATCGAGTTTGACCGCAGTCAGCGTCAGCTCGCCGCGAGGGAATTTCTGGGCGCCGCCGGAATCCAGGAAGGCGTGCAGGGAGGTAAGTTCCAGCTGCGATTCGACCAGAGGCCTGCGGGGGTCGTAGGTGATGTACTCCGTGTGGTACATGGCGGGTACGCCGGAGCAAGACACGGTGCGGCGCAGGTGGATGACCCTGTCGCCCGGCTCGAGGTTGAGGACAGCCGCGACTCTTTCATCCGCCTTGGTCATGGTGGCCGAAAGAAGCCGGATCTCCGTCGATTCATCCAGCCAATCACCAGCCAGCGAGTCCAGCCGGAAGGTGGAATCGGCCAGGTCGCGCCGTCGGGCGTACGTGCCCCGGCCCTTGACCCCTACCACCAGACCGCGGTTCTCGAGGAGCGACATGGCCCGGCGTACCGTCATGGGGCTGACCCCGAACTCCGAACACAGTTCGGCCCCCGAGGGCAGTCTGCTCCCGGCGGGATAGGCGCCCGAATTGACCCGGTCCGCTAGAGTCTGCGCGATATGGAGGTAGGCGGGCAGGACGTCCTCATCCCCTGTTCGCTCCGACGGAGACTCAAGAAGCTCAAGGTCTGTGGCTCGTCGTGCGCTCAACCTCGACTACCTCATCAAAGACGGCCTGACGCGGGACTCACGGGCGGGGACCCATAGCAAATGGTAATGCCACTTCGCTCTCATGCATTTCGTCGCGGTGGCTAGCTATTTGCCTGAGTCCACAATAACATGCTGTCTATACAGGTGCGTTGTGGGAACCCGCGGCGCCTTGTATAGTCAAGAGTAGTAGACCGTATCCACGGTGGGCGTCTCCGAAGGCTGATAGGGGGAAGTCGACAGCGGAGAGCCCTAAGTGCCGAAGTGCCACAGTGGCGCTCTTCGCCCGTTGGAACCGGCCTGTGCGGCGCCCTCGGAGCGGGCTCGCCCAAGTAAGCAAACCTCTCACCAAGGAGCCCCAATGGCCCACGAACTGGTAGAAGCCATGGCCAACATGAAGGAACAAGAAGCCCTTAAGATCGTGGACGACATGCTGGCCCAGGGTGAAGACCCCAACAAGATCTTAGATCTCTCCTCCCAGGCTATGCAGGTGGTCGGGGAACGCTATCAGGAAGGCTCCTACTTCCTCCCCGAACTCATCATGAGTGGGGAGATGCTCCGTAAGATCGGGGAGATCCTAAAACCCCTTCTCGCCGCCAAGACCGCCGAGACCAAGAAGCTGGGAGTGGTGGTCTTAGGTACCGTACGGGGCGACATCCACGACATCGGTAAAGACATCGTGGGCTTCATGCTGGAAGTAAACGGCTTCGAGGTCTACGACTTAGGCATAGACCAGCCCGAAGAAGCCTTCGTCAAAGCCGTCAAAGACCACTCACCCTCAGGTCCTTGCCCTCTCCGGCTTCTTAAGTGTGGCCTTTGACTCCATGAAGTCCACCATCGAACAGGTGGAAGCCGCCGGCCTAAGAAAAGACCTCAAGGTCATCATCGGCGGGGGCCAGATGGACGACACCGTACGCAAGTACACCGGCGCCGATGCCTACGGCGACGATGCCATGGCCGCTGTTGCGTTCGCAAAGGAAGCTGTGGGGGTATCATAGAGTCCAGTCGACCTGGGGGGGACGCTCATGGTGGATCACGCGTGGTCGCAACTATCGCCTGACGAGAAGGTCCAGCGGCGCTTTGCCGCCTTCGTGGAACCCGGCCTCGAGTTCGTGAGCGCGGAAGCCGCAGCCGAGTATCGCGCGCGCGCCACCCGGCTCAAGAAGGCCGTTCTTCTCGAGGGAGAGCCTGATCGTGTGCCCGTCACGGTGCTCGCCGGTTACTACCCGGCCGCCCGCAAGGGCCTCACCCCTTACGACGTCATGCACGACTACGAGCTGGCGGCGAAGACCTGGCTGGACTGCAATCTGGAGTTGCAGGCCGATTCGATGATGGCGCCGAACTTCGCTGCCATCCCGGGCCGGGCCTACGAGACCCTCGACGCGAAGATACTGAGCTGGCCGGGGCACGGTATCCCCAAAGAGGCGGGCTTCCAGTACAACGAAAAGGAATGGATGGGGGCCGACGAGTACGACCTGCTCATCGACGACCCCACCGACTTCCTCCTTCACGACTACCTGCCGCGAGTGGCCGGCGGGCTGAGCGGCCTCGCCAAGCTCGCGTCCCCGCTCGACATGATCGAGATCGTCGCCGGGCCTCCATGGCTGATGCGCTGGGCCGACCCCGATGTCCAGGCGAGCCTCGAGTGTCTCAGGGCTGCCGGGCAGGAATGCGCGGCGTGGGGTGGGGCCATCTATCCGATGCTCGGCCGCCTGGTGGCCGAGGGCTTCCCCGGCCCGTTCGCGCACATGTCCAAGGCGCCGTTCGACGTGATCGGCGACACCCTCAGGGGTACCCGGGGCATCTTGATGGACATGTTCCGCCAGCCCGAAGCGCTGCTCGAAGCGTGCGACCGGCTGGTGCCCGTCATGGTCAAGTGGGTTACGCGCCGGGCCAATCCGTTCACTCCACCGCTCGTGTTCATGCCTCTGCACAAGGGCGCCGACGGCTTCATGAGCCAGGAGCAGTTCCAGAAGTTCTATTGGCCGAGCCTGCTCAAGGTGATCGAGGGGCTGGTGGCCGACGGATTCGTTCCCTATCTCTTCGCCGAGGGTGCGTACGGAACGCGCCTGGAGACCATCGCTCAAGATGTGCCCAAGGGCCGGACGGTATGGCAGTTCGATCACACCGATATGCGGCGGGCCAAGCAGATTTTCGGAGGCGTGGCCTGCATCCAGGGCAACGTCCCCATCTCCATGCTGCAACTGGGCACCCCGGACGAGGTCACCGCCTACAGCCGGGATCTCATCGAGGCAGTCGGGCCGGGGGGCGGCTTCATCCTCGATGTGGGAGCCGTGCTGGACGACTACCGCGAGGGTAACGTCGAGGCCATGATCCAAGCGGCGAAGAACACAATCTAGTCGGGAGAGATAGAGATGGCGGACAAAGCCTGGACGGACATGACGGCCGACGAGAAGCGCGCCTGGCGCATCGACAAGTGGCGCAACCCTCCGGTCGAGTTCGAGAGCGCCGACGCCGCGGCCTTGTTCAAGGCCCGCTGCGATCGCTTGGTCGCCGCCTGGGAACTCCGAGAGCCCGACCAGGTGCCGGTCAACATCAACGCCGGTTGGTGGCCGGTCAGCAGGGCGGGCAGCACGCCGTACGAGGCGATGCACGATACCGCGAAGGCGATGGACTGCTGGGTCTCCTTCAACGAGGACTTCCAGCCTGACGCCATGGCCAGCCCGGTCCTCTACACGACGCCTGCCGCCGTCTTCGAGAACATCGACTACAAGCTCTATGCGTGGCCTGGTCACGGAGTCGCGCCGGAGGCGAGCTACCAGTACAACGAGAAGGAGTGGATGCTCGCCGACGAATACGACCACCTGATCACCGACCCGAGCGACTACATGCTGCGGGTGTATCTGCCCCGCACGGTAGGTGCCTTCGCCGGCTTCGCCAAGACCACCTCGCTGTTCGACTACATCGAACTTCCCTTTGTCTCCAACCAGGTCGGGGGGTGGGGCACTCCCGAGATGGCGGAGGGTCTCGAGAAGCTCGCCGCCGCGTCGCGCGCGGTGGCCGATTGGGCGCAGGTGATCTTCCCGACCATGGGCAAGCTCGTGGCGATGGGCTGGCCGGGCTACTTCGGAGGCGCGAGCAAGGCCCCCTTCGACATCCTGGGCGATACGTTGCGGGGCACCCGCGAGGTCATCATCGACATGTATCGCCGTCCGGAGAAGGTCATCGCCGCCTGCGAACGGTTGGTGCCGGTGGCGATCGACTGGGCGCTCAAGCGTCCCGCCGGCCTCGCCAGTCCGGTGGTGTTCCTGCCCCTCCACAAGGGCGCGGACGGCTTCATGAGCGAGGAGCAGTTCCACACCTTCTACTGGCCGACCCTCAGGGCGGTCCTGCTCGGCCTCATCGAGGAGGGCTGCGTCCCGTTCCTCTTCGCCGAAGGGCGTTATGGCACGCGGCTGGAAGCCATCATGGACCTGCCCAAGGGCAAGACGATCTGGCTGTTCGACCAGACCGACATGGCCAAGGCCAAGAAGACCATCGGCCAGGTGGCCTGCATCCAGGGCAATGTGCCCCTGTCGTTGATGCACGCGGGCGCGCCGGAGGAAGTGGCGGCCTATGTGCGGGAGCTCATCGAGGTAGCCGGAGAGGGTGGAGGTTACATCCTCGACATCGGCGCGGTGGCCGACTCGGGCAAAGACGAGAATCTCCGGACCATGGTCGAAACGGCCAGGAAGTACGGCCGGTATTGACAAGAGGGGTCACCGAACGGTGACGCTGCTATCGGAGGGTGACGCGGAACGTCACGAGGCGACGAAGGCAGGGTGTCTTCGGGAGGTGGTCGGATGAGGGATTGGGGCTCCGATCGGGATCGGCCGAGGCGGCAGGTGCGGCTGGTCCCGTGACGTGATGTGTGTGGGTAAGGTCAAGCAAACAGGGAGGGAGGCCATCACGATGGCAGAAGAAGAGATTAGGGAAACAGACGAAGGTCTGGTCGGCAAGTCGGTCAGCCGCAGGCAGTTTCTGAAGTACGCGGGCGTCGCCGGTGCGTCGATCGGCGTCATGGGCGGCCTCGGCGGCATCCTGGCGGCCTGCGGCGAAGCCGAGGAGACCACCACTACAGGCGCCACCACGGCCACCACCGCCGGCCCCGGCACGACGGCCGGCCCCGGAACGACGGCCGGCCCCACCACTACGGTCGCTACCGGTCCGGAACCGCCGGCCGCCGACAAGATCCGCATCGGCGCCGCTCGGCCGATCTCCGGCGTACAACGCGCATCTTCGAGCAGGCTCACTTCGGTCCCGCCTACAAACTGTGGGTGCAGGACATCAACGCGGCCGGCGGTCTCGATGTAGCCGGCAAGAAGCTGCCCATCGAGATGACCGTCTACGACGATCAGAGCGACCTCGACACGAGCATGCGCCTTCTCACCAAGCTCATGGAAGAAGACAAGGTCGACTTCGTGTTCGCGCCGTGCAGCACCGCGTTCCTGTTCGCGGCCGCCGGCGTGACGAACGCCACGAACTACCTCCTGATGAGCTCCGAGGGTGGCGCCACCACGCTCGAGACCGAGATGACAGAAGGGCAGCCTGCCCCTGTTCTTCCAGTGCCTGAACTACTCGAACCATGCGCAGATGCCCGTGTTCGGCGGACATCGTGCAAGGAACTGGGCATCAAGACCGCCTCCATCTGCTACATCGACGACCTGCACGGCATCGAGTACCAGGCTCAGGCCCAGATCTTCTTGGCAGCGCGGGCGTCGACATCCTGAGCAACACTGCCGATCCCGCCCGGAATCAAGGACATGTCCAGCCTCGTCAACCAGTCCAAGAGGAGGCGGCCGGACCTCATCTGCTCGTTCCAGTATCCGCCCGAGAACATCCTGCTCATCTCGACGCTGATGCAGCAGAACTACAACCCGAAGGCTTCCTCGGCGGTCCCGGGCTGCTCCACCCAGGCCATCTTCGACATCTGGAAGGGCGCGGCTCGACCAGATCTTGTTCGAAGGCGCGTGGACGTACGAGCAGAACCCCGACGTCAAAGCCTACTACGACAAGCTGGCCGCCTTTGTCGGCGGCCCGGCGAACGTCGACTTCTGGGGCGCGCTGATCTACAAGGCCGCAGCTCGACTACTTCGGCCAGGCCATCCAAAGGCCGCCACGCTGGATCAACGAAAGGTCGCCGAGGTCTGCCGCACCGAGCACTTCAAGACCCTCATGAGCGACGACACCTTCTTCACCAACCAGATCCTCGACGTCTCCTGCTACGCCGGCCAGATCGGTCAGTGGCAGAACGGCTTCCCGCAGGTCATCGACCCGGGCGCCAAGCGCACCGAAGCCTCCGATCTATCCCAAGCAGCCCTGGCCGATGCCGGCCGGCTCCACGACCAGCACCAGCTAGCTGTCTAGTCCGCGATGCATGCGCGCTGTTGAACTGAGCGAGCCCCCGGGGGCGCCCAAAGGCGCCCCCGGGGGCGACCTCTGTCAGGTACGCATTATCGTGCAGTTGTCAAAGGATCTTGCATGGTAGCTCTCAGGGACATCATCATCACCGGCCTGCTACTCGGAGGCATATTCGCGCTCGTCTCCGTGGGTCTAAGCCTGCAGTACGGGGTAGGGCGCGTACTCAACGTGGCTCACGGCGAGTTCATCATGATCGGGGCGTTCATCACCTTCTGGCTGTGGCAGTAGCGAGCCTCAACCCACTGGTCGACCATCGTGGTCACCGCGCCCCTCGTCTTCGCCATCGGCTGGTTGCTTCACGCGACCCTCTTCCGGCGTCTCATGCGATACTTCGCCGTCGCTCGACGTGTTCGAGGGCAGCGTCGATGCTGGCCTCGTTCGGGCTGCTGTACGTGGTGCAGAACATCGCTCGGATCATCTGGGGCTCCCAGACCATAACAGGTCGTCTTCTTGAACCGGACCGTCACTTCCGCCCAGATCCCGCTCAACCGTCTGGTGGCCCTGGGGGTCGTCATCGTCATGGGCGTGGCTTTCTACTTCTTCCTGGCCCGCACGCGGATGGGCAAGGCCATCCGGGCCTCCGCGCAGGATCCGACTACCGCGGGGCTCATGGGCGTGAACATCAACGGCGTGCTGGCCATCTGCTTCGGGCTGGGCTCTGGGTATGGCCGGCATCGCCGGCAGCCTGATCAGCACGCTCTACCCGATCCAGACCAGCATGGGGCTTCAGTACACCGTGATCGCCATGATCGTGGTCGTGCTGGGCGGCCTGGGCAGCATCACCGGGGCCATGATCGGCGGGTCTAATCCTGGGGGTCGTGTCGCAGCTCGTCACGTACTTCCAGCCGACGATGACCTTCATCGCCTACTACGTCATCTTCATCGTGCTGCTCCTGGTGCAGGCCCAAAGGGATCATGGGTAAGTAGCCATGAAAAACCACCACATTCTCCAACAATGCAAGGATCGTTTCTCTGGCCATACTCGGTGGTCATCTTCGTGGTGCTCGCGCTTCTTCCCACGCTCACCGAGGGCTACTGGATCACGCGGATGATCCGACTATCATGAGGTACGTCATCCTCACCGTCGCCTGGGTCATATTCTCCGGGCCCACGAGCTACATGTCGTCTGGCGACTGCCGCATTCTACGGCCTGGGCTTCTACATCGCGGCCGTCGCCAACGGACCCGTGCCGTTCGCGGTTGTCATCATCCTTTCCGGGATCGCGGCCTTCGTCGTGGCGCTCGGGATCGGCGCGCTGACCCTGAGGCTCAGGGGCGTCTACTTCACGATCTTCACCTTCGCGGTGGTACTGCTGGTCAACAACGTCGTGCTCGAGCTCGAACGTCTGGTCACCGGGACGCGTGGACGTTTCGTTGAAACGGAGACCGCACGAGGTCGCCTACTACGCGATGTTCGCGGTCGTGGTCTTGACGCTGTTGTGGCCTATCATGATCAGCCGCTCGCGGTATGGCCTCGCGCTGCAGAGCATCGGCGAGTACGAAGAAGCGGCGGCCCACAGCGGCATCAACGTCGTGTGGACGAAGGTGCTCATCTTCGCGACCAGCGCGGTCTTCATGGCCATGGCGGGCGCCATCATCGCGACCCGGCGCACCTACATCGACCCCGGCATCGCCTTCAACATGAACACGCTCGTTCCTTCCGGTGCTGATGGCCATGTTCGGAGGTATGGGCAATCTGGTCGGCCCCGTGATCGGCGCGGTGGTGTTCACCGAGCTCGGGGATCAGCTGTTGACCAAGTTCCCGGATCTGTACATGCTGATCTTCGGTGCGGTACTGATCTTGGCCATCGTGTTCATGCCCAACGGCATACTTGGGCTGGCGACAGGCGAGGAGTCATGGCGCAAGATGGAGAAGGAGGTCGACGTGCACCTGCTTGAAGGTGAGAAAGTCACCAAGCATTTCGGCGGCCTCGCCGCAGTGTCAGACGTCGACTTCTACGTAGACCAGGGAGAGATACTCGGACTCATCGGGCCGAACGGCGCCGGCAAGACGACTCTCTTCAACCTGATCTCGGCGGCGCTCAAGCCGACCCCGGGCAAGATCACGTTCAAGGGGCGCGATATCACCCCGCTGCCGGCATTCAAGATCTGCCGCCTGGGTATCGCCCGCACGTTCCAGACCGTCAAGATCTTCCCCCACGTCCCCGTGGTGAGGAACGTCATGGTCGGAGCGCTCTTCGGTACGGGCCATCACCTGAGCTCGCGCGAAGCCCAGAAGAAGGCGGAGGAAGCCCTTGAGTTCGTCGATCTGCTGTCCTTCAAGGACCTACCGGCCGGCGACCTCGCCCTGGCCAACCAGAAGCGCCTCGAGGTCGCGCGTGCTCTCGCAAGCGACCCCGAACTGATGCTGCTCGACGAGTTGATGGCCGGCCTCACTGCCACAGAGGTGGCCGAAGCCATGGCCGACATCCGGCAACTGCGGGATCGCGGCATCACGGTCATCATGATCGAGCACGTGATGCAGGCGATCATGAACACCAGCGACCGCATCATCGTGCTGGACTACGGCAAGAAGATCGCGGAAGGCACGCCGGTCGAAGTAGCCGCGAACGAGAAGGTGATCGAAGTCTATCTTGGGGAAGAATGCGATGTTGCGAGTTGACGGTCTAAGCACGGGATACGGGCGGGTGCAGGTCCTGTGGGACCTGTCAGTCAACGTCGAGGAAGGGGAGTTCGTCGCTCTTATCGGAGCCAACAGCGCGGGCAAGACGACTCTGCTCAAGACCATCTCCGGCGTCATGAGGCCCTGGTCCGGCACCGTCAGCTTCCTCGACAAACGGATCGATACGATCCACGCGAACGACATCGTCGACTTGGGTCTGTCGCACATCCCCGAGAGCCGCAAGCTCTTCACCGACATGTCCATCCGCGAGAACCTTGAGATGGGCGCCTATCCCAAGCGGTCGTGGAAAGAACGCAAGGACACCATGCAGTGGGTCTTCAAGCTCTTCCCCCGGCTCGAGGAGCGCAAGAACCAGCTGGCCCGGACCCTGAGCGGCGGCGAGCAGCAGATGCTGGCCATGGGTCGCGGTTTGATGTCCCGTCCCAAGATGGTGCTCGTCGACGAGCCGTCGAACGGCCTGGCGCCCAAGGTGGTTTCGGAGGTGTTCGAGATCCTCAAGACGCTGCACGCCGAAGGCATCACCATCCTGCTCGTCGAGCAGAACGTGCGGCAGACGCTCCAGGTGGCCGACCGGGCCTACGTGCTGGAGAACGGCCATCTGGTGCTCCAGGGCGCCTGCTCGTTCCTGCAGGAGAGCGATCACGTCAAGAAGGCGTACCTGGCCTTGTAGCGGTTCCGCTCTTTAGAGCGCCAATCCATCTAGCGGTACGACGGCCGCCCCCTCGGGGGCGGCCGTTTGACACTCTTGCCAGCCCAAAGGTATAGTCGCCATGGCGCTAAGCGCGCGCTCAATAGGGTTGGGGGCGCCGCAGCGCGCATAATGGCTGTTCTCAGAAGAGGGGGTAAGGAATGCCAGAAGAAAGAACCGTCAGCCGTCGCGAGTTCCTCAAGATCGCCGGGATCGCAGGGGCCACCATCGGCATGGGCGCCGGACTGGGAGGCCTGGTGGCCGCCTGCGGAGAGACCGAGGAGACCACCACCACTTCAGCCGGAGCCACCACGACCACTGCGGGTGCAACGACTACCACCGCAGCTGCCAGCACGACGACAGTGTCTGCGGGGGCCGAAGAGGGCCGCCCCATAAAGTTTGGCTACGTCTCGCCGCAGACGGGCAACTTCTCGGTGTTCGCGATCGCCGACGACTGGTTGGTCGAGCGCACAAACGGGCTGCTCAAGGACGGGATCATCACCGGCGACGGCAAGAAGCGCATGATCGAGATCATCGTCAAGGACAGCCAGTCGACCACCGACCGCGCTTCGCAGGTGGCAGCCGATCTGGTCCAGAACGACAATGTCGACATTCTACTGGCGTCGGGTACCCCGGATACGGCGAACCCGGTGGCCGACCAGGGCGAGGCCCTTGGATGCCCCGTGCTCCTGAGCTTCTCCCCCTGGCAGGCCCTGTTCTTCGATCCCACCGGCGCGCCGAGGGAATTCAAGTGGGTCTACGGCAACCTGCTGGGCTCCGAAGAGACCATCGCCTCCTTCACCGACGCCTTCTCGAAGAGCGGCGTCGAGACCAACAAGAAGGTGGGCATGCTCTTCCAGAACGACGCCGACTACAAAGGCTGGATGGACCCCAGCGCGGCGCCCAAGGTGTTCGCCGAGCAGGGTTACACGCTGGTAGTGCCCGATCCCTACTCGGTTCCGGCCGAAGACTTCACCCAGCAGATCAGCATGTTCAAGAGCGAGGGCTGCGAGACTCATCTGCGGGACCAACGACCCGCCGTGGTTCTCCAACTTCTTGACCCAGAGCCTGCAGCAGGGCTACCAGCCCAAGTTCATCAGCTCGGGCAAGGCCCTCCTCTTCCCGCAGGCCGTGGTGTCCTATCCCAACAAAGGCCTGGGGCTCATCGGCGAGTGCGCCTGGCACCCGACCTGGAAGATCAAGGACACGCTCGATCCCTCTGTGGATTCTGAAGCCCTGGCCGCCGACTTCGAGGCGAAGACCGGCCAGCAGTGGACGGCGTCGATCGGCTGCTACGGCAAAGTGGAATGGGCGGTCGACGTCTACAAACGGGCCGCGAACGCCGAGGACAAAGAATCCGTCCTCGAGGCCATCAAGACCACCAAGGGCGAGTTCCAGCAGGGCAACATCGACTTCACCGAGCCGGTTGATCCCGCGGGATTCCATCCCATCGCGAACAACTACAAGCCCTACATCGGTGCGGTGCAGTGGCGGGCCGGTACCAAGTACGAGGTCGAGCCCATCGTGGTGAGCAACGCGACCGCTCCCGGCACCACGGTACAGGACACGTGCCAGCCGATGGTCTATAGCTAGACGAGCTGACGGCCCGATGCGTCGGGTCTATACCGCAAAGCTGATGAGCGGGCCCCGGTGGTGTCACCACCGGGGCCCGCTCCGTTCATTCTCTGCGCCCGCTTCTCAGGCCCGCGCTACTTCTGAGCCTGGGCGAGCAGAAAGTGGTCGAACTCCTCCAGGGTCATGCCCCGTAGGCAGGCGAGCAGGGCCCGGCGCGGGATGCGGGTCTCGTCGCCCAGGCGCAGCGACATTATCTGCCTGGCCCGGACCATCTGCTCGACCGCAGTCTCGGGGATCTTCAGGATGCGCGCCGCTTCCTCCACCGTGAAGACCGCGCCCTCAGGGAGCCCATCCAGCAGGCCCGAATCCAGGGCGGGAGGGGTCACAGCCAGCTTCTCTCCGTCAGCGGGCGGAGCGTCGGACAATGTGCCGAGGATGAGATCGAGCAGTCGGGGAGACACTCGCTCGGACCAGATCGACGTGACTCCCATCGAGCTGGCCACATCCCCCGTCCAGGCCCAGCCTGCGATCAGCCAGGCGATCAGTTCCGGCTCCACGTCTTCACCAAGCCTGCCCTGCCGCTTCAGCTCCTCCACGATGGAGGCCAGGTACGACGCCGTGGCATGCTCCTTCTCGCGGAGGGCCTCGCGCAGTCCCTCTTCGGGAGCGGAGGCGACGAACTCCAGGAAGAGGTGGGCATGGCTCGTCTTGTCCTGGTTGCGGACCTTCTCAGCGTGGTGCTCGCAGATCTCCCGCAGCCTCTGCACCGGATCGGTGCTGGAGGACGATCTGAAGCTGTCAAAGACCTGGTCGTACACGACGTCGAGCGCCGCCAGCAAGATGGCCTGGCGGTTCTCGAAGTGGGAGTAGAGCGCGGCCGGCGTTATCCCGGCTCCCTTGGCGATGCGCGAGATGGTCGCGCCCTGGACCCCGTGCTCGGCGATCGTCTCGAGTGCAGCCCTGACGATCTCCTGCTGGCGGGCTTCTGTGCGCATCCTGACCGTAGTGATCCCCATGGTCTCCCTTCCACCATCCCAGGACGTTGACACCTAACCGATTATACAGTAAGTTATTGCCGAACGCACGATTAGTTGTGGTTCACTCTGCAATGGATCCCAAGCGGAGAACGGGGAGGCCGATTCATGGGAGAGGTCCAGCGATTCACCAACTGCACTACCGGGGGGCCGGTCTTCGTCGACGTTCAAGACGGCAAGATCATCCGTTTGACCCCGCTTGAGTTCGACGACACGGACGCGCCCTCCTGGAGCATCGAGGCCCGGGGCCGTACGTTCACCCCGCCCCGCAAGGCCTTGGTGAGCCCTTGGACCATCGCTCACAGGTCCACCGTCTACTCGCCCAAGCGCATCCTCACGCCGCTCAAGCGCGTCGACTTCGATCCCAAAGGCGAACGCAACATCCACAACCGCGGCACGTCCGGCTACGAGCCTATCAGCTGGGACGAAGCCTTCGACTTGGTCGCGGACGAGATCATCCGGGTCAAGCGCGAGTTCGGTCCCTGCGCCATCTACACCCAGCCCAGCTCCCACCAGATGTGGGGCAACGTGGGCTATCGCTTCAGCTGCTACCAGCGCTTTCTCAACGCCGTCGGGATGACCTACATCGAGCCCAACCCGGACAGCTGGGAAGGCTGGCTGTGGGGCGGCGCGCACATGTGGGGAAACACCCATCGTCTGGGCAACCTGGAAGGTTACGACCTGCTTGAGGACGCCCTCAAGAACACCGAGATGATCGTGTTCTGGTCCTCGGACCCCGACACCACTCAGGGCGGCGTCTACGCAGGCTATGAGTCCCAGCCGCGGCGCAGGTGGCTGAAGGACCTGGGCGTGAAGATGGTCTTCATCGACCCCTACTTCAACCACACCGCCGGCATGATCGGCGACAAGTGGCTGGCCCCGCGGCCGGGCACCGACGTGCCGATCGCCCTGGCCATCGCCTTCACCTGGCTTACCGAGGGCACCTACGACAAGGACTACGTGGCCACCAAGACCGTCGGCTTCGACGTGTGGAAGGACTACGTACTCGGTGCCAGCGACGGTCAGCCGAAGACCCCGGAATGGGCGGAGGCCGAATCCGGTGTCCTCGCCCGCGACATCCGCGCTCTCGCGCGCGAGTGGGCCTCCAAGAAGACCATGCTGGCCGCGGGTGGCCTCGCAGGTCTAGGCGGTGCCTCCCGATGCGCGACGGGCGGCGAATGGCCGCGGTCCATGATCGCCCTCATCACCATGCAGGGCATGGGCAAGCCCGGCATCAACCTATGGAGCACCAGCTACGGTACGCCGCTCGACGAGACCTTCTTCTTCCCCGGTTACACCGAGGGCGGCATCTCCGGCGACATCGGCAACAGCGCTGCCGGAAAGGACTTTGTCTACCGGATGTTCCCCCGCGGCGGGGCGTTCTCGCTCCCACACCGATCGGCGGAGGGTTCCGTGGGCTACCGCCTGCGGACCCCCGAGATCATGATGCACGAGCCCCACGAATGGTACGGTCGCGGCTTCTGCGGGTCTCACATCGAAGCCCAGTTCCACAAGTTCCAGTACCCGGCGCCCGGCTACTCCATGGCGCAGATGTACTACCGCTTCGGCGGCTCGTTCTTCGGCACCATGACCGACACCAACAAGCACGTGCGGGCCTACCGCGAAGGTAAGGTACCCTTCGTCGTCTCCCAGGCCATATGGATGGAGGGCGAGGCCAAGTTCGCCGACGTCATCCTCCCGGCCTGCACCAACTTCGAGCGTTGGGACATCGGCGAGTGGACCCTGGCCAACGGTTATGTGACCCACAGCTCGCAGATGTGCAACCACCGCATCATCGTGCTGCAACACAAGGCTATCGAGCCGCTGGGCGAGTCCAAATCTGACTTCGAGATCTTCCGTGGGCTGGCGGCCCGCCTGGGCCTCGAAGGCATGTACACCATGGGCCGCAACGAATACGACTGGGTCAAGGCAACGTTCGACGCAACCGACCTACCCACGGTCACCACCTGGGAAGATTTCGTGAAGAAGGGCTACTACGTAGTCCCGCCGCGCCCGGCCGATCGCAAGCCCACCCCCGCGCATGCGCTGGTTCGCCGAGGATCGGGAGCGCGACACGCCCGACTGGGGGCCCGCTCCCTGGGAAGTCGTGCAGGGCAAGGGTCTACAGACGCAGTCCGGCAAGGTCGAGTTCGTCAGCAACAGCCTCAAGCGGGCCGAGGCCACCGGTCTCGTGGACCCCGAGCGTCCCGTCATGGGACCGCAGTACATCCCCAGCTGGGAAGGCCATCGCACGACAGAGTTGCTGCGCACGTACCCGCTGCAACTCATCATGCCCCACCCGCGCTACACCTTCCACACCCACAACGACCACAAGGACAGTTGGACCAACGAGATCAAGGACCACCGCGTCCTTCACCCCGACGGCCGTTACTACTGGATCATGCGAGTCAGCAGCAAGGATGCCGCGGCACGCGGTATCGCGACCGGCGACCTCATCCGGGCGTTCAACGACCGAGGATCGGTCATTCTCTCGGCCCAGGTGACGGAACGGATGGTGCCGGGCGTGGCTCACTCCTACGAGTCATGTGCGGAGTACGACCCCATCGGGGTGCCGGGTGAGTCTTCGGACCGTGGGGGCTGCGTGAACGTGCTCTCGCCGTCGCGCTTCATCACCCCGATGTCCTCGGGGATGGCCAACAACTCCTGTCTCATAGAGATCGAGAGGTGGGACGGCCCGGTGAGCAAGGAGGTGGCCTCGTGAGCGGCGCCAAGCAAGTGGAACATGGTGATCGACCTGGCCCTCTGCAACGACTGCAACTGCTGCTTCATGGCCGACAAAGACGAGTTCACGGGCAACGACTGGCTGCCCTTTTCCAAGGCCCAGCCCTGGGAGGGGCACCGCTGGATCGAGATCGAGCGCAAGGAGCGCGGCCAGTTCCCGCAGATCCAGGTGGTCCACCGTCCGTCCTTGTGCATGCACTGCGACGACGCTCCCTGTGTGGCGGCGGTATCCGACGGCGCGGTCTACAAGCGCCCGGATGGTCTGGTCATCGTAGATCCGGAGAAAGCAGCGGGGCGCCCCGAGATCGTGGACAGCTGCCCCTACGGCGCCATCTACTGGAACGAGGAGGCGAACGTCGCCCAGAAGTGCACCGGCTGCGCCCACTTGATCGAAGAAGGCTGGACGCAGACCCGCTGCAGCCAGGGCTGCCCGACCGGCGCCCTCAAGCTCGTCATGGTCGACGACGCCGACATGGCGCGACTGGTCGAGAGCGAAGGCCTGGAGGTCTTCCAGCCCGAGTTGGGCACCGCTCCCCGCGTCTACTACAAGAACCTCCACAAGTGGACCAAGGTCTTCGTAGCGGGTAGCGCGTACTTCGCCGATACCGGCGATTGCGCAGAAGGCTGCGACGTGACCGTATCCACGGACGCCGCGGTGGTCGCGAAGACAGAGACCAACAACTTCGGTGACTTCCTGGTGGACACGCTGGATGCGGGTACCGAATACACAGTGGCGATCAAAGCCGCCGGGTACAAGCCGGTGGAATGCAAGGCTGCTTCCCACCGCCGCCAGTCTGACGCTGCCGGCCGTGGCCCTGGAGAGAGCCTAGCCTGCAAGGGCGAGAACAAGAGCCAGCAAGGGGAAGGAGAGGCAGATGCCGGAAGATCTGGAGGCGATGGTACGGCGCCTCAACGACATCCACGAGATCAAGAATCTCCTGGGTAGGTACGAATTCCTGACCACCGCCAACATGTTCACGGAGACGGTGGAGCTCTTTGCCAAGACCGTCCCGCAGAGGATCGAGATCGGCCCGCTGGGCGTATGGGACGGCATGGACGCGGCCTATCGCTGCTTCCACGGCTTCCACAACTGGACGTCCAAGGTGGGCGTGCCCATCGAGGGGCAGATGATGCAGCACACTCTCGCCACCCCGGTCATCGAGGTGGCCAGGGACGGCGAGACCGCCAAGGGGGTGTGGATGTCGCCCGGCCATGAGGCCCGGGTGCTCGGCGGCAGGCTGACCGCGATGTGGGTATGGGGCACCTACGGCGAGGACTTCATCAAGGAGGACGGCGCGTGGAAGATCCGCAACCACCACGTCTACCTGAACATCATCACCCCGTTCGACGTGCCCTGGACGACCCCGCAGCCGGGCGATCCCGGCGATATCGGCGACATCTTCCCGCCGGGCCTGCCCGAGGAGTACAAGCCGAACCGCCCCAGCACCTACTAGTGGATGTACTCGCCCTCGGCGGTGATGGAGCTGGTGCCGGCGCCGCCCGAGCCGCACGACACCTACGACCCCTCGACCGACTACGTCCAGTAGCCGCCCGACCCGAGAGCCGCGACTCTTGCGAAGAAAGGCATTCCGATGACTGAACGCAAGGAACTCACGGCCGAGGAGAAGGCCAGAGCCGTACGCCAAGTACTACTACCTGCCCTCGGCGCCGCCGGCCGCCCATCACGCCGAGATGCTCAAGGACCTCAAGCCCCTCGACCCCGCCAAGGCCGATCGCATCCAGGACGTGAACAACCTGCTCGTCCCCGGGCTACACCGAAGGGGAGAACGGCTACTGCGTCATGCCCGACGGCAGCGCGCTGCGTTGCCCTGCGCCACCCGATGACGGGCGCCACCCCGGAGATGATCGACTGGTGGTTCGCCTGGCACGGTCTGGAAGACCTGCGCTACAAGCTCTGGTATCCCGAGATGCACGTCTCCGCCCGCCTCGACCCCGAGGAGCGGGCCAAGGTGCTCGACCCGGCTCGCTCGCCTGCCGCAGAAGTTCCAGGGACTCACCCACCATGTGGTGGAGGACATCGGCGGCGGGGTGCTGAACGCGGTGGACATCAGCTTCCTGACCCCCGAGGACTTCGGCTTCGACATGACCCGCTTCCGTCCCGCCGTATGCCGAGGCGCTCGCGGCCGCCAACGTGATCGCGCGGGGCGTCGACGATCCCAAGGACGGGCCCGGCCTGCCGGTGGCCTTCGTCCACCTGGTGCGGAAGACCGAGGACGGCATCGAAGTGCGCAACCGCTTCTGGGTGGGCTATCAGATCGTCGACAAGAAGCCGGTGCTCATGTTGCCGCCCGGCATGCGCATCCCCGAGGAGGCGGCCCAGGGCCTCTTCCTGCACGACGTCCAGGAGTTCGCCAACCTGGCGTCGATCCTGCCCCAGCTCTACGCGGAGAAAGAGGGCAGGGTGGAGTGACCTCTGCCTCTGTCCGGCCGAATGTCGCGAGGGAGTGAGATGCACGCTTCGAGATCGCCCCTGATCCCATCCCGGACTCCTCCATCGGGGAGACCATAGACTGCGACGTGGCCATCGTCGGCGCGGGGATCTCCGGGACCCCGGCGGCCATGAAGGCCGCGGAGATGGGCGCGAGGGTGCGGGTCCTGGAGAAGGGCCCCACCTTCGGCACCCACAGGACCGGCGGCTTCGCCGCCTTCGGGACCAAAGCTCAGAAGGCGGCGGGCGTCGAACTACCGCAGGAATTGCGCGAGAGGATCCTGCTCGACCTGTGGGGATCCACGATGGCGTTCCAGGGCCGGCTGCCCCTGAGCGCCCTCTGGCTCAGGCACAGCGCCGAGGTGGCCGACTGGCTCACCGACATCCTGGGCGCCAAAGGGGTCGAGGTACGGTCCGTGGACAGCGGTGGCATCACCGGAGCCGGCCTGGAGAGATCTCTGGTCCGCCCGAACCAGTTCTGGAACGAATACTGTATGCTCCACCGCATGGGCAAGACCTTCGAGGAAGGCGAGAACGTCAACTGGATGGCGCCCATGGTGGAGTACGCGCAAGGAGATGCGGCGCCGTCTATCACTACAACACCACGGCCGAACAGCTGGTGCGGGACGGTAGTGGCCGCGTGACCGGTGTCATCGCGCGGGACGCCACCGGCGGCTACATCAAGTTGCGGCCGCCAAGGGCGTGATCCTTGCCGCCGGTGACTTCATCAACGACGAGGAGATGGTATCGGTCTACTGCCCGCATCTCGCCAAGAACGTCAACAACTTCTCCAACAAGTACTGCACCGGCGACGGGCACAAGATGGCCATATGGGTCGGCGCCGACATGGATCAGATCGTCGCCGGCGACGTGTTCCCCGGACAGACCGATCACCGGCAGGAACATGCATCCCGACGATCCGTTCTATGCGCTCTACATGGACTGGTGGTGGTGCCCCGCCGTCGCCTCCATGCCCATGCTCTACGTGGATATCGCCGGCTACCGCTACGCGAACGAGAACCTGCCCTTCCAGCAGAACGCCGTCGCGGCGCTGAGCATGCCGGAAGGCCGGGCCTGGGCCCTATGGGACGGCGCTTGGCAGACCAAGTTCCCCATGATCCCCGAGAAGACCCCGGCATCGCGCAATACCCCTGAACAGATCGAGATCGACCTGAGGGAAGGTATCACCGTCAAGGCGGACACCCTCGAGGAACTGGCCGCCTCGATCGACATACCGGCCGAGAACCTTGTGGCGACGGTCGCCCGATACAACGACCTCTGCGCCAAGGGCCACGACGACGATTGCCTCAAAGAACCCATGTGGATGCGGCCCATCGATACGCCGCCGTTCTACGCGGCCGGCATCGGCGCGGCTATCACGGGCACGCGGGGCGGGGTGAAGATCAACGCCGACATGCAGGTGCTGGACAAGAAGGGGCGAGTGATTCCCGGTCTGTACGCGGTGGGCAACAACGCCGGCAGCTTCTACGGCATGGTCTATCCGCCCCAGATCGAAGGCAGCGGCATCGGCCACGCCTTCACGTTCGCGTGGATCGCGGCCAAGCACGCGGCGGGGTGACTTCCTCTCGAGACCGCTTCGGCCGGTCGATTCCCGCTCAGGCGTCACGGTGGTAGGGTGGGAATGGAGATAATCGCGCATGCCCACGAGGGTGTGCCATCAGACCGGCTGACCGGAGGGCGTGATGACCAGCCAACCTCTTGACCTTGTTCCCATCTGGGCGGTCTATCCCTTGACCGCGGTGATTCTGCTGCTGATCCTCGAAGCGGGTTTCCGCTTCGGCCGTGCCCGGCGTCGCAAGACGAAAGCGGAAACAGACGCGGGCCTGGGCGGCATCTCTGGGGCGACTCTCGGATTGCTTGCCTTCCTGCTGGCCATCACCGTCGGCTTTGGCATGGATCTGTACGGTGAACGCCGCGCGCTCGTTCTGGACGAGGCGAATGCGATCCACAACTCGTACCTAAGAACCGGCTATCTGGTCGACCCGTACCGTACGCAATCCCGCGATCTTCTGAGCGAGTATCTGGATTGGCGTCTCACCGCGGTGGAGGACCCGGCCAACGTGGAGGAGGCCAAGACAAGATCGGAGGAGATACAGGGCGAGCTCTGGGCGATAGCCGACAAGTACGTGCTCGAAGTCGACAACTCGGACACGGTCAGCGCCTATGTCGACTCGCTGTACCAGCTGGTCGACGTTCACGCGAGACGGGTGGTCAAGGGGTTACAGGTCAACATCCCACCGCTGATCCTTCTGGGATTGTACGCAATCACCTTCCTTACGCTGTTCCTGGCCGGTATGCAGGCCGGCTACGTCCCCGAACGCAGCGTGGTGGGTCTCATCATGATGGTGCTGGCCCTGTCCGTCGTCCTCTATTTGGTCGTAGACCTGAGCCGGGCGCAGGAGGGGCTTCTGACGGTCTCGCAGCAGCCGCTGATCGACCTCAAGAGCATCCTGCCATCGCTGCCCTGAGAACTGGCGGGTGATTCGGACTGACGGGAGGAGAGATGACAGCCACGTTGGAGCGCCTCACTGCGCAGACGGTGGTCGTGGGAAGCGGACCGGGCGGAGCCACGGTGGCTCGAGAGCTGGCCCGCAGGGGCCGGGACGTGCTGATCCTCGAGCGCGGCGCGTACCACAAACCCGTGGGCAGCTGGTTGACCATGTTCAAGATGCTGGACCACATGGGCAACCGTCCCTCCATAGAAGGCACCCAGATGGTACGGCTGCTGACCGTGGGTGGCAGCAGCGTCATCTACTGCGGCGTGGCCTACACTCCGCCGGCCTGGCTCAAAGAGCGCCACGGCATAGACCTGGCGCCATACGTGGACGAAGTGACGAATGAGCTCGACCTGGCTCCTCTCCCCGACCACCTCGTCGGGGCAGGAGCTCAGCGCATCCAGGCGGCCGCCCGAGAGGAAGGCCTCGACTGGAAGCCACTGCCGCACTTCATCCGGCCCGACGAGTGCGATCTCTCCTGCCCCAAGTGCATGATCGGGTGTGCCAAGGGAGCCAAATGGACGGCCCGGGACTATGTGGAAGAAGCGCTGGACAACGGCGCTCGGCTGAAGACCGAGGCATGCGTCGAACGGGTACAGACCAGCAGGGGTAGGACGACGGGTGTCCGCGGGATGTCCAGGTCCGGGCCCTTCGTCGTGGAAGCCGAGAGGGTCGTGGTGGCCGCCGGTGGGTTGGGCACGCCCATGCTGCTGCAGGCGTCGGGGATCGAAGCGGCGGGTCGCAACGGCTTCTTCATCGATCCGCTCGCCCTGACCACGGGTATCTCCAACGGTCCCGGCTCGTCTCACGACATCCCCATGAGCTGCGGCACCACCGAGATGCAGGAGGAGGGCATCATCATGACCGACGTGGTGGACCCCTGGCCCTTGTTTTTCTTGGGCCTGATGATGGGTGGGCCCAGGCGTCCGCGCAACTTCATTGGCTATCCCCGGACGCTTGGCATCATGACCAAAGCTCGGGATCCTCTAGCCGGGTCCATCGCGGCCGACGGCACCATCTCCAAGCCGCTGGGGGAGGATGAGCTCTCCAAGCTGGCCCGCGGACGCGAGATCGCGACCCGCATCCTGGTGCGGGCGGGCTGCGACAGCGACAGCATCATGACCGCGCCTCCCAGGGGCGCACACCCGGGCGGTACCGTACGCATCGACGATGTTCTCGACCGCGATCTGCAGACCGAGATCGCCGGTCTCTACGTCTGCGACGCCAGCGTGATCCCCGAGCCGATGGGGCTTCCTCCTGTGCTCACCATCCTGGGTCTGGCGAAACGCCTGGTGGCCGAACGACTCGAGAGAGGAGTCTGAGATGCCTCCTTACGAAGCGCTCTTCAAGCCCCTGCGCGTCGGACCGCTCACGGCCAAGAACCGTATCGAAGCGGCGCCGACGCTACTGTGCATCGCGCACGCCGACCAGTCGGTATCGCGGGAGACTCGTCGAGTTCTACCGGGTCCAGGCCAAGGGCGGCGCCGGCATCATCACCGTGCTCGAGACGGCCATCGATGCCGACCGGGCCATCACCCAGCCCACGCAGCTCAACCTGGGCACCGACTTCTACATCCCCGCCCTCACCTCGGTGGCGGAAGTCATCAAGAGCGGGCGGTGCCCTCGCCTCCATCCAGCTCAACCACGGTGGCCGCCAGGCGGTGAGCCAGCTCAACGGAGGCCGCAATCCCATCGGGCCCTCGGCCATGGTGGGCGTGTTCACGGAAGACCGGCGCCGGGGCGAGCAGGTCGTCGAGGAGATGAGCCTGGAGATGATCGACGAGGTCGTCGACCACTTCGCCGCCGCCGCGCTTCCGGGCCAAGACGGCCGGTTTCGACATGGTCATGATCCATGCCGGACACGGCTGGCTCATCTCCCAGTTCGTCTCGCCGGCCGTGAACCCGCGCACCGACGAGTATGGAGGCAGCCTGGAGAACCGCTGCCGCTTCGGCCTGCGGGTCATCGAGGCTATCCGAGACCGCTGCGGGCCGGACTTCCCCATCGAGTGGCGCATCAGCGCGAGCGACCTGGTCCCGGGAGGCCTGGAGATCGCCGACGCCATCGAGTACGCCAGGATCATGCAGGGCAAGGTGGACCTGCTGCAGGTCTCCGCCGGGATCATCGGCGTGCCGCACACCTATCCGTACACCCATCCGTCCACCTACCTGCCCCACGGGGAGAACCTCGAAAGGGCGGCTGAGATCAAGATGGCCTGGGCCTCGGAGGCGGATGGCACCCCGGTGGGCGTGGTGGGAGCCATCCTGGATCTCGATGAGGCGGGGGAGTGGGTGGCGGCCGGCAAGGTCGACTTCGTGGCGTCTGTGCCGGGCCCTCATCGCCGATCCTGCCCTGCCCAACAAGACCTTGAAGGGGACGCAAGGCAGGATGCCATCCCCTGCATCCGCTGCAACAGCTGCCTGATCCGGGGAGCGCACAGCCTCCCGGTGCGCTGTGCGGTCAACCCGGTGGCTGTGAGGGAAGACTACTATCGCTGCATCCCGCCGCTCGCGGCCGTGAAGAAGAGGGTGGTCGTGGTGGGAGGCGGGCCCGCGGGGATCGAGGCTGCCCTCGTCGCCGCCTCCCGGGGCCACGACGTCATCCTCTACGAGAAGGACGAGCGGCTGGGTGGCAACCTGCTGGCGGCCTCCGGCCCCGACTTCAAGGCAGATTGGAAGCGCTACGCCGACTATCTGCTGAGGCAGGTGGCCGGTTCCAAGGTCCAGGTCCGCACGCGGGTGGAGGCGACTCCGGAGATGGTGCGCGCCGACGCGCCCGACGTGGTCATCGTGGCCGTGGGAGCATTCCCGGTGCTCCCCGACGTGCCCGGGTTGGCGTGGCCGCGGGTGACGCTCGCCGCCGACGTGCTGAGGGGCGCGACCGTCACCGGTGACAAGGTGGTGGTGGCCGGTGATGGCGGGATGGGTCTGGAAGCAGCTCTCGAGTTGGCCCGGCGGGGCAAGAAGGTGGCCGTCATCGAACTCCCTGGCGGCTCGGAGAGGGACCAGACCGTCAATTTTGTGGACATCGTCGTGTTGCAGGACCTGCTCGACGAGTTCGGCATCCGGCCCCGCAAGGGAGTGGTACTGACCGAGATCCTGGAGGACACCGTCGCAGTCGTCGAATCGACGGGGCGGGCCGCGGAGCTGCCCGCCGACGCGGTGGTTCTCGCCCCACACCTGGCGGCACGGAGTGACGTGGTCGCTGGGTTCGCCGACGCGGCCTCGCAGGTCTACGTGGTGGGCGATTGCAGGGAGCCGCGGGTCCTCCTGAATGCGATACACGAAGGCTTCGAGGCAGCGCTCGAGATCTAGAAGGGAGAGGGGGATGAGTCCAGAGTTGACCGCAAGACGTCTGGAGGGCAAGGTCGCCCTCATCACCGGCGGGGGAGGGACGAACAGCATCGGCCGCTCGATCGCGCTCCGCTTCGCCGCGGAGGGGGCGCGGGTAGGTGTGCTGGACATCGACGGTCCCAGCGCGGTGCACGTCGCTGGCGATATAACCGCCGCCGGCGGAGAAGCCATCCCCATCACCTGCGACATCACCAGCGAGGAGCAGTGCCACGCCGCGGCCAAGCTCCTGGCCGACACCTATGGCGGCAGGATCGATATCCTGGTCAATAATGCCGCGGCGTTCCGCGGCGTGATGTCCAAGCAGCCATGGCAGCGCTTCTACGAATGGACTGTCGAGGATTGGGACTACGCGCTCGACGTCAACCTGCGGGGTATGTGGTTCTGTGCCCGGGCCGTCTATCCCTACATGAAGCCACAGGGCTACGGGAAGATCATCAACCTCACGTCGTCGACCTTCTGGCAAGGAGTAGCTGGCTTCATCCACTACGTCTCGAGCAAGGGCGGCATCATCGGCTTCACCAGAGCACTTGCGCGGGAACTGGGCCCAGAGGGTATCCGGGTGAACGCCCTTGCCCCGGGCTTCACGCTCACCGAAGCCAACCGGGAACAGGCGGCCGGAGTACCCGAGCATTGGGAGGCGACGCGCAAGGGCCAGTGCCTGCCTCAGCGCAACGAGGAGGCCGACGATTTGGCCGGGCCCGCCTTCTTCCTAGCCTCTGCAGACAGCGACTTCATGACCGGCCAGACCCTGCTGGTCGACGGGGGCTACGACCACAACTAAGGGGGAACGAGGTCGACGCCCGCCGGCGGATCCGCCTAGTCGCTCGCAGCCACCGCGTCCTTGAGGATCAGGTCCAGGATATGGGCTGAATGACCCTGGTCCAAGTACTCCCTCATGCCCATCATGCAGGCGATGTTCTCCGCCCATAGGACGGTGTAGAAACCCCAGGCCAAACGGTCGGGGTCGGCATCGGCGCGTATGGTGCCCTTGGTCTTGCCTTCTTCGATGATCCTCTTGAGGTGCTGGTAGGCGTTCCGATGGGTGTCGGCTACGGCTTCGCGAATGCCCACCTGGGGTCCCGCCGCGATGAACTCGAACCAGGGGTAGGCCAGGAGTCCGTTGGCGGTGGTCATCTGCCTGGCATGGATCTCCTCGATGTTGCGGAGCCGGGCCACCGCGTCGGGACCCTTCCCCGAGTCGATCAGCCGGTACATCTCGTTCAGGATGGAACCGAGGGCGGCAAGCAGCATCTCCTTGCGGCTGCCGAAGTACACGTACAGGGTCCCCTCGGAGACGTTCGCGGCTTTCGCGATACGGGCAATCGTGGCTTCAGGGACGCCGTATTCCGCGACCACGTCGAGCACCGCGGCTACGATCTGCTCGCGTCTCTCGTCCGGAGGAAGCCTCCTCACGCGCCCTTGGCGTCCCACACCGCTCCTCGTTTCCTCAGTTGACATTCGAACGCAGAGCCTAGTATAGTACACGTTATTGAGTAGCTGCTCAATAATGTGGTTGCCGCTACGTCAGATTGCGAGCCAAAGAATACGCGGACTGGAGGGATCGTGGCAAAGGCGATGGACAAGGGATCTCAGCCGATCTTCGGTACGATCGTCGAACGAGACGTCTTCATCACCGCTCGCGACGGGGTCAAGCTGGCCGTGGATATCTACCGGCCCGATGCTCCGGGCACGTTCCCTGCTCTGCTGGCCATGTCGCCGTACGGCAAGGACACGCAGATGTTCGACACCCCGCCGCAGCCGTTCGGCAAGTCGATCTTCGAGGCCTCCATCGAGTGCGGGGACGCCTGCTACTACGCTCAGCGCGGTTACGTGTACGTCATCGCCGACCTGCGCGGCATCGGCCGTTCGGAGGGCATCTACGAGGGTCTGTTCTCGCACTACGAGGGCGAGGACGGCTACGACATGGTCGAGTGGCTGGCTCAGCAGCCTTGGTGCGACGGCAACGTGGGCACCGCAGGCATCTGCTACTTCTCCTCCATGCAGCTCCACGTCGCGGCCGAACAGCCGCCCCATCTCAAGTGCATCGCCCCCTGGGAGATCTTCGGGGACGACCTGTACAACCACGGGCAGTACGAGGGCGGCGTCTTCAACATCTTCCTCTACGGTCTCTACACCGGGACCTACCCGGCCCGCTGCGGCTACGCCCCCAACGACGTGCGCTCGGCCATGGAGATGAACACTCCGCCCGCGGAGCTCAAGAAGATCGTCGAGGAGGCCATGGCCGATCCGGACCTCCGCCAGTATCCGTATCTGCTGCATCTGCTGCAGTACCCCAAGAAGAACCCCATCCTGTTCGACTTCATGCTCAACAAGCTCGACGGCCCCTACTACCGCGAACGCTCGGTCAGCGAGCGCCTCGACAAGATCAAAGTCCCCTGCTACGTGGGCGGCCCGCTGTTCAGTTTCTTCTCGCAGCCGCAGATGAACGTGTTCAACAGCGTGGACGTGCCCAAGAAGATGTTCCTCTACACCGACATGGGCACCCGCCCGTGGCGCGGCCATCACGACGAGCTGCTCCGCTGGTACGACTACTGGCTCAAAGGCATCGAGACCGGCATCATGGACGAGCCTCCCATCCGCTATCACACCACGGTCATGGAGAAGTGGCAGTCCGCCCAGACCTGGCCGCTCGAGAACACCGAGTGGACCGACTTCTACTTCAACAGCCTGGAGCAGCTCGGTCCCGAGCCGGACATGTGGAACGACGAGCCGGACGCCTTCGTGCAGCAGCCGCTGTACGTGACCGAGAAGCGCAATCGCGTCACCTACGTCAGCCGGCCGCTCTCCGCGGACCTGCAGGTCACCGGGCCGCCGCGGATCACGTTCTACGCGCCATCGACCAGGACGACACCAGCTGGCGCATGGAGGTCCGCGAAGCCGACTCCGACGCCATCTACCCGCTGGCCTCGGGCTGGCTCAAGGCCTCAGCACCGGGCCCTCGACCCGGCGCCGGACCACGCCTTGGGAGATCGCCCACGACCACACCAAAGAAGTGCCGATCGTGCCGGGCGAGGTCAACGAGTATGTGGCGCAGCTGCGGCCCATGTCGCACCTGTTCAAAGCCGGCAAGCAGATCAAGGTGGAGATCTCGTGCATCGACATCCCCACCGACATCGAGACGTACGACGTGATGTGGCACGTCTGCAAGAGCCGGACCTGCCTGCACAAGATCTATCGCGACGCCACCCATCACTCCCGGGCCTCGCTGCCGGTGATCCCGAAGGAGGCTGCGCGATGATGCTTGAAGGCAAAGTGGCGATGATCACGGGCGCGGGGGCCGGCATCGGAGTGGCTCTTGCCAAGAGGTACGTGGCCGAGGGGGCCAAGGTGTGCATCACCGGCCGGCGGCAGCACAAGCTGGACGAAGTGGTCGCCGCGCTCCCTGCAGGTACTGCGCTTGCGTACGCCGGCGACGTCTCCAAGCTGGACGACGCCAAGCGTATGGTGGACGCGACCGTCGAGTTCGGCGGGAAGATCGACATCCTCATCAACAACGCCGCAATCGATCCAGGTGGCTCGGTGGTCGACGTCGACCCTGAGGTCTGGCATGCCGTTCTCGAGACCAACCTCACGGGTCCCTTCTACACCATGAAGTTCGCCATCCCCTACATGATCGAGAGCGGGGGCGGGTCGATCATCAACATCTCGTCTCTGGCGAGCGTGCGCTGCATCCCCACCATGGCTCCCTACTGTGCGTCCAAAGCCGGACTGAACCACTTGACCAACCAAGTGGCCCTCGATTTCGGCAAGTACAAGATCCGCTGCAATTCCGTGCTGCCCGGGCCGGTGCGCACCGAGATGAGCGAGCACTCGCTGGGGGGCATGGCCACCGCCTTGGGCTGCGACATGGATGGCGTCTTCGGCAAGCTCACCTGTACCCTCCCGCTGGGACGTGCCGCCTCGCCGGACGAGATCACGGGCATCTGCGTGTTTCTGGGCAGCGACGACTCCAGCTTCGTCACTGCCGAGACCATCTTGGTGGACGGCGGCGCGTCGATGGTCGACCCCTGCGGAGCCTCGCTCAGCATGAGCGGCGCCTCCGGCTGGGGCGCGGACATGCGCTAGGGCGGGCGTGGAGCTGAGCATGAACGCGACGCGATCACTGGTTGAGGCCGGCCAGAGCATCTGGCTCGACAACATCACGCGGGGGATGCTCACGAGCGGCACCTTCGCGCGCTATACGGAGGAGTTGTCGGTCACCGGCCTCACCTCCAACCCCACCATCTTCGAGCGGGCCATCACCCGTACCGGCGACTACGACGCGGAGATCGCGGATCTGGCGGCGACAGGCCTGCGGGGCGATCGACTTCTTTTCGAGATGATCCTCGCGGATCTCACCGAAGCGGCGGCCATCCTCCTACCCGTGCATCGCCGGACCGCCGGGATCGACGGGTGGGTGTCGGTGGAGGTGGCCCCAGGGTTGGCATATGACAGCGCGGCGACCGTGACTCAAGCGGAGTGGCTGTTCGGAAAAGCGTCCGCCCCCAACGTCCTCGTGAAGATCCCCGGAACCGGCGAAGGACTGGCGGCCATCGAGGAATCCGTGTTCCTCGGGGTCCCCGTGAACGTGACGCTCCTCTTCTCCGAGGGGCAATATGTCGCCGCCGCCGAGGCGTACATGAGGGGGATCGAGCGTCGCGTCACGGCCGGGCTCGATCCCGATGTGCGGTCGGTGGCCTCCGTGTTCGTCAGTCGATGGGACAAGGCGACCGCCGAACGGGTCCCCGACGATCTGCGGAACAGGTTGGGCGTGGCGGTCGGCGCGCTCTGCTACAGGGCCTACAGGGACCTCAAGGATTCGGACCGGTGGCAGCGGCTCGAGAATGCCGGGGCTCGCCCGCAGCGTCTGCTCTTTGCCAGCACCGGCACGAAGGACCCGAACGCGTCGGATGTGCTCTATGTGGAGGGCCTGGTCGCCCCCAACACCATCGATACCGTGCCCGAGGAGACCCTCGTGGCCTTTGCCGACCATGGACGAGTGCGCGGGCTCCTTCCCAGGGATGGCAGTGACGCCGAGGAGGTCACTGCCGCGTACGCCCAGGCGGGTGTAGACCTGGCCGCGCTGGCCGCCCAGCTTCAGGTGGAGGGAGCCGAGGCCTTCAGCGCGTCGTGGCAAAACCTGAGCGCCGCCGTGGCCACCAAGATGGGGGCGGCGTAGGGACTCAGACGCGGGGTATCGCGACCGGCCTAGGCCGGATGCTCGATGTGATCTCCAGAGCCTTCAGCTACCTTGAGAGCGTCGTCCGCCGCGCTGCCGTCGACCGTCTCCTGCTGCAGTAACTGCGATGCCAGGTGCTCCAGTGCCGTCCGGTGCTGCACCAGCAGCCCTTGCGCCCTCTCCAGTTGCTCGGTGACCACCCTGCGCACCTCGGAGTCGATGACCTCCTCGGTGTGCGGGCTCAACTGCGCGTTATCCTGCACGACGCCGCCCAGGTACTGCATCTGTTGACCCGCGTAGCGCACCGATCCCAGCTTCTCGCTCATGCCGAACTCGGTGATCATGCGCCGCACCAGGTCGGTGGCCTTGGTGATGTCGTCGCTGGCGCCGGTGCTCAAGGTGCCGAGCACCGTCGACTCCGCGGCCCGGCCGCCCAGCATCACCGCGACGCGGTCGGTCAGCTCCTCCTCGGTGAGGATGTATCTATCCTCGGCCGGCATCTGCAGGGTGTAGCCCAAATGCCCCTCGGGCGCGAGGGATGATGCTTATCTTGGCCACCGGGTCGGCGTGGGGGAGGAGCGCCGCGACCAGTGCGTGACCGGACTCGTGATAGGCCACGGTCTTGCGCTCGTGCTCGTTCATCACCCGCGTCCTCTTCTCGAGCCCGGCGATGACCCGCTCCATGGCCGATTCGAAGTCGGTGATGCTCACCGCCGTCGCGTTCCGTCGAGCGGCCAGCAGGGCGGCCTCGTTCATGGCGTTCGCGAGGTCGGCTCCGCTGAAGCCGGGAGTGATCCGGGCCGCCCGCTCGAGGTCGAAGTCCTCGGTCAGCCGGATGCCCTTGCTGTGGATCTTGAGGATCTGCACCCGCCCGATGAGGTCGGGATTGCCCACCTCCACCTGCCGGTCGAACCGGCCGGCCCGCAGGAGGGCTTTGTCCAGCACCTCGGGCCGGTTGGTAGCGGCCATGATGATGACGGGCCGCTCCAAGTCGGTGGTGAACCCATCGATCTCGGCGAGCAACTGGTTGAGCGTCTGCTCGCGCTCATCGTTGCCGCTGCTACCCATGGTGAACCCCGCCCCGCGCATCTGGCCTATTGCGTCGATCTCGTCTATGAACACGATGGCCGGGGCGGCCGCGCGCGCCTGCTCGAAGAGGTCGCGGACCCGGGCTGCTCCCACCCCGACGAACATCTCCACGAACTCGGCACCGCTGCTCTCGAAGAAGGCGACGCCCGCCTCTCCTGCCGTCGCCTTGGCCAGCAGGGTCTTACCGGTCCCTGGAGGGCCCACCAGCAGCACGCCCTTGGGGATGCGCCCTCCGAGCCGGGCGAACTGGTCCGGTGTCTTCAGGAACTGGATGATCTCCTGCAGTTCGGCGATGGCCTCGTCGGCACCACCCACGTCCTTGAAGGTGACGCCTACCTGCTCGGCGGTGACCTTGGTCGCTTTGCTCTTGCCCACCCCGAACAGACCGCCGCCCAGCCCGCCCATCCGTCGGAACACCAGATACCAGATGACCCCGATGAGTAGGAAAGGCAGGAGACTGATGAGTATGCCGCCGATCGGGCTGGAGGCGGCGGTGAACGAGTACTCCACCCCGGCGGCCTCGAGGTCGGTGAGAAGATCGGGGTCGGCGCCCGTTCGGAAGTTCGTCTTGTAGTCGGCGGGGTCACTCTTCTCGGGATCGGGGTTGCTCATGGTGCCGGTGATCCGGCTGGGTCCGATCACTGCCGTGAAGATCTGCCCCTCCGACACCTTGCCTTTGAACTCGCTGTAGCCGAGTTCCGTGTGGGGAGAAGTGAGCGGCCCCCACAACAACTGCTGGAACAGGTACAGCGCGATGAGGGCTACGATCACATAGGCTACGGCATGCCAGACCTGGCGTCCGCGCGACGGGCCGCCCCCGGCCCCGCGCCCGCCCCGGCCCCGCAGGCTCGCGCCCGCCCGCAGGTGGAGGGTTGGGACCCTTCGGGGTCTTCTTGGGTGCGCCGGCCATCCTGTCCGCCTCCTGTTCGGCTCTCCTGCCCTCACCTGCCTGGGACTGGTCGCAGGTGTCCGCACCGGGCCGGTCCCCGCGCCGGCCGGGCCGACCGAGGTTGCTGCTCGTTTCGAAGCAGCGGCGCGCGGGTAACTTCCCTGCGGATTCGTACGTACCCCATGATAGCGACCAGGAGGTCTCTGATGGGCAAAGTACCGGATACGCCCGGGAACATGTCTCGCTGTATCTGTGGTGGATGCCCTTCCTACCCGGGGGCGGGAGGCTTCTACTGCGCCAAGGGTAAGAGCGACGCGCCGGTAAGCCGCCGCGGCTGTCTGTGCGGGGATTGCCCCAACTTCAAGGAGTTCTCGCTGCAGGACGGCTACTACTGCCTCGGCGGCGTCGCGGGAGACACCGCTCAGTAGAGTGACGCCGGCCTCTCCTCGTGCAGCACGCGCAGACTCTCGAAACGAAGGCTGATCCGCACGTGGTCGCCCACGCTGAGGTGTAGGTCCTTGTAGAAGTAGGTCTCGCCTCTCGCCTCGAGCTGGTGGCCGTTGGTCAACTCCAGCTGGATCACCTGCATCCGGGGGCGGTCCTGGATGCTCAGGATCCGAGCGTCGAGCTGGTTGACGGCAAGACCTCCGAGGGCGGCCCGGTCGGAGTAGAGCAGCTTGATGTCCTCGGGGGCGATGTACACGGGCACAAGATCTCCGACCGAGCAGGGCTGCGGCGGTAGGTGAAGCGCGATGCCGTCCCAGTCCAGTGTGACGCCTTCCGCCGTGGCGCTGATGACCCTGGCGTGGAAGATGTTCCGGATGCCCAGTGCCCGGGCCGTGCTCATGCTGGAAGGGCTGTGAAAGACCTCGGTGACGGCTCCCACCTGCTGCAATTGCCCGTCCTGCAGGACGGCGAGCCGGTCGCCGAGCGCAAATGCGTCCTCGATGTTGTGGGTCACGCAGATCACGATGAGCCGCCGCTCGACCTGCAGAGACCTGAGATTGGCCCTGAGTCTTTCGCGTAATCCCGGGTCCAGGGCCGAGAAGGGCTCATCGAGCAGCAGCACTTCCGGGTCGCGGGCCAAGGCCCGGGCGATGGCTACTCGCTGTTGCTGGCCTCCCGAAAGCTCGCGGGGATGGCGGTCCACCAGGTCGACAAGGCCCATCTGACGCACAAGGGCGTGCGCGTATTCAAGAGAGTTCTTATCCCGTCCCAGCGGGTAGCGGATGTTCTCCAAGACGGTGAGGTGCGGGAACAGGGCGTAGTCCTGGAACACGTAGCCTATCCCTCGTTTCTGCACAGGCACGTTCACCGGGGCGCCCTTCACGCCGCGCCTGAAGAGCACCTGGTCGCCCAGAACGATCTCACCGCGGTCGGGGGCGACGAGGCCCGCGATCGATTCCAGGGTCATGGACTTGCCGGCACCCGAGGGGCCGAACAGGACCAGCACCTCCTCCTTGACCGTCAGGCTGAGATCGAGGCTGAAGGGGGGAAGGTTGCGGTGGATCTCCAGCTGCAGATGGCGTCCGTTCATCGGTGAGAAGTATAACGCCCAGATGGCAGCGGTGAGTGAAGGATTACCGGCTTTGGGGACGAAAGGGAGAACGGCCGGATAACCACCCCCACGTTCTCCGCCCTCCCCCGCTGGAGGGCGGAGCCCTCCAGGCCCGCGCTCCGCCCCTCCTGTCCAAGGGGCGGAGCCTCCTTTCGAGCATCTACGCTGTGTCGCTCGGGCCCCTTTCCAGCTCCAGAACCTGCATAATGGGTCGAGGAGAAAGGAGACGACATGGCCCGGGTTTCGCTTGATGCTGTGGCCCCCGACTTCGAGATGACCGACTATCAGGGCCGGTCATTTCGTCTCGCAGATCTCAAGGGGCAGAAGAACGTCCTCCTCGTGTTCAACCGGGGCTTCACCTGACCGTTCTGCCGTAGGCATATGGCGCAGTTGCGCCAGGACCAGCAGCAGTTCGAGCAGAGGGACACCGTTGTCGTGGTGGTGGGTCCCGAAGACGCAAGCTCGTTCGCGCGCTACTGGACCGAGCACGACATGCCCTTCACAGGGCTGCCCGACCCCGAGCACCGGGTGCTCAAGCTCTACGGGCAGGAGATCAAGCTCTTCAAGTTCGGGCGCATGCCGGCTCAGGTGCTGGTGGACAGAGCGGGCCGAGCCAGGTTCGTCCACTACGGCCATGACATGAGCGACATCCCCAGTAACGTCGAGATCCTGGAACTGGTAGACGGGCTGAACGCCGAGCACGCACGGTCAGGATGACTCCTTCGGCCGTGATGACTTCCGGTCCTCTCACCGAGCTCCAACGCCGGCGCTGGTATGCGCTGGCTATCATGTCCATCGGCGCTTTCATGACTCCCTTCGATGCCAGCATAGTGGCCGTGGCCCTGCCCTCGATGGGCGCCGATCTGCATCTCACCTATTCCCAGGGCCTTTGGGTCCAGGCGGCATATCTGCTGGTGGCGAGCATGCTCCTCATACCGGTGGGCCGCCTTGCCGACTCGCGTGGGCCCGTCAAGTACAACCTCACCGGAACGGCCATCTTCGCCGTCGGTTCGATCCTTGCCGCCCTCGCGCCGGGGGGCACGCTCATGATCATCGGGCGATGCGTCCAGGGAGCCGGTGGAGCGTTCATGTTCTCCACCTCGTCCGGCATCATCACCGCCGCCTTCCCGCCCTCGGAGCGGGGCCGCGCTCTCGGGCTCAGCGTGACGGCGGTCTATCTCGGTCTCACGGCCGGACCGGTCGTGGGAGGGCTCATCGTCAGCAATGCCAGTTGGCGGTGGATCTTCTTCATCAACGTACCCATCGCGGTCGCCACCCTCATCGCCGGCTGGCCCCTCCTTCGCGGCGAACGGCGCGATCGCGCCACCGAGGGGACCGGCAGACCGGTGCGCGTCGACTGGGTCGGCGCAGCCTTGCTGGGTGCGGGCCTGGTCGCGCTGTTCGTCCCGCTCACGTTCTCACCCCTCTGGGGCTGGGGGAGCTCCAAGACGATCGTCCCTCTCGTGCTGGCCGCAGCCTTCCTGACCGCCTTCGTCCTCGTGGAGCAGAGGGTCGCCGATCCGATGCTGGATCTGGATCTGTTGAGGAAGAACCGCGTGTTCGCCGCCGGTAATCTGGCGGCCCTTCTCAACTACCTGGCCGTCTTCGGAGTCACCACTCTCACCGCCGTGTATCTCGTGATCGTCCAGGAACGTTCGCCCCAGGAGACGGGCTTGCTGTTGCTGGTGCAACCGGTCCTGATGGCCGTCCTGTCGCCGTTCACCGGCCGCCTGTCGGACCGGATGGGCTCTCGGGTCTTGGCGACCGCGGGCATGGTGTTGGTGGCCGCCGGGATGGTTCAGCTCTCCAACGCTGCGGACTCGACGGCGAGGGTCTTGGCGGGCCTCGCCGTGATCGGTCTGGGCATGGCGGCGTTCAGCGCACCCAACATCTCGGCGGTCATGGGCTCAGTGGACCGTTCGCAGTTGAGTCTCGCCTCAGGGTTCCTCTCCACGATGAGGTTCTCGGGACAGGGCCTGTCCATTGCGGTACTGGGTGCGGTCGCGGCGTGGAAACTGGGCCCGGAGGGGGGACGGATCATCCTGATGGGCGAGTCGGCAGGGGCAGCGAGCGTGTCCGCGTTCGCCGACGGCTACCAGGCGGCCATGCTGGTAGGGGCGGCGTTCGCGTTGATCGGAGCGGCTCTGTCCTGGACGGCTCGTCCACCCGATCGACCCCGGTGACGGTGCCGGTGGAACCGCGGAGACACTACGCTTTCGCGGCCGGGGCGCTGGTGCTGCTGGCCCTCATCTGGGGCTACAGCTGGCCGGTCATGAAGATCATGCTCGACTACGCCGAGCCTTTTCCGTACGCGGCGATACGCACTTTCACCGCCGGTCTGATCCTCGTGCTGTTCCTGCCTGTCTTCCGCAGGTCCATCCGCCCGAAGGCTCTCGCAATGACGGCGCTGCTGGGGGTGCTGCAGACCGCCGGTTTCGTCGGGCTCATGACCTGGGCCCTGCAAGGAGAAGGCGCTGGAAAGACGGCCATCCTCACGTATACCATGCCTTTCTGGCTCCTGCTGATGGCCTGGATCACCCTGGGGGAGAGACTCAAAGGCTTTCAGTGGGTGGCCGTGGGTCTGGCTCTGGCCGGCCTGATCCTGGTGCTGGCTCCCTGGGAGATGGAGGGCGGCTCCAGCCCGTTACTGGCGGTGGGTGGGGCGCTCTGCTGGGCGGCGAGCGCGATCGTGGCGAAGATCCTACGCAGGCGGCACGAGGTCGATCTCCTGTCACTGACCGCCTGGCAACTGCTCCTGGGGTCGATCCCACTGGTGATCATCGCCGCCGCCACCTGGTCCCCGCCGGTGTGGTCGGGCACGTTCGTCGCCGGTCTGGCCTTCACCGTACTGGCGGGCAACTGTCTGGCCTGGATCCTTTGGCTCTACATCCTGAGCGCGCTGCCGGCCGGGACGGCCGGACTCGGCATGCTGCTGACCCCCGTGATCGGCATCATAGCGTCGTGGATCCATCTGGGGGAACGTCCGGGGGGCGTAGAGGGCCTGGGGATGCTCCTGATAGTGAGCGCGCTGCTGCTGACGGTGGCGTTCGAGGTCGTCAGAGGAAGAAGACGGCGGTCACCACCAGGAACGTAGGTATGAGCACCGCCAGCGAGTAGCCCATATAGCCGAAGAAGGACGGCATCTTGAGGCCGGAAGACTCGGCGATGGCTTTCACCGCGAAGTTGGGTGCATTGCCGACGTAGGTCATGGCTCCCATCATCACTGCGCCGCAGGAGATCGCGGCCAGCAATTGCGCGGGTGCCACTCCCAGCCCGGCCACGACCTGGGTGGAGGTGAGCTCCCCCACCGTCGCGACCCCCACCTGGCCCTGGGCCAGTGAGGTGAAGACCAGGTAGGTGGGCGCATTGTCGAGGAACGACGAGAGCCCTCCCGACGCCCAGTAGTAGTGCCACGGCTGCGCCACGCCGATCGACGCCCCTTTGGCCTCCAGCAGCGCGAGCGCCGGGATCATGGTGGCGAAGATGCCTGCGAAGAGAACGGCCACTTCCACTATGGGACTCCAGCTGAAGTGGTTGGAGGCCCGAGGCCCCCTGGGTCCCACCTTGTAGGACACCATCGCCAGGATCACCAGGATAACCTCGCGGACGAAGGGGAAGGAGATGGCTTCACCCAGTGCCGCCAGCCGGTCGGAGAAGACGATGGTGACGATCACCAGGGCGAGCAGTCCCAGGTTGATGAAGCCCCTGATGCGCATGGGGACGTAGTCGGCAAGGTCCATGCGCCGGGCTGCGCCGGGCTCCTTGCGATAGAAGTGGTACTCGAGAGCCAGGTAGATAGAAAGAACCAGCCCCACGGACAGCAGCCATTCGGGCCACAAGCCGAGGGTCCACCCGAACGGCACTCCCCGCAGGAAGCCCAGAAACAAGGGCGGATCCCCCAGCGGCGTGAGCAGTCCTCCGATATTGCTCACGGCGAAGATGAAGAACACGATGGTGTGCCTGGAGTACCGGCGCTCCGAATTGGCTCTGAGCAACGGACGGATGAGCACCATCGAGGCCCCCATGGTGCCGATGAAGCTGGCCAGTATCGCCCCGACTGCGAGGAAGGTCAGGTTCGTGCGCGGAGTGGCGACCAGGTTGCCTGTGAGGTAGATGCCGCCTGAGATGGTGAAGAGGGTGAACAACAGAATGATGAAGGAGATGTACTCCTCTCCCGTCTGCGCCGCCCGTTCGACGCCGAGCTGACCAAACGCCGCGATCAGGTACACGATCGTGGGCACGCCGAGCACCGCGGCGACGATGGCCTTATTACGATTGCGCTCGAACCAATGGCCGGCAGCCAGCGGCAGGATGGCCACGGCGAGGAGCATGAGGGCGAACGGGATGATGGTCCAGAATCCCAGTTTCTGGCCGATTTCCAGGCTTTCGTCCAAAGAGATTCCCTCGTCCGGTCGTCGAAGAGCCCTCACGCAAACGGGGGTAGCGTAGCAGCTTTGTGGCGGCGAGACATGAGCTTTGGTAGCCCAACTAATGGTGGCATGCAGCCAGACGAAAGCTTGCTCCGGGCTACGGCGGCAATAGGTCTAGCCTATTGACTTTTACTCGCGCCCTCTGTCAAAGTATGGGCGGTTGAAGACGGGGCATGCGGACGCAAGGGGGTCCACGTACATGACCGACGCCGATCTGAAAGCGTCGAAGGGCGGTGATCCGTCGGCCGGAGAGCCGGTGGGCGAGCCGACCGCCGATCTGGCCGAGGAGTTGGCCACGCGTTTCACCGGCGACCTGACCGATGCTCCTCTGGCCGATGGAGAGCTGGGATACAACGAGGGGGAAGCGCCTCCGCTCCAGTATTCGAAGGCCGACCGCTGGTTCACCACCTTCGCGCGCTGGTGCTCGTATCTCGCGGCCGTTGCCCTGCTGGTGGTCACCGTGGTGGCCTTCGTGGACGTGGTCCTCGCCAAGTTCTTCGGGCATTCCATCCCCGGGCAGTTCGAGATCGTCGCCAATCTCAACCTCGTCATGGTCTTTCTTGCCGTCTGCTACGTCCAGATGGACCGCGGGAGCGTGGCCATCGAGCTGTTCCAGGACCGCTTCCCCCGGAAACTGAAGTTCGGCGTCCGGGTGCTCGGGTCGCTTCTGGGGGCCGCAGCGTGCCTCTTCTGTGCCTACCGCGGCTGGTACTACCTCGCCGACTTCTACACCTCGCAGAAGGCCGCCACCGGACTCTGGAAGTTCCCGATATGGCCGTTCCAATCGGTCCTGGTCTTTGGGTTCTTCTGCCTGGGAGTGGCCTTCTTCTTCACCATCGCCAGGGATGCCACCAACCTTCGGCTGGAGCGGGGGAGATATGCCCCGAAGCAGCCAAAGGGCGGCGTGCCTCTCGCGTCCGGACCGACCGCCGAGCGGTAGAGGGCGGCCCAGATGGAGTTCCAAGCGATAGTGGGTCTCGCCGGTTTCGCCGTCATGCTGGCCATGGTGCTCCTGGGCATTCCCATCTTCGTGAGCCTGCTCTCGGTCACGTTCGTGGGCCTTGTGATCCTGGAGCACGGCGATCTCACTCAGGCCTTCACGCAGTTCATGTCGGCTCCTTACGCCCGGGCTGCCGAATACACCTTCGCCGTGCTGCCGCTCTTCATGCTTCTCGGATCTCTGGCGGGCGAGACGGGAGTGGGCGAGGGTGCCTACACCGCGGTGTCCCGGTGGACCAACCGGGTACGGGGCGGCATGCTGATGGCCACCGTCGGCGGCAACGCCGTGTTCGGGGCGGTCAGCGGCATGTCGGTGGCCGCGAACATGGTGTTCTCCAAGATCGCCATGCCCCAACTGAGAAAGGCCAAATATGACGAGAGCCTCTCCATGGGGTGCATCGTCGCCTCGGGGTGCCTCGACAATCTCATCCCTCCCAGCATGGCCATCATCATCTTCTGCGTGCTGGTGGGCAACCTGTCCATCGGCCGAGCTCTGATGTCCGGCATCGGTCCGGCCATCCTGCTCATAATCCTGCTTTGCGCGATGATCTATGCCATAGCGAAGGTCCAGCCGCGCAAGATCCCCCCTGTGGGAGACGTCCACTATTCCTGGAAGGAACGTGCGGCCTCTCTCAAGCTGCTCATCCCCATCCTCGCCTTCTTCGTACTGGTCATCGGCGGTACCTTCTGGGGCATCTTCCCTGCCACCGTCGGCGGGGCCATCGGCTCGGTGATCCTGTTCGCGTATGGGCTGGCGCGGAAGGTCCCGGCCCGGAAGATGATCAGGGCGGCCTGGGAGGCCTGCGTCATGAACGCCGGCTTCTTCCCCATCATCATCGCCGGCACCATGTTCAGCCGCTTCGTGGCCCTGAGCCGATTGCCGTTCCATCTGAACGAGTGGTTCCTCAGCATCAACATGCCGCCGTTCGCGGTGTTCCTGATCATCCTCGTCTTCTACGTGTTCATGGGCTGCATCATGGACATCGCTTCGATCATCATCATCACCATCCCTGTCATCTTCCCCCTGCTCGAAAGCCTGGGTTTCGATCCGTACATGCTGGTGATCGTGCTCGTCTTCGTCGGCGAGATGGCCGGCCTCACGCCACCCATCGGGATGAACGTGTTCGCCACCGCCACGGCTTTGCGGGTCGATCCGGGATTGATCTTCAAGGGCGTGTGGCCGTTCTTCATCGTGGAGTTCGCTGCGGCCATCGTGATCGCTGCCGTACCAGTAATCGTCACGTTCATACCGGATCTCCTGTCATGAGCCCGGCCGGGCGAGACGGGTCGCATAACGCAATGGGGTCAATCGGCAGGCCGTTGGGGGCTTACCGAAGAACAAAGGAGGGTTTGTAATGAAGAAAGCGTTGATTCTGGGGTTCTTGCTGGTGTTAGCTCTATCGGTGGTCCTGGTGGCGTGTGGCGAGGCCGAAGAGACCACCACTACGGCGGCTCCTGCCACCGACACCACGGCCGCCGCTTCCACCCAGGAGCCGGTCACCTTCAAGCTGGCCAGCACCTTCAATGAGAACGAGACCGGTGGCAAGATCGTCCAGCATTTCGCGGACTACATCGGCGAGAAGACCAACGGGGCCGTCACGATCGAGGTGTTTCCCGGCGGAACGCTCGGCGGCCCGCCCGAACTGCTCGATCTGGTCACGACCGGCGCAGCCGACATCGTTCCGCTGGGACATCCGCCGTTCGCCGACAAGCTGCCCCTGCTCAACTTCCCCATGTGGGCACCGGGCGACCCCGCGGCGGCTCTCGCGTACTTCAACACTCTGGTCTTTGACGATCCGGCCACCGCTCCTCTGATCCAGGCCGAAGCGGAGAAACTGGGGATCAAGTACCTGGGCTTCAGCGCCGGTGGCGCCAATGCCTTCATCTCCAAGTCCCCCTTCGAGACCCTTGACGACCTGGTCGGCAAGAAGTTCGGCGCGGGCGGTTCCATCCCGGCGTTCGAGGCTCTCGGCTTCACGGTCATCCAGGTGTTCCCGCCCGATATGTACGAGAACCTGTCGCGCGGAGTGGTCGACGCGACCCAGATGGGCTTCGCCCCCACGGTAAGCCTCAAGTGGTATGAACCCGCTCCGAACTACAAGTTCGACGGTACCTACGCGGCCAGTAACCCCTGGACCGTCAACCTCGATTCGTGGGCGAAACTGACCCCCGAGACCCAGCAGATCTTCATGGACGCGGCGAAGGAGACCGAAGCCTTCAGCCTGGCTCTGGACAAGACCGACACCGAGGCCGGTGTCAAGACCATCACCGATGCTGGGGGAACGGTCGGTACTCTCACCGCCGACGACCAGGCCAAGTGGTGGACGAACCTCTTCGACGCCAGCGCGGCCGACTGCATGGCCCGCGCCGAGAAACTGGGCATCACTGAGGACATGGTCACCGTTCTGAGCAAGGCGGCCGAGATCACCAACACCACCTGGACTCCCCCGGCCAACTAGACCCGGCGGGAGGCAGCATCGCAGACACAGACGACCTCGAGGCCGGGGCCCGCCAGCTGCAGGCTGGCGGGCCCCGGCCGAACGAGGACCACCCCACCGACAAACGACGGAGGCCCGAGAGCGATGAGTAGATACACCGAGGGCATGAGCATCGAGCAGCGGCTCTCGCGGATCGAGGCCTACATGGACATCCAGAACCTCATGTCCAGGTACGCCTTCTACCACACCGCCAATCGTCACCACGAGTGCGCGGAACTATTCGCCCTCGACACGGACGACACGTGGTCGGAGATGACCTGGGGCCGGTATTGCGGCCGCGAAGGCATCATGCGCCTCTACCCAGGGTTTCACGGGTGGACCGACGGAGACGGCACGGGCAAGATGCACGTCCACGTCCCCTGCCAGCCTGTCATCGAGGTCGCGGCGGACGGGCGGACGGCCCGCGGCATATGGGTGGCCCCGGGGCACGAGACCGGTTCTTTCGTGCGCGAGGAGAACGATGCCTTCTGGTGCTGGATGAAGTACGACTGCGACTTCATCGTCGAGGACGGGGAGTGGAAGATCTGGCATATGCGCACACCGGGCATGCTGATGACGCCCTATGACACGCCGTGGACCACGCCCGTCTTCTCCACGGGCGGAGAGGACAGCTCCGGACCGCCGATGCCGGAGGAATACTATCCCGACCAGCCGCCCGTGGGACCCAACTGGGAGTACGCCCCCGGGCGGGTCTACCCGCCCAACGATCCTGAGGTCCCGCCCCGATATACCACCTGGTCAGAGCGCGACTGGGCCAACCGGGACAACTCGCAGAGCAAGCCGGTCACGCCGCTCGCGAAGAAGGAAGGCTGAGCGCCGCATCGCGGGCGCTACTGGTCGTCGTCGCTCTTCTCCGCGCGCATCTTGGCGATCCACTCCACCCAGGGACCTTCATCCTCGGCCATGCGCGCCCTGAAATAGGGCTCCATCTCGTAGTGGTCCTCCCGGTCGATGAAGACCCATAGAGGGTGGGGCTCCAAGGGTGGGCAGCCTGCCGACCAGTGACCTACACCCTTGCCTCGAAAGCGTTTGACGCAGTCGCCGATCAGGATCACGTCGTTGGGATCGACGCCCTGCGGCATCTCGTCGTCCCGCTTGGAGCCCACCACCACGTGGCACCCCGCGTTCTTGTCGTACTGACCGAGCGCCTTGAGCTTCTCCATGGTGAAGGCGACGAGCGACTCGCAGCTGCTGCAGGCGTTGCTCATGTGGAACGTGTACTCCGGCCAGGTGTCGAAGCCGGCGATATAGGGGAACCAGAGATCCTTGTGGACCTCGGCGATGGTCCGTCCTATCACCTCGATGTCCTCTTCTTCGAAATGGCCCAGGTTGCGCTCCTTGGCCGCCTTGAAGTACTGGACATTGTCGAGGCCCAGGCCCACCATCCGACACGCGGTGGCGTCGAGGGCGACGGGGTCTTTGCTCGCGACCACGCAGCCGAAATCCACCGGAATGGTGGTGTGCGGGCCGAACCCCTCTGCCGGCCGGATGAGGTCCGCGATGTTGAGGTCGGCCCTGATGACCGACCACACGTCCATCATGGCCGCGGCCAGGTCGGTCATGTGCATCTGCTGGTGGGTGACGTCCTGCACCACGCCCTTCATGTTCTTGAGGGCGCAGGTGAAGACCATGCTCGCGTGGCTCTTGAAGATGGGGAGGTTGAAGAGGTGCTCGGCCTCCAGCAGGAAGCGGGGTAGCTTGACCTTCTTGATGTCGGAGCGCGCATCTCGGATGGGGATGTTGATGAGGTCGGTCTCCCGCTTGATGTCGACGAGCCGGGCGCCGGCCGCCTCGGCGGCGGCCCCGATCCCGCTCACATCCAGCACATGCAGGGAGTCGCAGCCGATGGCTGCCGCCTCGGCCACGATGACTTCCTTGGGCTTGGCCTTGCGGACCTCCTTGATCACCGCGGCCACGAACTCCGGGCTGGTGTTGACCGAGGTCTCCGCGGCCGCCGGGTGACCGGCGTTGGGCTTGAGGACGACGGTGCTTCGCGGTTTGACCAGGTTCTCCACGCCTCCCAAGAGGCTGAAGACCTCGGCTACCATCTTCTCCGGGTCGTCTCCCTTTGAAATCGCCACGATCGATTTGGGCATCTCTCTACCTCCGTTCCGGCGACGCGTCGCCCGATGATCCGGCGCCCGGGGGGTCGATGCCGATGCGGGCCAGCAGCCGGGCGAACATGTTGGCCGATCCTTTGAGGGTGCTGTCCGTGTCGAGGCCCTCCAGATAACTGAGGTCCTCCCACCAGATCCAGGCGAACAGTTCCGCCACGATCAGGTCGGTCTCGATATCGATGCGGATGGTCCCCTGAGCCTTCCCCTCCTCGATGAGGTCGGCATACCAGCGGAGCATCTCCACGCGTCGTCGCACCACATGGTCGCGGACCCGGTCCCTGGGGATCCAGGAGATGAACTGGAACATGGGAGCGTTGAAGCCCTCGATGTCCTTGGAGAAGATGCCTGCGTGCGAAACGCCCATGTGGCGCAGGCGGTCCATCACGTTCGGCGCCCGAGACGAGTTGAGCCAGGTGAAGACCCGCTCGATGAGGACGTCATACGCGGCGATCAATATGTCCTCACGGCTGTCGAAATGCCGGTAGAGGGCGGCGTTGGAGATGCCGACCGCATCCGCGATACGGGACATGCTGGCGCCGGCGAGTCCGTGCTCGGCCACCAGCCGGAGCGTCGCCTCGACGATCTGGGCCTTGCGCTCGATCCCGGGGAGGCGCCCGTCGCGGCCGCCGGTACGGCGGAGGACGAGATCAGTGCCGTCGCTCATTCTGCCTCCACGATGGTGGCGATGCCCTGGCCTCCACCGATGCACATGGTGGCCAGGCCGTAGCGCCCGCCGGTACGGCGCAACCCGTAGAGCAGGGTGGTGAGGATCCGCGCGCCCGAGGCACCGATGGGGTGACCCAGGGCGATGGCCCCCCCGCAGAGATTGGTCTTGCTCATGTCGAGCCCGAGCAGGCGGGCCACGGCGAGAGCCTGGGCGGCGAAGGCCTCGTTGGCCTCGACGACGTCCATCTGGTCGACGGTCATCCCGGTCTTCTGGAGCACCTTGACGGTGGCGTGGTAGGGTCCCATTCCCATGATGGCCGGGTCGAGCGCGGCGGAGGCGTAGCCGACGATGCGGGCCATGGGCTTGAGGCCCCGCCGTTGCGCGAATCCGCGCGAGGTCACCACCAAGGCCGCCGCAGAGTCGTTGACGCCCGAGGCGTTCCCGGCAGTGACGGTGCCTCCTGCCCTGAAGGCGGGCTTGAGCTTTGCCAGGGCCTCGGCGGTGGTCTCCGGACGGGGATGCTCCTCGGTGTCGAAAAGGACCGGGTCGCCCTTCTTCTGAGGGACGGGGACCGGCACCACCTCATCCTTGAAGTAGCCGGCCGCCATCGCGGCCACGGCCCGTCGCTGGCTCTCGAGAGCGAGGGCGTCCTGGTCGTCCCGGGACACTCCGTACTTGGCCGCTACGTTCTCGGCGGTGACGCCCATGTGGTAGCCGAGCACCCCGCAGTTGAGACCATCGCGCAAGAGATGGTCTTCAAGCGTTCCGTCGCCCATGCGGTAGCCGGTGCGCGCCTTTGCCAGGAGGTAGGGGGCGAGCGACATGTTCTCCATCCCTCCGGCGACCACGACCTCGGCGTCACCGCAGGCCACGGCCTGAGCGGCGAAGTGCACCGCCTTCATCCCCGAGCCGCAGAGCTTGTTGACCGTCAAGGCCGGGACCGTCTCCGGCATACCGCCCAGCAGCGCGGCCAGACGAGCGGGATTCTGCCCCTGCCCGGCCTGCAGCACGTTGCCGAGAATGACCTCGTCCACGTCAGAAGGCTGGACGCCGGCGCGCCGCAGCGCTTCGGCCACGACGATACCGCCCAGATGGTTGGCGGGGATCTCGGCGAGGCTTCCGAGGAACCGGCCGGTGGCGGTCCGACAGGCACTGAGGATGACGGCTTCTTGGGACACGAACGGCTCCTCCCGGCGCGCGACTCCCGGCGCGCGACTCCCTGCGGCCCGGCCGGCCCTTGTCCCGGGTGACTCGGACCCGAGGCGACCGGACGCATTTGGTTGGTTAACGACTACCAACTTGACTAGGCACACTATCGTTCGTTGGGTGGAGGTTGTCAAGAGTCGGCGTGGCGCGCCCTCTATGATGGGTGAGCGACGCGCTATCCTTGTGAGCAAGATACCGAGCGAACGCCCAGGGGGGTGTCCTCATGGACGGGCCGGAGACGTATGACGCGGCGATCATAGGCGCGGGCCAAGCCGGGGTCCCGCTTGCCAAGAGCCTGGCCGCCGCGGGATGGCGAACGGCCTTGGTCGAGCGCGAGCACGTTGGGGGCGCCTGCATCAACGAGGGGTGTACTCCCACCAAGAGCATGATCGCTTCGGCTCGAGTGGCCTATCTCGCCCGCCGGGCGCCGCACTACGGGGTCGTCACCGGCGAGGTGTCGGTCGACATGGCGGTCGTGCGGCAGCGCAAGCGGGATATCGTCGACTCTTGGCGCCGGGGCAGCGAGCGGCGGGTGGTCGGGACGGAGAACCTGACGCTCCTCATGGCCGAAGCCCGCTTCCTAGGTTCGCACACGCTGGAGCTGCGACGGGCGGAAGGGCCCGCCTCCACGGACGTCCCCCCGGTCATCGAAGCCGGCCGCATCTTCATCAACACCGGATGTCGTCCGTCCATCCCCTCTATCCCGGGTCTGGATTCGGTCCCGTACCTGACGTCAACAAGCATCATGGAGCTCGACGCCGTGCCCGAGCGCTTGGTCGTGCTTGGCGGTGGATATGTCGCGGTCGAGTTCGCCCAGATGTTCAGGCGGTTCGGCAGCGCCGTCACCATGGTGCAGCGGGGAGAACGTCTCCTTACCCGGGAGGATGACGACGTCTCGGCCGCCGCCGCGGCCGTCTTGGAGGAAGACGGGGTCGACCTCGTCCTGGGTGCCGGCGTCCGCTCGGTGTCGGCGGTCGCGGGCGGGGTGCGTCTCGAGCTGATGACCGCCTCGGGCGGGCAGGCCGTCGTCGGCTCTCATTTGCTGGTCGCTACGGGGCGGGCTCCCAACACCGAGGCGCTTAACCTAGCCGCCGCCGGACTGAAGACGGACGATCGCGGGTTCCTGCCCGTGAACGAGCATTTGGAGACCGCCGTCGAGGGGATCTACGCCCTGGGCGATGTCAAGGGCGGGCCGGCCTTCACCCACATCTCGTACGATGACTTCCGGGTGATCAGGTCCAACCTGCTCGAGGGAGGCGACGCCGGCATCGGAGAGCGCCTGGTCCCCTACGTGATCTATATGGACCCTCAACTGGCACGATGCGGGCTCACCGAAAGGGAGGCCAGGGCACGGGGGTACGACGTCCGCGTGGCGGCGATGCCCATGAGTCACGTGGGGCGGGCCCTGGAGATCGACGAGGCTCGAGGGCTGATCAAGGCGGTGGTCGACGCGCAGTCCGACCGTATACTGGGGTGCGCCGTGCTGGGCGTGGAGGGCGGCGAGGTCATGTCGGTGCTTCAGATGGCTATGTTGGGAGGGGTGACGGCGTCGCGATTGCGTGACGCGGTGTTCGCTCACCCCACTCTGGCGGAGTCCTTGAATAACCTGTTCGCCCGTTCTTGAGGAGACATCTGACGGAGAGAGGTGGCTACATGAAACGTTCGATGCTGGTCCTACTCACAGCGCTCATGGTGGTGGTCGTCGCAGCCGGGGTCTCCGCATGCGGCGACGACGGCACCGACGCCTCGACGACGACATCTGCTGCAGCTGCGGCGGGCCCGGTGGTTCGGGTCGGATCGCTTCTCGACTCCGAGGGCACGCTTCTCGGTTCGATGGTCATCCAGATGCTGGAGGCCAACGGTATCAAGACCGAGGACAAGACCAAGCTGGGGACTCCCGAGGTGGTGAGGGCCGCGCTGGAGGCCGGCGAGATCGATGCCACCATCGACTACACGGGATCGGGCCAGTACTACCACCAGGGGCAAGAGGGCGATCCCAAGTGGAAGAACGCCGAGGAGGCCTACGCCGCCATCAAGCAGTTGGACAAGGAAGCCAACGACATCGACTGGTTGACGCCGGCTCCGGCCAACAACAGCGAGTTCATCGCCACGACAAGGGCGTTGGCCGAGGAGGAATCCATCGAGACGATGGAGGACTTCGCCAAGTACGTCAACGAGGGCGGGGCCGTGAAGCTCATCGCCGCCCAATCGTTCATCGACAACCCGCTCGGCCTCAAGGGCTACGAGGAAGCCTACGGCTTCAAGCTGGACAACGACCAACTCATCGCCCTGTCCACCGGTAACACGGCCGAGATGCTCTCCGCTCTGGCCAAGGGCACCGACGACGTGAACTTCTCTCTGGCCTACGGGACCGATGGCCAGCTCAACGAACTCGATCTGGTCATCATCGAGGACACCAAGGACGTGCCCCCGGTATATGAGCCGGCGCCGGTCTTCAGGGGCGAGATCGCGGCCGCCTACCCGCAGATAGAGTCCATCCTCAAACCCGTGTTCCTCAGCCTCGATCAAGCCAAGCTGCAGGAGCTGAACGCTCGCATCGCTTTCGGCGGCGAAGACCCGAAGGCGGTGGCCACCTCCTATCTGGAGGCGAATGGCTTCCTCGAATAGACCCGTGCGGGGCAGGGGGGCGAACGCCGCCATCAGCGCCGCCGGGGCGCTGATCGGTGCGTTCGCCCTCACCCTGGCGCCGTTCGTCTCGTTCAGGCCCAACCGTATCGTCGAGGGCGAGACCCTGTCGGCGGTGGCGGCCTTCGGCGGGTGGGGATGGATGGCTGTGGTGCTGTGGCTGGTTGCCGGCCTTCTCTTCCTTGTCCTGCGGCCGGGGTGGCCGCGGTGGGCGGGGGACCTGCTCGGGGTCGGCCGGGGCCTCCTCGCGACGGCCGTCCTGCTCCTGTTGCTCGTCCTGGCGGGCGGCCAAGCCGCGGAGTTCGCCGCCGGGCAGGGCCCGACGGCGCGTACGTCGTTCTCCTGGGGCTTCTACCTCTTCCTGTTCGCGTTCTATCTGGTTCTCCACGCCACAGCCGCGGGGACGTCCGTTTGGTGGGGGAGAGTCGTCGTCTGGGCTGCGCCGCTCGCGGGGGTGGTGGTGTTGGGGGCCACCGGGGTCCTGGCCGAGTTGGGCATCGTCCGAGAGTGGACCCTTGCGCGGGACACCTTCGGTCGCGAACTGGCCCGACATCTCTTCTACGCTTTGGGGGCGACCATCGGCGCCGTGATCGTCGGGATCCCTCTGGGCATCCTCGCGGCGCGCAGAAGGAAGGCCGAGACGGTCATCATGGGGGCGCTCAACCTGGGCCAGGTGCTGCCGGTGCTGGCCTTCGTCGGCATCATGATCCCGGTCCTGGGAGGCCTCAGCGACCGCTTCACCCCCCTCAAGACCCTGGGCATCTCCGGCATCGGCTGGGCGCCGGTCATGGTGGTCCTCTTCATCTACGCGCTGTTCCCGGTCACGCGGAACACGATGGTGGCCATCCGCCAGCTCGACCCGGCCGTCATCGACACCGCTCGAGGCATGGGGATGAGCCGCCGCCGCGCCCTCCGGGAGGTGGAACTCCCGCTGGCGCTCCCCGTGGTCCTTGCCGGGGTGCGCATCGCCCTGGTGCAGAGCACGGCGGGCGCCATCATCGCGGCCTTCGTGGGAGGAGGGGGCCTGGGGACCATCATGTTCATGGGCCTGGAGCAGACCAGCATGGACCTGGTGCTGGTGGGGGTTATCCCCATCGCGGCTCTCGCCCTGGTCTTCGACACCATGCTGCGGGCGGTGGAGCGGGCCACGGCGGGAGGGCGTGACCTCGGACTCGCGGCGACGGCGGCATGATCGAGTTGCGGGACATCACCAAGCGGTTCGGCTCCACCGTCGCTGTCGACGGGGTCTCGCTCGTCATCCCCGACGGACAGCTCACTATCGTGCTGGGGCCGAGCGGCTGCGGCAAGACCACTCTGCTCCGGGCCATCAACCGCATGGTGGAGGTGGACGAGGGGGAAGTGCTCATCGACGGGACGCCGGTGAACGCCGTCGCGCCCGAGGAGTTGCGCCGTCACATCGGGTACGTCATCCAGAGCGTGGGCCTCTTTCCCCACATGACCGTGGCGCGCAACATCGCCACCGTCCCCCGACTGCTGGGCTGGGACAAGAAGCGCATCGATGACCGAGTCACGGAACTACTCGTCCTGGTGGGACTCGACCCCGCCTCCTACGCCGATAAACGCCCCCACGAGCTCTCAGGGGGCGAAGCCCAGCGTATCGGTGTCGCCCGCGCGCTCGCGGCCGACCCCCCGGTGATGCTGATGGACGAGCCCTTCGGGGCCCTCGACCCCATCAGCCGCGAGCGGCTCCAGCGGGAGTTCGCCGCCCTCCACAGGCGCTTGGGCAAAACGGTGGTGTTCGTCACGCACGACGTGGAAGAAGCCGTCCTGCTGGGGGACCGGATAGTGCTCATGTGCGACGGACGCATCGTGCAGGAAGGAGCACCGGAGGAACTGTGGCGCAGCCCCGGTGATCAGTTCGTCCGTGATTTCTTCGGTGACGAGTTCGGTCTGCGCATACTGTCGCGTCATCGGGTGGCCGACGTGGCGCTGGGCGCCGCTCCGGTAGGGGAGGCCCCTCGGGTCACCCCTGCCACCAACCTGCGCGACGTGCTGGCCGTCATGGTCACGGAGAGCGTGGATCAGGTCGCGGTCGTCGCCGACGGCCGAGTGGTGGGAGGGCTCACCTTCTGCGAGGTGGTGACCGAGGTGAGGCAGGGCACATGAGCACGTACACACCGGGGATTCGGCGCAATTGGCCGAGCGTGCTGGTGCTGGTCGCTCTGCTGCTGGTGTGGACCCTGTACCCACGCGGGGTGGAGCGGCTCCTGGGGCTGTTCTTTCCCGGCACGACCCGGCTGATCTACGACCGTACCCCCATGTGGAGCCTGCTGCTGGAGCATCTCATGCTCGTGGTGATCGCCGGGGCGATCGCGGTGGTCATTGGGGTGGCGGCGGGGCTGCTCGTCATGAGCCCCGTGGGGCGGCCGTTCCGTGATGTGGTGCTGCGACTCGCGAGCTTCGGGCAATCGGTCCCGTCGGTCGCCATCATGGCCATCGCGGTGCCTGTGCTGGGCTACGGTTCCGAGCCCGTTCTCGTGGCCTTGGTCATATTCAGCATCCTCCCGGTGATGCTCAACGTGGTGGCGGGTCTCTCGGGGGTCCCCGAGGCGGTGATCGAGGCCGGGAACGGGATGGGCATGACCCGGCGGGAACGAATGACCCAACTCGAGATGCCCTTGGCGCTGCCGGTCATCATGACGGGGATCAAGACCATGCTCATCATCCTCGTGAGCGCGGCCACCTTGGGGGCCGTGGTCGGGGCCGGTGGGCTTGGGGTACCCATCATGTCGGGCATCGGTGCGTTCAACAACGCCGTGGTGGCTCACGGGGCGGTCCCGGCGATCCTGCTCGCTCTTATCGTAGACCGGGCGCTATAGCGGCCGTTTCAGCAGTCTTCCCTAGACGCCGTCCCGGGGGATGGTGTGTTCTCTGGCCTCGCTGAACACCAAGGATCCGCCTTCGGATGCCGAGTACTCCTCCCGCACGAAGAAGTGGTCCGCGTCGCAGGTCATCTCAGCCTGCACCGTCACCTGCCACTCCAGAGACGGGTGGGTGGAGCGGGTCTCCCGCGAGCAACGCACGGTGGCCGAAAGGGGAGCGTCTTCGACGATGCTGTAGACGTCGGTCGCGATCTCGGTGTAGACCACCCCCGTGTCGGGGATGGTGCGCTCGTGCTCCTCGTGGTCGACGATCTCGTGGCGGCGGTTCTGCGCGTCGTACAACAGCCGCCGCGTCCGTCCGTCGCGGCGGACGGACGGTGCCGTCCCTCCGCCCGGCTGCTCAGGTCCCACGGCGACCGGGGGGTCCACGACGACCGGGGGTCTCCTCCCTCAGCGGGCACGCGGACGGGTAGATCCAGCGCACTCGCCCCGTCTACCTCGAGCGACAGGGTCACGGGATCCGGGGACGGCCACGCGTGCGGCCAATACGTGGGCGACAGGGCCAGACGGATGGAGTGGCCCGCCTCGAAGCGATGGCCGCACACCCGCGACTCGATGGTGACGTCGTACCAGTTGCCCGGCGCCAAGGGCTCCGGCCGTTCGTGACCGTTGCGGTGCGTCAGGTTGAGCATCCCCCAACTTACGAGCAGCGACGACCCATCCGCCGCCACGTCCTCGAGCCGGGCGGCGATCAGCGCGCGCGGCCTGTCCGCGCTCACCCGCAGCCTCACGACCGGGAAGCCGAGTACTTCGACCGGTGTCGATAGGGGTTCGGTCGTGAAGCAGAGCGACCGTTCGTCGTCGGGTCCTTGATCCACGGCGATCTCATCCGCGTTGCCGTTGGCGCACCACACTCCGGCGGTCTCTCCGCATTCCTGCACCCCGCGGAAGGCGACGGGAGCCGGGCTTCCGCCGGCCTCCCCGGGCTTCGGCGACCTGCCCCGGGAGTCACTCACCTTCAGGCGTCCCTCCTCGCTCAGCCGCAACGTGAGGCGGTGCGTGTCCGGCGGTGGCCAGGATGGCTCCGCTACCCACCGACCAGGCCGCGTCGCGTGGAACCCGGCGGGCTCGACGTAGTCCTGTATCCATATCCGTAGACAGGGTTCGTCCATGATGCCGGTGTCGATACCCTTGAGCCACCTGTCCCACCAGCGGACGGCCTCCCGCAAGAAATCCATCGCCGGTCCGGGAATCCCCTCGTGAGGCATCATGTGGCCCCACGGGCCGATCAAGCCGAGGCGGGGGACGCTCAGGCCCGCGAGCAGCCGGGGGACTGCGTTGGTGTAGGCGTCGGCCCACCCGCCCACGGCCATCACCGGGCAGCGGATGGCGTCGTAGTCCTCGGCAACAGACCCGTGCTTCCAGAAGGCGTCACGCAGTTGATGCGATATCCAGTCGCGCGCCAGTTCCGGCGCCTCCGCCAAGCGCTCGAGCCAGATCTCCCGGCGCCGGTCGCCCGCGAACCGAGGATCCGGCGGCTGCAGGGTGTAGGCGAGCATGGAGGCGGCCCACTTGAGCATGTCCGAGGCGAGAAGGCATCCGCCCATGTAATGACAGTCGTCCAGATAGCGGTCGTCGGTCGACGCGATGGTGATGACCGCCTTGAGCTCCGGCGGGCGGCGCGCTGCGATCTGCAGACCGTTGAAGCCTCCCCACGAGTAGCCGATCATGCCCACATCGCCGGTGCACCATGGTTGCCGGGCGAGCCAGGCGAGCACCTCGAGGGCGTCGTCCTGTTCCTGCGGCAGATACTCCCCCCTGAGCAGCCCGTCAGAGTCGCCGCTGCCTCTCAGATCGACGCGCACGGCGGCGTAGCCGTGGGCGGCGAAGTATGGGTGGCGGATCCGGTCGGCCAGAGCCGTGGCATCGGACTTGCGATAGGGGAGGTATTCGAGGACTGCGGGTACCGGATTGCATGCGGCGTCGTCGGGGAGCCAGATCCGTGCGGCCAGCCTGGTCCCGTCGGCCAGTGGTATCCACAAGTTGTCGATGTGCTCCATGTCTAGCTCATAACCATACCGCGGACAGCCCGCAGGCGCACCGAGACTCCGCCCCGGTGTCCGCGTGGGCCCGGCCCCGGGAGAGGCATTGACAAGCCCGCAGGGGCGCGGGATAGTTGTGAAGGTCCATGTTAGTTATCGGTAACCAACGCGCCACGGAGTGTGCCGCACCTCTCACTACGGTCGCGGCCCGTGGCGCGCGCCGAGCCACGACCCGGGAGGCAGCATGAAAGTCAAGAAGATCGTCGATCTGAGCCAGCCGTTCGGGCACGGGACTCCGCTCTGGCCGTACTTTCCGGACATCAAGATCGAGCGCTTTCACTATCACGCCAAGTCCGGGGTCTTCACCCAGTGGCTCTGGCACCCCATGCACGTCTCCACCCACGCCGACTCGCCCATCCACGTGATCGCGGGCGAGTGGTCCACCGAACAGATCCCCCTGGACTACTACTTCGGCACCGGGGTCATCGTGGACGTGGGACCCAAGGGCAAGTTCGAGTTCATCACCGCCGACGACCTGGAGAAGGCGACGCCCAAGATCGAGAAGGGCGACATCGTCATCATCCATTGCCACATGCACGCCCAGTTCGGCGACAACAAGGACTACTTCGCCCGGTCTCCCGGCCTCGTGCCCAGCGCCGCCGAATGGCTGGTGGAGAAGGGCGTCAAGGCTGTGGGCGTCGACCAGCAGGCCCTCGATCACCCGCTCGCCACCGCCATCGGCTACCACGGGCCCGGCGCCGCTGCTGCCTGACGTCGTGCGCCGAGTACGAGGCCTACACCGGCCGCTCGGTCAAGGAGGACTTCCCCGACTGGGAGCCCTGCCACAACATCCTCCTCGGCAACCACGTGATGGGCTTCGAGAACGTGGGCGGCGACATCGACGAGGTGCTGGGGCATGCGCGTGCATCATCGCCGGCTTTCCCATCCGCTGGGTGGGCGGCGACGGCTCCATGGTGAGGTTGGTCGCCATCATCGAGGACGAGTGAGGAAGGGGGGAGGCGTTTCCATGGGAGGAGTCACCAGGTACACCAACGGCACGACCGGGGGGCCGGTCTTCGTCGACGTGAAGGACGGCCGGATCCTGCGGATCACCCCGCTCACCTTCGACGAGACCGACGCTCCCTCGTGGACCATCCAGGCCAGGGGGCGCACTTTCACCCCGCCCCGCAAGACCACCTCGTCGCCGTGGACGGTGGCGCATCGCTCCACCATCTACTCGCCCAAACGCATCCTCACCCCGCTCAAGCGGGTGGACTTCGACCCCAAGGGCGCCCCCGGCTCCACCGGGCCGGGCGGCCGCAACATCCAGAATCGGGGCGTCTCCGGCTACGAGCCGATCAGCTGGGACGAGGCGCTCGACACCGTCGCCGGCGAGATCGTCAGGGTCCACCGGGAGATCGGACCGGCCGGCATGATGTCCACCCCCGGCTCGCACCACATGTGGGGCAACGTCGGATACCGCCACAGTGCCCTGTTCCGCTTCCTGAACCTGGTGGGCTACACCTACGCCGAGCACAACCCCGACAGCTGGGAGGGCTGGCACTGGGGCGCCATGCACATGTGGGGCTTCAGTCACCGGCTGGGGATCCCCGAGCAGTACGGGCTTCTGGAGGATGCCCTCAAGCACACCGACATGATCGTCTACTGGTCGGCCGACCCAGAGTCGAGCTGCAACGGGGTGTACGCGGGCCACGAGGGCAACGTCCGCCGGCGCTGGCTCAAAGAACTCGGGGTCAAGATGGTCGTCATCGATCCCTATCTCAACCACACCCAGGCCCTGCTGGGCGACAAGTGGTTCTCGCCCAGGCTGGGGACCGACGTGGCCGTGGGGCTGGCGATCGCGTTCACCTGGCTCATGGAGGGCACCTACGACAAGGAGTACGTCGCCGGCCGCACCGTGGGCTTCGACGAGTGGACGGACTACGTGCTCGGCACGACCGACGGGGTGCCCAAGACGCCGGAGTGGGCCGAGGCCGAGAGCGCCATCCCGGCCCGCGAGATCCGGGCCCTGGCCCGGGAATGGGCTTCCAAGAAGACCATGCTCGCGGCCGGGGGACCGGGAGGCATGGGCGGCGCCTGCCGGGCCTCATGGGGCAACGAGTTCGCCCGGACGATGGTGGCCCTGGCCACCATGCAGGGGATGGGCAAGCCCGGCAGCAACATCTGGGGCACCACCAGCGGCGCCCCGCTCGACTGCGGCTTCATGTTCCCGGGCTACGCTGAGGGCGGCATCTCCGGCGACACCGCCAACTCGGCGGCCGGCTTCCGCTTCGCCAGCCGGATGTTCCCCCGCGGAGGGGGGATCACCAACCCGCAGCACACCACCGAGGGCCAGACGGTGCCGCGCCTCAACATCCCCGAGGCCATGCGCCACGAGGACCTCGATTGGCGGGGCAAAGGGTTCTGCGGCTCCCACATCGAGAGCCAGTTCCAGAAGTACGAATACCCGGCCCAGGGCTATCCCCACATCGGGATGTACTACCGGTACGGGGGCTCGTTCTTCGGCACCATGACCGAGACCAACCGCTACGTGACGGCCTATCGCGAGGGCAAGGTGCCCTTCGTCGTGAACCAGTCCATCTGGTTCGAGGGCGAGGCCAAGTTCGCCGACGTCATCCTCCCCGCCTGCACCAACTTCGAGCGCTGGGACATCAGCGAGGCCGCCAACTGCTCGGGCTACATCTCCGACTCGTACCAGTTCATGAACCACCGGGTGATCGTCCTGCAGCAGAAGTGCATCGAGCCGCTGGGCGATTCGAAGTCCGACTACGACATCTTCGCCGGCCTGGCCCAGCGTCTGGGGGTGTGGGGGCCGTTCACCATGGGTGGCAAGACCGAACTCGACTGGGTGAAGGACTACTACCACGCCACCGACATGGCCTCGGTCATGAGCTGGGACGACTTCGCCAAGAAGGGCTACTACGTCGTTCCCGCGCCGGCGGAGGAGGACAGGCCGAAGCCGGCCATGCGCTGGTTCGCCGAAGGCCGCCCCAAGGACACGCCCGACTGGGGTCCGGCCCCGTGGGACCAGATCAACGGCGAAGGCCTGCAGACGCAGAGCGGCAAGATCGAGTTCGTGGCCTCGAGCCTCAAGCGTCTCGAGGCGACCGGGACCGTCGATCCCGAGCGGCCGGCCATGGGCCCGCAGTACATCGAGAGCTGGGAAGGACACCACACCGCGGATCTCTACGCCAAGTACCCGCTGCAGATGGTCTCGCCCCATCCCAAGTACAGTTTCCACACCATGGGCGACGCCAAGGACAGCTGGATGAACGAGGTCAAGGACAACCGGGTGCTCAAGGACGACGGCCGCTACTACTGGATCATGCGGGTCAACGCCGCGGACGCCGCTGCGCGGGGCATCGCCGACGGCGACCTCATCCGGGCGTTCAACGACCGGGGTTCGGTCATCTTGGCGGCGCAGGTCACGGAGCGGGTCCCGCCGGGGACGGTGCATTCCTACGAGTCCTGCGGCGACTACCTGCCGTTGGGCGATCCCGGCCACTCGCCGGACACGGCCGGCTGCGTGAACATCCTCACGCCCAAGCGCTACATCACTCCCACCTCGACCGGGATGGCGAACAACTCCTGCCTCATCCAGGTGGAGAAATGGGACGGTCCGACCGCCGGGAGCGCGCCGGGGAACGGTGGCTCGACCGAGAAAGGGGTGGCCTGATGGCCGGCGCCAAGAAGTGGAACATGGTCATCGACGTCGACCGCTGCATGGACTGCAACGACTGCTTCCTGGCCGACAAGGACGAGTTCACGGGCAACGACTTCCCGCCCTATTCCGTGGCGCAGCCGTGGAGCGGCCATCGCTGGATGAACATCATGCGCAAGGAGCGGGGGCAGTATCCCCTGGTGCAGGTCGCCTACCGGCCCACGCCCTGTCTTCACTGCGACGACGCGCCCGTGCATCAAAGACTCTCCGGCCGGGAACGATCTACAAGCGCGAAGACGGACTGGTGATCATCGACCCGGTGGCGGCAAAAGGCCATCCCGAGATCGTGGCCACCTGTCCCTACGAGGTCATCTACTGGAACGAAGAGGCCCAGGTCGCGCAGAAGTGCACCGGGTGCGCCCACCTCATCGACGAGGGCTGGACCGACACCCGCTGCTCGCAGGTCTGCCCGGCCGAGGCCATCAAGCTGGTGCTGGCCGACGACGGCGAGATGGCCGCCGCTGGTCGCCGCCGAAGGTCTGGAGGTGCTGCGGCCCGAGCTGGGAGCGAAGCCCCGCGTCTACTACAAGAACCTCTACCTGTTCGAGAAGGCCTTCATCGCCGCCAACGTGGTGTTCGGCGACACGGACGAATGCGCGGAGGGCGCCAAGGCGACGGTGGTCGCCGGTGGCACGGCCGACGGTCCTGTCGTCGGCGAGGCGGTGGCGAGCAACTACGGCGACTTCTACGTGGACGGGCTGGAGCCAGGGCGCGACTACCTCCTGACGGTAGGGGCCCCCGGCTACGGGCCGGTCACCTCGGTCGTCAAGCTCGAGGCGAGTCTCAGCCTGGGAACGATCACGCTGGCCAAGCTCTAGACAAACCTCGGATACTCGGCAGTCACTGGAGCCCCGCGAGAGCGGGGCTCTTCCCTTTTCCATGAGGTCGGGGTCTCCGAGATTGACACGGGCATATTTGTGTGATAATGAGTTAATAAACTCATTATATGGGTTAATAGTATCATCTAGTGAGACCGTCACGGCAAAGGGGGAGCAATGAGAGAGCAGGCTGGTGTGAGTCGTCGCGAGTTTCTGCGGAAGGCCGGGCTGGCCGGTATGACGGTCGGGGTCGGGGCAGGGCTTGGTGGGCTCGCGGTGGCGTGCGGCACGGAAGAGACGACAACAACGACAACATCGCCTGCCTCCACGACCGAGACCTCGGCTGCGCCCAGTACTACAACGGTCAGCTCCTCCGGCCCGAGGCAGGCCGGGAGATCAAGGTGGGCTACGTCACACCTGTGACGGGCCCGCTGGCAGCCTTCGGCGAGGCCGACGCATATTGTGTCACCCGGTGGCAAGAAGCAGTCGCCGGTGGCCTTCTGTGCGGGGATGGCAAGCTCCACCCGGTCACCGTCATCGCCCGCGACTGCCAGTCTGACTCCAACCTCGCCGCGCAGGTGGCCGGCGACCTTATCAACAACGACAAGGTCGACGTGATATGCGGCTTCGACCGCCGACACGACCCTCCCCGTCTCCGATACCTGCGAGGCGTCGGGGATGCCCTGCGTATGTACCGACACTCCGTGGCAGCCCTGGTTCTTCGGCGCAAAGGGAACCCGGCGCTAGGGTTCAAGTGGACGTATCTCAGCTTCTGGGGCATCGAGGACAACCTGATGAACTCTACGGCCACCTGGGATCAGATACCACAAACAAGAAAGTCGGAGTGCTCTGGTCGAACAGCGCCGATGGCCTTGCTTCCGCGGATCCGGAGCAAGGGTGGCCGCCCTTCATGACGAAGACCGGCTACACCATCGTCGATCCCGGCCGCTATCAGGAGGGGTCCGAGGACTTCACCGCCGAGATATCGCTCTTCAAAAAGGAAGGCTGCGAGCTCGTGGCCGGGACAATGTCGCCCCCCGACATGATCACTTTCTTGAATCAGGCCTCCCAGCAGGGGCTTGCTCCGGTGATTGCGACAATCGAACGAGCCAGCCTCTTCCCGTCAGTCATGGGAAGCTACCGGCTCCACCGGGTACGGCATAACCAACGGGTCTTGGTGGCACCCGACCTATCCCTTCGCGTCTTCACTCACCCGTGAGACTTGCCAGCAGATGGCTGATGATTACGAGGCGAAGACCGGGATGCAGTGGACGCAGGCTCTCCTCCATTACCAGGTCTTCGAGATCGTGGTCAACGCCCTGAAAGCGGCCAAAGACATCGATAGCAAGGAGGAGATCGCTGCGGCCATCAAAGCGGGTGTGCTCGACACCCTGGTCGGACTCGTCGATTTCTCGAAAGGCCCGATGCCGAACGTATCGAAGACTCCGCTCACCGAAGGGCAGTGGTTCCCCCGCACCAAATGGAAGTATGACCTGGTGCTGGTGAACAACACGACCGCTCCGATGGTACGGTGCAGACCAAGATTCAGCCTCTCAGCTCGTTCCCGCGGGCTGACCCCAGGCGCAGCGGGAGTCGATCTCAGCAGAGGAGGTGATCGCGTGTCCACGGAACCTGAAACGGAACGCCCCTGGTCGCGCGGCTGCCCGTATCCCGTGAGATACGAGGCCGAGACTGAAGTCAGCTTCGATGTGGTCGTTCTGGGTGGAGGGCTGGCCGGATGTTTCGCAGCCATCGCGGCCGCCCGAAAGGGCGCCAGTGTCACCCTGGTCGACAAGGCGGCCACCCGGCGAAGCGGCTGCGTGGGGGCCGGCCTCGACCACTGGCAGGAGATACACATACCCGGCGTCACGAGGTATCGGCGGAGCAACTCACCAAAGCCCGCGGGCAGAACCACGACGGCTATTTCCGTGAAGAGATGAATCTCGTCATGGCCAGAGAGGCCTGGACCGGCTCCTTGATCTCGAACGGATGGGCATTAAGATCAGGGACACCGAGGGTGAGTACAGAGGAGCCATCCAGCGGGACGACGAGACGGGGCTCCTCTTCGCTCACGACGCTACCGCCAGGCACAGCGTGATCTTCTGGGGAGCCGCAGAGTTCGGCAAACAGCGTCAGGGGATCAAGCCCGCCCTGCACCGGGAATTTAAGCGTCTCGGAGTCAAGATCTACGACCGGGCAATGGCGACCGAACTGCTGAACGAAGGCGGTCGCCCGGGTGCGCCTGTCATCGGTGCCACGGGCGTAACGTGCGCACGGGCGAGTTCTACGTGTTCCGGGCGAAGGCCACCATTCTGACGACAGGATGGGTTTCTCGGCTGTGGTTCTACGCCGGCAACGAGTGGCGTGCCGGCTGGGGCCATCAGGGCTTCGGCGCGGCTACCAATACCGGTGACGGCATCGCCATGGCCTTGAGAGCGGGTGCGGAACTGATCAATATGGAGGCCTCCCAGCCAGGCGCTCCCGGCTATGGAGCGGCGTGGGGCCCCTACCCGGAGTCCGGACTGTCGGACAAGCGGCGTGACAGTCACTGGCCCGCCACAGTCGTCGACTCCCAAGGCGGCAGATCCCCACCGCCATGCCGCCCTACCGGCCGCAGAACTACCGGCTGTCCATCGGCAACCAGCTGTGCTACCTGGGCCCCGGCGGCCTCGACAAGTACGACGGAGAGGCACTTCGGGAGCTCATCCACCAAGGGAGAGTGGTCCACCTCTCTATCTCGACTCGCCACGATCGCGGAAGTCGCCCGGCGTGTCGTGTTCGAGGTGAACGACCGCAACGATGCCGGTTGGGCCAACAGCATCAAGGCTCTCGCCTCGCGGGGCCACGGCCACGATCTCTGCCGCCGATCGGGTGGAGTCCAGGACCCGATCATCCAGCGCTACGGCCGCCTGATGAAATCTGGCGGTAGCGGGGGAGGTCTATATCGACACCGACGCTCTCTACCACACTCCCCGGGCTGTACGCCGCCGGCGACATGACCCCTGCGTGTGTGAACGCTCCTGGAGCCGCCGTCTTCGGCTGGCGTGCGGGGTGGAGCGCAACCACCCATGCACTCTCCAATCACCCATCGGTTGAGGGCGTCATACCCATGACTCGGGAGAGCGCAGACAGGTCGAAGACGAGAAGGAACGGATCTACGCGTGCTTACGGCCCCAAAACGGTATCTCCTGGCGCGAGCTCAACCTGGCCGTGAAGTACGTCATGACCACCTACTCCAACCAGGTCAAGAACGAGGAGATGCTTCGGGAAGGCCTGGCGGCCTTCGGGGAGCTCCGCGAGCAGGAGGTGCCAAGACTGTCTGCTGCGACGCCCCACCAGCTCCTGCATGCCGTGGAGGTACTCAACCTTATCGACATCGGCGAGGCCATCATCCAATCGTCGCTCGCTCGCAAGGCGAGCAGCAGAGCGCTCGGCTTCTACCGGCCCGATCACCCCGAACTCGACCCGCCGGAATGGCGTAGTGGGTCTCTGTCAGCAAGGAGAACGGAGAGATCAAGATCGGCAGTAGACCGATAGGCCTCATCGGCGAGGAGGTGTGACGTGGAAAGCCCTACCTGGCAGCCCATCAGTATCGACCCCGGAGTGTGCACGCGCTGCTACGCCTGCGTTGAAGCCTGTCCAAACCACGTGCTTGCGCCGAGCCCGGTAACCGGCGAGCCCCCCGTGCTGCTTCACCCCGATTCATGCGACTGTTCCTATTCCACAATCAGTCAGACCTGGCTGGCGCTCTGCGTGATCGACTGTCCCAAGTGGCGGAAGGAGCGATCAGCCGCTACGATCCCTGTACATGCGTCCCCGAGTCAGGCGGGCAGGAATGCCCATCAAAGGTAGATTAGCCATCACTGGCTACCAGAGATAGTCCGAAAAGAGGTCATTCTTGCGAACGAAGTAGGCCGGAGCAGAGGCAGGCCGCGGCGCCTGCCCGACAAGGCCGGGTGGGTGGGCCTGACCACGCCGATCCTTTCATCGTCCGAGCTTTCTGGAGGGGACTGCAGGTACTCAATCTCTTTGATGGCGATCATCCTGAATGGGCAGTCGTCGAGATGGCATCCGAAACGGGGATTCCCAAAGCCACCGTGTACCGCCTCGCGAGGACGATGGAGGCGCGGACTACCTTGTGCTTGACTCCCAGACCGGCCGTTACCACGTGGTCCCTTCGGCGGTCGCTTTCACCTACCTTGCCCGCAGCTACTCAGAATTGGCCCGCATTGCCCGGCCCTACCTGGAGACACTGGCCGCCGAGACCGGCGAGACCGTGAATCTCGCCGTGGAAATCGACGGCAAAGCTGTCCTCGTCGACGACATACGACGCTCCGCCCCTTCAAGTCGGAGGTTCCGCTGGCCGTATCATCGAGACATAGCGATTCGAACGGCAAGGTCTTCGCTGCGTTCAAACCGCAAACCATCAGAGAGAAGATCGCCTCTGCCCCCCACCGGCCGCTCACTCAGCGCACCATCGTCACCGGTAGCCCCTGCTGGAGGAGTTCGAGCGGGTCACGCAGAGCGGGGTCGCCTACGACCTCGAGGAGCGCTCTCTTGGGTTCTGGTTGCGCCCCCGTTATGAACCAGGCGGCAGCGTAGAAGCCGCCATCTCACTTGTCGTTCCCACGGCCGGTTCGGTCCCCACGTGTGAGACCAGTACGCGGACGCTGTCCTAAGACCGCGGCCTCTCTCCGCCTTCCTCGGTTACTCGTCGCCGGAACACTGAACCTGGGCGGCCGGCGCTCCTTCCTGGGTGTGAGGTCTAGAGAGTCGCGTCCTGCCCTTGCCCACCTTGACATGCAGGACTTTTTGACTCTAAATACCCGAGACGACAAAGAACTCGAGTCGAGATGAAGCTGCGCCGAGCGGGCCTTCACGGGCGGGCTCGGCGACTGCGGCCTCAGCTGGTCTCGAGTTCATAAGGGGGGAAGATGAAGGTCATCCGTCATCGGCGCGGCCGGCTCGGTCGGCGCGCCCGCCGCGTTCTACATCGGGGTCTCCGGGCTGGTCGACGAGCTCGTCCTCATCGACATGCGGCAGAACGTGGTGCAGCAGCACGCCATGGATATGAGCACGGCCATCTCAGCGACTGGGGGTCAAAGTGACGGCCGGCGACCACGAGGACATGGCCGGCTCCGACGTGGTCATCAACGCCGCCGGCGTCCCGCAGGGCCTTATCGCCGACCGCATGGAGATGCTCCCCAAGAACATCCCTTTGGTGCGAGACGTGGCGCTGGAGGTCAAGCGCCACTGCCCGGACGCCTTCGTCATCACCGCCACCAACCCCATCGACCCGCTCAACTACTGCACCTGGCGGGCGGGCGGCTTCGACCGGCGCCGGGTGATCGGCTACTCCATGAACGACTCCACCCGGTTCCGGGAGATCGTCGCGAGGCCAAAGGGGTCGCAGGTCGAGCCAGGTGCGAGGCGACGGTCATCGGCGAGCACGGCAGCACCCAGGTGCCCCTGTTCAGTTCGGTGCGCATCGACGGCGCGCCCGTCCTCTTCACCGAGGCCGAGAAGCAGGCGATCCGGGCCGAGATCCCGACCATCCTGAAGCGCTACGAGGAGCTGCAATCCGGCCGCACGGCGGGCTGGACCAGCGCGCTGGGGCTCGCGGCCCTCACCCGGGCGGTCCTGCAGGACACTGGGGAGCTGTTCCCCTGCTCGGTGGTCCTGGACGGCGAATACGGCCAGCCGGACTGAGCATGTCGGTATCCCGGCGCGGCTCGGCGCGCGGAGGCGTGCAAGAGATACGAGGAGTGGGAGCTGGCGCCGGACGAGCAGGCGGGCCTCGAGCGGACTGCGGCGGCGCATGGCCGCGGCGGCTCGCATCGTCGACGAGAACCTGGGTGAGGGGGACAGGATGGCATGACCCAGCGTTTCGAGAAGCTGATGGAGCCGGGCATGATCGGCCCGGTCAAGACCCGCAACCGCATCATCAAGACGGCCAACGGCACCTCGTACGTGGACCCCGACCAGACCTGCGGCGACGCGCATGATCGCCTACTACGAGCGCCTGGCCAAGGGCGGGGTGGGCTTCCTGATCGTGGAGTCGTGCGGGGTCGAGTACCCGCTGGGCATCCAGCACGTCCACTACTAGCCCGACGGCAGCTACGAAGGCGTGCAGCTGCACTTCGACGACGACCGGTTCATCCCCGGCTTCGCCCGGCTCACCGAGGCGGTGCACAAAGCCGGCTGCCCGGTGTCCATCCAGTTCCAGCACGCCGGTCCCTGGAACCCCACCGGTCTGCTGCCGCGCGACATGAAGATCCGGGACATCAAGTGCGCCTCGGCCATGACCCAGGAGGAGCTGCCCGGCCCCGACTTCCTGCCCTGCCGGGCCATGACCAAGCAGGAGGTCGAGGATCAGATCGACCTGTGGGCCTCGGCGGCCGAGCGGGCCTGCAAAGCCGGCTTCGACGCCTGCGAGATCAACCACGCCACCGCGCATCAGGGCAACACCTTCCTGTCGCGCATCTGGAACAAGCGCGACGACGAGTACGGCCCCCAGACCTACGAGAACCGCACCCGCTTCATCCGCAACATCATCGCCGAGGCCAAGCGCCGCTGCGGCCCGGCCTTCGCGGTCCACGCCCTCATCAACGCGGCGGAGTACAACCATCCTCTGGCCACCACGCTCGAAGAGGGCGCCGAGATGGCCAGGCTCATCGGCGAGGTGGCCGACGGCCTCAACGTGCGGGGCGAGCGCTATGGCCACCGGGGCGGCATCCTGCAGCCCGACCGGCTCATGTACCCCGAGCCGCCCTACGACCTGCCCGCCGACCTCGATTGGAGCCGGCGGGGCGACGGGGCCACCGTGCCGCTGGTCGAGGCCGTCAAGCGCAAGGGGGTCAAGGTCCCGGTGTGGACCGCCTGCCGCATCGACGCGGAATGGGGCGAGAAGTACCTGCGCGAGGGCAGCCTCGATTTCGTGGGCATGACCCGCTGCCTGCTGGCCGACCCCGACTACCCCAACAAGGTGCGCGAGGGCCGGCTCGAAGACGTGCGCCCCTGCCTGGGCTGCCTCCACTGCTTCGAGATGCGCAACCGCAACAAGAAGCTGGAGTGCCGGGTCAACGGCACCCTGGGCCGGGAGATCATGCCCGAGTACCAGGCCAAGCCGGCGGAGCCCAAGAAGAAGGTGCTGGTGGTGGGCGGCGGGCCCTCCGGCATGGAGGCGGCGCGCGTGGCCGCCCAGCGCGGGCACGAGGTGGTGCTCTACGAGAAGGGACCCGCCTGGGCGGGCTGGTCCCGCTGGCCGCCATCGTCAAGGACTGCGAGACCGCCGAGCTCATGGACTTCGTCACGTCATGAAGAGCGGCAACTGGCAAGAACAAGGTCGCCGTCACACCGGCACCGAGGTCACCCCGGAGGTCGTGCGGGCGGAGAAGCCGGACGCCGTCATCGCTCGCCGCGGGAGCGGTGCACCCGGAGTTCGACCTGCCCGGCATCGACGCGGGGCAGCGTCATCCGCACCGAGAAGCTATACGGCATGCTGAACTTCTGGCTCAAGTTCTTCAGCCCGGGCAGGTTCAGCGGCTCACCCACCTGTGGATGCCGGTCGGCAGCAGCGTGGTCATCATGGGGGGCACGCTGCACGGCTGCGAGCTGGGCGAGTTCCTGGTCAAGCGGCACCGCCAGGTGATCATCGCCCACGACGGCCCGGCTTCGGAACTGGGCGACGAGATGGGCAGCGACGACCTGGCCAACCTGTGGCCCTGGTTCAAGCAGAAGCACGTGACCCTGTGGCCCGACGTCGAGTACCGGGAAGTCGACCGAGGACGGCCTCAAGGTCCAACAGCCCGACAAGCGCTCGTACATCCTCGAGGGCAAGAACATCATCAACACGCAGGACTGGGGACCCAACACGGCGCTCGTCGAACGGCTGACGCCGCTGGTGGCCGAGACCCACGTGACCGGCAGCGCCCGCGAGCCGGGCCTGATGGCCGACGCCGTGCGCGAGGGCGTACTCGCCGGCTGCGCCGTCTGACCGGCGTCGTCCGGGGGAGGAGAAGAGGCATGTTCGAGCTGCTGGAAGGCGCGCCGCCTTACCGAGAGGATGACGCCGAGGACTATCTGCGGGGCAGCTGGTGGAGCGGGCTGACCTTCGGCGACCTGCTCGACCGGGCCGCCGACATCCACCCGAACAAGGAAGCCTTCGTCGACCGCCAGAACCGGCTCACCTACGCCGCAGGCGCGCGAGACGGCGGAGCGGCTGGCCATCGGGCTGATGGATCTGGGCATCAAGCCTCTCGACCGGGTGATGATCCAGTTGCCCAACTGGACCGAGTTCGTGCCCGTCTACTTCGCCTGCCAGAAGATCGGGGCCATCACGGTGATGCTCATCGACCGCTACCGGCAGCACGAGATCGAGCGGTTGGCCGAGATCTCCGGAGGCGGTGGCCTGGGTAGTGCCTCCGCAGTACGGCAAGACCGACTTCCTCCCCATCGTCGACGACGTGCTGGCCGCTGCCCGGCCATCAAGCACGTCATCACCGTGCGCGGCGAGGTCGACGGGCCGGGCTTCGTCGAGCATGGAGCGGCTGATCGCGGAGAACGAGCGGACGCCGGAGAACATGGCCCGGCTGGCCGAGCGGGCGCCCGACGCCCGGCAGGTGGCCCACATGGGCCCCACCGGCGGCACCACCGGGGAGCCCAAGATCGTGCCCCGCACTCACAACGCTCTGGGCTGCGCCGTCGAGTACTGCTCGCAAGGCCTGGGACCAGCACTGCGAGGACGTCAACCTCATCGTGGGCTCCATCGGCCACGACCTGTCGTTCACCAAGGGCTTCCTGGGCAGCGTCATCACCATGGGCAAGCTGTTCATGCTCGACTCCACCGACGCCCAGACCATCTGCGAGACCATCGAGCGGGAGAAGATCACCTCGGTCATCTGGGTGCCGACCCTGGCCCAGCGGCTGCTGCAGTACGAGGACCTGGACAAGTACGACCTCAGCAGCCTCAAGAAGATGCACAGCGCCGGCGGCGCCGCGTTCCCCGAGCTGGTCCGCGAGGTCTTCGGCCGGCTGAACATGCGCTTCCACAACGGCTACGGCGCCACCGAGGGCATGACCACCATCACCACGGCCGAGGACGACATCGAGACGGTCTGCGGCACGGTGGGCCGGCCGACCTGCCCGCGCGACATCTACAAGGTGGTGGACCTCGACGGCAACACGCTGCCGCCGGACACTCAGGGCGAGCTGCTGCTCAAGGGCCCGTCGGTGTTCGCCGGCTACTACAAGAACCCCGAGGAGAACGCCAAGGTCTTCGACGCGGACGGCTTCTTCAAGACCGGCGACGTGGCCGTCATCGACGAGGACGGCTACATCACGCCTCACCGGCCGCCTCAAGGAGATGATCAACCGCGGCGGCGAGAGCATCAGCGCCACCGTCATCGAGAGCCTCATCAACCGGCACCCGGACGTGGCCATCGTGGCCGTCGTCCCCATGCCCGACCCGCTGATGGGCGAGCGCGTCTGCGCCTACGTCCAGCCGGCCGCCGGCTGCACGCTGACCTTCGAGGCCGTCATCACCTTCCTGAGGGAGGAGAAGGCCTCGGTGCAGCAGTTGCCCGAACGCATCGAGTTCGTCGAGGCGATGCCGTACACTGCGGCGCAGAAGCTCAACAAGACAGCGCTGAAAGAAGACATCGCCAAGAAGCTGGAGGCCGAGGCCGCAGCGCGGCGGGCGGCGGGAGAAAAGGAGCGAGATGCCGGCAAGAGAGATCCGATTCCACGGCCGCGGAGGCCAGGGGGCCGTGCTGGCGGCGAGGATGCTGGCCTCGGCCTGCGCGGCCGAGGGCAAGTGCGTGGCCAGCTTCCCCATGTACGGCTTCGAGCGCCGGGGGATGCCGGTCGTGGCGTTCACCCGCTTCGACGACGAGCCCATCCGGGAGAAGACCCAGATCTACACCCCCGACTGTCTGGTGGTGATCGATCCGACGCTGCTGGCCCTCAAGACCCTGTTCGACGGGCTCAAGCCGGACGGGGTGCTGGTGCTCAACAGCCCCAAGGACTTCCCCGAGCCCCCGCACCCGAGCGTCAAGCGGGCAGCCATCATCAACGCCACCCAGGTCGCTCTCTGCGAGATCGGCCGGGACATCCCCAACACCTGCCTCATCGGCGCGCTGGCCAAGGCCACCGGCTGGGTGAGGCTGGAGTCGGTGCTGCAGGGCCTGGCGGACTATCTGGAGGGCGACATGCTCAAGCGGAACATCCGCAACGCCGAGCGCGGCTACGAGGAAGTGCAGGTGATCACATGGTAGAGCGGCCAGAGGAAGAGGAGATCTTCCAGACCGAGGCCTGCTGGTCCGATCTCCAGCGGCGACCTGCTGTGCCTGCACACCGGCGACTGGCGCACCGAGCGGCCGGTCTTCGACAAGGAGAAGTGCAACGCCTGCGGGTTCTGCTACATCTTCTGTCCCATCCAGTGCATCGTGGACGACGAGGACGGCATCCACTACACGGCCGACCTGGACTACTGCAAGGGCTGCGGCGTCTGCGCCAAGGAATGCCCCAAGGACGCGATCATCATGGCCCCGGAAGGAGGCTTCGATGCGTGCAGCTGAGTAAGCAGGGCGTGGCCGCCCCGGTGCCGGTGCCGGCTGCGGCGAGGCAGACGCAAGGTCATCACCGGCAACGGCGCGGCGGCCTGGGCGGCCATGCTCTGCCGGCCCGACGTGGTCGCCGCCTATCCCATCACCCCGCAGAGCGAGGTGATCGAGCAGCTGGCCAAGTTCCACGCCGACGGGCGTGCTCGACTGCGAGTACGTCACCGTCGAGGGCGAGAACTCCGCGCAGAACGTGGTGTGCGCGGCCAGCATGGCGGGCGGGCGGGTCTTCACCGCCACCTCGTCGTACGGCCTGGTCTACATGTACGACGCCATGTTCAACACGGCCGGCTACCGGGCCCCGGTGGTGATGATCAACGTCAACCGGGAGCCGCCGGGCATCCACGCGGTCTGCTCCGGCCAGCAGGACATGATCTCGGTGCGCGACACCGGGCTGGGTGCAGCTCATCGTGCGAGAACTGCCAGGAGATCATGGACACCACCATCATGGCCTTCCGGCTGGCCGAGGACTACGACATCCAGCTGCCGGTCATCGTCAACTACGACGGCTACTACCTGTCGTTCCTGGCGGAGTCGGTGGAGATCCCCGCCATCAGCGCAGGTGGACGCGCTACCTGGCCCCGCTCAAGAGCCAGCCGCCGCGGCCGCAGTTGCTGCCGGGCTCCCACTCTGGGCTGCGGCAGCCACGGCATGGGCATGGGCTACGTGGAGCTGCGCAAGAAGCACATGGCGGCGCATGGAGCGCGTCAAGCCCAAGCTGGAGGAGATCGAGGACGAGTTCGCGGCGGCCTTCGGCCGCAGCTACGGCGGCCAGGTAGAGGAGTACCGCACCGAGGACGCCGACATCGTCCTGGTGACCAGCGGCAGCGCCGTGGGCACGGCGCGCACGGTCGTCGACGCCAAGCGCGACGAGGGTGTCAAGGTGGGGCTGGTGAAGCTCCGCCTGTACCGGCCCTTCCCCAAGGAGCGGCTGAGCGCCGCGCTCAAGGGCAAGAAGGCCATCGGCGTGCTCGACCGCAGCATCTGCTTCGGCTGGGACTGCGGCCCCCTCTACATGGAGACCCGGGCCCTGACGCCCGAGATCGGCATCGTCCCGATGCTCAGCTTCATCGACGGCCTGGCCAACATGGACATCACCCAGGAGCACATCGCCGGCATCATCGACGACATCCAGGCGGCGTCCGAGGGACGCCCCTACCAGCAAGTGACGTGGCTGCCATGAGACGGGCAGCGGGAGTAGCGAGCACGCACGGCCGGCGGCGGGCGCCGCCGCGGCTGCCGCGAGACTGGCGAGGGTGTGACATGGCCGAGCAACGCAAGACGACAGCCCAAGGTCTGCGACTACTACGTCGACGAGGACAGTTCTCGCCGGGCGTGGCCTTCTGCGCCGGCTGCACTCTTGAGCTGAACCTGAGGTTGATCTCGCGGGTGCTGGGCAAGGACATCATCTTCGTGGGCACGCCGTCGTGCTCGGCCCCGGTGCTGCACGGCCAGAACACCATGGCCTGGCACAAGCACGCCTACTACGCGTGCACCATGACCGGCGTGGCCTCCAGCGCCACCGGCCTCAGCCGCTACTACCAGAAGGCCGGCATCGACGCCACGGTCGTCTGCCACACCGGCGACGGCTGCGCCCAGGACGTCGGCTTCCAGACCCTGAGCGGCGCCGCCGAGCGCAACGAGAAGATGATCTACATCTGCTACGACAACGAAGGCTACATGAACACCGGCATCCAGCAGAGCAGCGCCACGCCCTTCGGCGCCGCCACCAGCACCACGCCCACGGGCAGGGAGAGCCGGGGCAAGACGACCGGCTCCAAGAACATGCCGCTGGTCATGGCCATGCACGAGATCCCCTACGTGGCCACCGCCACCCTCAGCCACCTGGAGGACTACGCCAAGAAGCTGGTCAAGGCCAAGGAAGCGGCCAAGGAGGGCTTCGCCTACATCCACGTGTTCTGCCCCTGCGTCGTGGGCTGGAGGATCCCCGTGGACGCCTCCATCCAGGTGTGCCGCGACGCCGTGAGGACCAACTACTTCCCGCTGTGGGAGATGGAGGACGGGGTCTACCGCATCACGCAGAAGGTGAAGGATCCCAAGCCGGTCGGCGACCTGACCTCGACCATCGGGCAAGTTCCGCCACCTGAAGGCCGAGGAGCTGGCCATCCTGCAGGCGCAGGTAGACCAGCGGTTCCGGGTCCTGCAGGCGCTGTGCGCGGAACCGGTCGCGCGGTGCGCCGGCTGCGGGCGCTGCCGGCCGACAGAGCCTGGGGCGAGCCGGCGGCTCGCGGCTCAGCGCGCCGCGCCTCGGCCGCCTGTCGCTCGCTCCCGGGTAGTCGAAGCCGTTCCCGGTGGTGATGAACATGAACGGCCGGTCCACCCGGTGGACCACCAGGGGGCAGTGAGGAACGCCGGCCGGGACGAACACCGCGCAGCGACCGCGTGAGCATGCGCTTCTCGTCGCCCACCCACAGCTCCACCTCGCCGTGCAGGTCGAACTGGTCGTCGGGGTCGGTGCCCGAGGAAGACCAGATACTCGTCGAAGTCGTGGCTGTGCGGCACTCTGAGGTCGTCCGTCGAACCGGTCCGCAGCATCATGCAGGTCTCGAGGTAGAAGGCGCCGGGGAGCTTTCCGTCCAGTTCGTTGGAGATGTAGAGGGTGTCGCACCAGGGGATGTCGCTGTCCCGGTCCCGGCTCTGGGGATGGTCCGGATGCCGCGGGGTCTCGGTGATGAAGTACTTGCCGTAGTCGATCGTGTTCCACGGATGCTCCTTCCGAGCGTCGGCCCCGCCCTGCGTGGCGACTCGGCAGTCGTGAGCGCAGTGGCAAGAAAAGAACCCCGCCCTCCTCGAGTGCGAGGAGGGCGGGGTTCTCGCTTAGTCGATCACTGCGCCGCGTACTCTCAGCCGCGTCGTCGGCTTCGAGTCGCGAGCACGCTGTGCTGCTACCTCGCTGTCCCAGGGCAGCGAACGTCTGCGTCGGGCCGGTTGCGAATTCGGTCGGATGGACAACCATGCGTTCGCCGCCCATCCACTGGAACCCGAGGAACGGGATGTCGGCGATGCCTTGGTCGTTGTACGTGATGTCGCCCATGGTGGTGCCGGGGAAGCGTGCCGCCGAAGACCTCGTCCCGGACCGCGGCCGGGCTCGAACACGCCGGCCCTCTCGATGGCCATGAAGAGGATCTGAGCCCCGGCGTACGAGAGGCCGATGCTCACCGAGGTGGCGCCGTCGTGGGTGTCCTGGAAGGCCTGCGCCGAGTTCCTTGGCGCACGGGATACGGGTAGGTCTCGGTCCAGAAACCGTCGAAGCAGATGTAGTCGGAGTCGGGGCCGAGGGCCTTCATGAACTCGACAGGCCAGAAGCCTTTGTACCCGAACATGAACTTCGGCGCCCAGTTCGGCTTCCTTCAGCTGGTTGACGAACGTGATGCCGTCGGAGGGGGAGATCAGCACGACGATACCCTCGACGCCCGCTTCCTTGAACTTCAGGATGATCGAGGAGAAGTCTTTCTGGCCCTCGACGAACTTCTCGTAGGACACGACCTCATAGCCTGCCGCCTCGAGCCCTGCCACGGTACCGTCGCCGAAGCCGATGCCGTCCGGGTTGTTCTCGGTCATGCACGGCGAACTTGGTGATGGGCTCGGTCATGTTCTCGAACGCGCCAACGGCAGCTAGGCCGGCGTCGGCGGCCGACTCAAAGATGTCCGAGGACCATTCTCCCGATGAATCCCGGGAACGACCGTCCGACTGAGCTTCGTCGTCCAGCTCGTGACGATGTGGTAGTAGGCCTGGTACTGCTCGGCCACGGTCGCGGCGGCCTGGTTGTACGGAGTGGTGTTGGAGCTGAGGACGATCTTGAGGCCCTCGCTCTTGACCAGTTTCTCCATGGCCGCGGCGGCTTCGGTGTCGGAGCTCTTGTCGTCCGCGTACTTCAGCACGATCTTGTGCATCTTGCCGTCGGCCAGCTTGATGCCGCCCTTGGCGTTCCAGTCGGCGGCGGCCTGTTCCTGCGCCCACTTGTGTTCCGCGCCGGTCAGGGCGTTCACGCCGGTGATGGAGTTGATCGCGCCGATGACGAGGTCTTCACCCGCCTCACCGCCGCCGCCGTCGTATCGGTCGGAGCCGCCGTGGTATCGGTCGGAGCCGCCGTGGTTCGGTCGGAGCCGCCGTGGTGTCGGTCGGAGCCGCCGTGGTGGTGGTCTCTTCTTCGCCGCAGGCCGACAAGAACATCATCGACATGAGCCCGAAGGTCAGGAGAACCACGACTCAGAATGAACAGTTTCTTGCTTCTCACGATTTCCCCCCTTGATCCCTCTTCTGAGGCGTTGGTAACTGGATTGCGGGTCGACATGGAACAGCCGGGCGCCTTCATGCCATAGACTTCCCCCCTCGAGTGTGCCCTGCCCTGCTGCCCCTTTGGACCGATACGAGCATCGCGCTGATTGCTACAGGCACTGGTCTGATTCTACAAGCGGGCGCCTCGGCTCGGACTGCAAGCCGGATTCCGGGGTCGCCTTCCCAAAGCCCCGGGCATCTGATATGGTGGGCCAGCGTCCACGGGGGGCGTCTGCCGATGCGGCAGAGCGGATCGTCAAGGGGGGATTCACTTGCGCTTCGTGATGCATGGGCTCGGTCGTTTCGCGGCTTCTCTGCCGCAATCGCCGCCGTGCTCTACCCGCAGCCAGCACCCCACATCCGGCACGGCAAGTTAGGCGGGCATCGTGGCGGCGGGCGATCCTCTTCTGACCCTCACCAAGGTCGACAAGCACTTCGGCGGCCTCCACGTCATCAACAATCTGGATTTCGAGGTGCGCGAAGAGGAGATCGTGGGGCTCATCGGCCCGAACGGCGCCGGCAAGTCAACGGTCTTCAACCTGATCACCTCCATCTATCCCATCGACAGCGGCAGCATCCGGTTCAAAGACAAGGAGATCGCGGGCCTCGCTCCTCACAAGATCTGCCACCTGGGCATCGCGAGGACGTATCAGCTCGTCCGGGCCTTCCTCAAGATGTCGGTCTTCGACAACGTCATGACCGCCGCGGTCTACGGGGGCAAGCACCCCCAGAGCCCCAAGCAGCGCACCCTTGAGTCTCTGGAGCTCGTGGGGCTCTCCGGCAAGCGGGACATCAAGGCGGCGCACCTGACCCTATCCGACCGGCGGCTGCTCGAGATCGCCATGGCCATGGCCTCGATGCCGTCCCTCATCCTGCTGGACGAGCCCATGGCCGGTCTGACCTCGATCGAGATCGAGCAGCCTGCTCGGGGTCATCAGGACGACGAAAGACGAACGGAAGTTCGCGATCCTCTGGATCGAGCACAGGGTCGACGCGGTGCTCGACTTCTGCGACCGGGTCGGCGTGCTCGACTATGGGGTCAAGATCGCGGACGGCTGCCCCGACGACGTGGCGTGCGACCCCAAAGTGATAGAGGCGTATCTTGGCGAACCCGTTGCTTGAGGTCAAAGATCTGAGCGTCTCCTACGGGGACGTCCGGGCCCTGGACGACGTCTCCATCGAGGTCGAAGAGGGGACGATCGTGGCGCTGGTCGGGTCCAACGGCGCCGGCAAGTCCACGCTGCTGAAGGCCATCGCGGGCCTTCTTCACCCCTCCCACGGGCATATCCTCTTCACGGGAGAAGAGCTGGGCAGGATCAGCACCAAGCACCGGGTCGACAGGGGCATCGTGCTCGTGCCCGAAGGACGGCGGCTGTTCCAGACCCTGACCGTGCTCGAGAATCTGAGGCTGGGGGCGTATCTGCCCAGGGCCCGCGCCAACTTCGACGAGTCGCTCGAGCGCGTGTTCGGACTGTTCCCGGTCCTGAAGGAGCGGGCGAACGGCAAGGCCGGGCTTCTGAGCGGCGGCGAGCAGCAGATGCTGGCCATCGGGCGGGCGGTGATGGCGCACCCCAGGCTCGTCATGATCGACGAGGCCTCGCTGGGACTCAGCCCCATCCTCACCAGGACGATCTTCGATCTGATCGTCGCCCTCAACCAGCAAGGGACCACGGTCTTGATGGTCGAGCAGAACATCCACATGGCTTTGAAGGTCTGTCACAAGGCCTATGTGATGAAGACCGGGCACATCGTGCTGAGCGGGACCGGGGAAGAGTTGCTTGCCAACGCCGACGTGCGTAAGGCCTATGTGGGCGAGCGGGGGAGCAAGCTGTAATGTCATCCTTGATCCAGGTCATCATCAACGGCATCCTCCTGGGGTCCATGTACGGCATCGCGGCCGCCGGCCTCAGCCTCATCTTCGGCACGATGAGGATCATCTTCCTCGCCCAGGGCACGGTCATCGTCTTCTTCGCCTTCCTGGTCTACTGGCTCTTCGTCAAGGTCGACCTCGATCCATACCTATGCCTGCTCATCATCGTGCCCTTCGCCTTCCTGGTCGGCCTGGGGCTGTTCTACACCCTGTTCCGAAAGGCCGCCGCCCTCGAGGACAAGAACGTCTCGCTCCTGATCGCGGTGGGCCTGATGTACCTCATCGAGAACGCGATCCTCAAGGTCTGGTCGGCGAGCCCGCGCGGCCTGGACCTCGACTATGCGGGGACCAGCTTCGAGGTCGCGGGGCTGCGGGTATCGTGGCTGCGCCTCGTGCTGCTGGGGCTCGCCCTGGTCTCCGCACTCGTCGTCTTCCTGTTCCTCAAGAAGACGCGGTTGGGCACGGCGGTGAGGGCCGCTTCCGAGGACATGGAGGCGACGACGCTGCAGGGCATCAACTCGGCATGGGTGTGCGCCATCAGCTTCGCTGTCGGCATCGGTCTGGCGGGCGTGGCGGGCGTCGGCATGGCCACGGTGTACTCGTTCGACTACCAGTTCGGATTCACCTTCGCCCTCAAGGCTCTGATCGCCCTGGCGCTGGGAGGGCTGGGCAACGTGTTCGGCGCTCTGGCCGGCGGGCTCATCCTGGGTATCATCGAGAACCTTACCGCCTACTACCTGAGCATCAGCTGGATCGAGGCCGTCTCGTACGGGGTCTTCATCCTGGTGCTCATCTTCCTGCCGCAGGGCCTGTTCGGCAGGCGGGGGCTGGTCAAGAAGGTCTGATCCCACATGGAGATCGAGGAGAGCGATGGTGCTCAGATGACGTTCGAAGCCGGATTCCGGCAAACGTGGGCAGGCTCGAACGCTGGTCTGGATCGGTCTCGCGGCCGTCGCGGTCGTGTTCTTCGCGACCCTGCCGCTGTACTACGACGTCCACAACGGGCAGCTCGGCATCTTCTTCTTCACGGTCTTCATCTACGGCATCGTCGCCCAGGGCTGGAACCTGGTGGCCGGGTACACGGGGCAGATCAGCCTCGGTCAGAACGCCTTCTTCGGCCTCGGCGCCTTCACCACGGCCCTGCTGTGGTTCTGTGCCATCACCCATACCGGCTACTGGTTCGACCCGGTGCTGATGATACTCGAGCGCGCATCGCGCCGGCCATCCTCGCCGTCCTCATCGGGATACCGCTCCTGTCCCGCCTGCGGGGTGACTACTTCTCCTTCGGCACGCTGGGCATGGGGATGATCGTCTCGGTGATCTTCCTCAACGGGGGGCGCATCACCGGCGGGAGCGAAGGCAAGCTGCTGATCAAGGTCCTGCCCGAGGGCGTCGTCTTCAACCTGCGCACGTCACTACTAGGCCGCTCTCGCCGTGGCCATCTTCGCGACCGTCGTCGTCTACTTCATGACCCACTCCAGGATCGGGCTGGCGCTCAAGGCCATCCGGGAAGACGAGGTCTCCGCGGCGTCCCACGGCATCAACGTGCTCAAGTACAAGGTCATCTCCTTCGCGGTGGCGGCGGCCCTGGCGGGACTCGCCGGCAGCATCTACACCTACTACCTGCTCCACCCGATGCCGATGAACGTGTTCTCGCAGACCTGGCTGTTCATCCCGATCCTCATGGTCGTGCTCGGGGGGACGGGGACGATCTTCGGCCCCTGGATGGGTGCGCTCATCGTCTACTTCATAGCCTGGTACGGGGACAAGTACTTCCCGGGCTGGCACCCGGTCATCCTGGGCGTCATCATCATACTGGTCATGCTGTTCATGCCGGCCGGCCTCATGGGGATCGGTGAGAACGTCAACCAGATGTGGAGAAGGGGCTCGCGCGCTCCGTAGCGGCGCGGGCATCGCCGCTGGTCACGGTCCAGATCGTCCCGCGCCGATGATCGACGTGCGCGGTGCTATCGCCACTGCCAGGTCCCGAGGGCGGCTCGGCTAGCTGCGGGTAGTATCGCGAGCATCGACCGAGCCGGTCAGACTGGACACATACAGCGGCCGACCGAAAGGAGGGCACCGTGCCCGAAGAGAAACCGACGTTCCCCACCAAGCGCCTCCACCATGTGGGCATCGTGGTCAAGGACCTCGAGAAGGCCATAGCCCAGCTCGAGGCTCTGGGCTTCGGCCCGTTCATGTTCGACGAGCAGCACCGGACGTTCGCCATCGACTTCAAGGGCGAACTGCACGGCGAGCCGGCCGAGTGGACCACCCTCATCAGCAACGCCAAGATGGGCGAGGTGGAACTGGAGTTGCTGGAGCCGGTCGAGGGCAACCAGGCGCTCAAGGAGACCCTGGACGCCCAGGGCGAAGGCCTGCACCACATCGGCTGGCTGACCACCGACCTGCAGGGCGACATGGAGCGGCCACGGCGGCGGGCGCCAAGGTCTGGACCAGCTCCATCGTGCCCGGCCAGCCCGGCTTCTGCTACCTGGAGAACACCGAGGTGGCCAATCTGGCCATCGAACTGCGGGAGCCGTAGATGAAGGCGGCGGTACAATACGCGCCCTTCGACGTCCGGGTGGAGGACGTCCCCGAGCCCAGCCCGGGCCCGGGCGAGGTCAAGATCAAGATCGCCTACTGCGGCATCTGCGGCACCGACCCCGACATCTACGACGGCACCTTCGGCCTGATGAAGGCGCCCTGGTGGCCCAAAGGCCCCTTCACGGTGGGCCACGAGGCCTCCGGGCGTCATCGTCGAACTGGGCCCCGGCCTCGTGCGCGACGACCTGAAGGTCGGGCAGCGTTGCGCCATGAACTTCCGCACGTACTGCGGCAAGTGCTACTACTGCAAGTCGGCCCGCGAGCACATGTGCGAGCACGTGACCAACTACGAGGCCGGTTTCGCCGAGTACGCCATCTACGGGGAGGCGGCGGTCTACCCGCTGCCCGACGACGTGAGTCTCGAGCACGGCGCCTTCCTGGAGCCGGTGACCATCGCGGCTCACTGCGTCGACCAGGGCAACGTCATCCCGGGTAGGACGGTGGCCATCTGCGGAGGCGGGACCATCGGCTCGCTGGTGCAGCAGATCGCCATGCGCGCCGGCGCCGCGCGGGTGCTGGTGTCGGACCCCATGCCCGAGAAGCGGGAGTTGGCCAAGAAGCTCGGGGCCGACTGGGTCGTCGATCCTCTGGCCGAAGACCTGGAGACCGTTGCCCGCGGCTACACAGAGGGCCGGGGCTTCGACACGGTCTTCGAGTGCAGCGGCAGACTGGCCGTGGCCAGGGAGTGCGTCAAGCTGGCCGACAAGTGCGGCACGATCGTGTGGGCGGGCGTCTATCCGGAAGAAGCGGAGTTCCCCTTCAACCCCTACTACATGTTCGCGAACGAGCTGACGGTGCGCTCCACCATGCTCGCGCCCTACGTGTTCCCGCGGGGCGTCAAGCTGCTGTCCAAGCTGGACCTCGATCCGCTGCTGAGCGAGATCGTCCCGCTGGACGACATCGCCAAGGCCCTGGCCGGCCGCAAGACCAGCACGGCCGTCAAGATCCTCGTCAAACCCTAGCCGGACGTCGAACGGTCGCCATAGTGAGGTCGCAAAGTGAGGTACCATGAGTGAAACGATCAACTGCGGCAACTGCGGCATGCTGCTCTACTTCGGGGAGGAGATCAAGCGCCGGCTCTACATGCGCGCCATCCCCGACGAGGCGGCGGTCCTGGCGGCCTACGGCAACGCCTGCCCGCGCTGCGGCGCCGGCTCTCGCCACGGACTCGGTGAAGGTCCAGATCAAAAGGCGGGCCACCCATGAGTCATAGCGACGCGCTCATCCAGGAGCTGGAGGCCAGGGCGAAGAAGATGACCGACCACTGCCTGACCCAGTTCTGCACGTTCAGCCAGGGTCATGTGGGCGGCACCATGTCGGTGATGGAGATCATCACCGCCCTGTACTTCCATCACATCAAGTTCGATCCCAAGAACCCCGACTGGCCCGAGCGCGACCGGGTGATCATGTCCAAGGCCCACTGCTGCGAGGCCATCTACGCGGCTCTGGTGGAGCTGGGCATGTATCCGGAGGAGACGCTCGGCACCTACTACTGCTACGGCTCGCCCTTCCAGGGTCACGCCGACCGCTGGTGCACGCCGGGTATCGACTTCTCCGGCGGCTCGCTGGGGCAGGGCCTCTCGTTCGCAGCCGGCCTGGCGCTGGCCGAGAAGCTCAAGATGAAGTTCAACCCGCCGTCCCGGGAGGACACCTTCCTGCCCCGCTACATCGTCCGCTACAACCCGCGTTTCCGCACCTACTGCATCATGGGCGACGGCGAGCTGCACGAGGGCCAGGTCTGGGAAGCGGCCATGTTCGCCACCAAGTTCAAGCTCGACAACCTCATCGCCATCGTGGACTACAACAAGTGGTCGCTCGACGGGCCGACGAACGACGTCATGCACATCGAGCCGCTCGTCGACAAGTGGCGGGCCTTCGGCTGGAAGGTGTACGAGATCGACGGCCACGATCTCCGCCAGATCCTCGATGCCCTCGATCTGGTGACCAAGCAGTACGGCGACAACAGACCCAAGGTCATCATCGCCCACACCATCAAAGGACGCGGCGTCTCCAACTGGGAGGAGCTGCACATGCACCTGGGCCGCGGCGACGAGATGATGAAGGGCGTCAGGGAAGGGAGGGCCAAATATGGCGACGTGGAATAAGTATGTGGCTATCGGCGAACCCGCCATGCCGTACAAGGGCATCGGCACCGCCATCAAGGCCGCCTTCCAGAAGAACCCCAATGCGCTCGCCATCCTCGAGGACATGCAGTTCCCCGAGATCGAGTGGTTCACCGACAACATGTTCGACCGCATGATCGAGTGCGGCATCGCCGAGCAGAACGGCGCCTGCGTGTCGGCAGCGCTCGCGGCCGAGGGCTTCGTGCCGGTGCACAACAACTTCCTGTTCGCCAGCATGAGCCGGGCCTACAACCAGATCCGGCAGAGCATCCTGGTGGACCGGTTCAACGTCAAGTTCATCTCCCGTGAGGGAGTGTGGGGCGAGGTGGGCGTGTCGCACGCCACGGTGGAGGGCATCGGCAGCCTGCGCAACCTGCCCAACCTGGTGATCATGAACCCGGCCGACATCGTGGAGGCCGAGAAGGCCACCGAGGCCATGATGCAGTACATCGGCCCCTGCATGGTGAGGGCGGAACTCAGCCCCAACCCGTTCCGCATCTTCACCGACGACTACCCCTTCGACATCGGCAAGGCCTACTCGCTGAGGGACGGCAAAGACGCCACCATCATCGCCACCGGCTACATGGTGACCGAGGCCATCAAGGCGGTGGACCTACTGGAGAAGGACGGCCTCGACGTGGGCGTGCTGAACGTCTGCACCTGGAAGCCCATCGACGAGGAGGCCATCGTAGCCGCGGCCAAGCGGACCGGAGCCATCGTCACCGCCGAGAACTGCAGCGACATCAACGGCCTGGGCGACACCGTGGCCTGCGTCCTCTCGGAGAACTGGCCCACCCCGCTCATCAAGGTCGGAGTGGAGGACGAGTTCGGGCAGTCGGGGCTCATCACTCCCGAGCGCGATGAGCTGATGGAGCACTTCGCCCTCAGCGCCGCCGATCTGGCCGTCTCGGTCAAGGAGTGCATCAAGAAGAAGGAGGCGTGGATCGCCGCGCGCTGAGCAGGTCCGAGCGCCGGCGCAGCCGGATCGCGGCGCCCGGGCCCGCGGCGCGCCGGGCGGCGCGCTGGGCGGCCGTCGGGGCGCGCGCTGAACGCCGCGCACTGAACGCAGGTCGAGGCTGAACCTAGGATAGGAGTCCGAAATGAGAGCTCTCGTGATCGGGGGCACCGGTCTGTTCGGGGCAAAGACGTGCACGACTCTGCTGGACGACCCCGACTTCGAGCGGGTGGTGGCGTTCGACGTAGTGCCTCCGTCTCCGGTGTTTCTCAAGGCGGTCGAGCGGCACGGCGATCGCTTCGCGTTCGTACGCGGCGATATCTCCGACCTCGAGGGAGTGATGGCCGCCGCCAGCGAGAACGACGTCGACTGCATGGTCAACTGGGCCATGATCCTGTCGAAGGACCCCATGCCCCGCCTCAACACCAAGATCGGCGTTCTCGGCATGTGCAACGTCTTCGAGGCGGCCCGTCTGCTCGGCATCAAACGCGTGGTGTATGCGAGCTCCGAGACGGTCTACGGCGAACAGAAGGACTACGGGGACCGCGAGATCAGGGAGGACGACCGCCTGCTGCCGTTCACGGGTAGTTTCTACGCGCTGGCCAAATGCCTGGCGGAGGTAGTGGCGGCCCAGTACGACGAGCTGTACGGCGTCAAGTCCACGGCTCTCCGGCCCTGCATCGGCTACGGTCACGGTGGCAAGAACCCCAAGTTCGTGCGCTGGTTCTCGGAGATCGTGTCGCTCCCGGCGGTAGGCCTGCCGGCGCACCTCGAGTGCACCGGCGACTGGCTCTTCTCGGTGGTCAAGTCCGACGACATCGCGGAGTTCACCCGGCGGGCGCTCAAGGCCGAGTCGTCGCCCCACCCCGCCTACAACCTGGGTGGACCCCCAGTCAGCCTCAAAGAGGTGGCCGCCGTGGTGCGCAAGTACATCCCCGGGGCCGAGATCACCTTCGGCGACGAACCAGAGGACTGTGAGTTGCCCTGGAAGGTCAACTGCGACCTGGCCAAGGCGGACTTCGACTTCAGCGTGACGCCGCTCGACGAGGCCGTCCGGCTCCATATCAGGGAGGCACGGGTGGAGGCCGGACTGCAGCCGGTCGATTAGGGTCTTCGGCGGGCAGGTTCTTCCGGTGTCCCTCGCATACAAGGTCTTCCTGCACAGCCACCTGGGGTTTCGCAGCACGTCGACCCTGTTCTACGGGGAGCGGGACGCGATCCTGATCGACGCCACTCAGCTCCTGAGCGATGCGCACCGCATGGCGGCAGAGATCATTCTGACCAGGAAGAACCTGACGCACATCTACGTGTCGCATTTCCATCCGGACCATCATTTCGGCCTGGGTGTCCTGCAGCACGCGTTCCCCGGAACGAGGATCGTCGCCCTTCCCAGCGTGGTCCGCGACCTGGTGTTCACCTCGAGCGACAAGCTCGACACCTGGTCCATCGACCGCTTCGGGCCCGATACCCCGGTCACGACGACCATCCCCATCCCGTTGGCGGAGCCTCGACTCGAGCTTGAGGGTGTCGAGATCCTGCTGTCCGACGGCTGGGAGGGCGATAGCGTCAACAACTCGGTCGCGTGGGTGCCGTCGATGAAAGTCCTCTGCGCCACGGACGTCGCCTTCGACGACTGGCACGTGTGGTTCATCGAGAGCGACGTGGAGCGGCGGGTGAAATGGCGCGCCGCACTGGACCGGCTCAGGGAGTTCGACGCACGCGTGGTGATCCCCGGGCACGGCAGCGACAAGACGATGGACATCCTGCGGCGTGTCTCGGAAGACGCGTCCCTCGACTACACCTCGTGCATCGACTGGACGCGCGAGTACGTCGACTTCTACGAGGGGGTGTACGAGACGGCCACCTCCGGTGTCGAGCTGGCCGCCCGCATCAGGGAGCGGTACCCGGAGGTCACCGGCAACGACTTCGCCATAGATTGGCTCGCCCGGCTCTTGTTCCCCAAGAGCTGCCCCGACTGGTTCACGCCGCTTCCTGGGCAGCCCGGCAAGATCTTCCTGAATCCCTTCGGTCACTACGACGGCGACCCGCCGCGCGAGTGAACGGCGGAGACGGCCGGAAGGCGCGCACGATATTGTCGAAGGCGAACGGGTGAAGGAGAAGACAGGATGAAGGCCGCCGTCTGCTACGAGTTCAACAAGCCCCTGGTCATCGAGAACCTGACCATGCGGCCGGCACAGCCCGACGAAGTCAGGGTCAAAGTGGCCGCCACCGCTATCTGCCACAGCGACATCCACGATCTGAGAGGGGACTTCGGAGGCGCGCCGCCCTTCGTCGGCGGTCACGAGACGGCCGGGTACGTGGAAGAGGTGGGGGCGAACGTCACGAGGGTCAAGCCGGGCGATCCGGTGATCGTCAGCCTCCTGGAGTCCTGCGGCACGTGCTTCTACTGCATCACGGGCAAGCCCTACTTCTGCGAGACCAAGGTCACCTACGACGTGGAGGGCACCCTGACCAACCAGAAGGGCGAAGGGGTGATCCAGAAGGCCCGCGTGGGGGGCTTCGCCGAGTACGTGCTGGTACACGAGTCGCAGCTGGTCAAGATAGATGCCGACTTCCCCATGGACCTCGCCTCGCTCCTTGCCTGCGGTGTGACCACCGGGTTCGGGGCGGTGGTCAACCGAGCGAAGGTCCCGCCCCTCAGCAGCGTGGTGGTGATCGGTACGGGAGGCGTGGGCCTCAACTCGGTCCAGGGGGCGCTCACCTGCGGAGCCAATCCCATCGTGGCCGTGGATATCCTCGACTCCAAACTGGCTCGAGCCAGGGAGTTCGGGGCTACCCATGGGGTCAACGCCAGGGAGACCGATCCTGTAGCCGCGGTCAAGGAGCTGACCGGGGGCAAGGGTGCGGACTACGTCTTCGTCACCGTCGGCAGCGGCGCCGCGCTGCAGCAGGCGTTCGCCATGCTCCGCAGAGGGGGGACCGCCGTCATGGTGGGCCTGCCGCCCGCGGAGGACGCCATGGCTTCGTTCCCCGCCGCAGAGTTCGCCATCAACGAGAAGACGGTCACCGGCGGGTACATGGGCTCGGTATGTCTGCAGGTGGACATCCCGGCCATCATCGCCCTGTACAAGGCGGGCCGCTACAAGCTCGACGAGCTGATCGCCGGCCGTTACCCGTTCGAGAAGATCAACGAAGCGCTCGAGTCGTCCGCCGCGGGGAAGGCCCTGCGCAACGTCATCGTGTTCGAGTAGGGGCTACGCCGGCTGCCCCGCGGGCCGCGACGGCGCCGCCCGTCGCCGCGACGCCGCCGCCGCGCGCCCCGGCGGCCGGCGGGTCTCGCGGGCCCGAGGTCACGTCCCCGTGTAGCTGGGCTTTCTCTTCTCCACGAAGGCCTTCGCGCCTTCCTTCTGGTCTTCGTAGCTGAAGGCAAGCGCGAAGAGGTCGCGCTCGTAGCTCATACCGACGCCCAGCGGGGTCTCCAGAGACCTGTTGATGGCGATCTTGGCCAGCCCGATGATGGCCGGACTGTTCCTCAGCAGCTCCTTGCACAGGGCCTCGGTGGCCTCCCGCAGCTGCTCGTGCGGGACCACCCGGTTGATGATGCCGAGCTGCATCGCCTCCTCGGCCGTGATCATCTGGCCGGTGAAGATCATCTCCTTGGCCTTCTTCTCGCCCACCAGTCGAGGGAGCACCTGGGTGCCGCCGCCTCCAGGGATGAGGCCCACCCGCACTTCGGTCTGACCGATCTTGGCGTCGTCGGCGGCGATGATGAGGTCGCACGACATCATCAGCTCGCAGCCCGCGCCCAGCGCCAGCCCGTTGACCGAGGCGATGACCGGCTTGGTCATGTTGCGGATGAGCTCGAACGGCCGGAGGATGTACTTCTGAGCCACCACGTACGAGGGGACTCGGGTCACGTACTGGGCGACGTCGGCGCCGGCGCTGAAGGCCTTGTCGCCCGAACCGGTGATGACCACCACGAAGACCTCGGCATCGTCGGAGGCCTGCTCCAGGGCGTCGACCAGTTCCATTCGCAGGCCGTCGCTCTGCGCGTTCATGGCCTCCGGACGGTTCAGGGTGATCCACGCGACCGACTCTGCCTTGTCGTAGATGATGAACTCGTAGCTGCCGGACATGGACCGCCTCCCGATGGGGGTGAGGGACTCTCGCTGTGTCCCGATGATAGCGCAGGACCGCGCGGCCAAGGGGTGCGGCGAGGCCGATCACGCTCAGATTTTGGTACGCGAATACCAGAATCATGGCCTTCCTGCTCACGGGCTGTTGTATAATGAACCGCCGGCAGGCATCGCCAGCCGGTTCCTCAACGCACGCATTGCGGAACGAGATACCGAGATCAGCCCATTGTCTTGATGTGGAGGTAAGCATGCCGGGAATACTCGAGGGAGTTAAGGTCGTGGAAGTGGGACACGTCGTGGCGATCCCGGCGGCCTCCTCGATGATGGGAGACTGCGGCGCCGACGTGATCAAGGTGGAGCCTCTCACGGGCGACCAGTCGCGTACTTTCCGCGGCTCGGAGATGAACCCCGGCTTCTTTCTCCACAACCGGAGCAAGCGGGCCATCGCCGTCAACCTCAAGGACGAGGCCGGGCAGAAGATCGTCTACGAGATGGTCAAAGACGCCGACGTGTTCCTGACCAATTACCGGCAGGAAGCACTCCTCAAACTCAAGATGGACTACGACAGCATCGCTGCGGTCAACCCCAAGATCGTGTACGGCATCGTCACCGCGTACGGCACCACCGGCCCCGACAAGGACATGCCCGGCTACGACTTCGCGGCCGGGCTGGGCCCGATCGGGCATCCAGTACATGCTCACCGTTCCCGGCTCCATCCCTCCCACCTCGCGGCCGGGGATCATCGACCGGGTGTCGTCCATGCAGATCTTCGGCGGCATCGCCGCCGCCCTGTACCACCGGGAGAGGACCGGCAAGGGCCAGAAGGTCGAGTTCAACCTCTACCACACCGGCGTGTGGATGGTCGGGGCCGACATCATGGACGCTCTGGTGGGAGTGCCGCTGCGCATCACCGACCCCAACAAGTCGGACAACCCGTTCTACGACACCTACAAGACCAAGGACGACCGCTGGCTGCAGCTCACCGCGGGCGACCGCTACGCGGCCGCCTCCGACCCCACCGGCGCCGCCTTCTGGACCAAGTTCACCAACGCTCTCGACCGGCCCGACCTGGCCGGCGATCCCCGCTTCCAGACCACGGCCGACCGGCAGGACCACCGCAAGGAGCTCAAGCCCATGCTGGAAGCCGAGTTCCTCACCCGCACCTACGCCGAGTGGGAAGTCCGCCTGCGCGAGAACGACCTCATGTACGGACCCATCCTGTCGCCGCTGGACGTCATCGACGACCCGCAGGCGCTGGCCAACGACTTCTTCGACGAGATCGACCAGCCGGGCGTGGGCAAGCTGCAGTCTCATCAACCAGCCGGTCCGCTTCGTGCAGGATCCCTCGTCCATCCGGTCGACGGTGCCGGCGCTGGGCGAGCACACCGATGAGGTCCTCGGCGGTCTCGGCTACATCTGCCGAGCAGATCGCCGAACATGAAAGAGAAGAAGGTCATCCGCTAGCGGGATCCGCGGGCGCTCGTAGCCAAGCGAAACGGAGGTTTACGTGGCAGAGACCAAGCAAGTGCTGATAGGTGAGAACCTGTTCGACATGTCGGAAGGCAAACCGAGCCTCATCGTCACGCACTGCAAATCATGCGGGGACTACTTCTTCCCCAAGACCTTCACGTGCCATAACCCTAAGTGCACGGGCAAGGACGTCGAAGACGCGCTTCTGAGCCGGCGCGGCAAGGTGGAGAACTACTCCGTCATGAACTACCCGCCGCCGCCGCCGTTCGTCACCAAGGATCCCTACGAGCCCATCGTCTGCGCGGCCGTGGAGTTCCCCGAGGGCATCACCATCATCGGCATGATGGAAGACACCACCGCCGACCAGGTCAAGATCGGCATGGACGTGGAAGTGACCGTCGGCACCCTCTACACCAACAAGAAGGACGAGGACATCATCGCCTGGAAGTTCAAGGCCGTCTGAGTCCACACAGGGATCCTCGAACAGCTGTCGACAGCATTTCACTGCAGCCTACCTACCGAAAAGGTGTGATGAATATGAAGGATGTGGCGATCATCGGCGTGGGGCTCCACCCGTGGGGCAAGTTCCCCGAAAAGCCGTGGACCGCGATGGCCAAAGACGCGATCGAGGAAGCCATGAAGGACGCGGGCGTGCAGTGGAAGGACATCGGCTTCATCGTCTCCGGCTCCCAGCTGTGGGGCGGCCGCAAGGGTATCTACTCCGGCACCTACACCGAAGAGGTCATGGGTAACCTGGGTATCCCCGTCGTCAACGTCAACAACGCCTGCGCCACCGGCGGCACCATGCTGACCGTGGCCGCCATGGCGGTGGCCTCCGGCGCCGCCGAGATCGTGCTGGCCGTCAGCTCCGACAAGTCGGCCAAGGGCTTCTTCCCGGCCCTGCCGGTCTACCACGAAGAGCCGGTCCCGTCCGACGACACCCTGCGCTGGAACCTGGGCCTGCCCAACCCGGTGTACTGGGCCCTCGAGATGCGCAAGCGCATGGCCAGGTTCGGCGATACCGAAGAGCATCTGGCCAAGGTCAAAGTGACCATGAGCAAGCACGGCAAGCTCAATCCCAAGGCGCGGTACCAGCGCGAGTTCACCGTTGAGGAAGTGCTCAACTCGGCCATGGTCACCGACCCTCTGCGCCTGTACGAGATCTGCGCCACCAGCGACGGCGCCGGCGCGGCCATCCTCTGCAGCAAGGAGAAGGCCAAGCAGTTCACCAGCAAACCTATCGAGATCATCGCGTCGGCCCTGGGCAGCCCCCTCTACGGCGACCCCACGGCGCGCATCCCCGTGGTGAGCATCAACCCCAAACCGGGCGTACCGGTCATCAGCGAGAGCTGGGTGGCGGCGCACCGTGCGTACGACGAAGCCGGCATCGGCCCGGACGACATCGACTTCGTGGAACTGCCCGACAACAGCGCCTGGCACGTGCTGCAGTACTTCGAGACCATGGACTTCTGCAAGGAGGGCGAGGCCTGCGCCTGCCTCGACCGCGGCGACTTGGCCATCGGCGGCCGCATCCCGGTCTGCCCGAGCGGCGGCTTCTCCAGCTTCGGCGAAGCCACCATGGCTCAGGGCTTCGCCCAGCTCTACGAGATGGTCCTCCAGCTTCGCGGCGTCTGCGGCGCCCGGCAGGTCGAAGGCGCCAAGGTCGGCATGTCCGAGGTCTACGGCGCTGCCGGCAACAACGCCGCCGTCATCCTCAAGAAGTAGCGGCGCGGCGCAGGAGCATGAATGAAGAAGATCGTTGTCGTGGGCGCCGGCACGATGGGTGCCGGCATCGCCCAGGTGGCGGCCGAAGCCGGCTATCGACGTGGTGCTCGGCGACATCAGCGAGGAGTTCGTCCAGCGCGGCTTCGGCATCATCGACAAGAGCCTGAGCAAGGCGGTGGAGAAGGGCAAGCTCGACGCCGCCCGGCCGGCCGAGATCGTGGCCAAGATCAAAGGCGTCGTCAAGGTCGAGGAGACGGCTGAAGTCGCCGACGCCGACCTGGTGATCGAGGCCATCGCCGAGGTCATGGACTGGAAGCGGGCCCTCTATCAGGCGCTGGACAAGGCCTGCCCGGCCAGCACACCATCCTGGCTTCGAACACCTCCAGCCTGAGCATCTCCGAGCTGGCGGCCACCACCACCCGTGCCGGACCGGTTCATCGGCCTGCACTTCTTCAATCCGGCGCCGGCCATGGCCTTGGTGGAGATCATCGCGGGCGCGGGGACCAGCGCCGAGACGGTCAAGGCCTGCGTGGACTTCACCAACTCCATGGGCAAGACCCCGGTCACCGTGTCCGAGGCGCCGGGGTTCGTGGTCAACCGGATCCTGTTCCCCATGATCAACGAGGCGGCGTTCGTTCTCATGGAAGGCACCGCCAGCGCCGAAGACATCGACACCGCCATGCAGTTGGGCGCCAACCACCCGATGGGCCCGCTACGCCTGGCCGACCTGGTGGGGATGGACGTCACCCTCGCCATCATCGAGAACATCTTCCGGGAGACCGGAGACAGCAAGTATCGTCCCTGCCCGCTGCTCAAGAAGATGGTGCGCGCGGGGTACCTGGGACGCAAGACGGGGCGCGGTTTCTACCAGTATTAGTACGGACCGCCGGCGGCGGGCCATCCGGCCGCCGGCGAGCAGTGCCACGAGACCCTAGCTGAGGGGGTGGGCCATGTTGGTGGACGTCTCTCGAGACGGGGACATCTGCACCGTCACGATCAACAGGCCGGAGGTCCTCAATCCGCTGAGCGCCCAGGTGTTCGCGGAGTTGGAGCCGGTGCTCGACGAGATCGCCGCTGACGAGTCGGTGAGCGTGGTCGTCGTGACCGGGGCCGGCGACAAATCCTTCGTCGCCGGCGCCGACTTGCCGAGATGCGGGGCATGAGCCCGGTCGAGGCCTACGCGTTGTCCGCCAGGGCGCATCGGGTCTTCGCGAAGCTCGAGAACCTTCCCCAGCCCACCATCGCGGCCGTCAACGGCTTCGCCATCGGCGGCGGCTGTGAGCTGGCCGCTGCCTGCGACATCCGGATCGCCTCGGACAAGGCCAAGTTCGGCGCCCCCGAGGTCTCGTTCGGCATCACTCCAGGCTACGGCGGCACCCAGCGACTGCCCAGGATCGTCGGGCAGGGCCGGGCGCTCGAGATGATCCTCACCGGGCGAGTGATCGACGCCCAGGAGGCCGCCGCCATCGGGCTGGTCAACCGGGTGGTGCCCGCCGAGGAGTTGAGGGACGAGGTGCTCAGCATGGCCCGGTCCATCACCGCCAACGGCCGGGATGCGGTCCGTTTGGCCAAACGGGCCGTGCGGGCCGGACAGGATGCCGACGTCGAGGCGGGGTGCGAGATCGAGGCGTCCCTTTTCGCGCTGTGTTTCGGCGACGAGCAGCGGGAGCGCATGACCGCCTTCCTGGAGAAGAGGGCGAAGAAGTGAGCGCGGCGAGCGGGGAGCGGCGCGGCCAGCGGCAGCGCGGCCAGCGGCGGCAGCGGACGGGAGCGCCGCCGCGACCGGCGGCCTGCATATCTTCGGCATTGCAGGCAGCCTGAGGGCGGGCTCCTACAACCTCGCTCTGCTGCGGGCGGCCGGAGAGATGCTCCCACCCGGCGTCACGCTGGAGATCGGCCGCATCGACGACGTTCCCCTCTACAACGCCGACGTGCAGAACAGCGAGGGCGACCCGGAATCGGTGAAGCGGCTCAAGGATCAGATCGAGGAGGCCGACGTCTTCCTCGTCGCTACCCCCGAATACAACTATTCCATCCCGGGAGTGCTCAAGAACGCCATCGACTGGGTCTCACGGCCTCCGAAGACATGCGCCCTGCGCAAGAAGCCCGTGGGGATCATGGGCGCGGCGGGCGGGGAGAGCGGCACCATCCGGTCACAACTGGCCCTGCGCCAGGTGTTCGTGTACACCGACTCGTACGTCATGGCGCAGCCCGAACTCCGGGTCACCAAGGCATCGGGCAGCTTCGACGCCGAGGGCAGGCTGATCGACGAGGCCCTCCGGGAGCGTTTGGGGCTGTTCCTGTACGCGCTGGCAGACTGGGCGCGCATGGTGGGCGGCCGCTAGGAATCACCCACTGGGCTCTGCTTGGCCCTCCAGACGCCGATCATCTGCTTGCTGCCCGAGATCACGGCCAGCACCAATGCGGGCCACAGCAGATACCACCCGATGGTCATCCAGGTCTCCAACTCCAGGATGCCTCCCAGCAGGAACAGGTACAGTGCGACGCTCTGCAGGATCATCTTGGCCTTGCCGAACGTATTGGCGGGTCGGGCGCTACGCGTGCGCAGGAGGATGGGAGTGTAGACGGCCGTCATCACCAGCTCGATGGCGATGAACCCCACAGTGACCCAGGCAAGCACGATCTCGTATTCGTAGGCGACGTAGGCCAGGGCGGCGACCACCAGCAGCTTGTCGGCGATCGGGTCGATATAGGTGCCCACCATGGTTATCTGATCCCGACGGCGGGCCATGGCCCCGTCGATGAAGTCGGTGAAGGTGGCGATGACGAACACCGCCAGGGCCCACCAATCCAGGTCTAGGAGGAGAAGCACGACCACCACGGGGATGAGGATGAAGCGGACCACGGTGAGGTGGTTGGGGCGTACGGAGTGCGGGAACATCCACAAGAAGACGGCGCTCACCAGGCCGTCGGTGAAGCGCTGAAAGCCGTAGTCGGGCTTGGCGTGGGCCGCCACCTCCCCCGGGACGGGCGAGGGGGGCTGCATCGAGTCTTCGCTGGGTGCCATTGGGGAATCGTACTAGCCGGAGCCGATTCTGTCGACGGTCGGACGCGGCCTGCAACACCCCTGGCCGGCCGCCCGTCGGGCACGGCCTGCGGCGCCGGCAGCCGCCCGGCCCGCCGGACGCGGCGGGTGGCGGTGTTATGATGTTTCGGCACGTCCTGGACCACGTATCTGCAGGAGCAGGATCATGAAGACACCGGATCTCAGCCTTTCCGACCTCGGCTCGTACTTCCCCGACGATTTCACGCCCGAGCAGAGGGCCAAGGCTCAGACCATCTTTCTCAAGGAGCTGGCCGCCAGCGTCCACAAGTTCTACCGGGGCAAGATCGTCAGCATGCCCAAGGCCGGCATCTACGGCTTCAACTGGTTCAACGTGTACTACACGCCCGGCGTCTCCATGGTCTCCACGTCCATCCGGGACAACAACGACGCCTCCTTCGACCTCAGCAACCGCGGCAACCTGGTGGCGGTGGTCTCCGACTCCACCCGGGTGCTGGGCGACGGCGACGTGACTCCTCCCGGCGGCCTGGGGGTCATGGAGGGCAAGGCCTTCCTCATGAAGTACCTGGGCGGCGTCGACGGCGTCGCGCTCTGCATCAACAGCTACAACAAAGAGGGCAAGCACGACGCCGACAAGATCATCGACTTCGTCAAGATGGCGCAGCCCAGTTTCGGCGCGGTCAACCTGGAGGACATCTCCCAGCCCAACTGCTTCAAGGTGCTCGACACGCTGCGCGAGGAGTGCGACATCCCGGTCTGGCACGACGACGCCCAGGGAACCGCGAGCGTGACCCTGGCCGGGCTCATCAACGCCCTGAGGGTGGTGGGCAAGGAGCTGAAGGACGCCAAGATCGTCCTGCTCGGCGCGGGCGCCGCCAACAGCACCGCCGCCCGGCTGATCCTCATGGCCGGGGGCGACCCGGACAAGATGATCGTCTTCGACAGCAAGGGCGGTCTGCACAAGGGCCGCGACGACGTCAAGGCCGACACCGCCTTCTACCGCAAGTGGGAGATCTGCGAGGCGACCAACCCGGGCCGCATCGACACCGAGGAAGAGGCCTTCAAGGGTGCCGACGTCGTCATCGCCGCCTCCAAGCCCGGCCGGAACCATCAAGCCGGAGTGGATCCAGACGATGGGACCCAAGTCCATCGTGTTCGCCTGCGCCAACCCGGTGCCCGAGATCTACCCCTACGCGGCCAAGGAGGCCGGGCGCCTACGTGGTGGCCACCGGCCGGGGCGACTTCCCCAACCAGGTGAACAACTCCATCGGCTTCCCGGGCATCCTCAAGGGCGCCCTCATGGTGCGGGCCCGCAAGATCACCGACGAGATGGCCATCGCCGCCGCCTACGCCGTGGCCGACTACGCGGAGAAGAAGAAGGGCATCAACCCCGACTACATCATGCCCACCATGCAGGAGACCGAGGTCTTCGCCGTGGAGGCCGCCGACGTGGCCATGCAGGCCATCAAGGACGGCGTGGCCCGGATCGAGCTGACCTGGGACGAGGTCTACAAGACCACGCTGCCCGATATCAAGGAAGCGCGGGCGACCATCGACCTGCTGCAGAAGAACGACTTCATCGAGGCACCGGACCTAAGCATGCTCATCGAGGCCCGCGACAAAGCGGTGGCGGCGGTCAAGTAGAAAGGGGCCATCGTGTACGACTACGGACCGGGCGGATTCTTCTTCGATTGGTCGTGGCTGGCGGGCGTCGGCGTCCTCCTCGTGCTCGGCATCTGTCTGATTCCAGCCATCTTCTTCCTGCTCAACCTGCAGAACCTGCTCAGCCGGGTCAGCCCCGCCAACCAGGGAATGAGTCCCGGGCTCGTGTGGCTCAACCTCATCCCCGTGTTCAATCTGGGGTGGATCATCTACACCGTCATCAAGGTCAGGGACTCCGTGAGCGCCGAGTTCAAGTCGCGGGGATGGCCGTTGGACGGCGACTTGGGCTATAACGTCGGCCTCGCGGCCGGGATCCTCTGGATAGCCTCGGTCTTTGTCGGTTGGATACCGTTCATCGGCTGGTTGCTGCCGATAGGCGCGCTGGTCTGCTGGATCATCTACTGGCTGAAGACCTCCGATCTCAAGAATCGGCTGGAGCCGGTGCCTCCGTGGCGGCGGCCCGCGGTCTATCCGCCGGCATATCCCCCGGCATACCCGCCGGCCGTGGCCCCGTACGAGCCCAGCTATGCGCAACCCTATTCCTCGCCGCCACCCGCGGGAGCGCTCGCCGTCCCAGGGGAGCCCGGGGCTCCCAGTGCGTCAGCCGGCGCGCTCGTCGATGCCGCAGCGGCCCCGGTGGCCGCGTCGGCTACAGAGGCCGAAGCGGACGAGCACGAGAAGCTATGCGGGGCCTGCGGATCCAAAGTCGGTCCTGGGGACCGGTTCTGCCGCAGTTGCGGCCAGCCGCAACCGTCGTAGGAGAGGGACCTGAGCGACCCTGCGCCCGGGGCTGGCACGCGGCCCGGTGGCGTGCGGCGCGCTCGGGATCGGAGCGTGAGGGGGGGCCCGCAGCCACTTCCGGCCGGCAGGCGGCCCGGTGGCGCGTACGGGGCCGCTAGCCGACGCTAATCGGGCCCCGGTTCAGCGTTCACAAAACGCCGTTCTGCCCGGGCGGTCGAGATGTGGCAGGTGACCTCATAGTTGATGGTATCGGCCCACCTCGCGATGTCCTCTGCGCTCACCCGCGAATCGCCATCCCGGCCTATCAGAGTGACCGTATCTCCCGCTCTGACTTCGGGAGTGGCTCCGATATCGACCGCGAAGGAATCCATGGAGACCCTGCCTGCGATGGGGTAGCTGCGCCCGCGAATAAGCACGTGTCCGCGATTGCCAAGGACGCGGAACAACCCGTCGGCATAGCCGAGCGGCACGAGAGCGACATGAGTGTCTTTCGCCGGGCGGAAGGTGTGCGAGTAGCCGACGCCTTCGCCTGCGGGCACTGACTTGACCAGGATCACGCGGGAGGTCCACGAGAGGACAGGTGCCAGTCCTTCGGCAGTTGCGTCACCCCCGCCTGGCGAAAGTCCGTACACGGCGATCCCGCAGCGGACCATGTCGAGATGGGCCTGCGGGCAATAGAGAGTCGCGGCGCTGTTGGCAGCGTGCGCCGTGGCTTGGGGCCACTGGGCCTTGACCAGTTCGACGCCGGGTAGAAACCGCTCGAGCTGCCGGTCAACCGAGGTGGGATCCTCGGTAGCACAGGGGAAATGAGTCATCACCCCCGCCAACTCCACCCCGGCAGCCCTACGGACGGCGCGCAGGAACGGCTCCACCTCGGCCGGAAGTAGTCCTTGCCGGTTCATCCCGCTGTCGATCTTGAGGTGGACGCGGGCCGGTCTTCCTGGTAGGTCTAGCTGGAGGACCATCTGCACCATTTCGTTGCTCACGATGCTGAACTCGACGCCCCGGGCGGCCATTTCTTCGCATTGGTCCAGGCTGAAGAGGGGGCCCATAGTCAGGATGCGTTGCTCGAATCCGGCGCTGCGTAGCGCCAAGGCCTCCTCTGCCGTCGCCACCGCGACTCCATCGGCTCCGCCGGCGACGGCAGCGAGGGCGCACTCCAACATCCCGTGCCCGTACCCATCCGCCTTGACGGCGGCCAGGAAGCGCACGCCCGGGCGTAGTCTGGCCTTCAGAAAGCGCGTGTTCCGGCGGACCGCGCCGAGATCGATGGTGATCAGGCTACGGGGCGAGGGGATCATCCTGGTCGGTGCAAGTGCCAGCGCGCACGCGGCTAGAAGGCCGGCGGGGTGATGGCGCTGAGGATGACGGCCGTCTTCTTGCCGGGATTGTACGAGCGGTGGGGCTGGAGCGCCCCGATGTAGATGCTGTCGCCAGCTTCGAGTCGGTAAGTGACTCCGGCGACCTCGATCTCGACCACGCCCTCGATCACCACTGCGCACTCCTCACCATCGTGCGCGAGGGGGCCGTGGCCGGTGTGCTGGCCGGGCTTCAGACGCATCTCGAGCATCTCGATGTTGCGCTGCAGGTCCGGCGTGAGGAGTTCGTACTCCACCCCCGTCTTCTGGAAGGTGACCACCCTGCGCTCCCGCCGCCTGACCACGGGAGAGGTCGTGATCTCCGACTGGAAGAAGTAGAACATGGGCACGTCCAAGGCGCCCGCGATGCTCCGCAGGGTGGCGATGGACGGTGAGTTGCGGTCCCGCTCGATCTGGCTGACGAAGCTCTTGGTCAGGCCGCTTGCGGTGGCCAGGTCACGCAGGGTCATGCCCAACTGAAGGCGGCGTTTCCGTATGCGGGCGCCCATGCTGTCCTCGGCGCCGGTGGGCTCGGCGCCGTTGCCGTCGACCTTGACGTCCGGCGGGTCTAGGTCCTGCAGGTGGCGAGTAGGCGTAGACACTCCTCGGTCGAAAGACGGGTCTCGGCAGCCAAATAGGTTACCTCATCGTCCGTGAGTTCGGTCTCGTTCTCGATGCCTAGGCGCGATAGTTGTCCCCGCAGATAGGAGGCCCTGATCCGCTGAAGGTCCACCTCCTGGTAGACCACGTCGGAGAGCTTCTCCGGGATGGCGATGACCTCGCCGGGGACGTTCCATCTCGCGGGCCCCCGCACGACCTTGACCCCGTTGTCGCGGGCGAAGGAGAGTTGAGCGCTCGGGTGCTTGCCGGCTCCCGTGTACTCGGTCTCCTGCACCACGATCACCTCGTCCTCGGCCATCTCCTGAGACAGCTTGAACGCGGCGGTCAGCGAGGTGTTACCGGCCGGCCCTCGCTCGAGACCCTCCAACTCCGCCAGAAGCTGGGTGATGTAGAAAACAGCGCCCTGGTCGACACTCACGTAGCGGTCGAGAAAGCGAAGCGGCCGGGCGGCGTTGTAAGGTACCTCGGTACGGTCCGGATTGGTCAGGAAGGGGACTCCGAACCCCGTGTGACCCGTGGTGAAGCTCTTGCGGTTGAAGTCCCGGTCACTGGCCATGTTCAGACCGCGAAGATCGACGCTCGCTCCTATGAGTTGCGTCTCTTTGCAGCCGGCGGCGGTAAGCCCCATCGCGGTGCCCGTGCTGTTGCCTCCGCCGGAATGGGTTGCCACCACCACGGCCGGTGGCCTGCCGGTGAGCTCTTTGACCTCCATCCCGATCTCGTATCCCAGGGTCTGGATACCGGCCACCGAGAAGGGCGTGTAGAGGGAGGCGTTGTAGAAACCGGTCTCTTCCAAGAGCACGAGATGGGTATAGAACAGCTCGGGGCCCACTGTGGTCTGCCACACTTCGGCCCCGTAGGCCTCGCAGGCCCGGCCCTTCTCCACGATCTCCGGCTGGCCCATCCCTCGCGAGTCGTAGACCTCCTGGAGGATCAGGCAGCGCTGACCCTGCATGGCCGACATGGCCGCCACGGCCGCCCCGTAGTTGCCGGACGTGGCTGCAATGACGCCTGCGTAGCCCAGCCGCTTGGACTCCCACACGGAGAGGCTGGCGCGCCGAGCCTTGAAGCTCCCCGAGGCGTTGCAGGCCTCGTCTTTGACGAAGATGCGCGCGCCGAGGCCGGCCGGGGCCAGATGTCGCGCGAGGCGGGTGAGGTTCTTCATCTCCAGAAGAGGAGTACGACCAACCTTGCAGCTACTCTGGATGGCGGCGATCTGGTCGAGGGAGTAGCCGGTTGAGTCCATGAGGGCCGGGTAGTCGAACACCAGGCGTCCTCGACGGAAGAGGTCGTAGTCGATGCCCGAAGCGCGGCTGAGGATCTCGGCCTGACGGGCCATCACTGCCTTGTAGCTCATGTCCGAGCGGGCCCGGTCGCTCATCGCTGCTCCTCCAGAGAGTGGAGGAGGGCGCGGGCTTCGACGCCCGCCTGCATCAGCTCCTCGATGGGCCGGCCGAAACTGTGCCCGTAGACCGGTTCGATGGCAAGCAACTCCCCCTGCACCCTGCGCCCGATGAGGGTCTCGATGGTCACCGTGTCGCCGATCTGGGCCTCGCCCTCGAGAAAGCCCCGCACCCGCACGTAGTAAGGCACCTTCTTGGTGTCGTCGGGAAGCTTGGCCGTGCGCTCCTCGGGCTCGAGGACTACCAGGCCGATCTGGGCCCAGCGGCGGTTGCGGCCTTCTGGATCTGTCATCACCTGCTCCTCGATCTACTCGTCGGCGAGGTAGATGGCGGCGGCTCCGGCGATGTCGCCGACCGCTTTGAGTACGTTGCCATCGATCTTGTCGGGCGTGTCATGGACGGAATGATAGTACGGGTCATCCGGTTTCCAGAACCAGGCGGACGGAACCCCCGCCGCCAGGTAGCGGGCTTCTTCGGCCACTCCCCATTCGGCGGTCATGCGGCCGAGGTGGTAGCCGAAGTCGGCGGCGATCTCTTCGAGCATCACGTTCAGCCACTCGGGATGGTGGATGGGATCGCAGTCGGGCCACAGACCGAGCTCCACCAGGTTGAGTCGTCCGCCGACCCCGAGCATATCCAGGTTAAGCATGGCCCGCGTCCGGGCGATGAGACCGTCGCGGTTATCGCGGACGAACGTCCACGCCCCTTGGGTCACCCCTTCTTCGGCCGTGGAGGAGACGAAGCATATGTCGCGCTTGTGCTCGAGGCTTCCCAGCACGCGGGCCAGTTCGAGCAGCACGCCGGTGCCGCTCCCGTTGTCGTTCGCCCCAGGGGCGATCCCGTTGTCGCGGTGTGCCTCGAGGACCACGCCGTCGAGCGTGGGATCCGATCCGGGGGAACGCCCCACGACGAAAGCGCTATCGACGTCGGCGACCGTCGTCGTCGAAAGGAGGGTACCCTCCACCGAGCCGCCGCCCCTACCCATCAGATACATGATCTCCTGCCCGTCCACCGACGATACGCAGACGGCCGGGAGTTGCCTGGCGAGGAACCGGTCTTCGATGCGGGAATTACCGGCCTCCATGGACATCCGGTATGCCCAGGGCATGGGATGGACGACGATCATGCCCACGGCGCCGCGATCCGCGGCCTGCTCGGCGAACGTGCCCAACCAGAAGCGGGCGTAGCCCAGCCCGCGCTCCTGAATGAGGACTATCTTGCCGGCGACGTCGAGTCCTTCGTAATCGGCCGCTTCACCTGTCCCCGCGTACACGATGGGCGCGGTGATGCCCCCGGGAGGCGCCGAGGGGGAGTAGTAGGCCGAGATGGCTTCGAACCGGCGGTCCCGGATGTCGAGCGACGCGCCGCCGTCGACGAATCCCGGGACGCGGATGGGGGAGAGGGTGACCTCCAATCCCGACGCCTCGAACTCGCCTCGGATGTAGTCGAGCGCCGCCTTGTCACCCGGGGTTCCGACGAACCGGTCTCCGAACGAGCAGAGCCGCTCTATATGCGCTACGGTTCTCGCGCCCTTCAGGAGATCACGTACGCGCATCTGCTTGGAGTTCAGCAACGAGCCCCCTTCCGGCGCCGGTGAAGATTTGCGGAATGGCGGTTGACAGCAAGCTGTTTATTAACCTATGGTACATCCCGTGAGGTAATGGTACACTCGGGCTCTAGGGCTGTCAACGCGGCTCAGGGGGGCTTCCGGGTTCGATGTCGACCAAGGAGTAGCTGCGTGTACGACCTGGTTATCAAGGGCGGAAGAGTGGTCGACGGGACCGGCAGCCCCTTGGTTCGTGGCCGACGTCGCGGTGAGCGACGGACGCATAGTCCACATCGGGTCGGTGGAAGAGCCCGAGGCCGAGGAAGTACTGCAGGCCGAGGGGCTCGTGGTTGCTCCCGGCTTCGTCGACGTCCACAGCCACGCCGACTTCGTTCTCTCCACGTCTTCTCACATGGACGTCCTCGGTCCGTTGATGCGTCAGGGCATCACCACGCTGGTCACCGGCAACTGCGGTCTCTCGCCGGCGCCGCTCGCGCAGGAGAATCTCTCCCTGCTCGCCGACTACACTGCCTTCTTCCAATCCGAGGGTTTCTGTTTCGATTGGGGGAGTATGGGGGAGTTCCTCCGGACGCTCGAGGAGCGGGGAGTGGGCTTCAACGTGATCCCCCTCACGTCCCATGGTGCAGTACGCATCGCAGTCATGGGCTTCGCCGCCGGAGAACCCACTCCCGGGCAACTCGAGAGGATGCGGGCCCTGGTACGTGCGAGCATTGAGGAAGGGGCCTTCGGGCTGTCAGCCGGGCTCATCTACGCTCCCGGCATGTACGCGTCCACCGATGAACTGGTGGCGGTCACCGAACCGTTGCGCGAAACCCGAGGGGTGTTCACCTGCCACGCGCGGGGATCGAGCGAGACGGGACTGGAATCGACCAGAGAGATCATCGAGATCGCCCGCAGGAACGGCATCCCGGTGGAGCACTCGCACATCGAGGAGTTCGGCGAGCCCTACTGGCCGAACATCGACCGAGTGATCGAGCTTCAGGACACGGCTCGGGCCGAGGGAGTGGACGTCAGCTTTGACGTGATCCCCTACACCACGGCTAACACCTCGCTGGCGGCGTGTTTCCCGCCGTATGCGTTCGAGGGGGGGTGGATAAGTTCGTGGAGCGCTTGCAGGATCCCGTGGAGAGGGAGCGGCTGCGCCACGACGTGGAGACCATGGTGTCGGAGTGGCCCACCTGGCGTCCGGGGACCTGGCCGCATAACCTCGTCCGGGCGACCGGCTGGAAGAACATCCGCCTTCTGTGGGCCGGCAGCGAGAAGAACGCGCGGTATCTGGGGATGAGCTTCGAAGAGATAGGGGCCGCTCAGGGCAAGACCCCGTTCGATGCCGCCGCCGACCTGCTCGTCGACGAGCATGGGGCCGCGCTGGCACTGTACGCGGGAGTCAGCGGGGACCTCGACGACGACACGGGTCTGAGGAATTCCTGGGCCATCCGAACGGCGCCGTCAACACCGACGCCATCCTCACCGGCAAAGGGATACCCCACCCGGCGGCGTACGGTGCGTTCCCGCGGGTGCTGGGTCACTATGTCCGTGAGACCGGGCTCATGCGACTCGAGGAGGCCGTGAGCAAGATGACGTCGCTGCCTCTCCGCCGTTTCAATATCCAGGACCGTGGTGTCCTCCGCCAAGGCATGTGGGCGGACATGACGGTCTTCGATCCAGGGACCATTTAGGACAACTCCACGTACCTCGAGCCTGGGAGCCCCTCCGGCATCGAGTACGTGGTCGTCAACGGCCGGGTGACGGTCAAGCACGGGAACTGACGGACGCCGGCCTGCCAGGTCGAGTGCTGCGACGGTGACTCAATCCGATCGGGGGGGTGCCATATCGCGGAAGGGGTGGCTATGGAGTTGGGGTCACGTGAAGTGCATTGGTCGGTCGAAGCGAACGGAGGGGAAGTATGAAGAGACTATTGATCCTGGGATTGGTGGTCCTCGTGGTCGCCGCGATGGCCCTGGCGGCCGTCGGGTGCGGCGCAGAGGAAGAGACGACGACCGCGCCTCCGGCGAGCGAGACGACAGCGCCGCCGACGACGGCGCCGGCCAGCACCGACACCACGGCGCCGGCCAGTACCGACACCACCGCGGCGGCGGGCGGCACGATCAAGATCGGCGCACTGCTCGACTTCACCGGTCCGGTGGCCGAACTCGGCCCGATCTTCCAGGCCGGCATCGAAGCCGCCCTTGAGGAAGCCAACTACATGGTGGCCGGCAAGAAGGTCGAACTGATCATCGAAGACTCGGCCACCTCGGTGGACGTGGCTGTGTCCAAGGCCAAGAAGTTGGTCGAGCAGGACGGCGTCAAGATCATCATCGGCCCGCTCATGGGTGACGCCCACCTGGCGCTCTCGCCGTACTGCGCCGAGAAGGGCGTGATCATCACCTCCCTCATCAACGGGATGTGGGACACGGTTAAGGACAAGACCTATCTGATCTATCCCACCACGGTCGATGCCCAGACCTATCCCTTCGGCACCTACTGCGTCGAGAAGTTGGGCTACAAGAAGGCCATCGTGGTCCACGCCGACTATGCCGGCAAAGCCGGATACGCGGCGGGCTGGATGGAGGGCTTCGAAAGCCGGCGGCGAAGTGCTCCAGGTCATCCCCACCCCGGTGGGCTCGCCGACTATGCCGCCTTCATCACCAGCATGCAAGACAAAGACGCCGACGTCGTCATGTACGCGCTCGAAGGTCCTGGCGCCGTCAGCAAGTTCATCTACCAGTACAACCAGGCCGGTAAGACGCTGCCGTTGGTGACCATCACCCAGGCCGACGACTACTCGCCGCAGATGCTCGCCGAAGTCGGCGAGCTGGTGGCGGGCATCAAGGGTCAGTCGAGCTACACCTGGAAACTGGACAATCCTATGAACAAGACCTTTGTGGAGCTCATCAAAGCCAAGTGGGACGGCCTGCCGCCCATGCCCGAGCATCAGAACGCCTACACGCTGACCAAAGTCATCCTCGCCGGCCTTGAGAAGACCGGTGGCGACGACACCAAAGCTGTGCTGTGGGACGCGATCGTGAACAGTAAGATGGACACCGCCGCCGGCCCGCTGGCCTGGGAGCCGAATGGCATCGCCATCACCAACATGTACGTGACCACCGCCGAGAAGGTGGGCGACACGTACGAGATCTCCGCTCCGCTCGATACTGTCGAGGCGATCAGGGACCCGCGGGTCACCCAATAGCCAAAGCGACCTGCGAAACGTAGTAGAAGCTAGGGGAAGAGCCCGGCCATCGGGCCGGGCTCTTCCCAAACCTGGTAGCGAGCGCGCGGTGAACGTGAGCGGAGTCGCCAGTGAGGAAGGCTGAGACCTTGGAGTTCTTCATCACCAACCTGTTTAACGGCATCACCTTCGGGATGGTGCTGTTCTTCATCGCGGCGGGGATGTCCATAGTCCTCGGCGTAATGGGCATCACCAACTTCGCCCACGGGTCTCTCTACGCGATCGGTGCCTACATGGGCTGGACGATCGCCACCAAGTTGGGTCTGCCCTGGTGGCTTGGCCATCGTCGTGGGCGGGTTCACCGGCGGGCTGGTGGGCCTTCTCATCGAGCGGGTCTTCCTGAGAGCGCTCTACCGGCAACCCAACGAGCAGGTGCTGGTCACCTTTGGTTTCGTGCTCATCATCGGCAACATCATCTTGTGGATCTGGGGCGGCCGGGTCCGCATGCAGTACACGGCCGACTGGTTAAAGGGGCGGTCGAGATGGGGGGATCTCCCTGGGCAAAGACCGGCTGTTTACTCTCGGTCTTGGTCTGGTCGTGGCGGCGGTGCTTTGGTACGTCCAGGACCGCACCCGCATCGGGGCGATGGTGCGGGCGGGTATGGATGACCGAGAGATGACCCAGGGACTCGGCATCAATCTTCCCCTCGTATCTGCCGGTGTCTTCTTCCTGGCCTCGTTCTTGGCCGGCTTCGCCGGGGTCATGGGCTCGCAGTTCATCGCTCCAAGCCCGGGATTGGGACTTGACATCCTTCTCCTCGCTCTCGTGGTGACCATCGTGGGCGGGACCGGGGCGGTGCAGGGGGCTCTGCTCGGGGGAGTGATCATCGGTGTCCTCGATACCTTCGGAAAGTCGCTCTTTCCGGAGTTCGGCCTCTTCACCATGTATCTGGCGATGATCGTCATCCTTCTGGTCCGTCCTCGGGGGCTCCTGGGAAGGAAGATCAATACATGAATCGAGGAAAGCCTGCTTCCGTGGTGGAGGCCGACAAGAAGCAGGGTGTCGGATCATCCGACTCCGGCTGCCGACCCAGAAGCTTGCGATCAACGGGGGCCTGTTGGTCCTTGCCATCGTGATCCTGGTTCCCGCCCCTGCTCAACGGCTTCCAGCAGTTGCTGATGACCAGGTTCCTCATCCTGGCTATCTTCGGTATGGGCTACAACATCATCTATGGATACGGGGGCATGCTGTCTCTCGGGCACGGCGCCTTTTTTGGCATCGGAGTGTACTCGGTCGGCCTGCTCTGGCTCCACGCTGGGATCAACAACCTGTGGCTCAGCATCCTGGTCTCGATCATCATGGCTTTGATAGGCGGTTTGATCCTGAGCTTCTTCTTCCTGAGGATGTCCGGGGTCTACTTCCTACTCATCACCTTCGGGTTGAGCCAGCTGCTGTACGCGATGGCCTGGAGCCTCGATTGGTTCAACTCCTCGGGTATGCAGGGGATCTCGGACATCAAGTACCCGGGCATAGGTTTCCCTGGCTTCACCTGGACGAACATAACCTTCTACTATCTGGTGCTCGTCTTCTTCCTCATCTGCTATTTCCTCATCAAGAAGATCGTCGACTCTCCGTTTGGGCACGCCATCGTGGGGGTGCGCGAGGGCGAGAAGCGAATGCAGGTGCTTGGATACAACGTATGGCTGACAAGGTACATCGCCCTGGTCATAAGCGCTGGGTTCTGCGGCTTTGCAGGGATGCTCTTCGCGTACAACAACTCGTTCGCCCATCCCACGCACCTGGGCTTCGACTACTCCTGGATCCCCATGCTCGTCGTGATCGTTGGGGGAGCGGGCACCAAGCTGGGTCCGATCATCGGCGCCATGATCGTGGTGTGGTTGGAGTACTTAGTGAGTCAGTGACCCCCTACCGCTGGCCGCTTATCATGGGCGCCTTCTTCATCGCAGTGATCATGTACTTCCGGGGTGGAGTGGTGCTGTGGATCTCACGAGCACTCGACAGAATGTCAAGGAGGCGTGCAGCAAGTGTCGGCGATGGAAGCGCTTAGGGTCGAGAATCTGACGAAGTACTTCGGGGGCGTGAGGGTCCTTGAGGACATCGCCTTCGAAGTGCCTCAAGGGGAGCGTCTGGGCGTCATAGGGCCGAACGGGGCGGGTAAGACCACCCTCATCAATCTAGTCAACGGCCAGTTGGAGCCCACCCGAGGAAAGATATTCTTCTTGGCGAAGACATAACGCATCTTCCTACGCATGCTCGGGCCCACATCGGGCAGGCCCGGTCGTACCAACTGTGTAGTCTCTTTCAGAACCTCACGCTCTGGGAGAACACGCTTATCACGCTCCACGGGCTTGGGAAATCACGCTACGGCCTTATGCGTTCTGTCAGACGGTATGCGGGGGTGAACGAACAGCCCGCAAGGTGCTCGCCGAAGCGGGCCTGTGGGAAAGGCGGGATGACCCGGTCAGCAGTCTGGCTTATGGTGACCAGCGTCGCCTCGAGATCCACTTCTGTCTTGCCTCCCACCCCAAGCTGCTTCTACTTGACGAGCCGAGCAACGGGCTTACGAAAGCTCAGGCCGCGGAGCTTGTGAGTACGATAAACGACCATATAGGCCGCGACGTCACTGTCATCATCGTGGCCCACGACATGGAGCTGATATTCAAGGTCGCCGACCGGCTGATGGTGCTATACGAGGGTGGCATCATCGCCTGTGACTCCTGCGATGTCGTCCAGTGCGACCCCAGGGTGCGCGAGATCTACATGGGAAACTGATGAAGCCATGCTCGAAGTAGACGACATCCACACATACTATGGGGAGAGCTACGCTCTTCAGGGCGTGAGTCTCAAGGTCGAACCCAACCAGGTCGTCGCCCTGCTCGGGCGCAATGGCATGGGAAAGACCACCACCATCCGCTCCATCATCGGTTTCCAGCCCCCCCGCCGAGGCCGTATCTTGTTCAACGAGGAGGAAATAACCCACTTGCGCCCGTTCACCATCGCCAAACGGGGCATCGGGTTGGTACCCCAAGGCCGGCGCATCTTCCCGTCGCTTACGGTGCAGGAGAACCTGAGCGTCAGCTCCAGGGAGAGAAGCAAGAATAACCCCTGGACGCTGGACCGCGTCTACGGACTCTTCCCTATCCTGAAGGAGCGGTCCAAGAACATCGGGACCACGCTCAGCGGGGGCGAACAGCAGATGCTGGCGATCGCCCGAGCCCTGATGACCAATGCCGACCTTCTACTCATGGACGAACCCTCGGAAGGGCTGGCACCACTCATCGTGCGTGAGATCGGCGATCTGATCCTGACGCTCAAGGGAGAAGGGCTGTCCATGCTCCTTGTGGAGCAGAACGTCGCCATGGCGACGAGGGTCGCAGAGTATGTATACGTGATCAGCAACGGCCACATCGTCTTCGAGGGAGACGTTTCCAGTTTCAATGCCGACGCAACCGTGCAGGAGCAGTTCATCGGGGTGCAGGTGGCAGGCAGCAGTGCGGCCATGATCGCCGGCACCACGCCCGCGGAGAAGAGCGAGTAGTGAACGACCCG